>JAPPAV010000044.1 GCA_026705345.1 Gammaproteobacteria bacterium
CCAATGCCTGGGGCAGACTCGGGCGGGTCTACCACGCCCACGAGCTGTATGCGCCGGCGCTCACCTGCTACCGCCAGGCAATGGGTCTCGACGCGGACGACTACCACTGGCCATACCTCGCCGCCCACGCCGCTTCGGAAGTCGACAAGGACGCGGCGGTGGCACTGTTCGAGCGCGCCCGCGCACTCGCCCCGCGAAACGCAACGATTCTCGTCGCCCAGGGCGACCTGCTCGCTCGGGTGGGTCGTGCAGACGCCGCTCGCGAGGCATATCTCGCCGCGCTGGAGGCCGACGATCGGTCCAGCTTCGCGCGCGTGGGCTTAGCGAGGGCGGCGCTTGTCGAGGACGACCTGCCCCGGGCGCGGTCCCTCCTCGAACGGGCTGCCAAACTGGCACCCACCGACGGCAGCATCTACCCGCTGTTGACCCGGGTCTTTATCCAACTGGGCGAGTCCGAATCGGCGGCCCGGGCCGAATGGCTCGCCAAGGTCTACGACACGCCGCTCACTCCCCGCGATCCGCCCCTCGATGCCATGCGGCGACTCGCCGCGAACTCGCACGCCCTCGCCTCGGCCGGGCGGACGCTTGCCGAACGCGGCGACCTGCTTGGGGCCGAAGTGCAGCTGCGCAAGATGCTTGCGATCCGCCCGGGGACACCTCTGGAACTCGGCAATCTCGCCACCGTGCTGTCCCGACAAGGACGGCATGCCGAAGCGATGGAGTTCTTCGCCCAAGGTCTCGCCGGCAACCCCGATGATGTCGTTCTCTTGAGCCACCAGGGACTGACGCAGATGAAGATGGGCGATGTCGAAGCCGCCGAGGCTGCCCTCGAGCGTGCCGCGACCCTCGATCCGTCCTATCCGCAAGCGCAGTTCAATCTCGGCGTGCTTCGCTTCGGTCAGGGCAGGCACCGGGACGCGATTGTTCTCTTTGAACGGACCCTAGACCTCAACCCGGGCTTCACCGACGCCTATCTGAACCTCGGGAGCACCTACGCGGCTCTTGGCGAATACGAGCGGGCTCTCGACCCCTGGGAGCGGCTGAGGCAGGCCCAGCCAGACAACGCGGCGCTCATCCACAACATCGCCCTGGCCAACGCACGGCTCGGCCGGCTCGACTCGGCGATCGCCGGCTTCGAACGCGCCGTCGAACTCGATCCGGACAACGCCGCCAGCCGCCAGGAGCTATCGAGGGCTCGGCTGCGCCAGCGGGCCGATTGAGCGGTTCGGTTCAACCCACCACACCCAGGAACATAGTCACAAGCTATTGGAAAACAAAGCTACTCGACTGGCGGAACGCCGTCAGGTGCTCTCGATCTCGCGCCGGGCGGCAGTCGCAAGGAAGGCGGAACGCGTCACCCGGCGCTGCTTGGCCTCGTCGTCGATGGCTTCGAGCAGCCCGCGGTCAAGGGAGATGTTGACCCGCCGCGACGAGCCCCGGTCGAGCAGCAGCGGAATCAGGACTATGTCGGCGTCACGACGCCAATCGGCCAGTTCCGGGTCGGCCTTGATGGCGTCGATCAGGCGTGGCGTGGGAACGGGCGCACCGTCGGCGGAAAGACCCTCGACGTGGAAGGCGAGGGCTTCGCAGCCGTTGCGAACCGCGTCGTCCAAGGTGTCGCCGACGGACACGCAGCCCGGGAAATCGGGAAAGCTGACGCCATAACCCGCGTCGTCCCGATGGATGAAGGATACGTAGCGCATCGGTCCTCCTCCTCAGACACTCCATCCTGCCTGCCGGTAGATGGATGCCACCGTGCCGCGCGGGATGTCCTCATTCGGGTGTGGCACAGTTACTCGCCCACGTTTCGTGGGATGCGTGAACTGCCGGTGGCTGCCCTTGGTGGCGACATGGACCCAGCCGTCCTCTTCCAGCATACGGATCAGCCTCCCGCTGTTACGTTCCTCGATGGCTTCTCTTTTGTGTATCAATATACACAACGGCGTCACGCCGTATCAACGGTTGGGAATTGCGAGGCCCGCTGCGACTGGTCGTCATCGACGAGGTGCAGTTGCGACCGGAACTGTTTCCGACGCTGCGCGTTCTCGTCGACCGGTCGCCCTCGCCCTCGCGGTTTCTGGTTCTCGGCAGCGCGTCGGGTCCGCTTCTCCGCCAGACATCCGAGAGCTTGGCCGGCCGGGTGGAACGGGTCCTCCTGGGAGGTTTCACGCTGCGCGAGACGACCGGCGACCCGCCCGACGCCCAAGCGCGATTGTGGCGTCGCGGGGGAATGCCGCGCTCGTATCTCGCCGCGAACGAAGCGGACAGCGCCGCGTGGCGTCGGGAGTTCATACAGACCCTGTTGGAACGGGACTTTCCGCAATGGGGAACATCCGTGCCCGCGGCGGCAATGGGGCGTTTCTGGACCATGCTGGCGCACTACCACGGACAGACGTGGAACGCCGCCGAACCGGCTAGGGCGCTCGGCGCTCCGCCGGCTGCGGTCCGCCGCTATCTGGATATTCTCACCGACGCGATGATGGTGCGCCAGCTACGACCGTGGTTCGCCAACCTGCGCAAACGCCAAGTGAAGGCACCGAGGATCTACCTGCGAGACTCGGGTCTGCTGCACCAATTGCTGGGCATAGCCACGGAGAGGGAACTCATGACGCACCCTCGCGTCGGCGCGTCGTGGGAAGGGTTCGTTCTCGAGCAGGTGCTCGCCATGGAACCCCACGACGAGGCGTACTTCTGGGCAACGCATCAAGGTGCCGAAATCGATCTGATCCTGCGCCGGGGCGAAAGTCTCTATGGCGTCGAGTGCAAGTTCGCCGACGCGCCGCGCATGACGCCTTCCATTCGCAACGCCTTGGCCGACCTCGGCCTCGTTCGAGTATCCGTGGTCTATCCCGGCGACCAGCGCTTCCCGCTCTACGAGCGCGTCGACGTGGTGCCGCTCTCGGCGTTGTCGCAAGACGACCCGCTGTTCGACACGACCGACCCGCAAGCCTAGTTGCCATGCCGGACATCGCCATGGTGACCGGCCAGGGTGCCAAAGACACCTCGGTATCGTGACCGCCGACGGCGTTATGAGTTCCTTCGTCGTCTACCCGGAAAAGTGAGGCCGGTATCCGCCCGTCCTGTTCTACATGGATGCGCCCGGCAAGCGCGCGACGGGTCCACGCGTATCCGCTCGAATGCCCTCCGCCGGGGCGCTCCCGCTTTGGCAGCTGTCGACGCCATGCGTCACGGCAGCATCAGCGTGTTCGGCGCAATGTCATTTCGATATGGCTTGGGGCGAACGTCCTACGCCGTGTGAGACCGAAATCGCGTGTGTCCCGGACTCCTTCCCTCCCGGACTCCTTCCCGGACTCCTCCGGTTGTCCCGGACTCCTCTCGAGAATCCTCGACCGCCCGCCGTTGCTCTTCAGGGAGAAGAACCCAGTTCGCCGCCGCCGCCGCGAAGCCAGCGGGCAACCCGTTGCCGCGTTGCGTCGAGCACCTCTTCGTAGTGCGGGGGAAACGGCGGCCACTGGCCTTTAGACGTCAGCAAGAATATCCCGTGCGGGTACAGCCTGCCGGTGCGCCCGTCCACCGCCACGAAGACCTCCTTCTTGATGGGGGGCCACGACAGCGCAACCTCGGACAGGTCGCCGGTTGAGGTCCGGATGGTGTAGTCGTCCGGCAGGACCGTCCCGGGAGCCGCCTCTTCCAATGCGGTTTGCAGTGCGTCGAAGTCGAGGGGTTCGTTTGCGCGCATTTCGGCAATGGTCGTTTCGCTGGTTCTTCGGATTCGTCGCTCGATGGCCCGACGCGGCACCCAGCCGGTCTGGATCCAGACGATCCACGTGGTCTCGACGGGATAGTCCCGGCTGTCGACCGTCATGCCGAAGGGGTTGAGTTCCGGCGCATCGAGCAGACTCTCCGGCAGCTTCGGCAGCCGGATCCGGTCGGGCGGATCCGGGGCAACGTCCGCCAGCGGGTGCGCCCATCTCTCCCCTTGCAGGTAGACCGGATCCAGATGGCGAAGGTACGTGTCGACCACGTCCAGCACGGCCCGTTCGGTCAGGCACCCGTCGCAGAGCGCGGGGCGACCCTCCTCGACCGCCGCAACATCGTCACCATCCTGGACGGCTTGAAGGGGCGGCGGCGGGACAGGCGCAGCCGGGGGCGGCGGGAACTGCGCGGCCAACGAAGGGGGCGGGTCCGGCGAGGGCGGCGGCGCGTTGCGATGACCCCCGGGCCACAGAAGAACCAGCGTCGCGACGACGATCGCCACGAGCACGGCACCTCCCGAAAACGCCGCAGGCCGCATCTCAGCAAACGATCGAGTACACATCCAACCATTCCTCCCAGTTCGGCAGGTCGAACGGATCGGAAATGACCGGTAGCCCGATGGCGGTGACTAGGTGGGGCGCTTGCTCTTCCAAGATGTCGGCCACATTCCTGTGCAGCGACGCCGGGGTCACCGCCGAATTCTTCAGACGCAGGCGCGCCGCCATGTAGACATCGAAGGCATAATCCTCACCCATCTCGGCGGCGAGTTTCTTGTACGCCTTGACCACCAGGAAGCCCAGATCGTGGGCACAGCCCGATGCGCCGTTTGCGGTGCCAAGTTTGTTGAGGCAGTTCTTTCCGCCAAGGATGTCCGCCAAGGATGTCCGCCACGTTGTCCGCCGACGGTTCCGAAACTCGTCGGCCCGGCGTCACGCGGAGGGCGACGATTTCCGCGAGGCCCTCGTTCACGCCCCATTTCTTGATACCCGCCTCGTTGCACGGCGGATCGCAACTCCCCACCCCCACGTTCTTGTCGAAGTCGGCGTGTGCCACCTCGTGCGCGAGGTCGCCGGAGCGCGCGTCTGGGTACAAGATGATTGAATCATGTTCCGTGACGTAGTGACCATTCCAGCCGTTGGGGTTTGCTGTGTCCATGATGATGACATGCAGCACGCCGTCACCATCCCCATACGGTCCTCGCCGAGCGCCACGCTCGCAGCCTGCACATCGGCCCATACTTCCTTCGCCGCCGTGCAGTCGGCGGTCAGTGCCCCCTCCACACACTCAGGCTTTCCCCACACAGTCAACCGCCCCCCGCCGATGGGCTGCCGAAAGCCGTGGCATATGACGAAAAAAGAGGGCTGGCACCCGCCACAGGGTCCGTTACTTGGGAACCCAGCGTCGTCGCGGCAATTTGCGTCGTCACCGCTCGCCCGGTCGACCAGGCCATCTGCGCGGGCGACCACAAGGGTCGCCCCTACGATTCCAACGCGGTGCGTCAGGTCGTCGCCTCTTTCCGGTCCATCAGGTTCGCCAGCCGGCGCGATACGGCCTGGGGCGACCCCGTGCGTCGGGCCAGGAGCGCATAGAACGAAGGCACGACGAACAGAGTTAGCAAGGTCGCTAGCGAGACGCCGGAGAACACCACGATGCCGAGCACGATCCGGCTCTCCGAACCGGCACCCGTGGCGAGGATCAGCGGGATGGATCCCATCACCGTGGAGATCGTGGTCATCACCACGGGGCGCAGACGAATGGAGGCGCCCCAGATGATCGCCTGCTCGAAGGAACGTCCCGCGTCGCGCATCTGGTTGATGAACTCGACGATCAGGACGCCGTTCTTCGACGCGATGCCGATCAGCATGACCATGCCGATCTGGCTGAAGATGTTGATCGAGGATCCGGTCAGATACAGCCCCAGGAGCGCCCCCGTCACCGCCAGGGGTACCGTCACGAGGATCACCAGCGGGTGCACGAAGCTCTCGAACTGGGCGGCGAGGACCAGGAACACCACAAGCAGCGACATGGCGAGCAGGAACGCCAGGCCGCCGCTTGCCTCCTTGTACTCCAGCGACTCGCCCTGGTAGTCGATGCGCGCTTGCCCCGGGAAGGATTCGCGCACGACCTGTTCCAGGAACGCCAGCGCGTCGCCGAGCGCCGTTTCCGGTCCGAGGTTCGCCGAGATCGTGATGGACCGCAGCCGGTTGTAGCGGTTGAGGGTCCCGGGACCGGCGCGTTCCTCGACCCGGATCAGGTTGGCTAGGGGCACCAGCTCCCCGCTTCGGTCGGAGCGCACATAGATGTTGGCGAGGTCTTCGGCCGAGGCGCGCTGGTCGTCCCTGGCCTGCAGGATGACATCGTACTCCTGGCCGTCCTTGACATAGGTGGTGATGCGTTGCTCGCTCATCATGGTGGACAGCGTGCGGCCGATCGTCTGCACGGAGACGCCGAGATCGGCGGCGCGGTTCTTGTCGATGCGCACGATCGCCTGGGGCCGGGTCTCCTTTAGGTTGCTGTCTATGCGGGTCAGGCCCGGAAACTCGCCGGCCCGTTCGAAGATCACGTCACGCCACTCGGCCAAGGTGTCGTAGTCCGGCCCGCCCAGCACGAGTTGCACCGGCTGCCCCGACCCGTAGCCCGACAGTCCCGATCGGACGTATGCGAAGGCGCGGACACCGGGGACCTCCTGCCATGCGGCCGTGACCCGGTCGGCGGCCTCCTGGGTGGTGACGGTGCGTTCCCGCCAGGGCTTCATCACGACCATGACGACCCCGCTGTTGGTGCCGCCGCCTCCCCAACCCGGCACGGCCATCACGACCACGTCGGCGATCCCCTCATTGACCATCTGCAGTGCAGGCACTTCCAGTTTCAGGGCATCGATCTTCATCCGTTCGATGCCAACGCCCTCGACGCCGGAGAACCTCGCCATGAACGTGCCTTGATCTTCGGCCGGAACATATTCCTGGGGCACGACCTCGAACAACGCATAGGCCGAAGCCAGCGCCCCAGCCGCCACGGGAACCGCGACCCAGGGGTGGGCGATCAACCAACCCAGCACCTTCGCATAGCCGCGCCGCAAGGCCGCGAAGCCGGCATCGATGGCCCGGGACAGACGGTTCTCCCGTCCCGCTGAACGTAGCAGCTTCGAACACATCACCGGGGTGAGCGACAGCGCCAAGACGCTGGAGAACACGACGGCCGCCGCGATGGTGACCACGAGTTCGCCGAAGATGATGCCGATCGAGTCGGTGAGGAACAGGATCGGCGCGAACACCGCCACCAGCACCGCCGTCGTGGCGATGACCGCGAAGGCGACCTGCCTTGCACCCCGGTACGCGGCGACAAGCGGGGGCTCGCCCTCCTCGATGCGGCGGTGGATGTTCTCCAGCACGACGATGGCATCGTCGACCACGAGACCGATCGACAGCACCAGCGCCAGCAGCGTGATCAGGTTGACCGTGTAGCCGAACGACGCCAAGGCGATGAACGCGGACACGAGGCAGACGGGAATCGTGACCGCCGGAATGGCCATCGTTCTCAAGGATCCGAGGAAGACCAGGATCACCAGGCTGACGAGTACCGTCGTGATGGCGATGGTGCGATACACCGAGTTCACCGCTTCGCGGATGAAAACCGAGTCGTCGGAACCGGTGGTGAGCCGCATGTGGTCCGGAATCGACTCGTTGACCCGGGCAATCTCCTCCTTGACGGCCTCCAACGCTTCCAGGGTGTTCGCCGTCGACTGCTTGATGATGCCGATGCTCACCGTGGGGAGACCGTTGGCGCGATAGACCGACCGGTGATCCAGGGGCGCGACCTCGACGGTGGCGACCTCACCAAGGCGGATCAGGTGACCGTCGTCGCCGCGGGCGAGAACCAGTTCCCGAAAGTCCTGTGCGGAGGCGTAGCCCCGCGCGACGCGAACCGTCAACTCCCGATCGACGGTCTCGAGGCGCCCTGCGGGCAACTCCATGTTCTCGCGCATCAGCGCCGACTCGATGTCGGTCACCGTCAAATTCCGGGCGGCCAACGCGAGGCGGTCGATCCAGATGCGCATCGCCGGTCGCGCGCCGTACACGCTGGCGTTCGCGACGCCCGGGATGACTCCGAACCGGTCGGCAATGTAGCGTTCGGTGTAGTCGGTCAATTCCATGCGGTCGAGTTCGGAACTCACCACGTTGATGTACATGACGGGCCAGGCGTCCGAGTCCTGCTTGCGCACCTCCGGCGGGCGGACGCCTTCCGGCAGATCCCGCAGCGCACGCGCCACGCGATCGCGGACATCGTTCGCGGCGTCGTCGATGTCGCGACCGAGGTCGAACTCGAGGTTGATGTACGAACGGCCATCCTGGCTCGACGAGCGCACCGACTTGACCCCCTCGATGCCGCTGATCTCCTCCTCGATCACCGTGGTGACGCGGTTTTCCACGACCCCAGCCGAGGCGCCGGGATAGGTCGTTCCGATGGACACCACCGGCGGCGTCACGTCGGGATACTCCCGCAATGGCAGCAACGAAAAGGACAGGACCCCGAACGCCACCAAGCCGAGACTGATCACCGTCGCGAACACCGGTCGCTTCACGGATGTATCGGACAGCCACATGGTCAGCCGCCTGCGCCGAGCACGCCGGGCTCTCCCCGATCCCGAGAGTCGCCGGTCGCGCCTGCGACTCGCACCGGCCCGCCGTCGCTCACCTTGATGAGGCCGTCCACGATCACCTGCTGGCCTGCGGACAACCCCGATCGGGCTTCGGCCCAGCCATCTCGGCGCAGGCCCAGGTCGATTGGCGTCATCTTCGCCGTGGATTCACCGGCCTCGTTCTCCAAGACGTAGACGAACGTGTCGGTCGCGCGTTGGACCAACGCGGTCTCCGGCACCATCAGCGCCCGGCGGCTGGCGGTGGTCAGACGAACCGTCATCAGCATGCCCGGGCGAAGCAACGCGTCCGGATTGTCGATGTGCGCGCGAACCGGCACCGCTCTCGTCACCGGGTCGACCCGCGATCCGACCGTGCGCACCGCCGCCGTGAAGGTCGTGCCAGGGAAGGCGGCGCTCTCGGCCGTAAGTTCGAGACCGGCATGCACGACCCCAAGGTGGACCTCCGGCAGGGGGAAGTCGAGCTTGATCACCGAGACATCGTCCAGCGTTGTGATCGGGGTGCCCGGCGTGATCAACGTCCCGGCGCTTACCTGGCGGAAGCCCAAGAGTCCCTTGAACGGGGCGCGGATCAGCCGGTCGTCGATTCGCGCGACGATGGCATCAAAGCGCGCCCTCGCGCCGACGAGGCGCGCTTCGGCTTCGTCCACGTCCGAGGCCGGTACGCTCTGTGCCTCAAGCAGGTCCGCGAGACGGTTGTACTGGGTCTCGGCGTCGCGCTGGTTGGCCTCGGCCTCCTTCAGCAGGGCCGTTTGTTCCTCGTTGGTGAGTTCGACAAGGATGTCGCCCCGGTTCACGAAGTCGCCGTCTTCGAAGCGTACGTGGCGGATCGAATCGGTGACCTTGGCCGTGATCGTGACGGATTCGTTGGCCCGGGTGGTGCCAATCGCCTCCACCACGTCGGCGACAGAGCGCAGCGTTGCGGATTCCGCGACAACCAACGGTGGCGGCCCGCCAAAGAAGGCACCGCCCCCGCGCGGCGCGCCTTCATCGGAGCAACCGGCGATCAACACCGGCAAGCAAGCCAGGTGCCTGAACCAGCGCACATCCACCTCCATCATCCGGTCGACCTATGTTACGCCGTTGCGATGGCTCCGAACGCCTGCAACAAACGCCGTAGGGGACGGCTTGTCCCGTCCCGTTGCCGAGGCAGCCAGCTCCTCCGGCGCGGGCGACCACAAGGGGCAGGCGGGCGATGGCGGTCGACCACAAGGGTCGCCCCTACGGGTCTTGTGCCATTCCACGCCGACGCTGATCCGTGGGCGTCGCCGCCAGCGCAGCCACCTTCGCATAGAACGTCGGCCAATCCCTCCCGGCCTCCGCGAACAGGCGTTCGAAGTCCCGCTTGGAGTCCTCGTAGGTCGCCACGAGCGCCAATCGTGCGTTGTTGAACGGCGTCGCCATGGCGACGTCGTAGCGCCCACCGCCGAGGCGCTCGCGGTTGCGGCGGTAGTCGACAAGCATGGCCGCGAACAGTTCCGCTTTCAGCTGCCGCTTGGCGTCGTCGGGGATGGGCTCCGAAAAGAGAGTCGCCAAACGCCCTCGCCAGTCGCCGAGGAACCGTGCGTAGGCCCCGGCGGACTCGAGCCTTTCCCGGTACGCGTCGGCGTCGGCCCCCGTTCGAGCCAGCCATTGCATCGCGCCTTCGTTACCGACGAAGCCCGCAAAGGCTTCGTTGAATCCCGAGTCCCCGGGTACGAACACCACGCTATGCGCCAGTTCGTGGAAGATGAGATCGGCCAGCACGGCCTCGTCGTAGTGGACGAAGCTGGACAGGATCGGGTCGTCGAACCAGCCGAGCGTGGAATAGGCGGTCACCGGGTAGAGGTGGACGTCGTGTTCGACGGACAGCCGGTTGGCTTCGCGCTCCGCGGCGCGCCGGGTGAAGTAGCCTCGGTACACCGCACAGCCGACCAAGGGGTAACAGCGCGGCAACGCCTCTACGGCGAACTCGTGCGCCGCCACGACGTTCCACACCGGCACGCCGTCGAGTTCGACATAGCCCCGGTAGCGTCCGTCCACCGGCAGGTGCAGTTCATTCTCTGCGAAGCGCAACACCCGCGAGACCAGTTGGAGTTGTCGAACCAAGGTCGGATCCGTGTCCGGCGCTTCGATCAGCTCCTGCGCGTCCCGCCGCGCGAAGAGCAGCGCGGCCTGTCCGGTCACCGCCTGGGCGTAGAACCGGGCGTTGGCGCATGCGCCGAGCACCAGCGTACACGCCAAGAGGATCGCCAAGCGACGGGCGCGTTTACGCGCCTTCGCGGCAGGCGCACAATCCCCGAGTTGAGTCTGAACCCTTGACAGGCCAGCAATGGTCGAGGCGATTCGAGGAACCTTGGCGTTCGCGTTCATCGCGGCTAGCAGCGTGTTCTGGTGCACGTTGATATTCTGCCTCGGCTTGGTTCGGCCGTTCTTCCCGGCCGAACGTCGGATTCCGCTGGGCACCGCGATGGTGCGGTCCATGGCGGGCTGGGTGGTCTGCGCGGCATGGCTGCTGCGCGTCCTTCGAATCACCCGGATCCACGAAACCAACAGCGAGGAATACCGCGCACTACTCCCGGATGCCTGGTATCTCGTCGTCTCGAACCATCAAACCTGGGCCGACATCCTCGTCCTCGTGGTCACCCTCTACGGTCGGATACCCCAGTTCAAGTTCTTCACCAAGCGGGAACTCGTCTGGGTGCCGTTCATCGGGCCCGCCATGTGGTTCCTCGAGTTCCCCTATGTCCGCCGCTACAGCCGCGAACAGCTTGAAGCCAATCCGACCCTGCGGGAACGCGACCGGCAGGCGACGCTCGATGCCTGCGTGGGGTTCCGCCAACGGCCCACCAGCGTCCTGGTATTCGTCGAAGGCACCCGGTTCACCGAGGCGAAACGCGACGCCCAAGGGTCGCCCTACCGGTCGCTCCTGAACCCCAGGACGGGCGGCTTCACAATGGTCCTCGAAAACATGGCGGACCGGTTGGAGGCCGTGGTCGATGTCACGATCCGCTATCCGGGCGGAGCGCCACCATTCTGGGATTTCCTTTGCGGCCGCAGCCCGGACGTGGAGATCGACATCCGCACCCTCCCCCTGCCCCCGGTAGACCGGGACGCGGTCAACGCCTGGGTTAACCGGTTGTGGGAAGAGAAGGACGCCCGACTGGCATGAGGCGAATGGACTACCCATTCGCGTGATCGAGTCGGTCGCAGGGGCGATTAAACGCGCCCGAAGGGCGCGCGGGACGGGACAAGCCCGTCCCCCACGACCTCAGGGCGTGCCGAGGCGGAGATCGTTGACGTTGCGCTGAAGTTCGGCGATCTGCCCGTTGACCTGTGCCCGGTGGGCGTCGATGGCGGTGACGTCGGACTTGAGCTTCGCCACGTCGGCACCCAGCGATGCTTCCAGGCGCGAGGCCATCTGGTAGGCGGAATTCGCCCGGTCAACGACCTCGCGCATCTGCCTGATCGAGTCCTGCAGATCGATGCCGAGTTGGGTCACCCGGGTGGCGACGTCCTCCTGCCGGGCGACTGCTGTCTCCAATGCGGAGACCTTGCCTTGGACGGACTTGATGCTTCCTTCGGCGCGGGAAACCGCCGTTTGAAACGCCTTGTCCTTGGCCTCCAACGCCCCGATGGCGTCCCGGTGCTTGCGGTAGTTGCCCCAAAGGAGGTCGATCTGGCCGAAGTTCTCTTTGTTCTTTTCAAGCAGATCGTCGTCGGAGGCCGATATCAACTGCTCGGTCCTACGCAGTCGATCTTCCAACGTCCCGATTTGGTCGGATGCGTCCGCCAAGGCCGCCTCGGCCCCCACGATGCGCCTCTGCTGATCGAAGATGAACCAGCCCGTTGCCAAGAGGGCAACAACCAGTACGACGAGTATCGCGTTGACGAAAAGAAGCGACGACGAGCCGCCCCGGCTACGGCTGCGCCCAGGTCGTGGACGCCCGGCGCGCTCCGGGTCGGCTGCAATCGTAGGCAGGGTATCGTTTGCCACCGGGGTGCCCCGCTTGCTCGGCTAGGAAACCGAAAGATTAGCTTGGCGTCGGCCGAGTCTCAACGACAACGGACCCTGCGAATTAAGGGGGGAACCCGCCTTACCGGGTTCCCCCTACGGGTCATAGCGTGGCGACGACGGCCATCACGACGGTGAGCACGAGGCTCGAGGTGATGACACCCTTCACGGTCGTCAGGACCATGGTCTTGCCCCAGATCGCGTTCGCCTCTATCACGGCGATGATCAACAGGCCGGCAACCAAGCCTATGGGTGACGCGGGCGCACCGGTATCCACGTCGAACGCCGACCGGATGAACTCGGAGTGGGAGCCCATCAGGAACAGCATCGGCGCCGAGAAGAAGGTGTTGGTCCTCGATGCCAAGAGCGCCTTGGCCGCCGATCCCGCCGCGTTGGGATCCGCTTCGCCACCGTCGCGAACGGACTCGTTGGAAGCGATGACAACCTTTTGGTTCGGCCAGATGATTCCCCAGACGTTGAGGAACATGAGGGTCGCCATGGTCGACGCCAGGATGATGTCCACCGTCCAACTGCCTGCATGCCAGACGAGAAGCAGGAGTACGACGCCGGTCAGGAACGTCATCAAGGCACCGTAGCGGAACCACCACAACGCGCTGGGAACCAGCTTGGTAAAGGCATCGACCTTGGCGTCGTCGGAGGCGGCGGCCATGTAGCCGCCCTGTACGAAGTTGAAGTAGTACAGCAAGCCGATCCAGGTAATGCCGAAAAGGTAGTGCCCCCAGCGGAACAGGTAGGAAACGAGGTCCATCCAGTCCATCTAACTCTCCCCTAAGTTGACTTCTTGTTGCATCGATCATAGCAACAAAAACCCCGCCGGTGGCGGGGTCCTGTCGGTCGTGCGGCTGCGTTGCCAGCCTTCGACCGGAATCGACGCTTGGGCCGCCCAAGGGATTTCGCGTAGCGAAAATCCGGGCGACCGCGAAGCGGTCGCGTTACATCATGCCGCCCATGTCGGGCATGCCACCGCCACCCGGCGGCGCCGGCGGGTTGTCCTCGGGCATCTCGCTCACCATCGCTTCCGTGGTGATCATCAGACCACCGACCGAAGCCGCGGCTTGCAGCGCCGTGCGGGTTACCTTGGCCGGATCCGGAATGCCGAGCTCGATCATGTCGCCGTAGTCGCTGGTGGACCCATCGTAGCCGTGGTTGCCGTCGAGTCCGCGGACCTTGTCGTAGACCACGGCCGGTTCGTCGCCCGCGTTTTCGGCGATCTGGCGCAACGGTGTCGCCATCGACCGCAGGGCAATCTGGATGCCGACGTTCTGGTCCTCGTTGGAGCCGGTCAGGCCCTCAATGGCCTGCAGCGCCCGAACCAGCGCGACACCGCCACCGGGAACAATGCCCTCCTCCACCGCAGCGCGGGTGGAATGCAGGGCGTCCTCGGTGCGAGCCTGCTTCTCCTTCATCTCGACTTCCGTGGCGGCACCCACCTTGATGACGGCAACGCCGCCGGCGAGCTTGGCCAGACGCTCCTGGAGCTTCTCGCGGTCGTAGTCGGAGGTGGTCTCCTCGATCTCTGCCCGGATCTGCTTGATCCGGCCCTCGATGTCGGCCTTGTCGCCGGCACCGTCGACGATCGTGGTGTTCTCCTTGCTGGACGAGACCCTCTTGGCGGTGCCGAGGTCGTCGAGCGATGCGCCTTCAAGGGTCAGGCCCACTTCCTCGGAGATCACCGTGCCGCCGGTCAGGATCGCGATGTCCTGCAGCATGGCCTTGCGGCGGTCGCCGAAGCCCGGTGCCTTGGCGGCGGCGATCTTGACGATGCCGCGCATGTTGTTGACCACCAACGTCGCCAGCGCTTCGCCCTCGATGTCCTCCGCGACCACCATCAACGGCCGACCGGCCTTGGCGACGTTCTCGAGGATCGGCAGCATGTCGCGGATGTTGGAGATCTTCTTGTCGCACAAGAGGATGTACGGTTCATCCAGTTCGGCGGACATGGAGTCCTGGTTGTTGATGAAGTAGGGCGACAGGTAGCCGCGGTCGAACTGCATGCCTTCGACGACTTCAAGCTCGTTCTCGAGCCCGCTGCCCTGCTCGACGGTGATGACGCCTTCCTTGCCAACCTTGTCCATGGCGTCGGCGATGATGTCGCCGATCTCCGTGTCGTTGTTGGCGGAAACCGTGCCGACCTGGGCGATGGACGTGGAGTCCTCGCAGGGCGTCGCCATCTTCTCGAGTTCGGCGACGGCTGCGGTCACCGCCTTGTCGATGCCGCGCTTCAGGTCCATCGGGTTCATCCCGGCGGCCACCGACTTCAGCCCCTCGGCGAGCATGGACTGCGCCAGCACCGTGGCGGTGGTGGTGCCGTCGCCGGCCTCGTCCGAGGTCTTGCTGGCGACTTCCTTGACCATCTGCGCGCCCATGTTCTCGAACTTGTCCTTGAGCTCGATCTCCTTGGCGACCGAGACGCCGTCCTTGGTGACGGTCGGTGCGCCGAAGGACTTGTCGAGCACGACGTTGCGCCCTTTCGGTCCCAGGGTCACCTTGACGGCATTCGCCAGGGTGTTGACGCCGTTCAGCAGACGCGAACGCGCGTCGTCCCCAAACTGTACTTCCTTAGCACTCATGTGAGTTCCTCCTCGTGTTCGCCGCCAATCAGCCTTCGAGCACGCCGAAGATCTCGCTCTCCTGGAGGATCAAGAGTTCCTCCCCGTCGATCTTCACCGTGCTTCCGGCGTACTGGCCAAAAATGATCTTGTCGCCTACGCCGACGTCCGGCTTGCGCCGGCTGCCGTCGTCCTCGACCTTGCCCGGGCCAACCGCCAGGATCTCCCCCTGCGAGGGCTTCTCCGAAGCGGTATCGGGCAACACAATGCCGCCGGCGGACATGGCGTCCTCCTCGATGCGGCGCACGACCACGCGGTCGTGGAGCGGTCGGATATTCATGACTAGCTGTCTCCCAAAATGCTGTTCATACCCCAGTCCGATGTCGTGGATTAGCACTCTGACAGTGAGAGTGCTAATCCGTGCGGCGCTATGATAGGGGCGGTTTTGGAAGATTCAACCCCTGGAACGAGACAATTCGCGTTTCCATGGGTCTGCCCGATGCCAACCCCGGGCGTTATTCGTTTCCGCGCGCCCAAGCGACGGGAGGCGCGCGGGACGGGACAAGCCCGTCCCCTACGAGTTCGACGGACTGACGCCGGGGCGTGCGACGACCCCTTGGGAATCGCCGTCGATCCGAGAACCGGGCTCGGCGTCGGCGGATTGTTGGCTCGAGGCAAAGCGGGTCTCGACCATGACCTCGTGGAGATGTCGAATGCGGGCGCTACCTGTCCTTACGAACAGGAAGGGCAGCAACGCGTGCACAAGGCATGCCACCCCACCCACCAGCATCGCCACCGCGAAGCCCGTCGCCTTGAGCATGTGTTCCCAATAGGACTCGCCAACCTCGTCGAGGTGGTCGGTGAGAAACGACATTTCGGAACGCCCCCGGCGGGATCGGACGACGTCAAACTACCCGATGCCGAAGCGATGCGCCTTGAGGATATTTCCTAAAAGCATGTGCTTTGAAGCATATCGTCTAAGCGGTGTCGGGGAAGCGCCGCGCAAAAAGCCTAGCCCCAAGATCGAGAATCTCCGCACTGTCCTTCACGCCGGATACAAGACCCGCCGGAATCGCACCCAACCCATTGTGCGCCCCACTGATAGCGCCCGCGATTGCCGCAACGGTGTCCACGTCGCCCCCGGCACGCAAGGCACGATCCACCGTCGCCAGATAGTCGCCGGGCGACTTCAGAAAAACGTACAAAGAGGTCAACACGGTCGGTTCGACCGTGGCCGGAACGCCAAAGCCGCGGCCCTTGGCCCGTCCTCCGTCCGCGACGATCGCCTCCAGGGCTCCGGTTTCGTCCAGCGCTAGCCACTCGCGAACCTGGAGAACGCGACCCGCGAGTCCCGGGCTTCTATCGGCAACTGAACCGCGCACCGCATCGAGGAAGCTCGCGGTCTCGATTCCGATCGACGTGGCCGCGTAGGCAACCGCCGTCGCGATCGCAATGGCCCCGTCCACGGCGAGCGGGTGTCGATGGGTGACGAAACTCGCCAGTTCCACGTCGCGCCCGAGTCGATCCGCATCGACGCAATGCCAAAGCCCGACAGGGGCGATGCGCATGGCGGCGCCGTTCAGCGGCAGATCGTCGGCTGCGGCCGCGTCCTCCCAGCGGACGCCCTCCATCAGCCGCCTTACCGCTCGATGGGCAACCGGGCCGGCACCGACGATTTGGTTGGATTCCCAGAGCTTGACGAACTCCGCCGCGATTTCCGCTGGGTCCACCTGTCCACAAGTCAGCAGGCTCTTGACGATGGCCAGGGTGAGTTGGGTGTCGTCGGTGTATTGGCCCCGGGGGAACTCGAGGTCCTTCTTGTGCCGGTACGGACGGTAGTCCTCCGTAATGCCCTGCATCGCGGCGATTTGCTCGCGGGACCTCCCTTCCAGCGGCGCACCCAGGGCATCGCCCACTGCGCATCCCATCAGCGCGCCAACGAATTGGTCTTCTCGGGGCCTTGTCATATTTACTTGCCGCTAGCGAGTCGGTGACGGATGCTACCCGCTTCCCGACGTTGCTTGCGACCGTGAGGAGTCTACCCCCATGAACGTCCTATTCGTCTTCTCGGACCAACAGCGCTACACCGCGCTGGGCGCCAACGGCAATCCGGTGGTCAAAACCCCGAACCTCGACCGGATGGCGGCCGAGGGAATGGTCTGCGACAACATGTTTTCGAATCACCCGTTGTGCTCGCCGTTCCGAGCCATCCTGCTGACCGGTCGTTACGGCTGGCGCAACGGCGTGATCGACAACGAATACGAGCCCTTCCGCGACATCCCCACGCTGCCGAGCGTGCTCCGGTCGGCGGGCTACCACACGGGCCACATCGGCGTCTGGCACCTCGGCGTCGGTCCCTATCCCGCCGAAGACCGCTACGGGATCGACTACCTAGCGGCGGTGGAGGGCGTCGGCGGAAACTACTTCGACCAGCGCTATTTCGAAAACGACCGGGGACCCGAGCGCCATGAGGGTTGGTCGCCCGTGGTCGAAACGGACCTGGCGATCGGCTTCCTCGAGACACACACCGCGAAGCGGCCGGACGACCCCTTCGCGCTGTTCGTCTCCTGGCGCCCGCCGCATTGGCCCTACCCGCAGTATCCGGACGAGTACGGCCTCTACGATCCCGCCGACGTCGACCTGCCCGGCAACGTGCCGCCTCATATGGCCGACTTCGCCCGGCGCGAGATCGCCGACTACTACGGTTGCTGCACGGGACTCGACGCGCAGATGGGGAGGCTGTTGGATGCCTTGGACGGCCTTGGGCTGGCCGACGACACCATCGTCTGCTATTCCTCCGACCACGGCGATCATCTCTCGAGCCACGGCTACGGGAAGCCCGGGGATGCCTGGATGCACCCGTCGATGCGGGCCTCCAAGGCAACCGCGTACGACGAATCCGCACACATCCCGTTCCTGGTCCGCTGGCCCGGCGGCACACGCCCCGGATCCCGGAGCGCCGCCTTCATGGGCGCCATAGACATCGTTCCAAGCCTGCTCGGCGCTTGCGGCGTACCCACCCCCGACGGACTGCAGGGGCGGGACGTCTCCGGGGTGTGGCGGGGCGCACCCCCACCGGATGACACCGACCTCACACCCGGTGGCCGGGACTCCGTGTACCTGATGAACATGGGCAACGGCTGGCCCAATCGCCTCGCATGGGTCGGTCGATGGCGCGGCGTGCGAACCGAGCGCTACACCTACGCCCGTTGGTTCGACCACGAACGGGGTCCCTGGCTATTCGATCGCGAGTCCGACCCCCTAGAGACGCGCAACATCGTCGACGCGACCGAGGCCCGAGGCGCGGTGGAAGAAATGGAATCCCGGCTGCACCGGTGGATGGAGGGCACCGGCGATCCCTTCGAGTACGGCAAGCGCGGACCCCGGGGGTTTCTCGACATCGGGCAACGCTGGGCCGACCCAGAGCGCCACAAGGATTGGGGCACGGCTTAGCGCGACCGGTGAGCGATCCCACCCCGGAGGAACGCATCTGGCAGGTCGTCGCCGAGATTCCGTTCGGCAACGTGGCGAGCTACGGCCAGGTGGCGGAATTGGCGGGACTGCCCCGCGGCGCACGACGTGTCGGCCGGTGCCTTTCCCGGCTACCCCGGGAGACCCGCCTACCCTGGCACCGGGTCGTCAACGCGTCGGGGGGAATCTCGCTTCCGGGTAGTGCGGGATTGCGCCAGCGCGAGCTCCTGCTCGATGAAGGAGTTGTCTTCGACGGCGACCGGGTCAACCTGTGCTGTTGCCGGTGGTACGTTTAGAGCGGAAAACCACCGGATACGTGGCGAGCCACCGATCAACGTCCAGGGCGACCGACGCGGGCGGCCACAAGGGCCGCCCCTACGGCATGTCTCGTCGGTCTGAGTAATCCCACGGTGGCCAGTCGCGCAGGAACAAAGGCCGTAGCGGACGGGCTTTTCCCGTCCCGCCAGCCCACGGGCGCGTATGACGCCGGAAGGCGGAGTCGCTAGTCTCGGAAGTTGGTGAACTGCAGCGGGACGCCGTAGTCGCCGTCCTTGAGCTTGGCGATGATGGCCTGGAGGTCGTCCCGCTTTTTGCCGGTCACGCGAACCTGGTCGCCCTGGATCTGCGAGGAAACCTTGAGCCGGGTGTCCTTCACGGTCTTGACGATCTGCTTGCTGGCATCCCGGTCGATGCCGCGCTTCAGGCCGAACGGCTGCCGCTTCTGTTTGCCCGATGCCTCGAGCGGCCGGGCGTCGAGGCAACCGATGTCCACCGAACGACGCGTCATCTTGTCCTTCAGGATGTCGACCAGTTGGTCGACCTGGAACTCTTCCTGGGCCCAGACGGTGACGACCTCCCCCTCCAGGTCGAAGCCGGCGTCCACGCCGCGGAAGTCGAACCGCGTGCGAAGTTCCCGCGACGACTGGTCGACCGCGTTGCGGACCTCTTGCAGATCGACTTCGGAAACCACATCGAAGGCAGGCATAATCAATCCTCTACCGGGGGAGACGGTCGGCTGGACGAACCCCATTCGTCCTCGAAACTACATGAACGAGCGTTCTCGCCGCAACCGGATCGACCGCGTGACCACGCGGGGCGGCGATGCGGGCGAGACATCGCTCGCAGACGGCCGGCGCTACTCGAAGCACCATCCCCGGATCGAGTTGGTCGGCGCACTCGACGAAGCGACGAGCTTCATCGGTCTACTCGCCGAAGAGACGGATTCGCCCACGGCCGCACGGCTCAGAACGCTTCAGTCGCGGCTCTTCGACCTAGGTGCCTTGGCTGCTACTGGTCGGACCGGCGCGGACTGGTCGGAACTGGCGAAGGACGTCGAACGGGACACGACCGCCCTGAACGAACGGCTGGAACCCCTACGCGAATTCGTTCTGCCGGGCGGAGGTCGGGCCGCAGCCACGGCGCACGTCGCCAGGACCGTCGTCCGGCGTGCGGAACGGGCTTGGTGGCGGGCCGCCGCAGATGCCGGGGAACTCGCCGACACCGACGGTGGAGTCTTCCTCAACCGGTTGGCGGACTACCTGTTCGTGTGGGCGCGCACCCTTGCCCGGAACGAGGTTCTCTGGGAGCCGTTGGACGACCCTGGCGGTCCCGACTAGTGCTCCCTGAGTCAGGGGGACTTACGCACGGTGCGCGTGAACTCGATGACTTTATGGCTCCTGCGGTCGTATTCGACACTGATGGTGTAGGGCAATAGCTGATCATCCCAACCCGGATCATGAGCTGGCGGGAGCTCCTTTAGGCAACGCATGGTATTGAAGTAGAAGTCCTGACCGTCACCGTGCTCCGATGTAATCCACTGTCCTCCCGCGTCGTCGCACTCCTGCTCGGCCCTCTCGTACTCCATCTCGTGTTCGGTGGGCGGCGACGGTTTCAGTTTGTACTTGGGGTACTCTGGTTTCGGTTCGTCCCCACCATGCCGCGCTATGTACTCGACCAAAGTTACATACCCGTCATGGTTGTCGGCCAGGAGACTATCGAACAGCGCATCCCGACACTGACGGTAGCCTTGATCGTCGGAGCCTTCGGCGGGTTTTTCTCCGCATTCTCTGTTGGCGTTGGTTTCATATTCCTCCCACTTCTCCGCGCCAACGCGCTCAACGGCAGGGTTCCGGATTCCCTCGCGCCAGGCGTCGTATGTGGCCCGGCGTCTGTCGAGCCATGCTGAATAATCCTTACTGTACTGCTCAACCTTGGCGTCGTACGTCTCGTGGGTGTCGTAGATGGGAGAAGCACCAGCACTAAGGCCAGCGGCTAGGACAAGAGCGAGAAAGCCGGGTCTCATAGGTCGCCGGAGTGGTCTAAAGCGCCAATCGCCGGAAGTCGCTTAGCAACTTTCCCAGGTCGACGATGAACCGTCCCGCCTCGGCGCCGTTGATTGCCCGGTGGTCGTAGGAGAGCGAAACCGGCAGCATCTTGCGGGGGACGAACGCCGCGCCATCCCATACCGGGCGGGTGTCGAGCCGGGCCACACCGAGAATCGCGACTTCCGGCGCGTTGACGATCGGGGTGAAGCCCGTTCCTCCGATCGCGCCCAAGCTAGAGATCGTGAAGCTTCCGCCTTGCATTTCGTCGGGTTTCAGCTTTTTCGACCGAGCCGCTTCCGACAGGCGCGCGATTTCCACGGCCAATTCGTAGACGCCCTTGCCGCCTGCGTCACGCACCACGGGCACGACCAAGCCGTCCTCGGTGTCCACGGCGAAACCGATGTGGTGATAGCGCTTGAAAATCAGCGACTTGACACCCGGGTCTAGCGAGGCGTTGAACTGCGGGTGCCGTTCGAGGGCGCGCACACAGGCCTTCATGATCAACGGCAGCGGCGTCAGCCTGACGCCTTTCGCCGCGGCTTCGTCCTTGAGTGAAGCGCGGAACGCCTCCAGGTCGGTGACGTCGAAATCGTCGTGCTGGGTGACATGCACCACGTGCTGCCAGCTTCGATGCAGGTTGACGGCGCCCCGGGCGCGAATTCGCGACAGCGGCACGACCTCGATCTCGCCGAAACGCGAGAAGTCGACGGCCTCCATCGGCGCGATGGCAAGTCCCGGCACCGTCGGCGAGGCCAGCGTGCGCTTGACGAACGACTTCACGTCGTCCTTGACGATTCGGCCACGGGCACCCGAACCGTTCACGGTCCCAAGATCGACGCCGAGCTCCCGAGCCAGACGTCGTACTGCGGGTCCCGCATAGACCTTGGTGGTGGTTAGTGTTTCCGGGGGTGTTTCGATGGACTCCGCAGTCGTCAAGGCCGCCGGCACCGGCTCGGCAGGCCTGGCTTCCGGGGGTGTTGTCGATTCGGGAGCGGTCGCGGGCAGATCTGCCGTTCGCTCCGCGTCCAACACCACCAGCACCGAGGCTTCTTCGACATCGTCGCCTTCGCCGACCGCGACCTCCACGATCCTGCCCGCGAACGGCGACGGAATCTCCATGGAAGCCTTCTCGGACTCGACGACGACGAGGAGGTCGTCCACCGCCACCGCCTGCCCCTCGGACACGGCCACTTCGATCACCGACACG
The DNA here is from genome assembly GCA_026705345.1 of Gammaproteobacteria bacterium. GTDB lineage: Bacteria > Pseudomonadota > Gammaproteobacteria > Pseudomonadales > Azotimanducaceae > VXYL01. The sequence goes on from JAPPAV010000044.1 coordinate 21,941, forward strand.
TTCTCCGCTTCGCCGACGTCGGGCAGGCGGATCTCCACGCGTTCCGTCCCCGTGGCGCGTTGCGCCCCGTCTGCGGACGGGGATTCCACAGGTTCCGCCTCGGCTGGCGGCGTCGCCTTCGCCTCCATGCCGTCCGGTTCGCCGTTGGAAATCTCCTCCATGCGAAGGATCGCGTCGCCCGCGTTGACCACGTCGCCCAACGCGACGAGGATCTCGTCCACCGTTCCCGCGAACGGGGCAGGCACCTCCATCGACGCCTTGTCCGACTCGATGACGATGAGCGCGTCGTTCGTCGCGACCGCATCCCCCGGATCGACGCAGATCTCAATCACCTCCACGTCCTCGGCATCGCCGATGTCCGGGATCGTCACGTCCATCAGGCGAGCCTCGGGTTGGCCTTGTCCGCCGAGATGCCGAGGTCGGCCATGGCCCGGGCCACTTCCGAGGCGGCGATGACCTGCCGATCCTGGAGTTCGCGAAGTGCCGCCAAGGTGACGAAACGCTCGTCCACCTCGAAGAAGCCCCGGAGCTTGGCCCGCGTATCGCTGCGCCCGAAGCCGTCGGTACCCAGCACCCGGTACGACGGCGCGGCGAAGTGGCCCCGAATAGCCTCGGCATGGGCCTTCACGTAGTCCGTCGAGGCGATCACCGGCCAGTCGCCGTCCAGGCACTCCGCCACGTGGCTGGTACGGGGCTCCTCGGCGGGGTGGAGTAGGTTCCAGCGGGCGACATCGGCGCCGTTCCGGGCGAGTTCGGTGAAACTGGTCACGCTATAGACCTCGCTCGACACGCCGTAGTCCTCGTGCAGCCGCCGCGCCGCGTTCTGCACTTCGCGCAGGATCGTGCCGCTACCCAGAAGGCGTACCTTCTTCGAACGGCTGCGGCCGTGGCTCTCGAGTCGGTAGATTCCCTTGAGGATGCCTTGCTCCACGCCCTTCGGCATCGCCGGCTGCGGGTAGTTCTCGTTCATCACGGTGATGTAGTAGAAGACCCGTTCCCGGTCGGCGTACATGCGCTGTAGGCCGTCGTGGACGATCACCGCGAGTTCGTAGCCGTAGCAGGGATCGTAGGCGATGCAGTTCGGGATGGCGCCGGCCATCAGGTGGCTGTGACCGTCCTGGTGTTGCAGGCCTTCGCCGTTCAGCGTCGTGCGACCGGCGGTCGCGCCGAGCAGGAAACCGCGGGATTGCATGTCCCCCGCCGCCCAGGCGAGATCGCCGACCCGCTGGAAGCCGAACATGGAGTAGAAGATGTAGAACGGAATCAGGGTGTAGCGGTGCGTGCTGTAGGAGGTGGCGGCCGCCAGCCACGCCGCGAAGGATCCCGCCTCGTTGATCCCTTCCTCGAGTACCTGGCCGTCCTTCGACTCCCGGTACGAGGCGATCTCGCCGTAGTCCTCGGGTTCGTAGAGCTGTCCTTCCGAGGAATAGATTCCCAGTTGCCGGAACATGCCCTCCATGCCGAAGGTGCGGGCCTCGTCGGGGATGATCGGCACGATGCGCTTGCCGACGGACTTGTCGCGGACCAGCGTGGACAGGATGCGCACGAAGCCCATCGTGGTCGAAACCGCCCGCTCGCCGCTACCCTTCAACTGCGCCTCGAACGCGTCGAGCGGCGGCACGTCGATGGCCTGTTCGTCCGTCACCCGCATCGGGATGGGTCCACCCAGGCTCGACCGCTGGCGTTCGAGGTAGAGCGTCTCCGGCGCGTCCGGCGGCGGCCGGTAGTACGGCACGTCCTTCAGCTCTTCGTCCGTCAGGGGCACGGCAAAGCGGTCGCGAAAATGCTTCAGGTCGTCGAATTCGAGCTTCTTGACCTGGTGCGTGGTGTTCTCCGCCTCGCCGGCATCGCCCATGCCGTAGCCTTTGACCGTCTTGGCGAGGATCACCGTCGGCTCGCCCGTGTGGTGCACCGCCGCGTGGTAGGCGGCGTAGACCTTGAACGGATCGTGACCGCCCCGGTTCAGCCGCATGATGTCGTCGTCGGATAGGTTCTCGACGAGTTTCTTGACATCCGCGTGCTTCCCGAAAAAATGTTCCCGGGTGTACGCGCCTCCCTTGGCCTTGTAGTTCTGGTACTCGCCGTCCACGGCTTCGTTCATGCGCTGCTGCATGAGGCCCCGGGTGTCGTTGGCGAACAGGGGATCCCATAGCCGTCCCCAGACGACCTTGATCACGTTCCAGCCGGCACCCCGGAACGCGCCTTCCAGTTCCTGGATGATCTTGCCGTTGCCGCGCACCGGCCCGTCCAGGCGCTGCAGGTTGCAGTTCACGACGAAGATCAGGTTGTCGAGCTTTTCGCGGCCGGCAAGCCCCAAGGCGCCCAGCGACTCGGGCTCATCGCACTCGCCGTCACCCAGAAACGCCCAGACCTTGCGGTCACCCATGGGGATGAGACCGCGACTGTCCAGGTACTTCATGATGTGCGCCTGGTAGATCGCCTGAATGGGTCCCAAGCCCATGGACACCGTGGGGAACTGCCAATAGTCCGGCATCAGCCAAGGGTGTGGGTACGACGACAGGCCTTGGCCGTCGACCTCCTGGCGGAACGAATCCAGGGCGGCCTCGTCGAGCCGTCCCTCGAGGAACGACCGCGCGTAGATGCCCGGCGAGCTGTGTCCCTGGAAATAGATCAGATCCCCGACCTGCTCATCGGTGGGTCCCCGGAAGAAATAGTTGTAGCCGACGTCGTAGAGCGTCGCAGCGGAGGCGAAGGTCGAAATGTGACCGCCGAGGTCACCGCTCTTGCGGTTGGCGCGGACCACCATCGCCAACGCGTTCCAGCGGATCAACGAGCGGATCCGGCGTTCCATGAAAAGATCCCCCGGCATGAACGCCTCGTGGTTCGCGGGGATGGTGTTCCGGTACGGCGTCGTAATCGTGTACGGCAATCGCGCCCCGGTTTGCGTGAGACGGGACGACAACCTTTCGAGGAGGAAGTTGGCACGTTCGATGCCGGCGTTTTCGAGCACGTACTCCAGTGCTTCGAGCCACTCGCCGGTTTCCTCGGGATCCGGATCTTGGCCGTTGGCTCTCGTCGCACCGTCGAGACGCGCTTCTTCGTCGAGCGTCCGCAGCGGCTGCTGTTCCCTAGGGTCGGCCATCAGGCGGTCCTTCTAACGGGTTCGGATTATAAGACGATTGCCGTTCCGCCGACGGCATGCCGCGTGGGAAAGCGGCCTATCGATCCTCGCGGCGGTTCGAGCGCTGACAGCAAACTGCGAGACCTCAGCCGACCGCCGGCAACGGCCACAACCGACACGCACCCAGAACGCCACTCGCATCGCCATGTTCCGCAGTTGCTACCTGTGTCCGCCCTTCGTGCGAGAATCCGTAGCCGCCCATCCGCCGGGCGACATCCGGCGCCAATCCTTCGATATTGGACAATCCGCCGCCGAGAACGATCACATCCGGATCCAGAACGTTGACGATCTGCGCAAGCGACCGGGCGAGCATCGTCTTGTAGAGATCGACGCTTGGCGCGTCCGGCGAAATCTGCTCCGCGCTCAACCGTTCTCCGCTCAGTTCGTAGTGGGTGGCAGCGAGACCCGGACCCGAGAGGAACGTCTCCACGCAGTTGACGCGACCGCAATAGCACGGCCGATCCGCAAGGCCCGCCTCGAGGCGCTTCGTCGCAGGGTCCGAACGCAGGTACGGCAACGGCGTGTGTCCCCACTCCCCGGCCACCGCGTTGGCCCCGGCAAGCAGTTGCCCGTCAACGACGATCCCCCCACCAACCCCCGTGCCGAGAATGACACCGAAGACCACCCGCGCGCCCTTGCCCGCACCGGCCAACGCTTCCGATAGGACCAGGCAGTTGCCGTCGTTGGCGATTCGCACGCGCCCGTCCAAGGCGGCGTTCAGGTCGTCGAGCAGCGGTCTGCCGTTCAGCCAGGTCGAATTGCAGTTCTTCATGGTTCGCGTCGACTCGACCCAAGCACCGGGTGTGCCGATGCCAACCGGTGGCCGGTCGTCGCAAGCGGCATCGATGCGACGCACAAGGTCGGCGAGCAACGTAACCGTGCCTTCGTAGTCCCGGGGTGTGGCTACCCGCTCGCGGGAAACGACCCGCCCGGTACGATCGAGGAGCACGGCTTCGATCTTCGTGCCGCCGAGGTCGATGCCGATGCGCAGGCCGCTCACCGCCCGAGCGCCCGGTAGAGCCGCGGCCAGTCGAACGCCGGCCCGGGGTCCGTCTTGCGCCCCGGTGCGATCTCCGAATGGCCGACCACGTCAGCAAGCGATAGACGCGGATAGTGGCGCAGGAGCACGGTGAGTACGTCGACCAGCTTGTTGTACTGGGGTTTGGTGTAGGGCCGGTCATCCGTGCCTTCGAGTTCGATCCCGATCGAATAGTCGTTGCATCGCTCGCGACCCCGGTGGCTCGAGACGCCGGCGTGCCACGCGCAGTGGTCGAACGCCACGAACTGGGAAACCTCACCGCGACGCGAGATCAGTAGATGGCTCGACACACGTACGCCCGCGAGATCCCCGAGCGACGGATCCACCGTGGTGTCGAGGGTGTTCGTGAACAACGCCTCGACCAGCCCCGTGCCGAACTTCCCCGGCGGCAGCGAGATGCCGTGGATCACGACGAGGCAAACGTCCTCGGGATCAGGACGCGCGCTGGCGTTCGGCGATGCCATGCGCCTCGCGCCCCGCAGCCAATGATCGTCCGTGACGGTGTACATATACTCGCCAATATGGAACCCGACGCCGACACGGTCAAACGCAACGTCGCGGCAGCGCTCGCCGAGGATGTCGGCAGCGGCGACGTCAGTGCTGACCTCATCGACGAAGCGGCGCAGACCCGCGCCCGAATCGTAACCCGCGAGCCCGGCGTGTTCTGCGGGCGGGGGTGGGCCGAGGAGACGTGCCGACAGGTCGATCCGGCTATTCGTCTCGACTGGCGTGTCGACGACGGTGTGCGCATCGTGCCTGACGACGTATTGGTCGATCTCGAAGGGCCGGGCCGCGGTCTGCTGACCGCGGAGCGGACGGTGTTGAACTTCCTGCAACTGCTCTGCGGAACGGCCACACGGACTCGTCGATTCGTCGATGCCGTCGTTGGGAGTGGCGCTGTGATCCTGGATACCCGCAAGACCGTTCCCGGGCTACGCGTTGCACAGAAGTACGCCGTGAGAATCGGGGGCGGCAGAAACCACCGCATGGGCCTCTACGACGCGATACTGCTCAAGGAGAACCACATCGCCGCAGCCGGGGGAATCGCCAGTGCGGTGTGCCAAGCGCGCCGCCGGCACGCCGGGATGCCCGTCGAGGTGGAGGTGGAAGACCAAGATGAACTTGCGGAGGCCATCGCTGCCGGCGTGGATCGGATCCTGCTGGACAATTTCTCGATCGGCGATCTGCATTCCGCCGTTGCGGCGACCGCGAAGCGAGTGCCCCTGGAGGCTTCCGGCGGGATCACCCTCGACAACGTCGCCGCAGTCGCGCGGACCGGCGTGGACTACATCTCGGTGGGCGAGTTGACGAAGGACGTTACGCCAATCGACTTGTCGATGCGGTTCGTTGGGGATTGACCGAGACCGGAACGAAGGGAAAGGTTCGATGTGCTGGCACCGACGCCCACTCGGGGACAACAGCGACCCAAGCTGAATTAACTGGTGCCGGAAGGCGGACTTGAACCGCCGACCTACTGATTACGAATCAGTTGCTCTGCCGACTGAGCTATTCCGGCACTGATCGGAGAAACCACCGTGGGGCGCGAAGCTTACCGGGTTGGACCGGTTGCGCCAACAGTTCGGCTGCATCAGAGCCTGCGCGTGCCGCGCGAATCCCAACGCTACGCGAACACGGCCATGTGGTCGGCCGACGACTTCTGAGCGTTGCGAGTCGCTGCCATCCAATCGGAGCTCCTTGCCGTGAGAGTTGCGGGTCCGAGTAGCTGCGTTCCCTCGGAAACACCTTCGGAAACGTCCGCGCGTATTCTCGGAAACTGAGGCAGTAGAGCCGGTTCGATGACTTCGCCATCCCGGCTGACGAATACGAAACCATCGTCCTCGGCCGCGATGTGGAAGGCACCGTGGTGCAGCAGCCGGTGGTGCGCGCTGCACAGCAGAACCAGGTTCGAAAGCCGGGTCTCGCCGCCGTCGATCCAATGCTCCACATGGTGCGCCTCGACGTAGCGCTGATGCGGACAGCCGGGGAAACGGCAGCGGTTGTGGTCGCGCAGCTTCAAGGCGCGCAGTAGCCGCGCCGGGACGACCCGCCGGCGGCGTTCGTAGTTCAGCAGGTTGCCCCGCGCATCCTCGATGAACTCGGTGACGTCGACATCGCAGGCGATCCGCCGGGCGTCCTCTTCGTCGACGCCCCAGTCCGGCTCGACATGATAGCGGGCACCGCCCTCGGCCGCCCGCTCGGCGAGCTCGTTGCGGTCGATGGTGAGCACCACCTCGTAGCGCTGGCCGGTGCGCCGTTCCCGGTTGCCCGGGCCGTTCGCCAGGTAGTGTTCGGCCACGTCCACGAGCGCGTCGGCATAGCGTTGCCCGGTGTTCGAGAGGTCGAACACCAACGAGGCCGGCAGGTCGTCCGATTCGGCTACATCGTCGGCAACATCCACGTCCGGGCGTTCCGCTTCCGCGGAAACATCCCGGAGGCCCCCGGCGACCCTGGCGGGTTGCGCCACGCCGTCTGGGTGTTGCCCATTCGCCGCCACCTGGACGTTGGCGGAGCCGTTCGTTTCTTGCCTCCCCGCCTGTTCCGTCTCCGGCAGCTCGGCGACGTGTTCGGCATCCGCCGTCTCGCCATCTGCCGCCGCCGGTTCGGCATCTCCCGTCGGGGCAACGGCACGGCAATCCTCCGCCAGCACGGACTCGAAGTACGCCTCCCGTTCGTCCTTCCGGGCGTCGACGACCTTCTGCAGCGCCTTGATCACGAGTGCGCCGCGCTCGGCGGGCACGGCCGCGGTGACAACGAGCATGCCGTCCTCGTAGTGCCAGCTTAAGCTCCGCCGCTGCTCGCTCGGGATCCGTTCGACGTTGCTTCGGTCGACCCGTTCGCAGGTCCTGACCAGACTCTCCAGCTGCGCCGCGCTGCTGCGCCCGGCGATGTCCAGCAGCATCGCCTCGGTGTCACGCGTCGCCACCCGGGTGATGGCACGCACCTTGGAGTAGCTCAGGATCCCGTCGCGGAACGCCGCGTCGATGTCCGGCAGCCGTGCCAGGGCCCGGCCGATGCGGATGCGCTCCCGGGCGGCGCACGGTCCAAGCCCGCAGCGGTGGTCCAGCCAGTTGCCGAGACTGCAGTAGCCGCGCTCGTCCCAGCCGCGCCTGCGGTCCATGGCGGCGACGAGCTTGATGAAGCGCCAGTCCGCGAGGTTGATGTGGGCGGCCATGTCCGTGACGGCACAACGCAGTTCGGCGGGGTCGTCGGGGATGAAGTCGAGTTCCGGGGATTCTTCGAGGACGGAATAGTCATCTTCGGGAATGAACTCGGCGTATTGCACGGTTTCTTGGGCGGGGTGGGACATAGTTGTGACCGAGAATGCAATGACACGATTTAGACTGTATATATTATCAGTATAACTTTCATTTATCATTGTTTTTATTGAAAAATAGTGTCTCTTTCTCCCTTCGGTTTTCTTCACGCGAGTGGCACCCCCGTCTCTGGGAGGACGTCGAACCCTTGCTCGGGGTGTCTCGCACGAGTCGTTGCTACGAATCTCGACCGATCCGCAACGGCATCCCCAACGCCCGTCGTCAAGCGACCATCAGAAACTGCCCCCCTGGCGACACGAAAACAGACCCCTCTGGATCAACGGCACAGCGCTGACGACCCTGGCCGATGGCTGCTTCCGCCTTCACGACGCCGCCTTCGAGGTCGCCGCGGGTGCGTTGAGCAGGCCGACGCGGCGCTTCTCGACACTCGTGGTCGCTCGTATCGCCTCGGGCGGTTCGCCGAGGGCGGGACGGGACAAGGCCGTCCCCTGCGGTCACAGTCCGGTCAAGTACCACTGCGAGCACCGCTCGGGTGACGCATGCCACCTACGCACATGGTCTTCCCCCGGGGAACACCCGGCAGATCGTCCGACCGGTTGAATCGGTCACCCTCGCCGTCCAGCTCTCACCCCCGTTCGCGGTCACATCGTAGACGACGCCGTCGTCGCTCGACGGCTTCCAGTCGATCGCGTCGGTCAGGGTGGCAATGCCGTTCGCCGCGTCGTATCGGCCGGCGCCGTAGATGCCCGTACGGAGCTTGTGGTCCTCCTGGAAGACCTCGATGGTCGTCACCTGCCTCACCAGCGCGGCATCCCGGGCCGTGCCGACGTAGTCCCGGTACGCGGGCACGGCGATCGCGGCCACGACGGCGATGACGGCCAGGACGATCAGGAGTTCCAGCAGCGAGAACCCCGTCGGCGGTCGGCGTGTTTTAACGCTCCCGGGCCACGCCATCTCAAACGTCGGCCCAGGCGATGCTCCGGGTCTCGACCGCGGCAAAGTCGCCGTACTGCGGCCGCGTCAGCGTGACCACCACGTCGTGGGTGGCGAACGTGCCGGTAGTCGACACGCCCACGACGCCTCCCGCATCGCTGGCGGAAGCCGCGTAGGCGTCGGTGCCGTCGGGCGCTTTCCCGCCCTCGCCGTTCAACGCCTGGATCCACGCCGCGTTGGTGTAGTCGGCATCGGCCTGCACGGCGTCGAGGGTGCCGATGGCGATTTCCGTCCGCAGCCGACGGAACTCCGACTCGATGAAACGAACTCCCTGCCTGTAGTGCGTACTGACTTTCGTCATGTTCGAGCTTTCGACGTAGCTCCTATAGGCGGGAATCGCTGCTGCCGCCAGTACGCCGATTATTGCCACCGCGATCATCAGTTCGATGAGCGAAAAACCGTGCTGTGCTCTTAGTCGCATTGCCTTCGCAACCTCCGACAAATCAAGTGCGTTGTTGGAATCGAACATACGTCGCCACAACGTCGAGGGAGTCGGGACGGGCGAATTTCCTACAGCAGAAAACGCGAATTCCCGACACCCCCGTAGGAGATCTGCCGGTTCGCGGGAGACGCCCAACGGCTAGAGTGCTGGGTGTCTGGGCAAGGGAGCCCAGTGCGGCACAGGCACGACGGTCGCTCCCCGACTAGGGAACCCGAACCATGCGATCCGAAACGCAGCATACCGACGATGGCGGCGAGGCGACCGCACTCGACGCACTGGCGGCCACCGCCGCCGAGTTCGGCGTGCCGCTGCTGGATCTGTCCGCGTTCGATCACGCGTCGATACCCAAGGGTCTTCTCGACGAGGAAACCATCCGCCGCTACCGGGTGCTGCCGCTGGCACGTCGCAGCGGTCGCCTGTCCATCGCCATCGCGGACCCGGCTGATCTCGCCCTGCTCGACGAGATCAAGTTCCATGCCGGTGCTGACATCACGGGTGTATTGGTGCAGAAAGCGGCACTTGGCATTGCCATCGAGCGCTACTGCGCCGGGAGGGGCGACCGGGAACTGGCCGAACTGGAAGGTGACGACGCCAGCCCGGCCGCCGCGTCGTTCGGCACCTCCGAGCGCGCCGTGGATGAGGCGCCGATCGTCAAGTACGTGCACGAGGTGCTCGCCGATGCGGTTGCGGCCGGTGCCTCGGATATCCACTTCGAGCCCTACGAGAACGTCTATCGAATACGCGTACGGGTCAACGGAATCCTCCGCGAGGCGAGCCGCCCGCCATCGAGCGTCGGGCCGAGATTGGCGGCCCGCCTCAAGGTCATGTCCGATCTGGACGTGACCGAGCGGCGCGTGCCCCAGGATGGTCGCATCAAGTTCAGCCTCGCCGCCAGCAGCGGAAAGCCGGACACGGTGGACTTCCGGGTCAGTTCGCTACCCACCATGCACGGCGAGAAAATGGTGCTGCGCATACTCGACCAGTCCTCCGCGCGCCTGGACGTCGATCAACTGGGCATGGAGGACGACCAGCGGGATCGCTACCTCGACGCGCTCGACCAGCCGCAAGGCATGATCCTCGTCACCGGGCCGACCGGCAGCGGCAAGACCGTGAGCCTCTACGCCGGGCTGAAACGGCTCAACAACGAACAACGCAACATCGCCACGGCGGAGGATCCGGTGGAGATCAACATCGAGGGGATCAACCAGGTCCAGGTGAACAGCCGGGTGGGCCTGGACTTCGCGACCGCGCTGCGGGCGTTCCTGCGCCAGGATCCCGACGTGGTCATGGTCGGCGAAGTCCGCGACCGCGACACCGCCGACACGGCGGTAAAGGCCGCCCAGACGGGCCACCTCGTGCTGTCGACCTTGCACACCAATTCCGCAGCGGCGACCTTGGGGCGCCTGCGCGCGATGGGCGTGCCGGCGTTCAATGTCGCCACATCGGTGACCCTCATCGTCGCCCAACGACTGGCGCGGGTGCTATGCCCCGCGTGTCGACGACCGTTCCCGTTGTCGGCAGAGGTACTGCTCGACGAGGGATTCGGGGAAACCGACGTGGGTGCGGGCATCGAGACCTTCGACGCGTTCGAGGACGGTTGCCCACGCTGCGACCATGGATACGAAGGGCGCACGGGCATCTACGAGGTGGTGGCGGTCACTCCGGCGTTGCGGCGGCTCATCCTCGAGGACGCGAGCGCCCTCGAACTCTCCGCGGCGGCACGAGCGAGCGGTTTCCTCGATCTGCGTGGCGCCGGGTTGAACAAGGTGAAGCGCGGGATCACCAGCTTGCGGGAGATCAACCGCGTAACCGCTCGCGGGGAGTCGTGACCGACGCGAACGCATACGTCTGGACCGGCGTGGATCGCCTGGGTCGAAACACCACGGGCGAACTGGACGCCGACTCCCCCAAGGCCGCACGTGCCCTGCTCCGCCGGCGGGGCATCACGCCGAGACGCGTTCGCCGCAAGCAGGCGCCGGGGGTTGGCGGATGGCGAGGAAAACGGCGCGTCAAATCGGACGACATTGCGGTCTTCAGCCGGCAGATGGCAACCATGCTGCGGGCGGGCATCCCCATTGTTCACGCGTTCGACGTGGTCGCGAAGAGTGCACGAAGCCCCAAACTCGTGGCCGTGATCGAAACCGTTCGCCAAGACACTGCCGAAGGCGCGCCGCTTACATCCGCCCTGGCAAAGTTCCCGGGCGTGTTCGACGACCTCTACGTCAGCCTGGTCGGTGTGGGCGAACAGTCGGGAGCCCTGGAGACCATGTTGGAGCGTATCGCGACCTACCAGGAGCGCACCCAATCGACGAGACGCAAGCTCGGCAAGGCGATGACGTATCCCGCCGTGGTCGTCGTGGCTGCCGCGTTAGTCACCGTACTCCTCCTGATCCACGTCGTCCCGCAATTCGAGACGGTGTTCGCCGGTGTCGGCGCGGATCTCCCGGCGTTCACGCGGTTCGTGATCGGGATCTCCGACGACCTGCGCCAGCAATGGCCTACCCTACTTGCGGTTGGAACGTTCGTCGTCCTCGGATTCGCGACGGCGCATCGTCGATCGCGGCGTTTCCGCGATCTGCGCGATCGTTGTGTCATCAAGTCACCGATCGCCGGCGAGGTCGTCATTAAGGCGTCCGTGGCGCGCTTCGCCCGCACCTTGGCTACGTCCGTGGCGGCCGGCATGCCACTCGTGGAAGCGCTGCGCGCGGTGGTGGACACCACCGGCAACGTCGTCTACGCCCGGGCGATCCGGCGCTTAAGCGACGAAGTCGCCGCGGGTCAGCCGCTCGCCGCGTCGATGCGCGACTGCCGGGTGTTCCCGGACATGATCGTGCAGATGGTCGCCATCGGCGAGGAGTCCGGTAGCCTCGACGACATGCTGGCACGCGCCGCAACGCACTTCGAAGCCCAGCTGGACGCGGCCGTCGACCGCCTGACGGCACTGGTCGAGCCGGCGCTGATGGGGATCCTCGGAATCGTCGTGGGCGGCCTCGTGGTCGCCATGTATCTGCCGGTCTTCCAACTGGGTACAGCATTCGGCGGCTGACGCGAACTCCCGAAGCGAGCGGCCTGCGGATACAATGCCCTATGGTGCCCGCGAGGGCGCGCGCCCTCGCCCTGGAATCGAAACCATCGACTTTTCCCCGACACCGCCTTGGACCGCCGCCCTGCTGACATCGCTGGCCGGATTGTGCGTGGGCAGCTTCCTGAACGTCGTGATCGACCGTCTTCCGATCATGCTCCGCCGACAGTGGCGGATGCACGCGTTGGAGACGCTGAATATTGAACCGCCGCCCGCTTCCCGCTTCAACCTGGCCACGCCGCGATCTCATTGTCCTGTCTGTGGTAGCGTCGTGAAGGCTCTGCACAACGTCCCTGTCCTCAGTTGGATGGTGTTGCGGGGGCGCTGTGCGAAATGCGGCTCTCCCATCCCGGTGCGGCTTCCGGCGGTGGAACTCGCGGGGGCGGCGCTCGCCATCGCCGCGATTGCCCTCTGGGGATTCCAGTGGATCGCCCTGGCGTACTACGTCTTCCTGATGGTGCTCTTGGCATCGGCCCTGATCGACGCCGAAACCACGCTCCTTCCCGACCAGCTCACCCTGCCCTTGCTTTGGCTCGGACTGCTGGCCGCCACCGCGTTCGAAGCAACACCCACGCTCTTCGATGCCATGGCCGGTGCGGTAACCGGCTACCTCTCGCTTTGGCTCGTCTACTGGGCGTTCCGCCTGGTGACGCGTCGCGAAGGCATGGGCTACGGGGATTTCAAGCTCATGGCCGCAATCGGCGCCTGGCTCGGTTGGCAAACGGTACCTGCGGTCATTCTGGTCGCCGCGGTACTCGGACTCGTCTACGCCGTGGTGAGAATCCTGCGCCGAAGGGCTACCCGGGGAACCCCGATCCCGTTCGGACCATTCCTGGCCGTCGCCGCGACCGCCGCGTTGTTCGCGTCCACACGGGGTATCACCTTCGTGATCGTTCCATGAGACAAAAGCCCATGGTCGTCGGCATCGCGGGGGGGATCGGCAGCGGCAAAACGGCGGTTTCGGATCGATTCCGCTCGCTTGGCATCGAGATCGCCGACGCGGACGTCGCCTCCCGCCGGGTCGTCGAACCGGGTGAGCCCGCGCTCAACGCGATCGCCGACCGGTTCGGACCCGACGTATTCCTCGGTGACGGCACCTTGAACCGACCGGTACTGCGCGAACGGGTCTTCCAGGACGCGAGCGAACGCCGGTGGCTGGAGTCGCTTCTCCATCCCCTCATCAACCAATGGATCCGGGACGTGCTTGAAGCCGCGCCATCACCCTACGCGATTCTCGTCAATCCCCTGATGCGCCACCGCGACCCCCGCGCCGACCGCATTCTCGTCGTCGACGTGCCGGAAGAAACCCAGATCGAGCGGGCGATGGCCCGGGATGGCGTCGCGGAGTCACAGGTCAGGGCGATCCTCGCGAGCCAGATCGGCCGTCGCTCACGGCTCAGCCTCGCCGACGACGTCATCACCAACGACGGCAGCCTGGAGGATCTGCACTGCGCGGTGGACGGGCTCCATGCGCGTTACCTTGAGGCCGCCGCCTTGAGCCGCCCGTAGGGGCGGGGCTTGTCCCCGCCCGCGTTTCCATCTCCGCTTGCCAACGGTCCACCGAGGACGGGACGGGACAAGCCCGTCCCCTACGGTTGGTGCCGCGCCGCATCGTCGGGGTGAACCTTGCGGTCGCCCGCGCCGGACGTGCGAGTGTGGGATTCCGGGACGGGACAAGCCCGTCCCCTACGTTCGATACTCCGCGTTGATGCGGATGTACTCGTAGGACAGATCGGTGGTCCACACGGTTTCCGACGCATCGCCCTGTCCCAAGGTGACGCGCACAGTGAATTCGTCCTTGGCCATCACCGCAGCACCTGCCTCTTCTGTGTATTCGTCCGCGACCAGGCCCCCGCGCGCCACGCAGACATCGTCGAGGTAGAGACCGACCGCGTCCGGGTCGAGGCCCGCCACGTCCGCCCGGCCGATCGCCATGCAGAACCTTCCCCAATTGGGGTCGCCGGCGAAGATGGCGGTCTTCACCAAGGGCGAATGGGCGATCGTATAGGCGATGGCCAGGCAGTCCGCACTGCTCCGCCCCTCTTCCACACGAACAGTGACGAACTTGGTGGCACCCTCGCCGTCCCGCGCCGTGCGCTGGGCCAGATCCACGGCCAACGGCATCAACGCGTCGAGCAGTTCGCCGTATCCCGGGTCGTCGCGGCCCGACACCGGCGTGCCGCCCGCCTGTCCGGTTGCCATCACCACGAAGGCGTCGTTGGTGGACGTATCGCCGTCCACCGTCACGCGATTGAGACTGCCTTCTGCCAGGTCCCTCGCCAAGCATTGGACGGCGTCCTCGGAGGCGGCGGCGTCGGTACCCAGGAATGCCAGCATCGTCGCCATGTCCGGTCGGATCATGCCCGATCCCTTGACGATGCCCGTGGCACGGATGGGATGGCCCCCGACTTTGCCCGTCGCCGAAACCGCCTTTGGTGCCGTGTCCGTCGTCATGATCGCCCGTGCGGCATCCGCCCACCCATCCGGCCGGGCGACGCCCACGGCCGCATCGATCCCCCGGCGCATGGCGTCCATGTCCAGGAACTCGCCGATCACGCCCGTGGAGAACGGCAACACATCGGTGTCCACGACGCCGATCCGCGATGCCAAGTGTTCACAGGTCGATCGGGCGTCCGCGAGACCGCGTTCCCCGGTGGCGGCGTTGGCATTGCCGCTGTTGACCACCAGTGCCCGCGCGCCGCCGACGCGTTCCCGCGCGACCACTACCGGTGCCGCCTGAAACGCGTTCTCCGTGAAGACGCCGCCGACGCTGCAGCCGACATCGAGAAGAACGACGGCCAGGTCGAGGCGATCGTTGTATTTGACGCCGGCGGCGGCGGTACCCAGGCGGATTCCGTCGATGGGAAGCAATTCGCCCATCGGCGGCAAATTGACGGCCATTCTCAAGTCCTTGGAAGTCGAGTCGCGGTCGGACCGGCAAGCGCCCTAGCCGGCCTGGCCGCAGCAACGCTTGTACTTCTTGCCGGATCCGCAGGGGCACAGTTCGTTGCGCCCGATCTTGCGTTCCGATCGTACGAAAGTCTCCACTCGCGCCGGCTCGTTCCGCGTCCGGCGTCGTCGCGGCGAGGCCCCGTTGTCCCGTCGACCCTCTCCCGAACTGTCTGCGGAGTCCGCGTGGCTGTAGCTCATGCTCCTGGCCGCCTGGAGCCGGCGCTGCCGTTCCGCCTCCTCGATCTCCGAGTCGTTGCGGATCTGGACCCGGGACAGCAGTCGGATCACGTCGCGGTTGATGCTGTCTTGCAGTTCCTGGAACAGCATGAACGACTCCCGCTTGTACTCCTGTTTCGGTCGCTTCTGGGCGTAGGCGCGCAGATGGATGCCCTGGCGCAGGTCGTCCATGGCCGCCAAGTGCTCCTTCCACTTTTGGTCGAGCACCTGCAGCATGAGCTGTCTCTCGATCATGCGCATGTCGTGGATGCCGGCCTGCTTCCACTCTTCTTCCTTGGCCTTGTACTCCTCGTCCACCGCCGCGACGATGCGATCCCGCACCCCCTCCTCGGTGAGTGCATCGTCCTCGTCGAGCCACTCGCGGATCGTTTGCGCGGAGTTGAACTCCGTGGCCAGGGCCTGTTCGAGACCCTCGACGTCCCATTGATCCTCGATGCTCTCCGGCGGGATGTACTCGCTGACCAGGTCGTCGACGACGCCCTCACGAATCTCGGTGATCGCGTCGGCGATGTCGTTGCCGTCCATCAGTTCGTTGCGTTGTTCGTAGATGTAGTGGCGCTGATCGTTGGCAACGTCGTCGTACTCCAGGAGTTCCTTGCGGGCATCGAAGTTGCGCCCTTCGACGCGCCGCTGGGCCTTCTCGATGGAGTTGTTCACCATGCGGTGTTCGATGGCTTCGCCGTGCTCGAGACCTAGCGACTGCATGAAGCCGCGCAGCCGGTCGGAGGCGAAGATGCGCATCAGGTCGTCTTCCATGGACAGGAAGAAACGGGACGACCCGGGGTCGCCCTGCCGGCCGGCGCGACCGCGCAACTGGTTGTCGATGCGCCTCGACTCGTGCCGTTCCGTACCGATGATGTGCAGGCCGCCGGAGTCGATCACGGCCTGGTGACGTTCCTGCCACGCCGTCTTGATCGCCGCGACCTGCTCATCCGTCCTGTCTTGGCCAAGGGACGACACCTCGGCCTCCCAGTTGCCGCCGAGCACTATGTCGGTACCGCGGCCCGCCATGTTGGTGGCGATGGTCACGACCTGCGGTCGCCCGGCCTGGGCGACGATCTCGGCTTCGCGTTCGTGCTGCTTGGCGTTCAGCACGGCGTGCTTGATCTTGCGCTCGTTGAGTTCCTTGGAGAGGCGTTCCGAGGACTCGATGGACGCCGTACCCACGAGTACCGGTTGGCCCCGCTCGGTCACCGCTTCGATCTCCTGGACGATGGCGTCGTACTTCTCGTCGATGGTGAGGTAGACCAAGTCGTTGCGGTCGTCGCGGATCATCGGCATGTGGGTGGGGATGATCACCACCGCTAGGCCGTAGATCTGCTTGAACTCCGTCGCCTCGGTGTCGGCCGTACCGGTCATCCCGGCGAGTTTCCCGTACAGGCGGAAGTAGTTCTGCAGGGTGGTGGATGCAACGGTCTGGGTCTCGCGCCGGCTCTGCAGCCGCTCTTTGGCCTCGATCGCCTGGTGAATGCCATCGCGCCAGGTTCGACCCGGCAACGCCCGCCCCGTGTGTTCGTCGACGATAACCACCTCGCCGTTCTGCACCATGTAGTGAACGTCGCGCTGGAACAGGAAGTGGGCCTTGAGAGCAATCTGCACATGGTGGAGCAAACCCAGATTGGCGGCGGCGTAGAGCGTATCGTGCTCATCGAGAAGCCCCATGCGCTTCAGTTCCTTCTCCACGAACTCGTGGCCCCGTTCGGTGAGTTCAACCGAGCGGTTCTTCTCGTCGACGAAGAAGTCGCCTGTCTCCTCCGGTTCCGGTTCGTTGCCCGCGAGCACCGCCGGCAGGCCGCGTTCGATCTTTTCCTGGCGCTTGAGCCTCGGCGCGAGCTTGTCGACCTTCGTATAGAGATCGGTGCCCACCTCCATCGGTCCCGAGATGATCAGCGGCGTCCGGGCCTCGTCGATCAGGATCGAGTCCACCTCGTCCACGATCGCGAAGTCGAGGGTTCGCTGCGAGCGATCCTCCTTGGTGAACACCATGTTGTCGCGCAGGTAGTCGAAGCCGAACTCGTTGTTGGTGCCGTAGGTGATGTCGGCGCGGTAGGCGGTGTGTTTGCTGTCCCTGTCCTGGTTGTTCTGAAGGACGCCCACGGTCATGCCCAGCGCGTCGTAGATCGGTCCCATCCAGACGGCATCCCGGCGTGCCAGGTAGTCGTTGACGGTGACGATGTGGACGGCACCGCCGCCTAGGGCGTTGAGATACGCCGGCAGCGTTGCAACCAGGGTCTTGCCCTCGCCAGTGCGCATCTCCGCGATATTGCCTTCGTGCAAGGTGATGCCGCCGACCAACTGCACGTCGTAGGGGCGCTCGCCGCGAAAACGCCTGGAGGCTTCCCGAACCGCCGCGAACGCCTCGGGAAGGATATCGTCCAAGGACTCGCCAGCGGCAAGCCGCCCCTTGAACTCGGGCGTCTTGGCGGCAAGCTCGGCGTCCGATAGGGCCTGCATGGCAGGTTCGAGGGCGTTGATGCGCTGCACCACCCGGCCCATGCGCTTGAGTTCGCGGGCATTGCTGCTGCCGAAAACCTTGCGGACGAGGTTGGCAATCATTCGATGCGATGTCGGTGCTTGGTTGGGGCGGGCATTCTACTCCGATGCGCCGACTGCCGCTTGCAGACCCCGCGACAAAGAGGTCAAACCAGGGCAGAACGCGTCGGGCGACCCTTGCGGTCGCCCGCGCCCGGCATGCCAGCCCTCCGACCGCAGGCGGGGACAAGCCCCGCCCCTACGAACCCGGGCGGCGAGTCCGAATTCCGTGAGCTAGCCCTTGACGCAAACCACCTGCTTCAAGGTGTGGACGACGTCGACCAAGGTGGTTTGCGCCGCCATCACGGCATCGATGTCCTTGTAGGCACCCGGCGTCTCGTCGATCACGCCTTCGTCCTTGCGGCACTCGACGCCGGCCGTCGCGTTGCGGTGGTTCGCGAGGGTAAACGACCGGCGCGCGTCGCCACGGGACATGACCCGCCCCGCGCCGTGGGAACAGGAGTCGAACGAATCCTTGTTGCCCTTGCCCGCGACGATGTACGAGCGCGCGCCCATAGAGCCGGGAATGATCCCCAGGTCCCCTTTCCGGGCCCGTACTGCTCCCTTGCGGGTCACCCAGACGCTCTTCTTGAAGTGGTCTTCCCGGGCGACGTAGTTGTGGTGGCAGTTGACGGCCTCCTCGGTGCGCTGGAACGACCGGACGACCTTGCGCAACGCGCCGAGCACACGCTCCATCATCGCCTCGCGATTCGCGTAGGCGAACTTCTGCGCCCAGGAGACCGCCCGGACGTAGTCCTTGAAATGCGCAGTGCCTTCGACCAGGTAGGCGAGGTCCTTGTCCGGCAGGTTGATGAAGTACCGCCGCATATCCTCCTTGGCCTGCTCGATGTAGAAGCGGCCAATGGCGTTGCCGATGCCCCGGGAACCGGAATGGAGCATCGCCCAGACCCGGTCCTCCTCGTCCAAGCAGATCTCGATGAAGTGGTTGCCAGTGCCCAATGTCCCGAGATGGAGTTGGGCGCGCCGTGCGGGTCGTGTCAACTTGGGAGCACGCGATACGATCTCGTCGAGTCCGCCCTGCAACAGCGAGAAGTCCTGCACCAACTCGGCAGGCGGTTCCTCCCACGATCCCTTGTCTCGTCCACGGCCCGGCGTCCGTCCGTGCGGAACCCGGCGCTCGATCTCCGCGCGAAGCCGGCCCAGGTCGTCGGGCAGGTCGTTCGCGGTGAGGGAGGTCCGCACGGCCATCATTCCGCAGCCGATATCAACGCCGACCGCGGCCGGCACGATTGCGCCCGAAGTCGGGATCACCGACCCCACCGTCGCACCGATGCCCCAATGCACGTCCGGCATCACGGCGACATGGCGGTGCACGAACGGCAGGCGCGCGACGTTCTGGACCTGGTTCCAGGCCTGTTCCTCCACCGGCACACCGCTCGTCCATGACTTGATCGGTGCGCCACCGGGTGTCGCCGAATAGACGTAGCCCGACGCTTGGTCGGTCGATTCGTTCATGCCCAACGGTCCGGGGAAACGGGGGCGCGCATCATACGCCCGCACCGGTCCGATTTCGATTGTCCGGAGACACGGCTAGGCGTAGCATCGCGCCAACCCCCGACCGCCGATTTTGATGGACGAGAACTTCCGTCCGCTGGACGCCAGTCTGCGTCGCAAACTACGCGACATCGTTCGCATCGTGCCCCGCGTGTACGGCTTCCTGTGGCAGGTGACGCCGGGCTACTTCACGATTAGTTGCGCGATCATGGTCGTCACCGCCCTCATTCCGGCGGCGATCATCTACATGACCAAAGTAATCGTGGACGGGGTCGTCGAGGCCGCGTCGGGCGGAGGCGACTGGACGGACCTGGTCACGCCGGTTGCCGTCGTCTTCGGGCTGTGGCTCGTGGAGACGCTGCTCGGCACGGTGTCCGGCATGGTCCAGAGCATGCTGAGCGAACGGGTCCAGTTCGCCGCACGAGAACTAATCGTCGAAAAAGCCGGATCGCTGGACATCGCGTTCTACGAGAACCCGAAGTTCTACGACCAGCTTCGCCATGCCCAAGACCAGCTCTACCAGGTCACGGGGATCGTCTGGTCGTCCATCGGACTCGTTCGGTCCGGCGTCGGCCTCACGGCGATGGCGGGCCTGCTGACGATACTGCACCCCTTCGCGATCGTCGTTCTCTTCGTCACGGTCCTGCCGAGCCTCCTCATGCAGGGCTTCTTCGCGCGCCTGTGGTTCGACTTCGACACCCATTGGGTGAGGAACTACCGCATGCTCGACTACCTGCAGCGGCTGCTGACGTCCCGGGACAGCGCCAAGGAGGTTCGGATCTTCACGTTGAAGGACGCTCTGGTCGCTCGGTTCAGGGGTTTTCGCGAGTCCCAGCTTCGCGCCTACCTGCGGATGCAGTTTCGCTCGATGCGCGTAAGGACGGGACTCGACATCGTGTCGCTGGCCGGCGTGGCGTCCATCTGGGCCTATGCCGTCTACCAAGCCGCCCTGGCTCGGATCACCATCGGCGACCTGACCCTGGTATTCAACGCCGCGCAGCAAGCCCGCAGCCAACTCAACGCCCTGGTCGGTTCCGGCGGGCAGATCTACGAAGAGGCGCTTCTCGCCACGCGCTTTTTCGACCTGCTCGATTTGGACCCCCAGTCTGTGGAGGCCGCGCTCACGCCGCCGCCTGCAAACCCGGCGCCGACGCCAAAGCCCATGACGCGGGGCATCGAATTCCGCAATGTCTCGTTCAAGTATCCGGCCACGGACAAGTGGATTCTGCGAGACGTGTCGTTCGAGATTCCGGCACGCTCCAAGGTCGCCATCGTCGGCGAGAACGGGGCCGGCAAGACGACGCTGGTGAAGCTGCTGTCCCGACTCTACGACCCCGTGGAGGGCGAGATCCGTTTCGACGGAGGCGACCTGCGCGAGTACGACTTGAGCGAACTGCGTCGAGATGTCGCGGTGGTGTTCCAGGACTTCTTCCGCTACGACCTCTCGGCCGCCGACAACGTGGGATTCGGGGAGGTTCGGGCCCTCGATGATCGCGACCGGATTCAGGCGGCTGCGAAGCAAGCCGGTGCCCACGACCTCATCGAAGCGCTCCCCAAGGGCTACGACACCGTGCTCGGCCGGACCTTCGACGAAGGCGTGGACCTGTCCGGCGGCGAGTGGCAGCACCTGGCGATCTCGCGGGCGTTCTTGAGCGATGCGCAAGTCCTCATCCTGGACGAGCCCACCGCCGCCCTCGACGCCTTTCGGGAACACCAGCTCTACGAACAGGTCGCCGAACTGTCGGCGAACAAGACCGTCGTTTTCATCTCCCACCGATTCTCCACGGTGCGCATGGCGGATTTCATCGTGGTGGTGGAAGACGGCCAGGTGACCGAGTTGGGCGATCACGAGACCCTGATCAAACACGGCGGCAAATACGCCGCCATGTTCAACACCCAGGCGGCGCGCTACCGCTAAGGACGCCCATGGCCCGGCGAGTCGTCAAGGAACTGCTTACCGAGAGGCACCAGCCCCGCAATCCTCTTGAGCGATTGGTCAAGCACGCCGCGTTGCGCGAGTCGTGGACCGAGCAGTTGCGCGCCGTATTGCCGCCGGCCATCGCACCGCACTGCAGCGTAGCCAACGTCAAGGGGGGCCGATTGACCATCCACGTCGTGGATTCGTCCTGGGCGACGCGGCTGCGGTTCGAGTTGCCGAAGGTGGAGCCGGCGCTACGCTCGCTGGGAGACTTCGCCGACGTCACCGAGATCCGAATTCGTAGCGGCGCGCTCTAAGGTGTGCGTGTCATTGGGGACGGGCTGGTCCCGGGAACCCAGCGGCGCGCCGAGCGCGGGGGACCACAAGGGTCGCCCCTACGGCGTTCAAGAGGACCGGATTCGGTCACTCCCCTTCGCCGAAGCGGTCGGCGACGAGTGAAACGATGGCCGCGAAGGCCTCCTCTTCGTCCTCGCCGTTGCAGGAGAGTTGCAGCCTGGTTCCGCAGACGGCTTCGAGCATCATCACCGCCATAATTCGCTTCGCGTCGACCGTCTCGGCCCCCGGTTTGGCGAGTTCCACGCGCGATGCGAAGCTCTTGCTAAGGTTGACGAGCTTCGACGCGGCCCGGGCATGCAGACCGAGTTTGTTGACGATGTCGACGGAACCGGTCTTCACCGTCTACTCGCGTTGCGACATGGCGAGTTGGCGTTGCAGCGTCTCGAAGAGATCCTGGTCGGTGGCCGCTCGCCGCAGTGTCGCCAGGTTTCCGGGATCGTCGAAAGCACGTGCAAGTGCCCCGAGAATCTCGAGGTGGATGCGCTGTTCGTGCAACGGCACCGCCAGCACGAAGAGCAGGTCGACCAACTGGTCGTCCGGTCCGTCGAAGTCGATGCCCTGCCCGGTTTTCAAGAAACAGGCGACCGGCGCCTCGCAACGGTCGAAGCGGCAGTGCGGAATCGCCACGCCCTCCCCGAGACCGGTGGATCCAAGACGTTCCCGCGCCAATAGGCCTTCGAGCAACCGTCGCGGTTCGATCTCGGGAAACTCGCCGGCAAGGCACTCGCATGCCTGCTCGAGCACTCCCTTCTTCGACCTGGCCTCCACGCCCACGTGTGTGCAGGACGGGGAGAGAATAGTCTCGAACTCGATCACGGTTGGAAACCGCCAGGCAACAGCCGGGTGAGCGACGGGTACTAGACGCGGTGGTTGGTCAGCTTTTCCTTGTGCCGTATGAGCTGCCGGTCAAGCTTGTCGGACAACGCGTCGATTGCCTTGTAGAGATCGTCGGAGGCCGCGTCCGCGAAGATCTCGTGACCGGCGCCGGCGTGAACAATCGCTTCGGCGTTCTGCTCGAGCTTTTCCACTGCGAGCACGACATGGACGTTCGTGATGTGGTCGTAGTGGCGTTCGAGGCGCGTGATCTTGGTGGTGACGTAGTCCTTCAAGGCGGGGGTTACGACGAGATGGCGTCCGGTAATGCTCAACTGCATGTAGCGTCCTTAACTTGTCGAGAGCGAAGTTCCTAGCCGGATTCTATCGAGTCCCCGTTGCGGGTGTCGCTTCTTTCGACATCGAAATCACCGCATCGAGAGGTCGGCCCCAAAGCTTGCCGAACCGTTCGCGGGCGACCTCCTCCGCGCCGAGGTCCCCGGACGCCACCGTATCGCCAGACCGGACGCGGTAAGCGCCCGCATCATCGGCACCCAAGGGGGTATCGCCCCCTCGAACATCCTCTACCGCCCGAAGCATGAGCTCCCGGAAGCGGACCACGCCCAGATCCGTTTGGCAGAGCAGTTCACGGGTGCGGTCGGCGATGGGGCCTTGGCTGTCGGCGATGGCCTGGTCCTGCTCGGAAATCCCGGAGATGCCGGTGAAGCTCGCCGTCCTTTGCAGTTCGCGGTCGACGAGATAGTCGTTCTCGCGCCGCCGGATGGGCACGAAGTCGTCGTCCACTTCCGCGAATATGCCGGAACCGCCAACGAGGCGTTCGCGTTCCCGATCCTCGATGGGCCGATCCGGGTGCCAGGCATAGCAGAAGATCCAGCAGGAGGTGTCGTCGATGGGCACCCAGGTATTGGCCAGCGCGGTGTCCTCGGGGAAGTTTCCCGGCGTGAGCGAATGATTGGGCATCAGGAACTGGGTCATGCGCCAGTAGAGTTGATCGTCGTCCGCGGTTCGCGCCGCGCAGAGCAGCGCCCCGGCGGCGTGGACCAGCACGGTGAAACGTGGCGCACCGTCCTCGATGAGCCAACGCAGACGCTTCTGCCTCGGCGGCTCGACGGTGCCGCCGCCGGACGACAAGTCGCGACCGACCTGGTGCAGCCCGACCTTGCGGCCTTCATTGATGCCGGCATGCAGGTACGAAAAGTGAGCCGTGTCGAGACCGCCCTCGCAGGCCTGCGCCCAGTTGCACTGCTGCAGTTTCTTGCCGACGAAACGGTGCGTTGCCGGTAGGGCGGCAAACTCGAAGTCCGGAACCGGCGGCGCTTCCGCGGGCTCGCCGAAATACGCCCAGACCACCTCGCCCGCCTCGGCGGTCTTAAGCGCGCGAATCGTCGCCTTGGGCTTTAGGCGTTGCGCAACCGGCGGCGTCACGTTGGGAATGTCGACGCACAGCCCAGCGGTATCGAACTTCCAGCCGTGGTAGGCGCAACGCAGGCCGCAGGCCTCGTTGCGACCGAAGAACAGGTTGGCACCGCGATGCGGACAGCGAGGCTCGACGATGCCGACGCGTCCCGTGGAGTCTCGGAACGCGACGAAATCCTCGCCCAGCAGCTTGACCCTAACAGGCGGACAGTCGGGACTCGGCAACTCGCGCGATAGGAGCGCGGGCATCCAGTAGCGTCGGAAGACATCCCCCATCGGGGTTCCGGGCCCGGTTCGCGTGAGCGTCTCGTTCTGTTCGGCCGTCAACATGGGATTCCTCGATCAGGCGCGGCGACTTCTCGTATGATGGGCGCGGAGGGAGCAATTTGCCATGACGGATCTCTTTGATCGCTTCCGGGTCATCGATGTCGATACGCACCTGACGGAACCGCCGGACGTATGGACAGCACGGGTTTCGCGCAAGTGGGGCGACAAGGTTCCGCACATCGAACGACGCGACGGCGAAGACGCCTGGGTGATCGGGGACCAGGTGGTGTTCAAGCCGGGCTTCGTTTCGATGGCGGGCTTCGACGGCACGGTCCCGGAGCATCCCGCCACCTACGACGACATCCCGGCGGCGTGTTTCGATGCCCGGGCGCGCATCGACCTCATGGATCGCAACGGCATCTGTGCCCAGGTGCTCTACCCCAATGTCGGCGGTTTCGGTTCGCAGACCTTTCTGCGCCTCAAGGAACCCGCCCTCATGCGGGAGTGCGTCAACGCCTACAACGACTTCCTGATCGACTGGTCGGCCATCGACCCCAGCCGCCTCATCCCCGTGATGGCGCTGCCGTTCTGGGATCTCGACGCCTCGGTCGAAGAAATCCAGCGCAGCGCCGGAAACGGTCATCGGGCCGTGCTGTTCCCCAGTCAGCCCCACGATTTCGGCCAACCTGCGCTCTCGCAGTCACACTGGGATCCGCTATGGGCAGCGGCGCAGGACGCCAGGCTGCCCATCAGCTTTCACATCGGCGGCCAGGATCTCTCGGGTCTCGCCAAGGACCGGGGCGACATCGGCACCAAGGCGAACTTCGCTCGCATGTCGTCGCTGTCGTTCATCGAGAACTGCAAGGGACTCGCCGAGCTCATCTTCGGCGGCATCTGCCACCGCTTTCCCAAACTCGATTTCGTCTCGGTAGAGAGCGGCGCGGGGTGGATTCCGTCGCTCCTCGAGGCTTTCGACTGGCAATGGTGCAACGGCGGCGTCGGCAAGGAGCATCCGGAGTACGACCTTCTGCCGAGCGAGTACTTCCGCCGCCAGGTCTACGCGTGCTTCTGGTTCGAACGCGACATGATCGGACCCGCCCTCGACCTTTACCCCGACAACATCCTCTACGAGACCGACTTCCCGCACCCCACGTCGATGTCTCCGGGCCCGGCGACGCCCGCTCTGCCACCTCGGCTATATGCCTCCACCGCACTTGGGTCGCTGCCGGAGGCGACGCTCGCCAAGGTCCTGCACGACAACGCGGCCCGGGTCTACCACATCCACTGAGCGAGAAGGCGTTTGGCCTCGGGGCCCGGCATCGGCGAACTCAACGAACGGTCCCTGCACCGTGCGTTGAAGGCGCGCTACGCCGTAGCCGGCAGTCTGACCGAGCAGGCCATCGACGGGTACGTGGCCGACGTCGTCATCGACGGGCGCATCATCGAGATCCACACCGGGTCGTTCTGGCCACTGAAACGGAAGCTGCCGAGGCTGCTTGAACACCACGCCGTGACGCTGGTCCACCCCATCGCCCGGGACCGCTACATCGTCAAGCCCACCGCGGACGGCAGAGGCATCATGAGCCGCCGGATGTCACCGAAACACGGTTCGGTGTTCACGGTCTTCGCGGCACTCGCGAGCACGCCCACCGTACTCGCACACGCGAACTTCGTGCTTGAGATCGTGATCACGGTGGAGGAAGAGATACGCGTTCCCGATGAACGTCGGAACCGCCGCCGGGGTGGTTGGACAGCCGTCGATCGGCGCCTGGTGGAGATCGTCGAGATCCACCGGATCGAAGCCATGGCCGACCTGTTCGCGATGCTCGATGCCGAGCTTCCCGCGGAGTTCACGACCGCCGATTTGGCCGCCGCGATGAGGTTGTCCCGCCGGCTCGGTCAACA
The DNA here is from genome assembly GCA_026705345.1 of Gammaproteobacteria bacterium. Taxonomy (GTDB): domain Bacteria; phylum Pseudomonadota; class Gammaproteobacteria; order Pseudomonadales; family Azotimanducaceae; genus VXYL01. Next base: position 47,847 of record JAPPAV010000044.1, read on the forward strand.
GGCGGCGTTCTGCTTCCGCGAGGCGGGATTGAGCGAAATCTGCGGCAAAGCCGGCAACGCCCACGTCTATCGACGAACGCAACCGTAGGGGCGCCCTCGTGGTCGCCCGCGCCGGACACGCCCGGCGGGTTCGCGGCACGGGACGGGACAAGCCCGTCCCCTACGGTTCGTTCCGCAACGACGCCGCCGTAGGGGCGACCCTTGTGGTCGCCCGCGCCGGACACGCCGGGCGGGTTCGCGGGACGGACAACGCCGCCAGACGGTCAGGTTCCCCGCAACCGCGGGTCCAGTGCATCCCGCAGGCCGTCGCCGATGTAGTTCACGGACAGCACCGTCAGCGAGATCGCGAGGCCCGGCCAGATTACCCGCGCCGGCGTGATCGATATGAAGTTCGCGCCGTCGAACAGCAGGCGGCCCCAGGTCGGGAAGTCGGGCGGGAAGCCCAGCCCTAAGAACGACAGCGCCGACTCGGTGATGATGGCGTTGGCGATGCCGAGCGTCGCCGAGACCATGATCGGGCTCATGACGTTCGGCAGCACGTGGCGGGCGACGATGCGCCGTTCCCGGGTGCCGATGCTCCGCGCCGCGGTCACGAACTCGCGCTCCTTGATGGCCAGCACTTCGCCGCGCACGATCCGCGCGGTCTGCATCCAACTCGTGATGCCGATCACGAACACGATGAGCAGGAAGATGCCGGTCTCCGGACCCAACGCGGCCCGCAGCGTGTCGCGGAACAGCATGATGATGACCAGCAGCAACGGCAGCAGCGGCAACGCCAGGAAGAGATCCGTGCTGCGCATGAGCAGACCGTCCAGGCGCTTGAAGTAGCCGGCCAGCACCCCGACCCCGGTGCCGAGCACCAGCGACAGCAGCATCGCCGTGAACCCCACCGCCAGCGAAATCCGTCCTCCGGCGAGCATCTGCGCGAGCATGTCGCGTCCCAGGTTGTCGGTCCCCAGGGGATGGGACCAGGACACCGGCGCGTTGCGTGCCTGGATATCTAGGTATTGCGGATCAATCCCGTGCAGGAAAGGACCGAGAAGTACCGCGAGCACGATGAACGCGAACACGCCGACGCCGACCAACGCGCCTTTGTGATTGCGGAACGCCAGCCATACGTCCATCCACAGCGAACGGTGCTCGTGGAGCGGGGCGTCCTGATACGTTTGCTCGGCCATCGCTAGTCGTACCGGATGCGCGGATCGAGGATGCCGTAGAGCACGTCGGCGACCAGGTTGAAGCCGACGATCAGCACCGCGAACAGGAAGGTCAGGGTCTGCACCATGGGAATGTCGGCGCCCTGGATGGCGACGATCAGCAGTTGCCCGAGGCCGTTCACGCGGAAGATCTGCTCGGTGATGATTGCGCCGCCGAAGATGGTCGGGATGCCGAGCGCAATCATCGTCACCACCGGGATCATGCTGTTGCGCAATACATGGACGAGGAGTACGGCGCGCTCCCGTATCCCCTTGGAGCGGGCCGTGCGCACGTAGTCGAGATTCAGGTTGTCGAGCACGGAGGAGCGCATGAAGCGGCTCAGTTGGGCGGCGTTGTAGAACGCCAGCACCATCACCGGCATGACGATCTGCTTGATCTGCACCCAGAAACTCGCCAGATCCATGACCCGATGGGTGGTGTCGTATATCGACGGCAGCCACTCCAGCATCACGCTGAACAGGATGATGGCGACGAGGCCGGTGAAGAAGGTCGGCACCGAGAATCCCACCATGGACACGAACGTGCCCACCTGGTCGAACCACGAGTATTGCCGGTAGGCCGAGACGATTCCGATGGGCAGCGCGATCAATATGCCCACCACGTAGGACAGGCCGACGACCCACAGCGTCTGCGGCATCCGTTCCGCAATGATGTCCACCACGGGGCTCCGCGTGGCGTACGAGATCACCCGCGTACGCGAATCGGAATCACCGATCTCCACGTCGAAGGCTCTCTCGATCAGGTTGAGGGGCTCGTTGACGAAGAACTGCTCCATCCACTTCGCGTAGCGGATCGGGAACGCCTCGTCGAGCCCCAGGGACTCGCGGATCTGCGCCCGCGTCTCCGGCGGGATGGTGAGGGGCAACTGGCCGGTCGGGTCGCTAGGTGCCAAGTCGAGCAGCGCGAAGATCGCGAAGCTGATCGCGATCAGGGTCGGCACCGCGAACAGTAGCCGGCGGGTAATGTAGCGGATCATCGCCTCACCGACCCGTCCGCTCCGGCGGCAGTCGCCCCCGCCGGACATGTCGGCTCACTTGGCAACGGGACGGGACAACGCCGCCAAACGGCTCGAACGCGCCCGCAAGGGCGCGATAGCCTCGCCCCTACCTGTACCAGTCCTCGATGTTCCATAGTTCCGAGTCCCACGGATTCATGCGGACGCCCTGCAAGGACTTAGCACGCGCAGAAGTCGACGCCCGCCAGATCAGCGGGATCAGGAAGTGGTTCTCGATGACGATGTCGTTCATGCGCTTCGCGGTCTCGAAGCGCTGCTCGCCGTAGGGCGTTACCGCCAGCTTGTCGACCAAGGCGTCGAACTCGGCGGAACAGCCCCGGGACATGTTCGTACCGAGCCATTGGTTGTCCGGTCCGGGCGCCTCGTCGCAGACCCACGCGGCCATGTAGAACTCCGGGTCCGTGCCCTGGAAATTGCTCGTGTACATCTCCACGTCGGCGTAGAACTTCTGGTAGGTGTCTGGACTCGCCGGATCGCCGCCGAAGAAAACGCCGCCGTCGATGTTGCGCAGTTCGGTTTCGACGCCGATCTGCTGCCACATCTGCTTGATCAGCGCCTGGGTGCCCTGGCGCACCGAGTTGGTGGAAGTCTGGTAGAGGATCGACAGCCGGACACCGTCCTTGGCGCGTACGCCATCGGCACCGGGCACCCAGCCCGCCTCGTCGAGAAGGCGTTGGGCCTCCTCGGGGTCCGGCTCCCTACAGCCTTCGTTGGCCGTCGAGGCGTACACGGGTGGCGCTGGCACGATGTTGCAGGTCACGCGACCGGTCCGCCCGTAGCCCGCCTCGACCAGCAACTGCCGGTCGATGGCCAGCGACAACGCTCGACGCACATGCGGATCGGAGAGGAACGGGTGGGGATTGGTGCCGTCGAGAAGCAGCGAGCGGCGCTCCGGCCCCAAGCTGGAATCCGCATTCGTCTGGTTGATCACCAGGCGTTCCACGTTGGTGCCGAACCCCATGACGATCTCGCCCTTCCCGGCGGCCAGCATCTGCTCGAGGATCTCGGGCTCCACCTGTAGATTCCATGCGTAGTCGTACTCGCCGGTCTCGAGCACCGCACGGGCCGAGGACGCGGCATCGCCACCGCCCTTCAACGTCACGGTCTTCATCCAGGGCTTTCCGGGCTCGCGGTAGCGTTCGTTGGCAGAGAAACTGATCACGTCATTGGCGCGAAACTCGTCGACCTTGAACGGTCCCGTGCCGACGGGTCCAAAGTTCTCCGTCGTGCACTCCGGCGCCTTGAGGCCCGTGCAATCCTTGAACTGTTCGGCCTGGATGATCGGCGTGACGGCACCGACGAACGGACCATAGGGAACGGGCTTGGCCACGGTGAACGTCACCCGCACCGTGTGGTCGTCGAGGGCTTCGAACCCCTCGACGTCGGTGAACGACGCATCGGCGCTGCACCCGACCTCCTCATCGAGGCAGTATTCGCCGGTGAACACGACATCATGGGCGGTGAACGGCGTGCCGTCCGCCCACACGACATCCTGCTTGAGCTTCCAAGTGATGCTGCGCATGTCGTCGGCGACGCCGCCGTTTTCGCGGGTCGGGATCTCAAGGGCCAATACCGGGAACATCTCGCCGCTGTCGTCGTAGTTCGCCAGCGGCTCGATCACGAGCGATGCCGCCTCGATCTCCTTCGTGCCGCCCGACAGGTACGGGTTCATGGTCGACACCGCCTGCCAATAGAGGATGTTGACATGCCGGTTCTCGACCGGTTCGGGGACGATGAATTCCTCCACGATCTCGTCCGGACCGCAGCCCGCAACCATCGCCGCCACGATGGTCGCCATGATCGGCCCGTTGGGGCGACCGCGCGCCCTGGCGGGCGCGTTGTGGTCGCCCGCTCGACCCTTGTGGTCGCCTGCACCGGACGACTCGGTGCGGAGGCAACGGGACGGGACAAGCCCAGCACGGGACGGGACAAGCCCGTCCCCTACGGTCGGAAGGTTCATCGGCGTTCTCCTGTGTTCATTAAGGCGGCGTGCTCAAGCGTCCCCCGCATAGTGACATGCAACCCGGTGACCCGGCCGCAACTCCCGCCATTCCGGTTCCCGGGCCGAACACTCGGGGGTGGCCATCGGACATCGGGTGCTGAATCGGCAACCCGGCGGCGGATCCGCCGGGCTCGGGACGTCGCCGGTCAAGATGATTCGCTCACGGGCCGCCTCGAGTTCCGGATCGTGGACCGGGGCCGCAGACATCAGGGCTCGCGTGTAGGGATGCAGTGGTTCCCGGTAGAGTTCATCGCTCGGGGCCAGTTCCACGATCTTGCCGAGATACATCACGGCGACCCGGTCGGCGATGTGGCGAACCATGGCGAGGTCGTGGGAAATGAACAGATAAGTGAGCCCGAGCCGCTCCTGCAGATCCTGCAGGAGGTTGACGACCTGGGCCTGGATCGAGACGTCCAGCGCGGCGATCGGTTCGTCGCAGACGATGAACTCGGGTTCGAGGGCCAGCGCCCGCGCGATGCCTATGCGCTGGCGCTGGCCGCCGGAGAACTCGTGGGGATAGCGGTTCGCAAAGCGCGCGCTGAGTCCCACCGCGTTCAGCAGTTCGTCGACGCGCTCGTCCAGCGCCGTGCCCTTCGCCACGCCGTGTTCGACGAGCGGTTCGCCGACTATGCTGCCGACGGTCATGCGTGGATTGAGACTGTCCTGGGGATCCTGGAAGACCATCTGCATGCTTTGGCGCAACCGGCGCAGCGACTCGCCGCGCACACCGCCGATGTCTTCGCCGCGAAACGCGATGCGCCCGGCCGTCGGATCGTAGAGGCGCAGGATCACGCGACCCGCCGTGGACTTGCCGCAGCCGCTCTCGCCCACCAATCCCAGCGTCTCGCGTTCATGGATCTGGAAATCCACCCCGTCCACGGCCCGCACGCTGCCCACCTGGCGCCGGAACACGCCGCGCATGATCGGGAAGTGCTTGGCCAGGTTCTCGACTTCGAGCAGCACGGGAGTCGCGCTATCGGAATGCACGGGGGCATTCGCCATGGCGGGTTCAGTCGGCACGGGGCGCTCCGCGATCCACGTCGAAGAAGCACGCGACCTCGTGGCCCCCGCCAACAGTTTTCAGCATCGGGTTCTCGCGTTGACAGCGATCGAAGGCATGTTCGCAACGCGGCGCAAAAGGACACGACGCCGGCGCCTGAAGGAGACTGGGGGGATGGCCGGGAATACTCGCCAAGCGCCCGGCAGTTTCTCCCTCGGCATCGGCCGACGGCAGCGTACGCAGCAGGCCCCGGGTATAGGGGTGCTTCGGTCGCGCGTAGAGGGACTTGACGTCGCCCCGCTCGACCACTTGGCCGCCGTACATCACCATGACGCGATCCGCGAGACCCGCAACGACGCCGAGATCGTGGGTGATCCAGATGATCGACATGCCGAGTTCCCGGCGCAGTCGCTTCACCACGTCGAGGATCTGCGCCTGGATGGTCACATCGAGGGCGGTGGTCGGTTCGTCGGCGATCAGCACCTTCGGATTGCATGCCAGCGCGATGGCGATCATCACCCGTTGCCGCATACCCCCCGAGAACTGGTGCGGAAAGTCGCCGAGGCGCCGAGTGGCCTCGGGGATGCCCACCAGGTCCAGCAACTGCGCGGCGCGTTCGCGGGCAGCGGCCTTGTCCATGCCGAGATGGAGGCGCAGCGGCTCCGTCAACTGGTAGCCCACGGTGAGCACGGGGTTCAGGGACGTCATCGGATCCTGGAAGATGAACCCCACCCGGGCACCGCGCACCTCCCGGAGCCGATCCGCGTCGAACGCCATCAGGTCCTCGCCTTCGAGCCGTGCGGTGCCCGAGACGATCTCCGCCGGCGGCGTGGGCAGCAGCTTGAGGAGCGACAGCATGGTCACGCTCTTGCCCGAACCGCTCTCGCCGACCACGCCAAGGACTTCGCCCTCCCCTAGCTCGAAGCCGATACCGTTCACGGCGTGCACGACGCCTTCCTGGGTGTGGAACCGGGTCCGGACGTCCTCGACAGCTAGCACCGGGTGTGTAGCCGTCGCCCCACTCAACGGAGCCTCCACGATCGAAACGCCGTGTCAACGATTGCGGGTACCGGGCACGGGTATGGCAGGGCGCCATGTTCGGACGAAACTGCCGGCGTTGGCGTGCCCCGCCGTAGGGGACGGGCTTGTCCCGTCCCGTTTCGACGAATCGACAGGTCACCATGCAGGCGACCGCGCGCCCTGACGGGCGCGATAGGGTCGCCCCTACGGGGCTGTTCCACGCGAGTTCTGATACCGGGGCTCCGGGCGCGCATTGACGGGTTGATGGCCCGAAGCGTACCGAGTTCCACGTCGACGTGCATGAAAAGCAGTCACGCTTGCCGCTCGGCCCGTCGCGGGCTTGTGGTAGCGTCTGGTGCCGCGCGGATCGAGCGCGCACCGTCCGATCCGCAACAATCCGTGAACAGGAGCCTCCGCAGGTGGCACAAACCGTGGGACGAGCGTCGGTCGCGTTGCTCCTTCTGGTCACGCTCCCGGCACACACGAACGAAGCAGCAGTGCCCGACGAACCGAAACGAATCATCCTCGAAACAGATATGACGTTCGACGTGGACGACGTCGGCGCCCTAGCGGTGCTTCATGCGTTGGCCGACGACGGGCGCGCCAAGATCATCGCCGTGAACTACAACGAGGTCCACGAGAACGGCGCCAGCGCGATCGATGCCATCAACACCTGGTACGGCCGCAGCGACATACCCGTCGGCGTGTACCGGAGCGAGCTTCCCGACCCCGATCCATCGCGCTATCTCGATCACCTCGCAGCCTTCCCCCGCCGCCTGACCGCCGACGGCGCGCCCGATGCACTGGATGTCTATCGGCGGGTATTGAACGATCAGCCGGACGGATCGGTGACCATCGTGAGCGTCGGCTTTCTCAACAACCTCGCGGACCTGCTCCGCGCCGAGACCGATCTCGTGGCGAGCAAGGTGGAGAAACTCGTCGTCATGGGCGGCCGCCACAACGACGGCTTCAACCTGGTCCGCCACGGCCTCGTCGACACAACCCAGGAGGTGATCGAGAACTGGCCGACGCCACTGGCCATCTCGGACTACGGCGGACGCGTGCATACCGGTGCCACGCTCGCCGACACGTCCGCCGACAACCCCGTCAGGGAGGCCTACTTCCGCTGGTTCGGTGGTAGGTTCGAGGGACGATCAAGCTGGGACCAGGTGGCCGTGCTCTACGCCATCTACGGCGCGGGAGACTGGTTCGAGGATGTCGCAAGCGGCACGGGAAGCCTGCGAAACGGATATTCCTGGCAGTTGAAGTCCGGGTGGCGAACCTACGTCGGCCCCAAGCGGTCCGAGGAAGGGTTCGTGGACTTGATCGAACGGTTGATGGTCGAGCCACCGCGCAACTGAGACTACGGGTGTGGTCGTTCAGTCTCCGTTCAGCTAGCGGTCCTAGGATCGATGTATCGGAATGGGAGGGCAAACATGGCTAGTCACGCAATCCTCGGCGCCGAGCGCGTCTTTGCGCGGGCGTGGCGGGAGACCTTCGATGACGGGGGGCTACGACAATTGAGAACGCCGGTCCTCTTCGGCTGCTGCCTGCTCATGGCCGGTTGTGCCACCGTCCTGCCGGGGGTGCTGTCCGATTTCAGCGAGATGAAGGCCGAAGTCAGCGTGCCCATCTTGCGGAACATCCTCTTCGAGGCACCCTACTCCAAGGTACTCGAGTCGTCCGGCCCCGTCGCCGAGAAGCACTGTGCGAGCGTCGGCAGGAAGCCGGTGTTCGTCTCCATGCGGGGGGTCGACCTACGGAACTCCGTCGTGGTGGTTGGTGTCGGTGCTACCAACACCGACGATGCGATCGTGCTCTACCGCTGCGATAAGGAGCGGGATGAGGAGGAGGAAGCCGTGCGTATCGCCCTCGCGGCCTTTTCGCCCGACGTAGTGGTACACGTGTGGGACAAGCTATCGGAAGCGGAACGGCGCCGGCTCAAGGATGACGAACCCTTCCGGCGCGCGTTGGACGAAGGCTCCCTACGAACCGTCTCCGCCGAAATGGACCGTGTGCTGGGCGACGCGCGCCAGACGCCGGCCCCGCCCAGTTCCGCCACATAAGGTCAAGGACGCTCTCGCGAGTAGACATAGGCCCGTTCGCGCAACTCCTCGGCGTCGATGGAACCGTGGCGGCAGTCCACGACGTCCTGTTTGGCGAGCACGTAGTAAGTCCACTGCCGTCCTGTTCGCCGTCCATCCTGCCCTGCCTTGTCCTGGCCCACCTTCAACGTCAGGTGTTCTTCGTCCGGCAGCGACTTGAGCATCGCGTAGTCGCAGACGGTCTGCATCAGGACACCGTGGCTGTCGTCCGTCGAGGGTTCATCCGTCATTTCGACGAGGAGGTCCCGCAACCGCCGGACCTCTTTGTCGATGGCGGTCTGCAGCTCCCTCTGCTTTGCCTGCGACGCACCGATCTCGCGCCCGATCGGTCCGCTATCTATGGGGCGATCCAGGTTTCCGCCCTTACTGGCATCACGCAACTCGACGTGCCACTGCTCCAACAATTGGGCGTATTGCCGCCGCACCTCGTCTAGCTCGACGACCTGTACTTTGAGTCCCGCGAAGTCGTCCGGCTGGAGGGAGGCGTTGAGTCCCGGCAGGCGGGTCTCACCTGTCCTCGCTAAGGTCGTGAACAAGGCACTTGGGAGGTCGCGTGCCGAAGGCCTGCGACTGAACTGGAGCGAAACCAGGATTCCCTGCCTCACCAGATATTCCGCCTCGATGGCACGCACTCTCTCTTGCAGCCAATGCTCCAATTCCATACGCGTCTGGTACGAGAGCGCCCGCAAGTCATCGCGGGACGCTGCCAATCCAGACATCTCGCTTTCCAGTGCTGCCCCAAGCACTCGTTCGAGGACAGCCATCTCGTCGACGAGCGCCGCGAGGTTCTCCGGCTCGCGAGCCTGAGCCCCGGCCGCGAGCGCTGCGGCAAAGAATACGAGCGTCTTCATGTGAGTTCCTCCTCTCAGTAGCTCGCGCAGCCAAACACGCTCGGCAACGTGGCTAAAGCGCTACCGATCAGTAGACATAGGCGCGGTGTCGCAACTCCGCGGCGTCGATGGTGCCCTTCCGGCATTCGACAACGTCCTGCTTGGCGAGCACGTGGTAGGTCCACTGGACCCCCATTAATCCCCCCTCGGAGGGCCTTTCCGACTGCCTAACTTTTAATGTCAGGTGTTCGTCGTCCGGCAGGGACTTGAGCGTGGCGTAGTTGCACACCGTCCGCATCAAAACGCCGTGGATATTGTCTATCGAGGATCCCTCCGCCGTTTCCGCAAGGAGACCCCGCAACCGCTGGATTTCTTCGATGATGGCCGTGTGCAGCTCGTTCTGCCGACCCGTCAACGCACTGATCTCCCGCCCGATCGGGCCGCTAACTTCAGGTCGCGTAGGCATTCTAGTCTCATTGGTGTTACGCAATTCAACCTGCCAAGCTGGATCCAGTTCTCTGCGTTTCGTTCGCTCTTCGTCCTGTTCGCCGACCAGTCGTTTCAGCTCGGCGAAATCGTCCGGGTTGAGGGAGGTGACAAGGCCCGGCAAGCTGACCTCCCCCTTCCGCGCCATGGTCTCGAACACGAAGTTCGGAAGGTCGCGAGCCGATGGCCTGTGATCGAACTGGAGCGAAACCAGGATTCCCTGCCGGGCGAGATACTCCGCCTTGATGGTGCGCACACTCTCCTGCAGCCAACGCTCCAAATGCACACCTGTCTGGCGGTGTAACGCCCCAAAGTCATACCGGGACTCTGCCCATCTAGGCACCTCGCTTTCCAGTGCTGCCGCTAGCACCCGTTCGAGGACGGGCATCTCATCGACGACTGCCGCGAGGTTCTCCGGCTCACGAGCCTGTCCCACGGCCGCGAGCGCTACCGCAAAGAACCAGAGCATCCTCATGGGAGTTCCTCCTGCCGGTAGGTGGCCCATTCAACGTGCTCGGCAAGGTTGTCCAAGCGCTTCTGATCCGCCAGTTGCTGGGTGATGACGTAGCGCAGGCTGTCCTCGGTGTCCGTGGCCTGCCGGTCGATGACGCCGAGCAGAAGCACCGCCAACGCCTCGATCTCCTCGCGCCGCTGGGTGTCGTGTGCCGCCAGCATGGCTTCCACCATGGGTGACACGCTGTCCTCTTCGAACCAATCCACCGGCTGCAACTGACCGGGTTCGTCGAACGCTACGCCCGGATCCTCCCACACGATTGGCGGCGCCTGATCTCCGCGCTCGAAGTACACCATCGTCGCGAGCGCCAAGGCCGCGATGCTGGCCGCCAGGGGCAGCCAACGCTCCAGCCACGGACGTTGGCCGAACCGCGCCGGGTGCCAAGGGGGGACCTCTTCATCACGCCACGATGTCGCGAGACCGCGCCAGCTGCGCAGGGTGGCGAGGTCGGCACGGCAGTCGGGACAGTCCGCAAGGTGTCGGCGCAGGCTCGTGGCGGTCTCGTCGTCGAGCGTGCCATCGTCGAAATCGATCAGTCTGGGTCCAGCATCCTTACAAAGCATCCTTGAGTTCCTCGTGTTGGCGCAGTTTGCGCAGAGCGCCGTAGAGACGCGTCTTCGCCGTATTCGGCGAGATGCCGAGCTGGCCGGCGATGTCGTCGAAGGTGAACTCCTGGAAGAACTTCAGTTCGACGACGTGGCGCTGCTCCGCCGGCAGACCGGCCAGCGCCATGGCGATCGGCCGGTTGGCATCAATGCGCGGCTCGGCCTCGACCGCCTCGCCGTCGACGCCATCCCATGCCGTCTCGTCCAAGGGTACGGCCACACGGCGTCTGCGCAGGTAGTCCGTGCAACGGTACGCGGCGATGCGGAACAGCCAGGCCGCAAAGGCGCCATCGCCCCGGTAGCCGGGCAGGTTGCGCAAGACGCCCACGAACACCTCCTGCATCAAATCCAGCGCATCGTCCGGGTGGCCGATCATCCGTAGCGCGTAGTTGTAAACACGCTGCTGGTAGCGGCCCACGAGCTTCGTCCAGGCGCTGTCCGATCCCGCCAAGGCACGCCTTACCAAGGCTTCGTCGGAAGCGTCACTTCGCATCGATGTTGCCCGGAGAGTTCATCTTCCTTGTCGCGGTAGCGGCCCAGAAAGTTTGCAGCACGGCCGCGCCCGTCTGAACAGCCCTGCCATCCCGTAGGGGCGACCCTTGTGGTCCCCCGCATCGGACGTGCTCGCCCTAGGTAACGGGACGGGACAAGCCCGTCCCCTACATCGTTCTATCCGGCCACCATGTTGTCGCCGGAAGGGCAAAGGGATAGGCTCCCGGCACGGAACCGTCGCGGCGGACCCGAGTTGGTGAGAGGCTTTCGCTGGACATTTCTCGCCTTGCGTTTGCTGGCCCGTCGCTGCTGGCCACACGGGCCGCGGCTCAGGTTGGCGCACCGGCTAACGGGGTTGACGGCGATGCTCCTTGCCGCGGCGGCTGCCGTCGCGATCGAGCCGGATCCCTATACCCATCGCGACATGGATTTGGCTGACAGCCTCGATGTCCTGGACTCCAAGGTGAACGATGCCCTGGACGGTGTCGCCGCATCCTGGGACGGGGGCGAGGACGAGTGGGCGTTCGTTACCGCCGTGTACCGGAGGCTCGGCAGCTTCCACTGGGTCGACCCCCTCGAGCGGTGGGCGATGGACGCGCCGGAAGTGGCCAAACTGCCGACGACACGCCGGGACGCCGTGTTCGCCAAAGTGCCGCTGATTCGCGCCCAAATGGCGAGGATCGGGCTCGCACCCACGATCAACGTCAACGGCGTCTACATCGGCACGGACAAGATCGGCCACTTCATCTCCCAAGGGCGCAAGTTCTACCGGCGCGTCCAGCGCCACGGCTCGGAAGAACGCGCCGCGCGTTTCACAGCCCTATGGGAAGGGCTGATCTGGGGGCGGCTGATGTCCGGCGTCTATTCCAACGCCGACCTCGTGGCCAACTACGAGGGGTACCGGTTCTTCCGGGGGCTGTTTCATGGCGGAATGGTGGCCGGCAAAGGACCCGTGTTTCACTGGCAATCGGGGCGACCGGTACGTCAGCGGACGTTCACGTGGGCCGATCACGTCAACCCGTTGTGGGACGAGATGCTCAACCCGGCCAGCTACTTCGCGGCCCTCGTTCCGTACCTGCAACGCCGCATGACGAGACTCTGCGACGACTTCGCCCGGCGCCCGGAACGCTACCGAATCGAGCATTTCGATGCCCTGAGCGAACGCTACCGCTTGCTTGGCATGCGCGACAGCGAGATGCTGCGACCGACGCCGTACCTGTCGGCGCATTGCCCAGGCGTCGGCGAACCGGGCCAGCACGCCGCGTCCCATGACGTTGCAGTCGGAACCCGGACCAAACCCGGGTAGGCGCGACCCAAGCGAACAAGGAGCGACTAGCGATGGCAACAGCCAACGAGTTCGAAGTCCGCGACCGATGCGAACGGCTCATTTACCGGTTCCTGCGCGTGCTTGAGGGTGAGCAAGCCCAAACCGCCGATCTCTTCACCGAGGACGGGCAAGCATTCAAGCATGTTGGACGGGAGGCGATCCGCGAACACTTCGCCGGGATCGAGGCGGTCGATGACAACGTCAACGTGAACCTTTGCAGCAATCTGTTGATCGATGTCGATGACGACGATCACGCCAGGGCCACGAACTACGTTACCCACTACGTGGCAGAACGCGAAGCCGAAGATTTGACCGACCCCGAAGGCGCTCGGGTCGACGGCGAGCTCGATACGGCGAGGTCGATAACCCGTTGGTCCTGGGAGTTCAGGCGTGTCGAGGGCGAATGGTTGATCTCGAAGCTGCAATGGCCGGAGCCGGTGCTCCTCAGAAGGGATGTGATCAACGACCTTTAACGGGAACGGGCGATTATCCCGGCCCCGACGAACCACCGCCCTCTAAGTGACGCCGTTCGTGATGCTCAGACTGTCGCTTGCCTTGCAATGTGGGAAACGGAACCGTCCCACGACCCCGTATGGTGGCGTAGGACATCACCCGTTGCGTCGTCGACATTCATCGCATCGCCCTCGTCGAAGTAACCCAGCGCCTTGACCGCATCCAGCGGCGGGAACTCTCGTCCGTACAGTGCCGTCGAAGACCATGGCGCTGATTATCTCACGGGGAGGTCGAAACTCTCTTCCGGCCTCCCCGGCAAGACGGATCACGCGACCATCGAACAGAGAGTCCAGTGTCCGTTTGGGGCGTGATTTCACCCAGCGTGTGCTAGGTCGTCAGACCAGCCAGCAGTTCGGCGCATCTCAAGGCGTCCCGCCACGGTTCGCCGCTTGAACCGGCCGGCCATGCCGCCAATACGGCGCGGGGAATCGCGGCCCCCACGATTCGATCTCGTTCGAACCCGAACTCCTCGGACATCTGGTCAACACGCCTCTTGAGCCTGCTGACCGGGCTGTCGGTCTCAAACAAGCGGTTGTACAGAAAGGGACCGACATCGTACGTCGGGTCGCCAACAACCCCTTTGGGGTCGACCGCGAGCCAACGACCACGCTCGGCAGACAGGATGTTGTCGTGGTGCAGGTCCCCATGTAGAAGTACTGGTTCGGCCTGTCCCGATGCCAATTCCCGGAGGAGGCCCTCAGCCCGGCCAACCAGAGTCGTCGGAATGGGACTACACTGATTCGCCAAGCAGGTTCGAAGCCACTCGACACCGCCGTCGAACTCGGACATCGCCGCAAACGGGTGCTGTTCAGGAACGGGACGCCAAAGGGTCCTCATCACGCTTGCTGCTATCGAGGTAGCTTCCTCGTCGCTCCTCACATTGGAGAGCGCGCTGCCGGGCCTCACGCTCTCGAGCATCATCGCCCCATTCATCGGGTCAGCCTTCAGCAGCCTCACTGCTCCCTGGCCGCCATACAGGCGGAGAGCTTCCAGTTCGCTGACGAATTCAATTCCTGAAGCCCCCAGCTTCACGACGACCTCTCCGAGATCTACATGACTGGCCCGCGCTACGTAATTGAAGGAAGAGTCGAGACGTTCCTGCACGTGGAGCGACCACCGACGTTCCAGCTCCGCAACGTGATCGGGTAGTGGACCCGTCCATTCGGCGTGTTTCTCTCTTTCACTTCGAGACGGGGTTGTTCCTTCCATAGGGCGAAGGTACCACCGGCATCGCCACGAGGGTTCCGATAGAGGCCTTACCCCTACCGCGAAAGACCGGCCGGCACTTGCGCCGCAAACGCCGAGGCGATGACGAGTGCGAGACGACCCAAGCCGGTCGGGCCTGTGTCTCGGTCCTTTGGCCCTGCGAAGGCACACATCGGAACCCAACTTGTGAGCCGTCGTTCAGTACACCCAGTCGGGTGTCCCACCATCCTTGACCAGCGCGGTCCATTCCGCCAATTCGTCGGTCGGCCGGAACTTTGACCAGAGCTCGAAGTACGCCAGCACGACATCCGTCTCACCGCGTTCCAGCAGTTCCGCGGCGAGGCTGATTTCCGGATCGTAGCCATCGAGCGAGGGTGACTTGGCGACCTTCCCAGCTTCCAGCAAGTGGTGCTTGGCCCGGGCGGCGTCGTCGTCGATGAGCGCCACCCTGCCGAGCACTATGTGCGCCCGGTGGACTCCCCACTCGCTAACGGCATCGCGACGCTCGCCCGAGAGTATGGCCGTGGCGAACGCGCGCGCATCCTCGTAGCGGTGCGCATGGAAGGCCGCTTCCGCCACCCTCCCGAGCAAACCCACCCGCTCGATGTTGTTTTCGGCCAATTCGTATGCCCGTTGGAACAGTTCCATTGCCATCAGGGCAGAGCCCTTCCGGTCCTTCGTCGGGTTGGGAACGACCAAGTCGGCCAAACCGCTCGGCACGTCAGGGTCGCCGGCCAGTTTGAAGCCTTTGAACCCGTAGCCAAACCTAGCGCCTCTGAGATACATGCGCCCTAGCTCTGCGGGCCATTTCGAGTTTTGCGGCTCGAGTGCCTGGCCCCGTTCCAATACCCCACGTAGCAGGTCGCGGTCCTGCAGTTCGAATAGGAACTTCGCCGCGTTGCCGAGGAGTTCCACGTTCGTCGGTTCCTTTTCGAGCTGACTCAACCAGGCACGCTTTCCCGCAACGTAGCCGTCCGCATCGAGGAACGGATTGATTTGCGTGGCCCCCCCGTGACGGAATAGCGGGGCTTCTGGTGCGTTCCGGATGAGCCAAAGAAGGTGCTCACGATGATCGCGAGCGTATTCGGGATGAATGGCAAGGTCCCTGCCGGAATCCCGCAAGCGTTTCGGGTGATGGACATACGCCTGGTAGTAGTAGTAGACGACGAGTTGGGTTCGGGCCTGCAAGTCGTGGGCATCAAGCTCAAGTCGCCTCTCCAGCGCTTCAGCCCCATCTGCCGTGAGTTCCATGCCGGCGGAGACCGTACGGACAAGGTCCTTCCAGCGCTTCTCGTCGAGATAGTCGCTTATCGCAACCAAGGCAATCCCGGCACAGAGCAAGAGAAGCGCAACGAAAGCGACGATCTGCCGACGTTTCAAATGACCTCCGGGCGTTCCGTTGCGTTGCATTCGATGAGTGGCAGTCCATTCACCGAAGGGTCAAGCGCGAAGATCTGGACACCCACGCAACTTTGTCGTGTCTTGGCGGAGAGGCAGGGATTCGAACCCTGGGTGCCCGCTAGGACACACCTGATTTCGAGTCAGGCCCATTCGGCCGCTCTGGCACCTCTCCGAGGCGCGCATTGTGGGCGAGAAGACGGACCTCGTCCAGATCAAGTCCGAAAGGCGACGCGCTGGTCGAGTAGTGTCCGGATCAGGTCGATGGTGGGCGTCGACACGCCCGTCAACGCGGCGAGTTCCTGCACGGCACCCACCAGCGCGTCGGTTTCGAGCGGTCGGCCGAGTTCCAGGTCCTGGAGCATCGACGTCCGGTGGGCACCGACCGCGATGGCGCCATCCATGCGCTTTTCGACGTCGAGCGCGAAACGGACGCCTAGGGCTTCGCCCACCGCCTGGGCTTCGAGCATCATCGACCGGGCGATGCCGCGCGTGCCCGGCTCACTCGCCAGCACGTCCAACGTGGCGGTCGTCAATGCGGAGAGCGGGTTGAACGCCACATTGCCCCAGAGCTTCATCCAGATCTCGTTGCGCAGTCTTGGACGGATGGGGGCCTTTATGCCCGCAGCCATGAACAACGACGCCAGGGCGATGACGCGCTCGCTGCGCTCGCCGGATGGTTCGCCGAGGATCATCTTGTTGTCCGACAGGTGCTGGATGACACCGGGCTCGACGATCTCGGCCGAGGGGTAAACCACGCAGCCGACGGCTCGCTCGGGTCCGATGGTGCGCCAGATGGCACCACCGGGATCGACGCTCTCGACATGGCGTTCGCCGAACGGCGAGTCGAGGCGGTGGAAGTACCACCAAGGGATGCCGTTGACGGCGCTGACCACGGCTGTGCCCCTGCCTAGCAAGGCGCGGATTCCCGGTACCGCACCGGCGATGGAGTGCGCCTTCAGCGTCACGATGACGGCGTCCTGCTTGCCAAGCGCCCGGGCATCGTCGGTAGCCGGGAGGTCGGCGATGAGTTCTTCGCCGTCGAGGATCAGCGCAAGACCGTGATTTCGGATCGCCTCGAGGTGCGGCCCTCTAGCCACCACGGAGACGTCTGCCCCCGCGCGTTCTAGGAGCACAGCCAGGTAGCCGCCGATTGCGCCCGCGCCGTAGACGCAGACCTTCAACTGTCTAACCCCAGCGCCTTGGCAAGGCCGATGCGTTGGATCTTGCCGGTGGGTCCTTTCGGAATCTCGTCGACGAAGGCGAATCGCCGTGGCGTCTTGAAGTCGGCGAGGCGTTCAGCAACGAAGTTGCGGAGGTCGCGGTCGGTGACGTCGGCGCCGTCGACGAGCACGATGGCGGCGGCGACATCTTCGCCGAGCCGGGCGTGGGGCAGCGCAAATGTGCAGGCTTGGGCCACGGCCTCGTGGGCGAGTAGCACCTCGTCCACTTCCAGCGGGGCGATCTTCTCGCCGCCCCGGTTGATGATTTCCTTAAGGCGTCCGGTAACCCGAATGTAGCCGTCGTCGTCCATGACACCCTGGTCGCCGGTGCGGAACCAATCGCCGTGGAAGGCGCATGCATTCGCCTCCGGGTTGTTGAGGTAGCCGGTGGTGACGTTGGGGCCGCGAATGGCGATCTCGCCCTCCGTTGCCGCCGGCAAGCCGCGACCTCGGTCGTCTAGGATGGCCACCTCCGGCCCGGCGGCTGGACCGACGCTACCCGGCTTGCGCGCCGCGGGTGGCAGCGGATTCGAACACATCTGGTGCGCCGCTTCGGTCATGGCATAGGCCTCGATGACGGGTGCGTCGAACACGTTCTCCAAGGACGCCATGACCGTTGTGGGTAGTGATGCGGACGACGAGCGAATGAACCGGAGGCGGTTTCCGCGTACGGCCTCCTCGTTGCGTCCGGCCCGTGCCAGGATCGCCTGGTGCATGGTCGGCACCGCGCTGTACCAAGTCGGCTCGGTGTCGGCGAGCCACGAGAAGAACCGCAACGCGTCGAATCCCGTCGAGCACACGACCTCGCTGCCCGCCGCGAGGCTCGCCAGCACCGGGGCCATCAGGCCGTGGATGTGGAACAGCGGCATGATGTTCAGGCAGCGGTCACGTGACTCGAGACGGAGCGTCTCGGCGATGTTGCGAGCCGACGCCGCGAGATTCGCCTGGCTGAGCGGCACCATCTTCGGTCGCGACGTGGTCCCGGAAGTGTGCAGGATCAGGCCGATCGCGTCGTCGCCCCTCGGTTCCGCCCTCGCCTCGCCGATACCGTCAAGATGGACAGCTCCCGCCGTCCTCGATTCCCGTAGCCGCAACACCCGGATGCCGCGTGACTTGGCGACTTCGACGGCGACCGAGTCCGTCCCATCTGCCACGACCAGGCCACGAGCGTCCAAGTCTTCCAGGTAGAAGGCGAACTCGTCCGGTTTGTAGGCGGGGTTGAGCGGGGCGGTGGCACACCACGGTGCGAAGCCCACGAAGGCTGCGGCCATGGCGGGGCCGTTCGGCAAAACGAGGGCCACGCGGTCGTCGCCTCCGATGTCGGCGGCGCGCAACTGGCGTCCAAAGGCCGCCGTCTGGGCTCGCAATTCGCCGTGCGTGATCCCCCGTCGTGACAGGGCCGAAACGGCCGGGGCGTTCGCCTCGCCCCGCAGCAGGTCGATGATCGCGTTCATCCGCGTAGAGTCTCCAACAGACGTGCCCTCACGCGCAAACCCAAGGCGGACTCCTTTCGAACAAATTCAGAGCTGTCCCTTCTTAGTTGCCTTGTCGCCAACTGGTCCGCGCGAGCAGGAATCCTGTCGCGACCCAAAAGGGTCGCGGCCAACACACAGACTCCGAGAACGGCGGTGTGCCAATCCGTAGCGCCAGCAAGCGCGCCACAGAGTAAGAGCACCCCTATTCCCGTAATCGACTGCATCAGCCCCTTTACCGAAGCCGTCGTGGCACGCGTGGCGTCATCAGCCGCCCGCTGCAGGAGCCCATCCAACAAGATAGACGCCAGTCCATTGAGTCCTAGCGAGATCACCAACGGCAAAGCGCCGAAGGGACCGGGAAAGAACACCGAACCAAACAACATCACCGTGGCCAGTCCATAAATCGCAGAAACCCGTTTCAAACCGCCGCCGACGAAGCGGTGCGCGACAACGACGGCGACCGCGTTGGCACCCGTTGCAGCCGCATAGACGATTCCCACGAAAGTGATGCTGACCGGTCTTTTCTCGAGCAGAAACACGCCCAGAAACTCATCGACTCCACCCCAGATTGGCGTGAATAAAACCGCCATCGCCACGACGGCGAGGAGAAACCTGCTCCCGAGTACGGAACCTATCCCGCTCGCCAGCGTCCGCGCGAAGCTCAACTTAGGGGGTCTCCTTTGCGCACTGCCGGAGTCCGGCCATGTCCAGACGAGAAGCGCCCCCAACAACGGAGACACAACGGAGATGACGAGGACGAGGTCGAAGCCCACCGAGTCAACGAGGTATCCACCGGCGAGAAACGCGAGTCCGGTTCCGAGACTTCCGGCAGCGGCCCCGCGACCGAAAACCCGGCAGAGCGAGGGGTGCGAAGGTGGCATCGCGGACGATCGCGAGCGGATAGACAACCGAGAACAGGTCGATGTTACGCCACAACAGCAGTACTTGGGGTTAGCCAACCAACGCCTCGACGGCAATTGCCACCGCGCTATAGTGTTCTCCCGACGCACCCGTTTAGGGTGTGCGGACGCGTGTGTTCAGGTGCAGTTTGCTAAAAGGACAGCGGAAACCATGGGGAATCGCCTAGAAGGGAAGGTCGCGATCATCACCGGCGGCACCAGCGGAATCGGCGCGGCGACCGCCGAACTGTTCGCGACCGAGGGGGCCGCCGTGGTGATCGCGGGCCGATCCGAGGCCAAGGGATCGGCACTTGCCGAGCGACTCGGCGACAACGTCCACTACCAACCCCAGGACGTCACCGTGGAAGACGACCTGCGGCGCGTGATCGACGACACCGCAGAACGTTTCGGGCGTTTGGACGTGTTGTTCAACAACGCCGGCGGCCCCACGGCGGGAAACGTTGGCGACATCACCGGGGAGAACATCGACTACGGCGTCAAGTTGCTGTTCACCAGCGTCGTCCTAGGGATGCGCTTCGCCATTCCCCACATGCTGGCATCCGGTGGCGGGTCAATCATCAACAACTCGAGCATCGCCGCCATCCGCCATCTGCAGGGCAACATCCTCTACTCCGCGGTCAAGGCGGCGGTTACGCACTATTCGAAACTCGCCGGCATCGAGCTCGGTCCGCAGGGGATCCGCGTCAATGTGATTTCGCCCGGGGCCATCGCGACACCCATCTTCTGGGGCGGCTCGGCGCGCGCCAACACCCTCCCGGATGCCGAAAACGAGCGCAAGATGGCCAAGTTGCAGGGCAACCTCGCCAGGGCCAACCCGCTCAAGAAATCCGGCGTCGCCTGGGACATCGCGACAGCGGCGCTGTTTCTTGCCAGCGAAGAAGGCCGGTTCGTGAACAGCCACGATCTGGTCGTGGACGGCGGTCGGACATCGATGTTCAACGAGTACCCCGACTGGGTGAAACGGTAGCTGTCATGCGAATACGAACCCCAAGTTTCATCGCCTGGGCCGTTGGTGTCGCCCTGACCGTTGGGGCCCTCGGCGCCGAACAACCCAACATCGTGCTGATTGTCGCGGATGATCTCGGCTATCCGGACATCTGCGCCTACGGTTGCACGTCCGGCCGCACACCCCATATCGACTCGCTGGCCGAGCGCGGCGTCAAGTTCACCGACGGCTACGTCTCGGCACCCATTTGCAGCCCGTCCCGGGCGGGAATGCTGACCGGCCGCTACCAGCAGCGTTTCGGCCACGAATTCAATGCCGGGGGTCAGGCGCGGTCCCACCGGATGGGGCTCGGCACCCCGGCATCGGAGACACTCCTGCCTGCCTATCTCAAGTCCGCTGGCTACGTCACTGGGATGAGCGGCAAGTGGCACCTCGGTTCCATCGACGCGCTGCACCCCTTAAACCGAGGGT
Source organism: Gammaproteobacteria bacterium (assembly GCA_026705345.1). Lineage (GTDB taxonomy): Bacteria > Pseudomonadota > Gammaproteobacteria > Pseudomonadales > Azotimanducaceae > VXYL01. The sequence goes on from JAPPAV010000044.1 coordinate 68,613, forward strand.
TCGACGAATTCTTCGGTTTCCTGCATGGCGCCAACGCGTATTTCGACCGCAAATCCCGGAAAGACGCGGTGTTCGCGAACGCCAAGGGATTGCGGGGACGGGGTCCCATCAATCCGATTCTCCGCGGCCACGAGCCGGTGGTGGAGAGCGAATACCTGACCGACGCCCTGACACGCGAAGCCGTCGCGTTCATCGACCGCCACGCGGACCAGCCGTTCTTCCTCTACGTGCCCTACAACGCCCCGCACACGCCGCTCGAGGTGACCCAGCGCTACTACGACCGTTTCCCGGAGATTGAGGATCACCCGACGCGCGTCTACAAGGCAATGATCAGTGCCGTGGACGACGGGGTGGGTGCGATCCTCGCCTCGCTGGAGGAACACGGCGTCGCGGACGATACGCTCACGATCTTCACGGCCGACAACGGCTGCGCGATCTATACGGGCGCCTGCACGAACGAACCCCTGTTTCACGGCAAGCTCCTGCCTTTCGAAGGTGGCGTCCGAGTGCCGTTCCTCGCGGCCTGGCCGAATGGACTGCCTGCGGGACGCACCCTCGACACGCCGGTCAGCACACTGGACATCGTGCCCACGGCCATCGACCTGGCCGGTGTGTCCACAACGCATATGACCCGGCAGCGCTTCGATGGCGTGAACTTCGTCGACCTGGTGAACGCACCGGCGAAGGCAGTGAAGGCAGAGGTGGCCGATTCGCTGAAGCATCAACCGCTACGTTTCGGCGCAGCGGACCGGCCCATCTTCTGGCGCAACAAGGACAACGCCGGTGTGCGTCTCGGCCCGTGGAAGCTGGTACGGCTCGGCGAGTTGGAATTCCTATTCGACCTGTCGACGGACATCGGCGAGGAGACGAACCTGATCGGCTTGAAGCCTGACGTCGCGGCGGAGCTAAAGCGCGCCTACGATGCCTGGGCCCGGGAGACGCGCGCTCCCCTGTGGCCGCCGAAGAACATCGCCAAGGTCCCCGTCGAGCTACCCGGGATCGGCGATCGGGTGATCGACACGGCCATCTGATCCGCAACCACGTACGGGACGGGCTTGTCCCGTCCGGAAATCCGGCAGTCGCCCCAGTGCGGGCGACCACGAGGGTCGCCCCTACGATCCGTTTCGCGAGTGGAGGTTCGAAGTACGCGAAAGGCGCGGTGCTACAATTCCTCGAATGCAGAGCGTCGACCAACAAGTACTGGGCCAGGCGCGAGACTGGCTCCGTGCCGGGCAGCCCTGCTGGCTTGCGGCCGTCGTGGCGACGTACGGGTCGTCGCCGAGGCCGGTGGGATCGCTCCTCACCTGCAACCGCGATGGCCGGATCGAGGGCTCGCTTTCCGGTGGTTGCGTGGAAGATGACCTCCTTGAGAAGCTGACGGCGGGCCAGCTCGCCCAAGACCGTCCCCAGTTCTTTCGCTACGGCGAAACCGAAGAGGAAGCCGAGCAACTGGGGCTTCCCTGTGGCGGGCACCTGGACATCGTCGTCGAACCGCATACGCCGACGCCATCAAGTCAAGCTCATTTCGATCACCTAGTCGACCGCCTGGCAAGGCGGGCCTGCGTGGAACGGACGGTATTGTTGAAGTCTGGAGCCTTCGACTACCGGGACGTCGAGAACCACGCGGATCTCCGGTACGACCACGAAGGCGGGGTGCTCGTACAGACCTATGGTCCCCAAGACCGGTTGTTCGTGATCGGCACGAACATGGTCTCGGCGTACGTCGCCGAGATTGCGATCGCCCTAGGCTACGACGTCGTGGTGTGCGATCCCCGCCCGGACCGTCTGGAGGACTTCGACGTCGCCGGTGTCAAGAAGGTCCGGGAGATGCCCGACGACGCCGTTCGACGCTACGCCAGCGACAGCCACTCGGCGGTCGTGGCCCTAACGCACGACCCGCGAATCGACGACATGGGCCTGATGGAAGCCTTGAAGACCGACGCCTTCTACGTCGGTGCGATGGGATCAGGCCGAACCTCCTCCAACCGGCGTGGACGGCTTAAGCAACTGGAGCTTTCGGCGTCGGAAATTCGCCGCCTGCACGCGCCCATCGGCCTGCCGATCGGCAGCAAGACGCCCCCGGAGATCGCCATCGCCGTGCTGGCCGAAATCACCGCGGTGCGCAAGCAGTGCGCCCCCGGGGCGCGCCTCGCGGTGGAGCGGATCGCCGCAGGCGCGTGAGTATCGCGGCCATCGTGTTGGCCGCCGGTAGCGCCCGGCGGTTTGGAAGCGACAAGCGCCGTCACCTCATCGACGGCGTGCCCATGTTGACGCGAACCCTAACGACCTACCGCGAGGTGCTGGACCGGGTGGTTGCCGCAATCCGACCCGGCGAGCGGCTGATCGCCGAACTCGTGACGGCTGCCGGCTGCGAGGTCGTGGAGGCGGCCGACGCCGCCGCCGGTCAGTCCCGCTCCCTTGCCGCCGGCGTGAAGGCGTTGACGTCGGGACACACCGCCGATCGCGGGACGGGACGCCCAGTGCCCGTTGCCGTGCCGGAAGGCCTGCTGGTCGGATTGGCGGACATGCCGTTCATCGAGGCCGAGACCCTTCGCCGCCTCGTCGAGGCGATGGTGGAACATCCCGATGCCATCGTGCGCCCTCGGTGCGGGGACCGAGGCGGCAATCCAATCGGATTTCCGGCTCGACTATTCGACGAACTGACGCGAATCGACGGCGATACCGGCGCACGCGAGATCGTCGCTCGTGCCGAGGATGTACTGCTCGTGGAGGTCGACGACCGAGGCGTCCTCGACGACATCGACCAGCCGTGACGCGAGCAACGGCCATGCGGCTACGCCCTTTGATGAGTACCGGGTCAGCGGCTTCGCAACCGGGTCGCCCAGTCGAGCTTGCTTCGGCAGGACTCGTAGAAGCTGTGACCGTGGGGAAAAGCCAGCCGCAGCGCGTTGGGATGCTTGAAGATCCTCACTTCGTCGTTCGGTTCGAGACTCAAGTCGACCTGCGAATCGCAGGTGACCTTCGGCGTTGCCGGCCCCTCGCCAACCCGGACTCCAATCGTCGAGTCGCCGTACACGACCAACGGTCGCGACGTGAGCGTATGCGGGAACATGGGCACGATCTCCACCGCGTCGAGCCGGGGATGCAGGATCGGTCCGCCAGCCGACAGGGCGTAGGCCGTCGATCCCGTCGGTGTCGAGACGATCAGACCGTCGGAGCGCTGCTCGTAGACGAACTCGTCGTCGATGAACAGTTGGAAATCCATCATCCGCGACATGCTGCCGGCATGGACGACGACATCGTTGAGCGCGACCCCGACCTCGACACCCTCGCCGTTGCGATGCACATGGGACTCCAGGAGAAACCGATCTTCCACCGTGAACGCGCCCGCCATGACCCGCGCGATCTTCTCGGCGATCTGGTCGGGCGCGATGTCGGCAAGAAACCCCAGCCCGCCACGATTGATGCCGAGTACCGGAACGCGCGTGTGAGCGACATCCCGGGCCACGCCGAGGATGCTGCCATCTCCCCCGACGACAACAACGAGATCGACGCCCTCGCCCACCGATGCCCGCGGAACACCATCCGGCAGCGAGAGCATCTCAGCGGTTCGGGCTTCGAACACCAACTCGACGCCCGCCGAGAGAAGCGCGGACAGTACGACCTTCAGCGAGTCGACCACGTGGGGACTACCGCTTCGGCCCACGACGGCAACACGCTCGAACTTGGTCATCGGCCCTCCCCAGGATGCGATTTCGCGAGTATACGCGGCAGCCCTCCCGCCCACATCGGCTTGAAATGTGGGGTCCCCACGTTCACGCTTCGTCCCTCGACCAAGGCGGCGAACATTTCCCACACCAATGCCCGACGGTAACGAACGACAGCGCAATACCCTGCTGGAGGCATATCGCAAGACCGGCACGCCCGCCGCCGACGGAGTTTGGGAGGCGATGCGCTGCGAGGCCGCCGCCAAGGCCGAAGAGGAGCCGATTCTCGGCAGCTATTTCCACGCCACGATCCTCAACCACGTGAGCTTCCGCTCCGCACTGTCCTTCCGCCTCGCCAGCAAACTCGACAATCCCATGCTGCCGACCATGCTCATCCGCGATGTGATCGACGAGGCGATTTCCGACGACGCCCGCATTCTCGACCGTGCTCTCGCCGACATCCTGGCAACGTTCGACCGCGACCCGGCATGCGAGGACTTCTCCACGCCGTTCCTATTTCTCAAGGGTTTTCATGCCTTGCAGGCGCATCGCATCGCCCACTGGCTTTGGCACCAGGGCCGTCACACCCTGGCTTTGTTTTTCCAAAGTCAGATCAGCGTGGGGCTCGATGTCGACATCCATCCGGCGGCCCGGATGGGTCGCGGCATCCTGGTCGACCATGCCACCGGCATCGTCATCGGCGAGACGGCCGTGGTGGAGGACGACGTATCCATCCTGCATGCGGTGACCCTCGGTGGAACCGGCAAGGAGTCCGGCGACCGGCATCCCAAGGTCCGGCACGGCGTCCTGCTCGGGGCGGGCTGCAAGGTCATCGGCAACATCGAGATCGGTGCCGGCGCCAAGGTCGGCGCCGGTAGCGTGGTTCTCGAAGACGTCCCTCCGCACGTGACCGTGGCTGGCGTTCCCGCCCAAGTGGTTGGGCCCACCCGGGACGAGAATCCGGCATTCGGAATGGACCACAGCCTGCGTTAGCGTCGTGTGCTTGCCCGCCACCGTGGCCCCCGATACCGCGGGTTCCGATGAAACCGACGACGGCGTCGGGCGGACTGTCGTCTGGCGGTTCGTCGACGGCAAGCCGGGGCACGAGAAACAGTCCGCGGGCCTGATCCAGGGAGTCGAGTCGATCCGGCCCATCGAGGTCCACGAGATCGACGTTCGTTTCATGGCGTTCTATTGGCGACAGATCCGGCGTTTTCTGCTGCGCGACGCACCGGACCTGCCGCCGCCGGACCTGCTCGTCGGTGTTGGCCACCGGACCCATCTGCCACTCCTCCTGGCCCGCCTCGTGTGCGGTGGAAGGTCCGTGGTGCTGATGAAGCCGACCCTGCCGTTGGCGTGCTTCGACCTGCTTTTCGTACCCCGGCACGACCGGGTTCGCCGCAAAACGAACGTCATCCCAACACGAGGCGTCATCTGTCCGACAAAGGTCGATGACAAGGAGACCGATACGGGCCTGATATTGCTAGGCGGTCCCAGTCCGCACTTCAAGTGGTCCAACCGCACCGTCGGCGACCAAGTCGAGGCGATCATCCGCGAGACGCCGGAAGTGGTTTGGCAGGTGTGCGACTCGCGACGGACCCCCCAGGGTTTGGGGGACCACCTACCCACGGCGGCGAACGCTCTACGCCATTGGCGCTCGCTACCCGCCGATTTCCTCGACAACGCCCTCGCCAAGGCGGAATACGTCTGGGTCAGCGCCGACAGCGCGTCGATGCTCTACGAGTCGCTTTCCGCCCAGGCGCGGGTCGGCATCATCGCCCTGGAACCGAAGCGGCGGCGTAACAAGCACGTCCGCGCCATCGCCGAACTCGTCGCCTCGGGCCACGTCTCGTCGAGCGCGAACGGGTTCCGGCTTGACCGCGGCACCGACTCGGCGGGTTTCGGCCCGGAGAATCGGCGCTGCGCCCAGATCGTCGTGGAACGGCTGCTCGACCCGTAGCGCCCCATAGCCGGGTCGGCGCTTCGCTTCGCTGTGCGCCGACTCCGCCTCCGGCCCAGCCACGCCGACCTCCCATGAAACCAACGCCACGGTCGCAAGCTCCCTTTGGCGTTTGTTCCATGCAAGGGGACGGGCTTGTCCCGTCCCGGCGCGCCCTGCGGGCGCGATCGAGAATGCTGCCGCATTCTCGTGTTCCCGGATCACCGCCGTGCGGATTCCGGCGGGCGACCGCGCGCCCTTCGGGCGCGTTAGGGTCGCCCCTACGGGTTTTTCGTCAAGCGACTCGACGGGTTGCGGATATGTTCCCTGCGAAGGGGAAAAGAGTGCCCCGCGGAGTGCGGGCTGGGAACTCGGCTAGTCCGCTTCGGTCGGTGTAGGCTGAAGCACAACGGAGTCCTCCGGCCGAACACCGATCACCGTCGGCGCCTGGGTCGAGTCCCGGAGGAAGTCATCAAGCATCTTGTTTTCCACGAACGACAAGTCCCGTTCGAAGTAGCAGGATAGCTGCTTCAAGTGGCTGCCCGCAGGCCGGCGCATTGCGCACCTGACGCCTGTCGCCTGTTCCCCGTATTTTGATTCGTACTTCTCGACGACCTCCTCGAGGTACGGCACATACTTTTCCGGAACCCTACTCCACATGTCGTTGAAGTAGTTTTGGATTTCGGGGGCCGAGTTGCCGGCGGCGGCCACGCCCAACCAGCCAATCGCCGTCGAGTCGTTGCGTGGAACTTCTCCAAGGCCCTGGAGATAGATGTAACCTACCCTCGCCTGGGCGTCTTTGAAGCCATGCTCGGCAGTCTTGAGGAGGAGAGGGAAAGCACGCTTGTAGTCGTTCTTGGAGTACAAGCTCCGACCTTGTGAGAGTTGACGATAGATCTCGCGCCGTTCCTCCAACGTGAGATCCGTGATCCTCTCACCCGTTACGACCACCTCTTCGACGCGACCGTCCGACTCGATTCGTCTGACCGTGCCCGAAGTGGCGCTCGCCCCGGGACGGTCCGGCACACCCGGTGTTTCCGCGCCTGTCGCACTCGAGCGATCGTCGTGGTTCTGCTTCGACGATAGGGAGTCGCCGGCCGCCGAAACCGCCAAGAACGCAAAGCTCCAAAGCACAGCCACAATCCAACCGGTTCTCCCATGCGAACCCCGCCAGACTCTGGTGCGTCTACGGATCCCTTGCATCCGGCGACTCCATGCAGACCATGCGGCTAGAGTCTACACCTTCCCAATCGGGGAGTACGAATGTTGTGCCCGAGCCTGTGGCCCCGCAGATCGGGCGGGTCCGAGCGCGGACCTAACCCGCCGTCGGCTTCGTGTGCTCCCGCACGAATTCCAAGACTGCTTCGTAAAGACGCGCCTTGTCCTTGCCGTCGTGGAACGCGTCGGCTGGTCTCATCAAGCCCCGGAGAAACTCCGGCACACCTCTTTCGGGTATCGTCTTGCCCGTCTCGATGAGAGTCGTCACGGTCTTGCCCGCACTCTCAAGAGCACTCCGCATGGTGGTGGTGTGGGCCAAGGGCGCACGCTCGTCAACACCGCCGTGGGACAGGAACACCGGCACCTTGATCTGCGCTACGTGATGTACAGGCGATTGGGCGCGATGTTCCGCCGCATCCCGACCGATCCATCTCGCCAGGCTCTCCTCATCGCCGAAATGCCTAGGAGCGACACCGGGTCTTCCCCAGAGCAACGCCAGGTCGTAGATGCCGGCATGGCCAGCCGCGCAGCGGTAGAGATCGGGTTCCCGCGCGACGGCCGCCAGGGCCGCGAAAGCGCCGTAGTGAGTTCCCAGGATGCAGACACGGTTCGCATCGATGTTCTCCTGCTCGGCAACGCTGCGCGTGGCGTCGACGATGTCGTCGATGATCGCCGCGCCCCACTGCCGATACCCGGCACGCTCGAACTCGCGCCCGAAACCGCCGGAGCCCCGGTAGTTGACTCGCAACACGGCGAAACCGCGATTGGCGAAGAACTGCGCCACGGGATCGAAAGTCCAGCTATCGCGGATTCCGTGGGGACCGGCATGCGGCACCACCACCATGGGGACGGTAGGCGCCGGATTGTTCGGGACCGTCAGGTAGCTCAAGAGGTCCATCCCGTCCCGAGCCTTGAGGTTCACCGCCGAGGATCCCGCCATCTGCGATGCGTTGATTCCACGCCGCAGTGCCATCAGCGGGCGGAGTTTATTCCCCCGTGGCTCCATTAGGTGCCAAGCGCCCGGGTTGCGGTCGCTGGACGCAAAGAGCACCAGACGCCTACCGTCTTTGGAAGCACTGACGATCTTTACCGCCTCGCCCTGGAAGGTGCGCGCGGTCTGTCGCAGCACGTCGATCTTCGGATCGCCGCTGTCGAGCACCGCGAACTTGGGACTCACCGCGTCGATTTTGAGGCCGATGATCGTCGTCCCCGCAGCGTTCCATTCGACCTCGCCGGTGTCAAACCGGTCGTCTTCGCGGATCAGTTCGAACTCACCGGATCGCGGGTCCATGGCATACAGCGCGATCCGGTCGCTCGCGTGGTTGCTGAGCACGTAGAGCTTCCCGTCGTCGCCGAATCCGACCGGGTTCAACGTCACCGAGGGGTCCGGACCCAATGCCGCACTGATGTCGGTCCATTCGCTGTCGGGACTGGCACGATAGAACATCGTCCGCTTGCCGCCCTCGAGCCATCCTAGGGCGAATCGCGCGTTGCCTTCCCGATCCGGGAACAGGTTGCCGAAAGGTACCGGGCCACGTTGCCGCTTGCGCAGGCGGGCGTTGTCCGCCTTGGTGTAGACGTCCAGCAACATCAAGGCGGGATCCACGCGCCCCGGGTGCGGATAGAACGGCTGCTCGCCACGCTCGATCTGGACATTGCGCTCGTTGTAGTCGGCGCTGTCGACAATCGTTGCGCCAATCCGCGTCTCTCCGTCGCGGAAGAGTTGATACGGGCTGGTCCATCGTTTGCCGTCCGCGTTGGCCGCGAAGAAGCTGTGGGTCGGCCAGTCACGATCCGAACGTTTGGTCGCCAACCGGGTGGTGATCACGATCCGCTCGCTGTTCGCCCACCAGTAATTCGACACCGTCGCGTATTCGACATCCCGGGGTACGCGACCTACGGGTGCCAAGCTGTCGAAGTCCAGAACCTGTACAGCCGTCTCGCTCCTTGCCGCCAAGTACCGGCCATCAGGCGATACCGTGACATCCGTCGTGGGTGGTGGCGAAAAGAAGTACTCGGTCGGGACCTCCTGGGCGCTGGCACCACAACTCGCCAACAGCCCAAGTATTCCCGACAGACAGACGGCTAGGGCCAATCGTTGCGTGATCACAAGTCTCCTCCCTGGCGTCAGGTCGACACGCCGGCGGATCGTTGGTCTCACCAACACGCTCCCCCGGGCAATTGCGACTGGAGCGCCGATATGTGGTTCCATTCGGAGCGATAAGGCGAGGCATTCCCCAATGCCATTGCCACTCTCCACGCTCCCGAGGGTCACACTAGACCAACCATTCGCGGCTGGCAAGGCTGCACGATCCATCGCAGATCCGACTGCTACACTTGCTCGCGGCATAAGGGTTTGACATAGGACGAAATGCGACGGACCACTGATCCCACGGCCGCAGCGAATACCAGGACGCCACCTGGTGGCGTACGCGGGTAAACCGTGCCAAAGGCAAACCGTCCCCCTACACCACCGCATCTCCTGATGGCCGCGGCCCTGGCTACCACGTTGACCGCGCCGGCGGACAGCGCTCCCGACGCCAAGACGACCGCGCCACCGGAGGCGGACGCCCCGCCGATCGTCGCCAACGATACGCGGGAGCCGGAGGAAGTGATCGTCACGGGGAGTCCTCCGGATCCGGGGGTTCGCCCGACCTTCGAGTACATGCAGCAGACCTACGACGCAAGGGGCAAGGGCGGTTGCCTGTACCGGCGTGGCGATTACGAGGAGTCGTTCCCGTACTTGCTCGCCGCCGCCAAGCGCGGTTTCAAGATGGCCCAGGCTCGGGTCAGCTTCCTTTACGAGCGGGGGCTCGGCACCCCCCGGGATACCGAAGCGGCGGTGGGGTGGCTCGCGGTTGCCGCCACCGGCACGACCCATCCGTCGATTCGCTACGCCTTCCGGGACGTCTGGCAGCGCATTCCCGCAGAGCATCTGCCCCACCTCGAGCGCGTCGCCGACGTGTACCGGTCGAAATACGGTTCGCGCCGACACCGGGTCAACTGCGACCTGTCCGCGACCGCCGGCACCCACCTCAAGATGCTGACGTGTCGGTTCCAGGACGAAGGAACGCACGCCGACTACAGCTTCCTTGTCGATGCGCTTGCGGCCCCGGGGGCACCGGCACCGACGGCCGCCGTCGCCCTCGACGCTATCCCGCTACCGAGGACGCCCCAGTCCGAGAGCAGGGGCTGCTAGCCGGAGGGATGCACCGGCGGGACTCCCGCCCCTTGCCGCAGTTCGATGATCTCACCGGCTGCGAAGTCGCCGAATGTCTCCTCTTCACCCGACGGCCAGCGGACGACGACGTTGCCGACTGCCGCTTCCCGTCCAAGGCCGAAGTGGACCCGCGGGTCGTTCGCCGAGAGGTAGCTGCCCTCCGGCTGCACGTTGCGATTGAGGCGTATCTCCCCCACCGTCGCCGACACGATGGCGCCGTGGGCGTCGCGTCCTTCCCGCCCCACCACCTTGAAACGGATCCAATTACCCCGACCCGGCACCCGGTTCATTAGCAAGTACGCCGGCGCGTCCCGGTTGATCACCAGCAGATCGAGCCCGCCGTCGTCGTCCACGTCGCCCACGGCGAGTCCGCGACTTGTGTGAATGAGGGGCTCGACCGTGCCGCCGATGGGCGCCATATCCTCGAACCGCCCGCTGCCAACTCCACGGAACAGCACGTTCGGCTCCACGTAGATGTCGCCGACGCGCAACTCGCCCGGCGCGACCCGACCGTTGGCCTGGTAGAGATCCAGCCGACCGTCGTTGTCGAAGTCGGCCAGGACGACCCCGAAGCGGGTGTACTGGCGGCTGGTGACGCTCAGGCCCACCTCCACGGTGGCGTCGGTGAACCATTCGCCGTCGTTCCTGAAGAAGGAGTCCGTCTGGCCCTCCAGATTCACGACCAGCAGGTCGTCGTCGCCGTCATCGTCCACGTCCCCGGCGGCGACGCCCATGCCCGCCTTGGCGAGTCCGTTCTCGTCGACGCCACACCCCCACAACAACGCCTCTTCCTTGAACCGCAGATCTCCCTGGTTCAGCCACAGCTGGTTGACCATCATGTCGTTGGCCACGAAGACGTCCATGCGTCCGTCCCGGTTGAAGTCGGCACCAACGACGCCGAAGCCGTTGCCGAAGGCGTTGTTCAAGCCCGCCTCGACGGTGATGTCGGTAAACGTGCCATCGCCGTTGTTGCGCAGCAGCGTATCCACCGCCGGCGCGTCGTAGTTTCCCGGTGGGCAGTAGGTGAGCAGGCCGGCGATGTAGCAGTCGATTTCCGCAACCGGCGTCCAGTTGATGTAGTTGGCGACGTAGAGGTCGAGATCACCGTCGGCATCGAGATCGAGGAATGCGCCGGAAGCCCCCCAAGCGGCGTCGCCGACGCCGGCTTCGTCGGTGACGTCCTCGAACCGACCGTTGCCGTCGTTCCGCAGCAGCACGTTCGGTCCCCAGTTGGTCACGTAGAGGTCCACGTCGCCATCGTTGTCGTAGTCGCCGGCGGTGACTCCCATCCCGTATCCCCGGTCGTCCGCGCCATGGCCCTCCGAAGCCGCCTTGAAGTGACCGCCCCCCTCGTTGAAGTAGAGCTGGTTGCCCGGCTGTTCGCTATCGTCGAACAGATCGCCGCTCTGCACGATGTAGGCGTCCAGGTCTCCGTCTCCGTCCAAATCGGCGAGCGCCGCGCCGCTGCCTATGATCTGTGGCAGGAAGTGCCTTTCCGAGTGTCCGGAGCGATGCTCGAAGTCGATGCCTCGCCGAGCCGCCTCCTCGGCGAACCACGGCGGTCCCGCATCGCTGCCTTTGTCCGTCTCCGAGCAACCGCCCAGCATAGCGAAGGCCCAAGCGGCTACCGTCACGCGTCCCGCCCCCGTTGCGGCAACGCGCATTCGCCGATCAGGCATCCCGTGCCTCGATCACCGCCAGCTGTTGACGCGCCCGCGCCAGTTCGTCGGGATGTGTACCGATCCGTTCGGCCCAGGCGAAGGCATCGCGCGCCTCTTCGAATCGTCCCACCTCGGCCAGGCAAAGACCCAACCCGATGTGGCCTTTCGCGATCGAGATGTCGACGTCCACCAGGCGCTGGAAGCGTTCGATGCACTGAGGCCACCGCTCCCGCGATCCTTCGACGGCACCGACGGTATACAGCACCTCGATCTGGTTGTCGGTGCCGCCCTGCAGCGCGACGTCGTAGGAAGCCAGCGCATCGTCGTAGCGTTGCTCCTGCATGGCGATGCGAGCCAACTGCTCGTGAGCCCACGCATTGGTCGGATCGCCCTTGAGCGCCAGCTCGACGTGGTGCGTCAGCCGTTCATCGTCCCCAACGTCGCGATAGACGTCGGCCAGCGCGAGGTGGAAACGAAACTGGTGGGGATGGACTTCGATTCCGCGCTTGAGAACCTCCACGGCTTTGTCGGTGTTGCCCGTGCTCTTGTAGGCCCAGGACAGATTGCTGATCAGGCCTTCGTCGTCCGGCTTCCATTCCTGCAGGGGCTTCATGACCTCGAGCGCTTTGTGCGGCAGGTTGGCCTTGATGAGATCCTGCCCCCGTATCAGTCGGCGTCCGAATCCGCCGACATATTCGGCCTTGCGAGCAACGCGGGGATCCGTCCATTGAATGACGTGCCCGACCCGCCCCCGCGCCATGGCGATCCGGGCATCGTCCGTCCGTCCCACGGCCCGGTACGCTTCGCCAAGCATCCGCTGTACATGGGGATGTGGAATCCGGTCAACGACCGGCTCCAGCACCGCGATGGCCTCTTCGAACCGTTCTTGGCGCAACAGCGACTGGGCGATCCCGGCCGAAGCAGGCGACTTTGGTTCGATTTCCCGGGCGCGCTCGTAGGCGGCCCTCGCCTCGTCGTAGCGCGCCTGTTCCAACAGCCACGCGCCACGCCAAAGCCACGCGGGCGCATAGTCGGCGTCGATGGCAAACGCTTCGTCGAGCGCTGTCAGCGCGTCATCGAAGTCTGCTTCCTTGCCATGCAGCAGGGCGCGAAAGTACGGCCAGTCGAACTCTTCGGGCGCAAGAGACTGGGCCTGCCGGTAGGTCGCGATGGCGGCCGTGTCGAAACCGTTGACGTCATAGGCCATGGCCAGTCGCCCGCGCAAATCGCCCGAGTCCGGTGCCGTCCGGACACTGGAGACAAGATCGTCGATGAGGCCGAGGAGATCCTCATCCGCGCCTTCCATGGATGGAACCACGGGTTCGTTCGGGTCGTCTCTCGAACACGCCCCCAACAGCGCGACAAGCGCCAGTACAAATAGCAAGCCCGAGAGTGCCGCGCCGTCATGCCCTATGAACCTGGAACCGGGAATCCCGACCATGATGGGTTGAGAAATGCGGGTTAGGGAGCAGGCCGGATCAGCTTGCACTTCCGTTGCTTGTCGCGGGCCAGCTCCATTCGTTCGCAGCGGATGCGCGCGGCGGTGAACGGGCGGTGTCCCGGCCCGATGATGCGAAATCGATTTCCAAATCGTGACGATGCCCGAGAAACCCTCACCTCGTCGCCGACCTTCAGGCCGCTCACCATGGCCTGCCCGCCCTCGAACAGCAGCTTGCCGTCGAGTACCACGAGTTGGCGGTCGCGAAGCAACCGCCGTACCTTGGTGACCTCCGCGGTGAAACGATCCGGAATAGTCAGCACGGTCCTTTGCACCGATTTTTGTTCGACGGCGGGTGCAGCGCTCGCGCTTCCGACGGAGGCCGTTGGCTGCTCTTCGGCTGTCGCCGGGGCCGGCTGGATCGAGGTTGGCTCAACAACCGGTGGGGGCGGGACGGGACTGCGAACGACATCGGCAGGCGTTTCGGGCAACGCCGCCGAGACGGCATCGTCGGTTGGAGCGTCCGGGTCGGGGCTAGACGTTGCTTCGTCAGGGGACGCGAACCGCTCTGCGGCCACGCGAAAACACTCCTCTCGTCGTTCATCGTCGTCGATGGCGGCGCACGCCAACACCATGAGGCAGGCGGCTTGTTGATTCGGTGGCAGCTCGTCGCAGTTCTTGCTTTCGGCACCGGCAACAGGGATTGACGGAAAACCGAGTCCGCCGAGCCAGATCGCAACAACCGCCAACCTGTTGCCTGCACGCCAAGTCATGTGGAGGACTCTACGCGTTGCATCGGACAATCGCCACCGCGTATCAGGCGTTTCACCGCCGTAGAAAAGAGAAGCCCGGCGACGAGGTGATCGTCGCCGGGCTAGGAAGGTCGCGCCCGGAAGGGTCTAGACGGCTAGAACCCTATCCGCAGCGAGGTGTAGGCAAGCCGGCCCATGATGTCGTCCACGTAGGCTTCATAGCCAACGCCGGACGGGAACGGGTCGGGTCCGGTGCCGAAGATGTTTCGCACGCCGAGGTTGAAGTTGACGTAGCCGAGGCCAAACACATCCGGTCGGTTGTAGTTGTAGTTCAGATCCCAATAGTGCCGCGAGTCGATCTTGCAGTACGGGTTCCGGTCCTGGTCCGCACAGGCGTCCGCTTCCGTCCACATGCTCTCGATGATCCGCTTGCCGTTTGCGTCGCGCTGGATATTGTCCTCGTGCCATAGCTGGCCTTCAGCGCCACCGCGGGGCAGATCGGGATCGATATACGCGTAGGTGACGGTGCGGATACCGTTCAGCTCGTTACCCAACGGACCGTTGGGGTCGGCGTAGTCGCCGTAGGAATCCAGGTTGCGCACGGCACCGTTGAGGCAGAAGGGGTCGGTCAGGTTCTCGCCAGCCTCGAGCCTTGCGCGGCAGTCCGCGGTCTTGGCGAGCAGCTCGTCCCAAGCCGCGTTGACGTCCGTGAGGGAGCTGTGCCAACGCGCCTGCAACTGGGCGCTGTGGTTGCCGCGGAACCACCGTAGACCGACATTGACCCGCAATTCCGGAGTTGCCGGCAAGGGCTGGAAGAGGCCGTTGCCGCCGCCGAATTGCGCCGTATTGCGGTTTCCGACGCCGTCCACGCGGATTCCCGCGTTCTGTTGCCTACCGCCTGCCGCCCAACGCTCGAGGCTCAACTCCAGCATCTTGGTGGCGGATACGTTGACCGAGAAGCCACCGTAGTCACCGCCAATCAATGGAATCTCCGATCCATCGAAGTTGTAGGTGCCGCTGAAAATCAGGGTGGTGGCGGTTTGCTCGCCCTGGTTAACCCAGGAGTCTCGAACGCTCACCAGGCGTCCACCCTCGTCGCGTTCGATCAGATGGCCATGGGTCGCCGCCTCCATATCGGCGATGTACGCAGCCGCCGCCGCTTGGCGACACTGCAACTCCTCCGCGCTTGTTTG
Organism: Gammaproteobacteria bacterium; assembly: GCA_026705345.1. Lineage (GTDB taxonomy): Bacteria > Pseudomonadota > Gammaproteobacteria > Pseudomonadales > Azotimanducaceae > VXYL01. The sequence continues at coordinate 83,702 of JAPPAV010000044.1, forward strand.
CTCGGCGAAATCAACCGCGTTGCGCGGATGGGGTGACGGATACTGTTCTACCGGGTAGAGGTTCTGGTCGTCGTAGTTCAGCAGCGTTTCCTGGCCGCAGCGATCCTTGATGAAACCTTCGAAGTTCGCACCGGCTTCGCCGACCACACCCGCTGGCGAGATGCGTTCGACCCGGCCGTTGAAGTCCACCGTGGTGTAGTCCAGGTCGAGGAGCATGTCGCCGTCGAGCAACCGCATCGAAACACCGGCGTTCCACAGATCCGATACCTCCGCGCCCAAACCCTCGTTCGGCGCGTTGGAAACGACCAGCACGTTGCTGACCACACCGGAGCCCGGGTTCGCCTCCGCGCAGTGCGGCAGTTCGGCGGCGAGGTCGCACAGATAGTCTCGCACCTGTCCGAACTCGTTGCGGTAGTCCGCCGAATTGAACAACTGGAACATCCCCGGCAGCACGAAACCTTCCGTCTTGCTGCCCCGGATAGCCAGCCAATCGAAGGGCTGGTAGCGCATGGCGATCTTCGGAATGGTCACGTCGAACCGGGATTCCTGCCCCGCTTCCGCAAACGACGCGTTGCCGACGAACTCTGCGTAGCGCACGGCCAACTGCACTTCCATTTCACCCCACGTCGGATGGTCGATGGGGTGTATCTGGACTTCGCCGAACACCGCCGTGGTCGTCTCTTCCGTCTGCTGCTCCGTCTGCCGGGCGGAACCCAGGGTGGAGTTGCCGTACTGGTTGGGGCGCTGGTTCTCCGTCTCAACGCGATAATGGATACCAGCCGCCACGCCAACCGGCGCGTCGTTGTACCAAAGGTCGAACAAGCCGCCGTTCGAGGCGACCAGGTCGATGATGTGGGTGCCGGTTACCCGGCTGTCCTGACGCATGATCAGACCGGCACGGCGGGTTTCCAGTTCCGTGTTCCACGCCGGATCGTCCTTGTCCCGCCAAGCGGGCAGAAGCTCCCCGGTTTCGGGATCGGAATCGAGCCAGGCGGTGGAGAACGGGTTCCAGCATTCGTTCGGGCTGGAACTACCCTGCGGCGAGCCACCCTTGCAGCGCAGGCTCGCCACCGTCCAGTTCCAGACGGGTTCGAGGTAGTCGTTCTCCCGTGTTCCCCGGGCCCAGATCCAATCCGCATCGACGATCCACTCGGTATCGGGAATCGTGATCGAGGTCCCGAAGCGCACGCGCATGTTGTTGATCGCGTTGCGCCGGTTGAAGCTCATGTCGGGGTTCAACCAGGGATAGGACTCGTGGACGTAGGGCTGTTTCGGATGCGGTGCCAGGTTGGCCATCCGCACGTCCTCGAACAGGCGCACGCCGATCGTGCCGTGCGAGTCGATGTCGAATCGATCCGGTATGCCGTCGCCGTCGACATCCGAATCGATAGGCAGCAATACCACCCGGTAGTAAGGATCCTTCTGAGCCGAGATATCGCTCAATTCCTGATCATCGGCCACCTTGTCGCCGTTCAAGTCCCGGTCGGGCAGGCCGTCGCCGTTGCGGTCCTGGGCATAGATCAGCAACTCGCCGGCTTCCTCGAGGTAGTCGTAGACGCCGTTGCCGTTGACATCGACGTAGCTCATGAACGTGTCCGCCTTGAAGACGCCCGGCAGGTCGGGTCGCTCGTACAGCGGGTTGAAGGTGTCGCAGCCCGGAAGGTTCGGCATGTAGTCGCAGGAGTTCGAACCGTCCGCAAAGGCCCGGAAGGGGTTGCCGGGGTTCGAGCCGATGGCGATGGCGACATCGGGACCGAAGAAGCTCGTTCCCTCGTTCCACTCGTCGATGTGGTGAGCGCGCTCGCGAGTGTGGTACTCCATGGTGGAAACCACCAGTTCACCGTGGACGGTCAGGTAGTCGTTGAAGTTGTGCTCGAAGAAGGCCATGCCGCTCTGGCGGTCCTCGTGGGCCCGGATGTCCTGCCAATCGGCGGTGACCTGGCGACAGTCCTCATAGGAACCGTGTGAGCCTTCCTCGTCGCCGATCGTCCGCGTCTCGATACCGCGGTTGTTACCCGTCGTGTAGCCGTTCAGGAAGCTGCCTTTCTTGGCCACGTCGTTGTAGCCGAGGCCGAATTCGTTGGCGGTGGAAGGATCGCCCAGTGAATCGTGACCGCCGCCGAACGGATAGTGGCAGCCCGGGTCGTACCGTTCGAGCATGCGGAGTCGGGAAATTCCGTCGGATCGGGCCGAGCTAAAGTCGAACGCCGTACCTTCGTAGTAGTAGTCGCTCTCGCCTTCCAAAGCCGGGTAGAGGTGCCATGGACCTGAAGTGGCAATGTGTCCCGGCGGCGCATCGGCCGGATTCGCGAAGTTTTGCCAGCCCGACAACGGCGGTTGTTCGAGTTCGCCGGTCGGGTAACGACGGGGAACGCGCCACTCGCCCGGATGGCTCTGTGACCGTTCACCCCAGGTGGGCAGCAACTGGCCCGTCCAACCGGTGGAACTGACGATGTACCGCGGCCGCGCGGTGGCCGGCATGCTCTCGACATCGCGTATTTCCATCGCGAAGATGGCGCTCGTGCGATCACCTTGCGCGCCCGCGAGGACGCCCAGGCTCTTGGACGGCGAGCCCTCGTCGATGGCCTGCTGAACGGAATACGATACGTCCAGTCCGTCGAAGTTCTTGCGCGGTATGAGGTTGACCACCCCGGAAACCGCTTCCGATCCGTAGATCGCCGACGCACCGTCCAGCACGGTTTCGACACGACCGATACCAATGCCCGGATAGAGGTTGGTAACGTCGGCGCCCGCACGTCGGGTCCAGAACGAATAGCCCGTGACAAGCGTCGGCACACGGTGCCCGTCCATCATGGTCATCGTTGCCCGCGCCCCGAGTCCACGCAGGTTCGGGAACACCTCGACGCCTTGCGGTCCGCCCTGGTCGTCGCCGCCACCGGTTTCGAAAGGTGCCGCGTTGGCGTTCACGCCGACTTGGTAGGTCTGATCGAAGATGATGTCGCCAAGGTCGGGGGTACCGGCGAACTGGAGGTCCAGTTCGTCGATGGTGTCCACCGGCGAGGGCAGGTCGAAGGTTTCGCGCCGAATGTGGGACCCCGTGACGATAACCGTCTCGACGTCTTCTTCGTCTTCGGCGACTTCCTCCTCCGCAGCCTCGGCTTCGGCCACCTCGTTCTCGTCGATGGCCTCGTCCTCCTCCTGCCCGTAGGCGGTGGATGCACCCGCTACCAGCGCGAGTGCGCCAGTCAGCCACAGAACCTTTTGGAACGGCAGTTTCATAAGTCCTCTCCCTATCCCTCAATCGATACCGCGCTCACGCCCTCTTAGGAGCGCGTAACGCAATAGTCCTCATGGCGACTACACCATATAGCTGGGCGGCAAGTCAACACTTCTTGCTACCACTTGTTTCGGTATGCGTCGAGGCGTTTCGGGGACGTAACCCCGGTGGTTTCGGGTGTCTCGCTCGCCCTCGAAGAACCGCACCCGGAGCGAGTGGCGAGTACCGGCTCTGACCAGCCGAATTCGACCCCAATCGTCACGCGGAACGGTCTTAGCTCCCGCCCCCGCCTGCGTCGCCCCCCGGGGCGCCGCCGCCTAGTTCCTCGATGAACTCCCCGAAGTTCTGGTAGATGCCCTCGTCCATGAACCGGCACGTCAGCTTCCTGATGTGGCTGCCCGCCGTGCGGCTCATGTCGCAGCCGACGCGATTCGCCTTGGCGCTGTACTTCCCCCGGTAGTCGTCGATCACGGCTTCCAGGCCCGGCACATAAGGCTCCGGGATGCGGGCCCAAAGATCGCGAAAGTAGTTCTTGATCTCGGGGTGAGACGTGCCCTCAGCGGCGAGCCCCAGCCACCCGACGGCGGCGTAGGGATCCTGCGGGGTGCCAAGGCCTTGCTGATAGAGGAACCCCACCCGAGCCTGGGCGAACTTGAAACCGCTGCGGGCTGCCGCGAGGAGGTGCGGGAAAGCCTCCTCGTACTTGCCCTGCTTGTAGAGCCAGTACCCCTTGCGTCGCGACTCGTAGATTTGGAATACGCGTTCGTAGGAAGGCACCTTGCCGCGCTCCGGCCGCGGTGCCGTCACGACGATCTCTTCGATATTGTCACCCGCCGCTGCAACCGATCCGTCCGTGATCGAGGACTGGCCGTCCGCGTCCAAGGCGGACGGTTCCTGACCGTACCCGGGAAACGAGATTCCCACCAGCAGGGAAGTGAGCAAGACCGGAAAGGATCGCATCGTTGACTGCATCCGCATGGGCGACGGATCGTACCACAGGAATTTTCCCGGGTTGTGGCGTTGTTGTCACACGCTGGTGATCGCCTGCTGCCCCAATCCGGACCATGCACACCGGCCCACCCACGGCGGCACACCCAGAGGTCCGAGTCGGCTACCATCCGTAGCGCTTCGTCGACCGAATGGCCGGAGAGCTATTTGTCCGCATACCGAAAGCCACGACCCGAGCCAAGGCGACGGAGGGTTCCTTGGGCGCTGTCTGTGAGCGTGCTCGTCGCGCTTGTGTTCGCTATGCCGGGCTGCAAGCCAGACAGCGCGGCGCACAACGACCGCGGCGTAGCGCTCATGGGCCGCTACGAGTACGCGGCCGCCGAGGCCGAGTTCCAGGCCGCCGTTGCGGGTTCGCCCGACTGGCTTGCGGCACGGATCAACCTGGCGATCGCCACGCTGAACCGCCAGAACGAGGGCGACGAACGGCTTGCGCTCGGAATTCTCGCCGACGTCCTCGAAGTCGATCCCGACGAACCCCGCGCCCTCTATACGAGCGGCATCCTGCACTACCACCTCGGTGAGATCGAGCCCGCACTGCGTTACTTCGGCCGGGTCGTCGAGATGGATCCGGGAGACGCTCACGCCGCCTACTTCTTCGGGCTGCTGCACCTCCAGTCGCAAGACAACGCCGGCGCGATCAGGTGGCTCGCGAAGAGCATCGAACTCGATCCGCATTTGCTGAGCGGCTACTACACCGGTTCGCTGGCGCTACGCCGTCTCGGGCGCCACGACGAAGCCAACGAGCTGCTGGACACCTATACGCGCCTGAAGCCGAACCCGACCGCTCACCTCGCGGAAATCGCATACAAGCGCATGGGGCCAAAGGCCGACGTACTGGCGGTCGCGCGTGCGGATACGGACCCGCTCGAACGCCCCGAAGGACCGATCTTCGAAGATCCCCTGACACTCGACATCGATGCTGCTAGCCCCGCCGTCACGACCGTCGACCTCGACGGCGACGGCCGGCAGGAGGTCGTGCTGACCGGCGATGGACCGCCCATGTTGCTCCGCGGCGGTGCCGACGGCGTACTGACGCCGGTTCCAGACAACCCCTTCGCAGATGTTCGAGGAGTCGTCGCGGCCCTGTGGGGCGACATCGACGACGACGGCATGGTCGATGTCGTCTTTTGCGGCGCCGAGGGACCGGTCTACTGGCGGCAAGCGCCGGTGGGCACCTGGACGAGGGATCGCCTCCTCGGCGAGGATCCCTGCACGGGCGGCGCAGTCGCGGATGCCGACCACGACGGCGACCTAGACGTCTTCACCATCGGACCCGCTGGCAGCGAACTGTTCAGCAACAACCGCGACGGCACCTTCCGTCGGCTCGCGGCCGAAATGGGACTTTCGAAAACGAGCCACGGGCGTCAGGCGCTCTTTGCCGATCTCGACGGCGACCGCGATCTCGATATCCTCGTCGTCAACGCAGTCCCGCCGCACGACATCTGGCAGAACGACCGGACCTGGAACTACCGGCCGATGGCCGGACTCCGCGACCTGCGGAACACGCCATTGGCTGCAGTGACCGTCGGGGATGCGGACGCGGACGGTCACCGCGAGATCTACGGCGTGGCCGCCGACGGCGAGTTGCTTCGCTGGACGTACGACGGCTCGGCGTGGAAGAAGACATCCGTGACCCCGGCCATGACCGGGTCCACCGCCCCCGGTACGCGAGAACTGGACCTCGCCGACTTCGACGGCGACGGACGCGGCGAACTGTTGCGCGTTCTGCCGGACGGCCTCACGCTGATCGACCCGGCCACCGGCGAGGTGAAGCACGCCGAGACCGTTCCGAATCTCGTGACCGCCATGGCGCTGGTGCTCGACGCTGCGCATGGGCCGAGCCTGCTCGCCGTTCACGACCGAAAGGTCTCGCTGTGGCGGGCTGGTTCCGGCAGGCATGTCTTTCTCGCACTCACCCTCACCGGGGACGGCGAGGCCGGACAGACGCGGTCCAACGCTTCCGGACTCGGCACCTGGGTACGAGTCCGGGTGGCGGGTCGATGGACGGTGCTGGATCGTATGGATCCGCATTCCGGTCCTGGCCAAAGCCTTCAGCCGTTGAGCATCGGCCTCGGCGGACACAGTCAAGCGGACTTCGTCGAACTCGAGTGGTCCAACGGCGTGTCGCAGACCGAACTGGACCTCGAGGCCGGCAGACACCACGTTATCGAAGAGACCCAGCGCCAACTGGCCAGTTGCCCTGTGCTGTTCGCGTGGAACGGCAAAGCGTTCGAGTTCGTCAGCGATGTTCTCGGCGGTGCCGCGCTCGGCTACCTGGACGCGCCGGGTCGCTACGCACCGCCCCGGCCCGTGGAGGGGTTCCTGCTGAACGCGGCATCGCTGGTCGCCCGCGATGGGCGCTACGCGCTGAAACTAGCCGAGCCAATGGAGGAAAACGCCTACCTCGATTCGGCAAGGCTCACCGTCTACGATCTGCCAACCGGTTGGGACATCGTGCTCGACGAACGCTTGGCGGTCGCCGGCGCACCCGCCACGGGGCGGCACATCACCTTCCGGCGTGCCGTGGCACCGGTGTCCGTGACCACTGCCGACGGCACCGACGTGACGGAACTGGCCTTGGCCCAGGACCGGCGGGCGCCGCCGCCCGGTGCACTGGACCCTCGTTTCGTCGGCTTGCTCGATCGCGACCAGGAACTCACCCTGGAGTTCGCGCGCCCGCTCGACCCGGAAGGAGCGGTACTCGTGGCGGAGGGCTGGATCGAGTACCCCTACTCGCAGACCGTTTTCGCGGCCTGGCAGGCTGGCGCGCGCTACCGGCCGACGACGCTCGAAGCACGTGCCGGCAATGGCGAGTGGGCGATGATCGCCGAGGAGTTCGGCTATCCTGCAGGGATGCCACGCACCATGGCGCTACCGTTGCCGGAGTTACCGCCGGGGACCGACGCGCTGCGCCTTAGGTCGAACATGGAAATCTACTGGGACCGGCTGCGTGTGGTCTGGGAAGAGCCCTTGGAAGACGTGGTCGCGGCGACCCTGGAACCGGTGATTGCCCGCGTCGCCCGCACCGGCTTCGCCAAACGCACCACGGGCCCGCAACGGCTTCCGCACTACGACTACGGCAACCGCTCCCCTTACTGGGATGCGAAGGCACCCGAAGGGCA
>JAPPAV010000118.1 GCA_026705345.1 Gammaproteobacteria bacterium
TTTCGTGGACTTTCCGCCGTTTCTCTATCCCTCACTCGCGAAATATCCGGGCTAGAAACTCGGACGCCTGCCGCACACCGAGGATGGGCGTGTCGAAGAGCCGTTCGCTCAACCGCAGCGCGTTGGCGGCGGCGCGACCGAGGTGGCTCAAAAGGTCTTCCCGAAACTCTTCACGCAGCGCCACGATGGCGCGGGCTGTAGCTGCCGACTCGACGGCCACGGTGGCAACTCCACGGATCAGGAACTTCAACCAATCCTCCCAGGCACCATCGTCTCGAACGGCTTGCAGCCGCCGGTAGTATTCGTCGCGGTGAGCCTTTAGGTAGTGCGAGAGATACAGCACTGGCTTCCTCAAGACGCTCTGTTCGCAGAAAGCGAGGACAATCAACTGACGGCCCACGCGCCCATTGCCGTCGAAGAACGGGTGAATGGTCTCGAACTGTGCATGCAGGAGTGCCACCTTGACCAAAGCCGGCATCGTGTCCTTGCCGAGCAGAAATCGTTCCAACTCCGCGATGCATCGAGGCACGACCTCCGGTGGTGGTGGCACGAACGTGGCATCGTGCAACGATGCATCCGCAGGCCCGATCCACACCACATCGCTGCGGAACTCACCCGGAAAGAGGTCGGAACCCCGTACGCCGGCCAGCAACCGCCGATGCAAAGCCAGTATGAGGGAAGCGGACAACCGTCCCGACTCGAGCTCGCGTACGCCGTGGTCGAGGGCTGCGACGTAGTTCACCACGTCGCCGACATCGGCGGGTCGCTCAGGATCGTGGATGTTGGCCTCGGCGCGAAGGAGATCGCGCAGCGAACTCTGGGTGCCCTCGATCTGGCTGGACAGGACCGCTTCACGGCGCACGAACATGAGCACGAAGAGATCGGGATTCGGCAAGATCTGAACAGCGCCGTCGAGGCGACCAAGAGCTTGGTCCGCATGGGACAGAAGGGCCTGCAGCTCATCGTCGATGTGCAGCGGAGGATCGGGCGGCAGCGGCTTGGGCAGGAATGCGAAGTAGCCCTCCGGCTGGCGCTCATACGAACCCGCGCGGCTGGCCCGCTGGCCTGTGTCATCCGCCATGTGTTCGGTACCGACAACAAGAACCCGTGTTGGACTCCATATTATACGTTGGCGAACATATGGCGCGGTCGTGTCGGCCATGTGATCGCTGTGGATCGTATGCCCTAAGGATGCACTCCCTTGGAGAGGCGGTCCGCTCGAGGACGCGATGGATCGGATGACGCGTTCCACGCTGACGAATGGCATACATCGGACGTAAACGCCGAAATTGAGCTAACATGGACGCCCTGACGTTACTTAAAGTAGCACTAGCCGCACTTGCTGTTTAGTCGCAGCTCGACCAACCCATCAGTCATGCTCTTGCTAAAGATCACGCTGCCGATTGTTCTGATTGGCGTGGCGGCGTTGGCGGCGTTGGCTCTGATAGCCGCTCGCGCGCCCGCAGTTCAAAAGCCGGCCCCGCCGCCGACCCTGTTGGTGGAGGTGGCCGAAGCAAAGCGCGAACCGGTCACCTTCGTGGTGCGCTCCCAAGGTGTGGTGGCGCCCCGCACTCGGACGACCCTGGTGTCGGAGGTTTCGGGAACGGTTGTGGAAGTCTCGCCGGCGTTCGTTGCGGGCGGGTTCTTCGAAAAAGGTGACGTTTTGGTGCGCATCGACCCGCGCAACTACTCAACGGCACTGAAGCGCGCGACGGCGGCCGTAGCCCAGGCCGAGACCAAGGTTGCCACCGAGAACGCGCTTGCCGGCTATGCCTATGAGGATTGGGAACGGCTGCGCAGTCTCGAGGCAGCCGATCGCCCGGCTTCGGATCTCACCCTCCGAAAGCCGCAGCTTGCTGAGGCGGTCGCGGGGCTCGAGTCCGCCGAAGCGGATCTCGAGAAGGCGACGGAAGATCTGAGCCGAACGGTGATCCGAGCCCCGTACGATGGCATGGTCCGCGAGAAGCGTGCCGATATCGGCCAGTTCGTCAACACCGGGACGCCGGTTGCCGAGACGTTTGCCACCGATTACGCGGAGATCCGGTTGCCGATTCCGCAGACCGACCTACAGTACCTGGAACTGGAAAGGCTGAACGCCGACGGATCGTTGCAGGCGACCTTGAGGGCGGACATCGGGGGCGTCATCCACAACTGGCCGGCCGAGATCGTCCGCACCGAAGGGGTTTTCGACCCCGATACGCGCGTGCTGCATCTGGTCGCCCAGGTTCAGGATCCCTACGCATCCGAGGGCGAGCCTCTGCGCATTGGGACTTTCGTCAGTGCCGTCATCGAAGGCATGGATGCGGGCGACGTGTTCGTCATCCCTCGCCACTCCCTGGAGCGCGGCAGGACGCTGTGGATGGTCGGCTCGGAAACGCGTCGGTTGGCTGCGGAACCGATCCTGACGATCCGACCCCGGGATCTGGAGGTCGTCCGGACCGATGAAAACTTCGCCTACGTGACGGCGGGATTGCGCGACGGCGAACGCTATACCGTGACGCCGCCGGAGAACTCGCTGCCGGGGATGAGGGTCCGCATCAACAGTGAGTGACGCGAGCGAATTGCCTGGGGAATCCCCGGCGGACCAGGTCCGCGGCCTGATCGGCTGGTTCGCCAAGAACCACGTTGCCGCCAACCTGCTGATGTTCGGCATCATCGGACTCGGCGCGTACGCGCTGTGGGGACAGATCAAGAAGGAATCGTTCCCGGAGTTCGTCCGCAACCAGATCCAAGTCCAGGTGCCGTTCCTCGGTGCCACGCCGGAAGAGGTGGAGCAGGGGGTGATCCTGCGCGTGGAGGAGGCCGTCAAGTCCATCGAGGGCGTGCGGGAGATCCGGTCCGTCGCAGGCGAAGGGGCGGGTACGGTGAGCATCAACCTGGATGCCCGCACCGACCTGGCCGAGAAGATGGACGAGGTGAAACTCGCCGTCGACGGCATCTCGACCTTTCCGGCGGAGACCGAGCGGCCGATCATTACCGAGTCGCGGTTCCGCCAACCCGTGATCAACATACAGCTTGCCGGCGACCTCGACGAGACGACGATGAAGGAGCTCGCCGATCGGTTGCGCGAGGAGATCGTCGCATTGCCGGCGGTGTCCTTCGCCCAGGTGTTCGGCTCCCGGCCGTTCGAGATCTCCATCGAGATCTCGGAGGACACCCTGCGGCAGTACGGATTGACGCTGGACCAGGTCGCGCAGGTGATCCGGCAGTGGTCCATCGACCTGCCCGGCGGTTCGATCCGTTCCCAGGCCGGCGACATACGCCTTCGCGCCACGGGCCAAGCCTACACCGGCCAAGAATACGAGCAGATCGTACTCCTCACCCGACCCGACGGGACGCGCATCCGGCTCGGCGACATCGCGGAGATCCGCGACCAGTTCGCCGAAGTGCAGAGTTTTTCCTTCTTCAACGGCAAACGCTCGTTCGGCATCAACGTCATGGCCAGCGAGGAGGAGAATCCCATCGACGTCAGCGCAGCGGTGAATGCGTTCGTTGAGGAACGCAACCAGACGTTGCCGCCCGAGGCGCAGATGACGGCGTGGGCCGACAACTCCTTCTACCTCAAGGGCCGCATCGACATGATGCTGAAGAACATGGCGCTGGGCGGAATCCTGGTGTTCCTCGTGCTCGGCGTGTTCCTGCATCTCAAGGTCGCGGCCTGGGTGATCATCGGCCTGCCGGTGGCGTTCCTCGGCGCGTTCATGATGATGCCCGTGCCCTTCATCGACGTGTCGATCAACGTCATGAGCCTGTTCGCGTTCATCCTGGTCCTTGGGGTCGTGGTGGACGATGCGATCATCATCGCGGAGAGCGCGTACACCGAGACCGAGAAACACGGCTACACCCTCGCCAACATCGTCCGCGGTGCCCAGCGCGTGGCCGTGCCCGCGACGTTCGGCGTCCTGACCACCATCATGGCGTTCACGCCGATGCTCTTGCAGTCGGGGGCGACTTCCTCGGTTGCCGGCGCCATCGCCTGGATCGTCATTCTCTGCCTCGTCTTCTCGCTCGTCGAAAGCAAGCTCATCCTGCCGTCCCACCTCGCGATCATGCGGTCTTCCCACGGTCCCCGGCGCGGCGTATCCGACTGGGTCGACGGGCACTTGAAGCGTTTCATCGAGTCGGTCTACAAGCCGCTCCTGACGCGTGCCATTGAGTTCCGCTGGACCACCCTGGCGACGTTCATCGCCATTGCCATCCTGATGATCGGTCTCGTTCTGGGCGACTTCATCCGCATCTCGTTCTTCCCGGAGTTCGGCGGCGACTTCGTGATGGCGCAGGTGGAGATCCAGGAAGGCGCGCCCGATGAACTGATCGTCAACATCGTCCAGGAAATGACCAATGCGCTGCACGAGGTGGACGATGAACTCAAGGCGGAATACGGCTTCGAGGAGGACGTTGTCAAGCACGTCTTCGCCTACGTCCAAAACGGCCGCAGCGGTCGATTCCAGGTCGAACTGTCGAAAGTCGAAACCCGCGCCGTCGAGATCGACCTGAAGGAGCTCGAAACCCGCTGGCGCGCTAAGGTCGGCGAGATCGCGGGCACCACCGAGCTGCGCATATCCACCGGCAACCAGATGGGCGGCGGGCCCCCGGTTGCGTTTCGATTGAGCGGTCGAAGCATTGCCCAGGTCGAGGCGGCCGCCGATGATCTCGCCGCGCATCTGAAGACCTACGACGGCCTCTACGAGGTGGAGTCTTCGGCCAGCGACGGTCCCGAGGAACTGCGCCTGACGGTCCGGCCTGAGGCCGAAGCGATGGGCGTTACGCTCTCGGACTTGGCAAGGCAGGTCCGACAGGCCTTCTACGGGGTCGAAGCGCAACGCATCCAACGCGGGGACTCGGACGTGCGGGTGAGGGTTCGCTATCCCCGGTCCGAACGTCGATCCATCGGCAACCTGGAGAACATGTGGATCCGGCTGCCCGACGGTCGCCAAATGCCTTTCCACGCGGTGGCGACGTACAAGCTGGAGCGCGGCTACAACTCGATCAGCAGAATCGACGGCAAACGCACGGTCACCGTGTCAGCGAACGCGGATCTGGGGGTCGTCGAACCCGGCAGGGTGGCCGGCACGGTCACGGCGACCTTCCTGCCGACACTTCGAAGCCGCTATCCCGACGTCGAATTCGGCATGGGCACCTCGCTGCAGGAGCAGCAGGATTCGGTGTGGGAGATGATCTGGGGCTTCATGGGCGCGTTGTTGGGCATCTACGTGCTGATGGCCATTCCGCTTAAGTCCTATCTCCAGCCGCTGGTCATCATGACCGTCATTCCGTTCGGCCTCATCGGCGCCGTCATCGGCCACTGGATCATCGACATCCCCGTCAACGCGATCTCCCTGCTCGGCTTCTTCGCGCTGGCCGGCGTCGTGGTCAACGACAGTTTGATCCTGGTGCACTTCGTCAACCGGCGCGTGGCCGAAGGTGTTGCGCCCATGCAAGCCGCCGTCGAGTCGGGAGCGGTACGTTTCCGGCCGATCCTGCTGACCTCCCTGACGACGTTCTTCGGTTTGGTGCCCATCGTGCTGGAACGCTCGATGCAGGCTCAGATCGTCATTCCGATGGCGGTATCGCTAGCCTTCGGCATCGTCTTCGCGACGGCGATCACGCTGATCCTGATACCGTGTCTCTACAGCATCCAGGCGAATCTCCACGAGTTCTTCCTAGGAAAACGCGAGCTCCACGCCCCCGAACCCGCGATGCGGACTACGCCGACTCCGTCGTCGGCGACTGCTCAAGGATCGGCGCTCCGTTGATCGTGACGTTGAGTTCGTCCGAACAGCGGTAGTAGCGCGCCTCCACGTAATGGTGATCCTCCCAGTCGAGTTCGATGTTGGTCCAGACGTAGAGCGGATCGCGCGGGCCCGGATCACGGCGCTTGCGCAGGCAGCCGTCGAGCCACAACTCCAGAGCGCCCTGGTCGGTGATGACGATCGAGAACTTCCTGTGACGATGTGGGATATCGAAGCGACGGGCCACGATTGGAACACTCCATGCGAGGTCGGCGAATTCTATCGACCGGATGGGTCGGGACGGTAGGATTGTTCCGTCGACACCTACCCTTGGCCAAGACAGGTACTCTAAAGGCGCGGGCACGTAAAATGGCGTGGATCCTGTTCGGCGTGTTCGTTGCACCGGCCGTTGTCGCGGTAGGGCTTCGGCTGGTCTTCGCTGATCGTCCTCATTGGAGTAGCGCCAGCCACGAAGCCACCGGCCTAGCGCCGGCCCCGTCCGAAACCATGGAACCCGTGGTACAGGTCTACGCCGCACGGACCTGGGGAATTCGAGGAGCGGTGGCCGTGCACACCTGGATTTCGACGAAGCGTTCCGGGGCTGAACACTACCTCCGCCACGAGGTCATCGGCTGGCGATTGGGGCGCACTGGCAAAGCCCTGGTACAGGAACCGGGCCGGCCGGATGCGATGTGGTTCTCCAACCGCCCGATGCTTCTGGTGGACATGCGAGGGCCGGGTGTCGATGCGGTGATCGACAAGGTCGAGGCCGCGGTTCGCGAATATCCCTTTTCGCAGCGGTACGAGACGTGGCCAGGGCCGAACAGCAACACGTTCACGGCTTTTGTGGGGCGTCGCGTTCCGGAACTCCGCCTCAACCTGCCGCCAACGGCGATCGGCAAGGACTACCTCGCGGGTGGTGCGTTTGTCGGGCGCTCTCCAAGCGGCACGGGCTACCAGGTTTCCGTCCGGGGCGTGGTTTCAATGACCGCTGCATTGCGCGAGGGGATCGAGGTGAATCTGTTCGGTGCCGCTGCCGGGGTCGGTTTCTACCCGCCGGGCATCAGGCTTCCGGGTCTCGGTAGCTGGCCCTATTGGCCGTCTAGTCAGAACAACATGCCCTGACCACGACGGAAGAGATCCGTCCTGAGTTCCGCGCGCCTCGACACGTCGAGTCCGTGCTTGCGCCGGGCCACTTCGAAGCGCTTTGCGATGAGGTCCGCGTAGATCCCCTGGCCGCGCATGCGCGTGCCCCATTCCGCCTTGTAGGCTTTGCCGCCGCGCATCTCCCGGACGCGGCTCATCACGTGGTCGGCCTTAAGGGGATAGTGTTCTTGAAGCCACTCGACGAACAGGTCCTTCACCTCGAACGGGAGACGCAGCATCACGTAGCCGGCGAACTCGGCGCCGGCTTTCGCGGCGCTCTCGACGACGGTTTCGATCTCGTGGTCGTTAATGAATGGGATGACGGGCGCCATCATGATCCCCACCGGAACCCCGGCGGCCTTCAGTTCACTCACCATTCGTAGCCGCGCACCGGGTGACGCGGTACGCGGTTCGAGCTTGGTCTTGAGATCGTTGTCGAGCGTCGTGACACTGACTCCCACGCTAACGAGCCGGAGGCTTGCGAGTTCGCCCAGGATGTCCAGGTCGCGAAGGATCAGCGCGCCCTTGGTGACTATGCTGACCGGGTGGCGGCAGTCGAGAAGCGTCTCGAGGAGCCCTCGGGTGATCCTAAGTTCCTTTTCGCCGGGCTGGTAGGGATCGGTATTGGTGCCGAGGGCAAGCGTCCGGCAAACGTAGCCGGGCTTGTCCAGAGCTTCGAGCAGCCGCTCGGCCGGATCGGTCTTGTAGAAGATCTTCGTCTCGAAATCGAGTCCGGGGGAGAGGTCGAGGAACGCATGGGTGGGTCGGGCGTAGCAGTAGACGCAACCGTGCTCGCAGCCCTTGTACGGATTGATCGATTGTTCGAACGGCACGTCGGGCGAGCTGTTGGTGGCGATGATGTTCCGCGTCTTGTCGGGCAGGAACGTCGTTTCCGGAGACAGGCTCGGGAAGTTCTCGTCCTCCGGCCGATCCCAGCCGTCGTGCACGGCAACGCTTGGCGTGTGCTCGAATCGCCCGGCGGGATTCGACACGGCGCCGCGGCCTTTGAACACCTGCTTCCGATCCATTGGTTGAACTTTATATGTATATCTGTACAGCAACAAGTGGTTGGTCTTATTGCGTTATGTTGTGAGTTGGATCTCTGTTTGGGTTGTGCACGTGACGGATGAGTTGCCGAAAGGCCCCGCTGTACTCAATGAAGCCTTGGTGGCTGTAGGCCAGAAAACCAAGGAGGCCAGGGTTGTGCAGGCTCAGCAGGAGTTCAACCCGCGCCGCAGGCAGGGTGAAATTGTGGAACTGTTTGGCAAACTGGATTGGGATGTAGTCGTCGACTACAAGCGGGAGCGCGTTCGACCGTGAGCACTATAGATGCGCTTCTCGGGCAGTTGTAACGGTATCGGCTTCCCAATGCTGACGAGCGGCCAGAACTTCGGCTTCGTCAGCGAGCACTCGGCGCTGAGACTCTGGCGATCGTGAACATCACCCTGTGGGGCGCTGGCACGTCTCGCACGCTGCGGCCCCACTGGGCGCTCGCCGAACTCGGCGTCGAATACGTCTCGAAGCCCATCCGCCCACGGACCGGCGAGACACAGACTGCGGAGTTCAGGGTTCTGAACCCCAAGGAGAAGGTTCCCGTCCTTGTCGACGGCGACCTCGTCCTGACCGAAAGCGCCGCCATCGTCACCTATCTCGGCGATCGCTTCGGAAGCCTAACGCCGGACGCGGGGACCGTGGATCGGGCCCGCTACAACGAGTGGCTGTCCTACATCCTGATGGAATTGGACGCGCACACCCTCTACGTGATGCGCAAGCACGGCGACCTGAAGCACTTGTACGGCGAGGCACCCGCCGCGATGGATGCAGCCCGCGCCGGTTTCAAGAAGCAGTTGCGCTGGGCACTGCCGCGGATCGAGTCGGCCAGCCACTTGGTGGGGGAGGAATTCACCGGCGTCGACATCCTCATGACCACCTGCCTGGACTGGGCGGTGGCCTACGGCTTCGAATTGCCGGACCCGTTTCTCGTCTACCTTTCCCGGCAGCACGAACGTCCCGCGTTCAAGACCGCGGTTCGAGCCAACTCAGCCGCCGGCTGACGGTTCATCCGATAACAACCACTGCATGATCTTCGGATTCTCGTCCCGGGGATAGGTGTGAGAGAGGTCGGCGATCTCTCGATACTGCACGTTGGCACCTGCCGCAGTCAGCGCGGCGTTCGCCGTGCGGGCGACGTCCACCGGGAACATCCAGTCGAGGGCGCCGTGCATGAGATAGACCTTGAGCGCCGAGAGCCGTTCGCGGGTCGTGCCTTCGAGCAGCAGCGGATGGAAGCTCGCCGAGCTGGGTGCCAGGTGCGTGAAGGGCGAATTCTCCCGCAAGCCGGAGACGTAGCAGAACGTGCCGCCGTCGCTCATGCCGGTTAGCAGTAGACGACCGGGATCGATGTTCCAGCCCTCGCGAACGCGGGCGACCATGCCCTCGATGTTGGGACTGTCGATGTCTGGACCCATCAAGGCCCAAGTGCGATCCCGGGCGGTCGGGGAGAGCACGACCGCACCGCGCGACCGGGCATTGACCAGCCAGGTCATCAGGAAGTCCCGGCCGTGGCCCGAGCCCCCGTGCAGGGCGACGACGAGGGGATAGGACTCGTCGGGGTCATAGTACTCGGGAACGTAGAGCGAGAAACCGCCGCGCATTCCTCGGTCGTTCTCGGCATGCAGGATGCCGACCTCGTCGCGGGTCGTGTCGGCGTCGTGTAATTTGCGGAGCAGCGGATCATCGTGGCGAAGACCGGGCTCGACAAAAAACCGGCTCACCGGCGGGAGCATCGCGGCGACGGGATACAGCGCATAGAGGGCCCGGGTCTGTTGGCCCATGGCGCGATACGCCTGCACGGGGCCGTTGGGATCGTCCACGGCGGCGGCCAGACCCTCGATCGCCCGGCAGACGTGCTCCCCGGCGCGGATCACGTGTTCCTTGAACGCCTCGAGATGTTCGGGGAAGGCCGTGTCGCGGAACCGCGTGAGCCCGGCCTGCAACGGATCGCCGGCGTCGGCAAGTGCATCGGCCAATGCGGCGAGATTGGGCGGATGCAGGTGTCGACCTACCCAGGAGAGGGCGTCCAAGGCGGTCATGATGGGCGGCAGGATGCCGCTAATGGCATCGAGCAATTGCTCGTTGTCGTCGTTCATTCGTCATCCAGCATTGACTCTTCGCGAGGGCGACCGTGGCGGGAAGCCAAGTCGCGTCACTATCGTCATTGTATTAACCTCCTGCAAATCCACGGGACCACCCTACCGCGAAGGCGGCACACGAGAGGGAGACGACATGAACGCTAAGCGGGTCTTCGACCGCGCCGAGGAGGACTTCGGCAATGTCCTCAACATGGAACACATCAACCTGACCGTGCCGGATCAACAAGTGGCGGCGCTGTTCTACGTCAGTGGCCTGGGGTTCACGCGGGATCCGTTCATCGACTTCGGCACGTTCAACATGTGGATCAACGTCGGCGAGCAGCAGTTCCATCTGCCCAAGCGAGACGCGCAGAAGTTCCGGGGTCATATCGGCGTGGTGGTGCCGGATCTCGACGACCTGAAGCGGCGCCTGGACTTCATCGACCGGCCGATGCAGGGCACGGCGTTCTCCCGGGAGGAGAAAAACGATCACATCGCCCTCTCCTGCCCGTGGGGCAACGACATCCGGGCGTACGGCCCGGGGTTCGGCACGAGTCTCGGCATTCCGTTCGCCTCCCTCGATGTGCCACCCGACACGGCCCACGGCATCGTCCGGTTCTACGAGGAGATTCTGGATTGCCGGGCGACGGTGGTCGACGACGGCGAGGGCAAGCGCGCGGAGGTCGCCATGGGCGCGAACCAGCGTCTGATATTCGCCGAGACCGACGAGGAGATCCCGGACTACGACGGCCACCACGTCGCCATCTACGTGTCGAACTTTTCGAATCCCCACGCCGCGCTGGACGAGCGCGGACTCATCACGGAGGAATCCGACCAGCACCAGTACCGCTTCCAGGACATCGTCGACCCGGACAGCGGCGACGTTCTCACGGAGATCGAGCACGAGGTGCGCAGCCTCAAGCACCCCATGTTCAAGCGGAACCTGGTCAACCGGAACCCGGCCCAGTCGTTCATGAACTACACCCAGGGCCACGCCGCCTTCGTGCCGGGACCCGTCCACCCGCCGCGGTGCTCGCCGGCCCCCGCCTCCCGACAAGCGACCCCTACTACCTGC
>JAPPAV010000023.1 GCA_026705345.1 Gammaproteobacteria bacterium
GGTTGGTCGCGGCGATGACGATGATGCCGTCGTTCGCCTCGAAGCCGTCCATCTCCACGAGCAGCTGGTTGAGCGTCTGTTCGCGCTCGTCGTGGCCGCCGCCCAGCCCCGCGCCTCGGTGGCGGCCGACGGCGTCTATTTCGTCGATGAAGATGATGCAGGGCGCCTGCTTCTTCGCCTGCTCGAACATGTCGCGCACCCGGGAGGCGCCCACGCCGACAAACATCTCCACGAAATCCGAGCCCGAGATCGAGAAGAACGGCACCTTCGCTTCCCCCGCGATGGCCTTCGCGAGCAGCGTCTTGCCGGTGCCGGGGGACCCCACCATGAGCGTGCCCCGGGGAATCCGTCCGCCAAGGCGCTGGAATTTGCTCGGGTCGCGGAGGAATTCGACCAGTTCCTGGACATCCTCCTTGGCCTCGTCCACCCCGGCGACGTCGGCGAAGGTGGTCTTGATCTCGTCCTCGGAAAGGAGCCTCGCCTTGCTCTTGCCGAAGGTCATCGGGTTGCCCCGACCACCCACGCCGCCCTGCATCTGGCGCATGAACAGCATGAATACGGCAATGATGATGAGAATCGGGAAGCTGGCGATCAGGAGTTGCGCCCAGAAACTCTGTTCTTCGGGCATCTTGCCTTCGACGCTGACGCCAGCGTCCTTCAACGTCGCGAGCAGACTGCCATCGCCCACGGACGGCATCACGACGACGTACCGTTCGCCGCTCATGCGCGTGACCTTGAGCTCCTGGCCTTCGAAGACCACCGACGCGACCTGGCCCGTCTCGACCTGTTCCAGGAACGCCGAGTACGCCTCCTGGGGAGGCTCTTCGCCGCTGTTGAAGGTGTTGAACACCGTGATCAGCACGACGCCGATGATCAGCCAGAGAAGTAGGTTCTTGCCCATCTCGCTCTATCAGTTTTCCATGCCCGGCGGCGCCTTTCCCAAGCCGCCAAGCGCGATCCGAAGGTTACACCACCGCGTAAATCGCGGCCACGCGCTTACCGCGTGGTGTCGTCCTGCGCCTTGGATGCTACGTGGGGGCGACCCGGACGGTTTGCAAGCGCCCCGACTTCTGCGAAGAGGTCCGTCAGTACGTGATCGAGGTGTCCAGCGTCACCCAGCGGCCGTCTCGCACAACCGACAAGGCGGACTCGGAGGTTCCCTTGTGGTCGTCGGGGCCGAACACGATCCGGTATCCGAAGATGTCGGTGTAGTCGTCGATGGACTCCATCGCGGCGATGAACTTCTCCCGGTTCAGGTCACGCCCGGCACGTTCCAGCGCCACCACCACCAGATCGGCGCCGCGGTAGCCTTCCATCGCCGGCAGCCCCGCTTCCTCGCCGTACCGTTCCCGGTACCGACGCATCCAGTCGCGCTCCACTTCGGTGAGCGTCTCGTCGTCCTCGTAGATCTTCGCCATGTGGACGAAGGCGTAGTAGCCTTCGGTGGCACCGCTCTCGTTGTCCGCGATGACCTGCCCGTAGGCCGCGTTGTTCCCGACGAAGGCCACGTCCTCCCAGCCGATTTTGCGCACCGCTTCCAAGATCAGGATCGTGTCGCGGTGCACCGTCCCCATCAGCACGAGGTCGCAGCCGGCGTTGCGCAGCCGGATCATCGGGGCCGTGAATTCGCTGTCGGTGATCTTGTAGGCGACCATCTCGGCGACCTCCAGGCCCATTTCCGCCGCCTGATCTCGGGCCGCCTCGACGATCTCCAGACCGTATTCGTTGTTTAGGTACGTGACGCAGGGCGTGGTCTTGCCCTCCTTCTCCACGAAGTACCTCACCGCTGCCCGGATTTCGTCGTAGTAGGTGCCGTGCTGCGAGAGCATGAGCTTGTGGAAGGGCTCGACCATCGAGCGCGCGCCGCTGCCCGGGAAGATGTTCGGAACGCCCGCTTCGAACTGTTCCTCCATCACCGCGTTGTTGGTCGGCGTCCCCACCGCCATCAGCATGGCGAATATCTTGTCCCGGTAGATGAGCTTGTTGGCCGCCTGGATCGCCCGCGGCACCTGGTACTGGGTGTCTTCGACGATGTAGCGAATCGTCCGACCGTGGACCCCGCCGGCTTCGTTGGCCTCCTCGAACCGCATCCGTGCGCCGTTCAGGACGCCGACGCCCCAGATGGCGATGGCCCCGGATAGGTCGGTGTGGGTTCCGAACACCACCTCGGTGTCTGTGACGCCGTCGACCGCGACGGTTTCCGCGTCCGGCGCCGCATCCGCAGCGGGTGCTCCCTCCTTCGTCGACTCGTCTGCAGGACCGCACGCGGCTAGGATGCCGGCGACAGCCAAAAGCAGTAATTTCTTCATCGGTCAACGTCTCCATCCTGGGGAGAATTCGCGCAGCGAATTCTAGGGGCGACCGCGAAGCGGTCGCATCCCCTACGGGGCACGATACATGCCTTCGATCAAGTCCGCATACTTCTCGTTCACCACTTTGCGCTTGAGTTTCTGGGTCGGCGTCAACTCGTCGTCCTCGGGGTCGAGCAACTGGTCGATCAAGCGGAACCGCTTGATGGTCTCGACGCGGGCGAAACGGGCGTTGACGGTCTCGATCTCCCCCCAGATGAGATCCTCGACCTCCTGGGTGTGGCACAGGCTCGTGTAGTTGGTGAACGGCACGTCGTTGTCCTGGGCGAACTTCATGACGTTTTCGTCGTCGATCATCACCAGGCAGGTCAGGTATGCACGCCGGTCGCCGACGACCACGGCGTCGGTGATGTAGGGCGAGAACTTGAGCTGGTTCTCGATTTCGCTCGGCGTGATGTTCTTGCCGCCGGCGGTGATGATGATGTCCTTCATGCGGTCGATGAGGTAGACGAAGCCGTCGTCGTCGATGCGCCCCACGTCGCCCGTGTGCAGCCAGCCCTGGCGGATCGTATCGGCGGTCTTCTCCGGCTTGTTCCAGTAGCCCTGGATGACCCCGGGGCTCTTGATGACGATCTCGTCATGCTCCGCCAAGGCGACCTCGACACCTTCGGCGGACTTGCCGACGCTGCCGATTCGGAAGTCGGTGGCGAGGTTCGCCGTGGCGATCCCCGTGCACTCGGTCTGTCCGTAGAGCTCGTACATGGGTTTGCCGAGCGCCCAGTACCAGTCGATGAGGTCGGGGGCGATCGGCGCCGCGGCGGTCGACAGCCATCGGCACTTGTCGATGCCCAACAGCCGCCGGATGTTCTTGAGAACCAGTGCCTCGGCTACGAGAAACGCAGCGGCGAGGTGCAACGGTACGCGGCGCTGTTCCTTCAAAGCAGCCGCGCGACGCTCGCCGATGGCCAAAGCGAATCGGTAGGCGGCGCGGCCGAGGGCCGTGCCCTCCTTGAGCTTGATCTGCACCGTGGAGAACTGCTTTTCCCAAACCCTCGGAACGGCGAAATGGACGGTCGGCGAGACCTCCTGCTGGTCGTGGTTGATGGTCTCCAGGTTCTCGACGAGATTGACGACGCAACCGGACTCGATGGGCGTGAACGTGTAGAACATCCGACCGGCGACATGCGCCAGGGGCAGGAATCCGAGTTGCTCGTCGGTGCCGTACACGCCGTAGCAGCGTTGCACCGTCGCCATCATGAACAGCATGTTGGCTTGCGAGATCATCGCGCCTTTCGGCGGTCCGGTGGTCCCCGACGTGTAGGTGAGGATCATGAGGTCGGCGGCTCGAGCCTTGTCGATCTCGCCGTCCCAGACGTCCGGGTTGGTCTCGGCGAACTCGCGGCCCAAGTCCTGCAGCGCGTCGAACGACAGGCACATGGGATCGTCGAGATCGCGCAGGCCCTCCATGTCGAAGATGACGATCTTCTCCAGCGTCGGCGTGCGGTCGCGCACTTCGAGAATCTTGTCGAGCTGTTCCTCGTCCTCCGCGAAGTAGAAGCGTGTCCCGCTGTCGTTGACGAGGTACTCCACCTGGTTGGGCGCATCGGTGGGATAGACGCCGTTGGTCACTCCGCCCATGCAGATCACGCCGAGATCGGCAAACATCCATTCCTTGTTGACCTCCGAGGCGACGGAGCAGATGTCGCCCCGCACCAGGCCGAGCGACTTCAGACCCAGTCCCGCGAGCCGCGCCTGCTCGCCGTAGTCCGTCCAGGAGTACTCGTTCCAGATGCCGAAGTCCTTCTCCCGGATGGCGACTTTCGAGCCGAGATCTTGGACACGTTTGCGGAACAGCGCCGGCAAGGTCTCGCAGCCGTCGATCACGGTGCCGCTCTGCTGGGCGACGCTCACCGCCAGGTCTTCCTCTGCTTCCAGCGGCGCCGGCCGCGCACGCCCTGGTCCTTCATTCCCAGGTAGAACTCCTTGATGTCGGTGGCGTTCTTCAACCGCTCGCAAGTGTCCTCCATGACGATGCGGCCGTTCTCCATGACGTAGCCGTAGTCGCCGAGATCCAGCGCCATTTTCGCATTCTGCTCCACCAGCAGCATCGTCACGTTCTGCTCTTCGTTCAAGCGCTTGACGATCTCGGCGATCTCGTGGGTGAGGATCGGCGACAGGCCCAGCGACGGCTCGTCGAGCAGCATCAGGCGCGGCCGGAGCATGAGCGCGCGACCGATGGCGAGCATCTGCTGCTGGCCGCCCGACAGGAATCCGGCCGCGAGTTTTCGATCCTCGGCCAGTGCGGGGAAGTAGCCGTAGACCAACTCCACATCGGCACCGACGTCGGCGTCCGTTCGGGTGTAGGCGCCCATGCGCAGGTTCTCGTCCACGGTGAGGAACGGAAACACCTCGCGCCCCTCTGGAACATGGCCGATTCCCAATCGGGCCACCCGGTCGGGGTCCAGCCCGGTGATGTCGTCACCGGCGAAGGTGACGCTCCCCTTCTGCGCTTCCATGGCCGCGCTGATGGTCTTCAGCACCGTGGTCTTGCCCGCTCCGTTGGCCCCGAGAATGGTCACGATGTCGGACTGGTCCACCTTGAGCGAAACGCCCCGGATCGCCATGATGGGTCCGTAGTACGTCTCGATGTTGCGCAATTCGAGCAACGCCACGGCTATTCCTTTTGATCGTCGGGAAGCGTCGCCACCCGTCGCGATATTCCGAAGGCCGCCATGGCGTCTTCACTCGTCCGGCCCGTGGTGTGCATCGTTAGTCTCCGAGATACGCCCGCAGGACATCGGGATGGTTCTGGATCTCGGTCGGGTCTCCGGTCGCCAGCTCCGCGCCGTCGGCCATTGCCATCACGCGGTCCGACACCGTTGCCACCAGGTTCATGTCGTGCTCCACCATGGCCACCGTGATGCCCAGCTCCGCAACAATGTCCTCGATCCAGAAAGACAGGTCTTCGGTCTCTTCCGGATTGAGGCCAGAGGACGGTTCATCAAGCAGCAGCAGCTTCGGTTCGAGGCAGAGCGCGCGGGCGATTTCCACCATCTTGCGGGCACCGTACGGCAGACCGCCGATGGGTTGCTCCCGGTAGCTCTGCAAATCCAGGAGATCGATCACGTCTTCCACCCGGCGTCGAAAGTCGAGTTCCTGGCGACGCGCGCCCGGCAGGAACAGCAGATCGGTGACGAGGTTGGTGCGGCGATGGACATGGTGGGCGATCAGCAGGTTGGTCAGCACCGACTCGTGCTCGAACAGTTCCGTGTTCTGGAACGTCCGGGCGATTCCCAACTCAGCGATGCGGTGCGGTGGCGCGCCGGTGATGTCCATCCCGTCGAAGGCCATGCCGCCGGAGTCGGCTTCGTAGAAACGGCTGACCAGGTTGAAGATCGTGGTCTTGCCGGCCCCGTTCGGCCCGATGATGCTGAACACCTCACCCGGTTCGACGGTGAAGGAGACATCGCGGACGGCCTTGATGCCGCCGAAGCTGACCGACAGGTCGTGGGCCTCCAACAAACTCACCGGACGCGCTCCGTGCGCAGGTAGCTTCGCTGGCGCTTGTAGGTGGCCCGCCGATAGAGCGGAAACTGGTCGAACCAGAGCCGGACCTTTACCCAGCGGCCGTGGATGCCCAGCGGTTCGAAGATCAGGAAGACCACGAGGATCGCTCCGAATATCCCCGGTTCCAGGCCCGGTATTTCGCCGATCCACTGAGGCAGCACGTCGCGGCCGATGGCGATGGCCTGGGGCAGGAGACCGAGGAAGATCGCGCCGTAGACGACCCCTTGCAGCGAGCCCAAACCGCCCACCACCACCATGAGGAGCAGTTGGATCGACGTCTGCACGGTGAACGCATCCGGCGCGAGGTAGCCGATCCGGTGCGAGAACAGGGTTCCCGCCAATCCGGTGAACGCCGCGGATAGGGCGAATGCCGTGCACTTCGTCCGTGCCAGGTTGATGCCCATGCTCTGGGCGGAGACCTCCGAATCCCGTACCGCGATGAATGCGCGTCCGGTCGGCGAGCGAAGCAGGTTCAAGGCGGCAAAGAGACTCAAGCCCAGGATTCCGAGGCAGAGGTAGTAGAACGGCACGGGGCCGTCGAGGCTCATGCCGAAGACCATTGGATCCGGCACCCGCATGCCGAAATGGCCGCCGGTGACCGACTCCCAGTGCTCGATCACCCACGCCGCGATGCGCTCGAAGGCCAGCGTCGCGATGGCAAGGTAGATCCCGGTCATGCGCAACGCCGGCAGCCCGACGATGTACCCGATGATGGCGCAGAAGGCCGTCGCCAGGGGCACCGAGAGGACGAAGGGCACGCCCTGGGTAAGCAGCCATGCATGGGCGTAGGCGCCGATGGCCAGGAATGCCGCGTGGCCCAGGCTCACCAGGCCCGTATAGCCGACCAAGAGCATCAGGCCGACCCCGGCGATCGCCCAGATGTAGAGATAAGCGAACTCCCCTAGGTAGAACCTGTCCAGTACCAGCGGCGCGAGCAGAACCGCCAGGGCGAGCAAGCCGTACCAGAACCGCTGCCCGTTGTGCAGGAACACCTTCACGTCCTGGTCGTAGTTGGTCTTGAGGACGAATCTCATGTGTTTGCCTAGCTACTAAGCGCGGGCGACGACAAGCGTCGCCCCTACACCTTCTTCTGCTGCAACGAGGGGAAGATGCCTTGCGGGCGTACGACCAGCATGGCCAGCAGGATCACGAACGCACTCACCTCGGAGAGCCCCGGCGGCAGGTGCAGGGCGACGAACGGCTCGGCGATCCCGATCAGGAGTCCGCCGACAATGGCACCCGGCAGGCTGCCGAATCCGCCGACGATGGCTGCCGCGAAGGCCTTGATGCCGATGAATCCCATCAACGGGTCGATCAGGTTCACGGGTGCTACCAAGATGCCCGCTGCGGCGGCGATGGCGGCCGAGATGGCCCACACCAGCGCAAACACCCGCTTCACCGGTATGCCGACGTAGAACGCGGCCAGTTGGTTCTGCGACGCGGCCTGCATGGCGACCCCGATGCGCGTGAAGCGGAAGAACAGGTAGAGCACCCCGCACAACAATGCCGTGCCCACCACGATGGCGACGTTCTCGTAGCCAACGATCAAGCCGCCGAGATCGAAGGTGCCGCCGGCGAATGGCGAGTCCAAGGCCCGGGGCTGGTTGCCCCAGATGGCACCGGCGACAGCCCGAAGCACGAAACCGAGCCCGATCGTGAGCATCAGCACCGCGAACGGCGGCTCGCCGATCATCGGTCGCAGCACGGCGCGTTCCAGTACCACGCCGAAGGCCGCCATGACGAACAGTGTGCCGAGAAACGCGAAGGCGAAGGACGCCCCCGGCAGGCCAGCGAGGACCGGCACGAACGCGAACAGCCAATCGAACGCCTCGATGAGGCTGAACGCGATGAACGCTCCCAGCATCATCATGTCGCCCTGGGCGAAGTTGACCATCTCCGTGGCCTTGTAGATCAGCACGAAGCCGAGCGCGATCAGACCGTACACGCAGCCCTGGGAGATGCCGATGATGAGAAGCTGCAGGATTTCCAAGGTCGTGTGGGCGCGCCGCGTCCCGCAAGCAAATACCCGCGGAATCATACGCGGCTTGCCGAATCCACGGGACTCGTTGACAGGCAACGGGCGGTCTCCCAAGAATGGTCGGATCCATCCCGTACCCGTTTCAATGGCACCAGCCCTGCCTACGCCGGTCCCCCGCCACCGGTCCCGATGGACCCCCGAGCTTGTTGTCGACACGGGCGGGCTCGCCTGCGTTCTCGGCTACCTAGCGCTTGCCTGCTACTCCCGGGGCAGCCTCGGCGTACCGAGCCTGGGACCGTTCTTCGCGCTGATCGGCTGGGTCGCCCTGCCGTGGCTCGCCGTTTTCGCCCTGCTAGGCAAGCATCCGGACGACGTGCCGGTGGGTCGTTTGATTGTCTGGGCGGTGGCATTGCGCGCCTGCGGACTGTTCGGCGTGCCGCTCTTCGAGGACGACTATTTCCGCTATCTCTGGGACGGCTACCGGTTCGCCGAGACGGGCACGCCCTACGGCTGGACACCCGCCGCTTCCTTTGCGGACGAAAACGTTCCCGCAGCCTTCCAGCGCGTCCTGGACCAGGTCAACCACCCGGACGTTCCGACGATCTACGGGCCCACCACGCAGTTCGTGTTCCTGTTGGGATACCTCGTGGCACCCGCGAGCTTGTGGCCGGTACAGCTCATCCTGCTCACCATCGACATATTGCTCATCCGGCTGCTGACGATTCTCGCCGCACCGCGATTCGTGCTGCTCTACGCCTGGTGTCCGCTGGTGATCAAGGAAATCGCGTTCACCGCTCATCCGGATGGGCTCGGCGCATTCCTGCTCGTAGCCGCCGTACTGCTGCGGCGTCGCGAACACATGCGGGCGGCGGCCGTCTGCCTGGCGCTAGCCGTGGGCGCCAAGGTATTCGCCCTGCTGCTGGTACCGTTCGTGCTGGCCCGCGCAGGTCCGCGGGCGTGGGCCGCATTCGCTTGCGCGTTGGCCCTGATGTACTTGCCGTTCGCCATCCAAGGGGGCACCGACCTCACTGCGCTGGCGCTGTTCGCGGCCACGTGGGAGTTCAACTCGGCCCTGTTCGGCTTGCTCTCGCAATGGCTGCCCGCCGCTGAGACGAAGTGGCTGCTCGGCACCGTCCTAGTCGCCATGGGCGCGGCCTACTGGTTGCGCTTTTCGCGCCGAGACGCCGGGCAGATACCGCGCGGTGATTGGATCTTCGGGTGTTTCCTGGTAGCCGCCCCGGTGATCAACCCGTGGTACGCCATCTGGCTGCTGCCGTTCGCGGCGGTCTTTCCGAGTTGCTGGGCGTGGACAGCCTCCCTGGCGCTGTTGCTCTCGTACGTCACGGGCTCGAACCTGGGCGTGTTCGATCTCGAACCGTTCGCCCATCCCCACGGGCTTCGGCCCCTGGAGTTCGGTCTGATCTTCGCCGCCGTCGGGGTCGATGTTTGGCGACGCCGCTCGACGGCCTAGACGTGCTATCCACGAGGGTTCTATTTCAAAATATAACACCCTAGATTTTGGGACGCAGCCAACGTCCCGAATCGCTAGAATCCGCGTCCGCGACCACACTGGAGTTGGGCTTGCCGCATGAGCAATCCCGTCAACATCACGGTATTCCGATGGGCGGGTGCCTGGGGGCCGTTCAAGGTCAACATCCCCTGCGGCGAGTGCTCGCTCACCAAGGACATCATCCAGGACTGCATCGATACCGATCTCAAGGGAATCGACGTCGAGCTCGATCTGCGGGATTGGCTGAGCGAATGGTGGAAACCGCTGCCCAAGGGCGGCTGGCATGCCCCGATCGTGCTCGTCAACGGCAAGATCATCTCCCAGGGGCGGGCGCTGAATCGGGGCGTGCTGACCCAGACGGTCATTGAAGCCGCGACTGCGGATACGCCGCTGCACGGCAACCATATCTTCGGCAAGTCGACCTGCCCCCATTGCGTGCGCGCCAAGGGTTACTTGGCGCAGTCCGATGTTCCCAACCAATACTACGACGTGGTCAAGGACACCCGGGCGCTCTACGAGATGCTGGCCCGGGTCAAGCCGATCATCGGCCCCAAGACGCCCGTCACCGTGCCGCAGATCTGGATCGACGGTACCTATATCGGCGGCGCGGATGCGCTCAAGGAAGTCCTCGGGCTCGCCGCAGTCGAACCGAACCCCGACCGCGGCCAGTGTTCTCTGTCGCCGGGCAAGGGAGTCGCATACCGTTCAACGGCCAACGCCGTCCAACAGGTCGATGCCTGATGAACACCGCAGACAGACCAACCCTATCCCGCCACCGCGGTGGGGCTCATTCGCATCAAGACGTTCGGAGGAGAACAAAATGCTGAAATCGCTAGCCAATCTCTCACGCCCGCTGGCATTGACCAGCCTCTTGGCCGCGTTCGCGGTTGCCGCCCCGGCCACGGTTTTCGCGTCGGGTTCCATCGGCGGGGGAAGCGGCGTGTCCCAGTTCGGGCAGATGTACAAGCAAGGCAAAGTCGCCTTCTTCCGCAAGCTCGCCTGCCGATCCGGTTGCCCCATCCAGCGCGATCAGATCGACAAGAACCTGGCAGCGTCGCTCGTCGAGAGCATCAAGACCCGGGATGCGTTGAAGGCGGAACCGGGCAAGCACGACGAGACGGTCAGCCTGCTTTGCCCCGGCGCAAACGCGAAGGGCTGCACGCCGGGCGTCGACGAACAGGAAATGGTCCAGCACTACCTGAGCCGGCGTTTCGGCGTGTAGGGACGTCCGTTGTGGTCGTCCCGACGAAAAGACACTAGAGATCAACTCAAGGCGCGCCATCGCTGCGCGCCCCATTGGAACACGACACCATGAAAATCTCCCTGACCATCCTGCTGGCCGGCGTTGGCGCCCTCGTCGCCAACCCGGCATTCGCCCAGGGCTCGCCCTGGCTCCCCGTTCCGAAGACGGGCACCGTGACGATCACCCAGGTTTCCCAGGAAGCCACGCATTTCTACCGCGGCCCGAACGGCACGGCACGCGGCGCGTTCCCGTACGGCAAGCTCGAACAGAACACGACGTGGTTCACCGCCAACTACGGCATTGCCGACGCGGTGGCGGTGGACGCCCGGATCGGCCGGTCTGCGGCGGATGCCGCCTCGCCGAGTGCGGCCGGCACG
>JAPPAV010000049.1 GCA_026705345.1 Gammaproteobacteria bacterium
GGCAGCCCCTTCTCAGGCTGCAAGTCCATGCCCATGCCGGGCACACTAGGGGACGGGCTTGTCCCGTCCCGTTTTCCGGGCGCCGGCAATGTCCGGCATCGGGCGGGGACAAGCCCCGCCCCTACGCGGTTTCCGTGGCGTTCGCCGGAACCGGTGCATGTACTTGCGCAGTGAGGCCTGTTTGGCATAGGTTGCTCGGCTGCTTTCAAGACCTTGAGGAAGGACCAGATGAGTCACCGTACGCAGTTCTACATCAACGGCGAGTGGGTGGAACCCCTATCGGGCCAGCGTCTCGACGTGATCAACCCCGCCACCGAGGAACCCATCGGGGAGGTCGCGCTCGGCAATGCCGACGACGTCAACCGGGCTGTCGCGGCGGCCGTTGCCGCGTTCGACTCCTATTCGAAGACCACGCGGGAGGAACGCGTCGATCTTCTGCAGCGCATCGTCGACGTCTACAAATCGCGAATCCCCCAGGTGGCGTCCACGATCAGCGAAGAGATGGGCGCGCCAGCAGCACTCGCCAACGGCGCCCAGGCGCCGGCCGGCCTCGGTCATTTTCTCTCGACGTTGAGTGTTCTCAAGCGCTTCGAGTTCGAGGAGGACATCGGCGGGACGCGCGTCATTCGCGAACCTGCCGGCGTATGCGGCCTGATCACGCCTTGGAACTGGCCGATCAACCAGATCGCCTGCAAGGTCGCGCCGGCGCTGGCGGCGGGCTGCACGATGGTGTTGAAGCCATCCGAAGTGGCGCCGTTCAACGCCATCCTGTTCGCCGAAGTGCTCCACGAAGCCGGCGTGCCGCCGGGGGTCTTCAACCTGGTGAACGGCGACGGTCCCACCGTCGGCGCTGCCATTTCGTCGCATCCGGATGTCGACATGGTGTCCTTCACGGGTTCGACCCGCGCCGGTGTCGAGGTCGCCCGCAACGCGGCTCCGACCGTGAAACGGGTGGCGCAGGAACTCGGCGGGAAGTCGGCCAACATCATCCTGGACGACGCCGATTTCGCGGCATCGATCGCCCGGGACGTGTTCGGCATGTGCACCAATTCCGGCCAGTCCTGCAACGCACCGACCCGCATGCTGGTTCCCAACTCGCGCATGGACGAGGCTGCCGAGATCGCCAAGTCGGCGGCAGCGAATGTCAAGGTGGGGGATCCGAATGCGGCCGACACCACCATTGGTCCGGTGGTCTCCGAAGTCCAGTTCAACAAGATCCAGGGATTGATCGAGAAGGGTATCGACGAAGGCGCGACGCTCGAATGCGGCGGTCCTGGACGGCCCGACGGGTTGAACGCCGGCTACTACGTTCGTCCGACGGTGTTCTCCCATGTCAGCAACGACATGACCATCGCCCGGGAGGAGATCTTCGGCCCCGTGTTGTCGCTGATCGGCTACGAGGACGACAACGAGGCAGTCAGGATCGCCAACGACACGGCCTACGGTCTGTCCGGCTACGTGTCGGGCACGAGCGACCGCGCTCGCGACATGGCTAGGCGCATCCGCACGGGGAATGTGCACTTAAACGGCGCCCCGGTGGACAACAAGGCGCCCTTCGGCGGGTACAAGCAGTCCGGCAACGGCCGGGAATGGGGTCGCTACGGGTTCGAGGAGTTCCTCGAGGTCAAGGCGATAATGGGCTACAACCAGTAGACATCCCATCGGCGGGCGCGTTAGTTCGCGCCCCGCCAGCTGTGGCGCCCAACCGATTCGCGGCCTACACCGCCGTGAATCGGTCTTGCCGTTCAGCACGGACTCGCGCCAAGCGATACGATTGGCCCGTGCTCTCGCTAGCGTTCAGCCCATGCCGACGGTTCCTGACGAATCTCGTCGTGCTCGGGTTTCTCGCCGTCGGCGCAACCGCGGCGGGCTCGAACGATGCGTTACTCGATGAGATCTACAGCGAGCAGGATATCCAGGGCCAACTGCCTGTCGTTGCGCAGGAGGACGATCCCCCGAGCCCACGCGTTGGGATTCCACCCGTGTTCGGCTGGTTCATCTTGGCAGGGGCAGCCCTGGGGGCCGCCGCATTGGCATTGTGGCTAATGGTGGCCAACCTAGACACAGTAGAGGCAAAACGGCGCAAAGGCCGCACGCACGGGAATCCGGACGACGCGTCCCCCGGTCCGATGACGCAGCTGCCCGGGGATTGGCTTCAGAAGGCCGACAACCTGGCACGTCAAGGTCGGTTCGCACAAGCCATCCACTTGCTGCTCCTGGGAGTGCTCGGGAGCCTGCGGGTGACGGACGGCTCAACATCCGAGGCCAAGACTGCTCGCGAGATTGCACGAACCCACGTCGGACCTCACCCGGAACGCCTTCATGCGCTGGTTCGCGCCTCGGAGCTTGTGCATTTCGGCGGTCGGCCGGCCACGCAGGCGCAGTTCGAAGACTGTCGGCGCGACGCCGTCGAATTCGACCGGGCTGCCAGTCCGGCATCTGCATAGCGCAATTCGGAAGAATCGGCCGCGACGGTGTCCGTTATCAGCGATCGAATCCTGACCCGCCGCTCTGCCGCGTTGTTGATTTTGATCGGGGGCGCCGCCTTCTGTGCATTCCTCGCCCTGGTCGTCGTGATAGACCCGGCTGACCGCACAGTCACCGGACCGAGTAGCTATTCGCGCTCGGCGATCGGACACGCCGGCTTCGCCGGCCTGCTGCGGGAGATGGGCTACGACGTCAAGACCAACCGCAGTCGCCTCGGCCGGGGCATGGCTCCAGGAGATGTACTGTTGATCCTGGAGCCGAATCTTCTCTCCCATACCGTCGCGGACCTCCAACGTCTCATGGAAGGCAAACGCAGCGTTCTCATCGCACTGCCCAAGTGGGAGTCGAACGCGTTGCCGGGGCCGCGCGGCTGGATCAAAGAAGCATCGCTCCTGCCGAAAGGCACCGCCGGTGGGGTCGCCCGCGGCGTGGTCGTTCCCGCTTCAATCGAACGGCCCGACGTCGACAATCCCTGGTTCGACCGCCTAGGCCGCGGGACGCCCACCATCGAGGACGACCTCCAACTGGTGAGCGGTGCCCAACTGGACGCTTTGATTTCCAGGTCGGACGGTATCCTCGTCGGCGAGACGACCGACGGCGAGGCGAAGATCGTGGTACTGGCGGATCCCGACATCCTTGCCAACCACGGCCTGCACCGCGGCGACAATGCACGCTTGGCGCTGGGCCTGATCGAGCGGCTCAAGCCAGGGTCGAATGCGACCATTCACTTTGACGAGACCCTTCACGGCTTCGCCATCGTGCCGAGTCTGCCCCGCCTGCTCATGGCACCGCCCTTCCTAGCGGCCACGTTGCTGGTGTTGGCCACCGTTGCCATTACCGTGTGGCGCGCGGCGGCTGGATTCGGCGGACCCCATGCGGTGGGCGAACCGGAACCCGTGTTCGGGAGCGGCCACGAAACGCTGTTGCGCAATGCCGGGCGGCTTCTCGCCGCCGAGGACCATGCGACGTATATCGCCGACCGCTACGCCAGGGCCTCGCTCGAGGAAGCGGCCCGCCGCCTCCATCTCGGCGCTCGGTCGCGACGCGGCGAAGCCGACGACGACATCAAGGCGCGTGGCATTCTCGAGGGCATCGCCATACGGCGCGGCGTCCGTACCCGATTGCCCGACGAGGAAACGCGGCCGCTCACGAAGGCGCGCCGCTACTACGACTGGATAGAGGAGGTGTTCCATGGATCCGGACCAAATCGCGACTCTCGCTAAGGCCATCAAGGCAGAGGTCCACAAGGCCGTGGTCGGTCAGGAAGCCACGCTCGATGCGCTTCTCGTCGGATTGCTCACCGACGGCCACGTGCTCATCGAGGGGGTGCCGGGAACAGCCAAAACCATGATTGCACGCTGTTTCTCGGCGAGCCTCGATCTCGACTTCGGCCGCATCCAGTTCACGCCGGACCTGATGCCGGGCGACGTCCTGGGGACCAACATCTTCAACTTCGCCCAATCCCAATTCGTGCTCACCAAGGGTCCGGTGTTCACCGAGATCCTGCTCGCCGACGAGATCAACCGCACGCCGCCGAAGACCCAAGCGGCGTTGCTCCAAGCGATGCAGGAGCGCAGCGTCACGATCGACGGCGAGGACTACCGCTTGAGCAGCGAATTCATGGTCGTGGCCACGCAGAACCCCATCGAGCAACAGGGCACCTATCCTCTGCCCGAAGCGCAACTCGACCGATTCCTGTTCAAGCATGTCGTCGACTACCCGACTCGCGACGACGAGCGCAACATCGTCCTGGCCCACGGCAGCCGGACCACGATGACAAGCCCGGACGCTTTCGGTATCCAACCGGTCGCGGGACCCGCTGATCTCGAAGCGATGCGCTCCTTCGTCGAGGGCATCCGGCTTGGCGAGGACCTGGTGGACTACGTGGTCGACCTGATACGCGCAACCCGGGAGCATCCCGGATTGAGCTTCGGCGCATCCCCCCGTGCCGCCAACATGCTGGCCAGCGCGGCGCGGGCGTACGCGGTGCTGGACGGCCGGGACTACGTCATCCCGGACGACATCAAGTACCTCGCGCCGCCCACGCTGCGGCACCGTATCGTGCTGTCACCCGGTTCGGAAATCGAGGGGTTGCACGCGGACCAGATCGTCGCCGAGATCATCGAGCAGACGCCCGTGCCCAAATGATCCATCCCACTGTACGCGCTGCCGTGGCGGTCGGCATTGCGGCCCCCGCCGCACTGGCCATCGCCTTCGTGGCCCCCGGCTGGTGGGTCGCCGGTCCCGCATGGCTCGCCGTCGTGCTGGCCGCCATCGCCGCAGACACGGCAAACCTCGTTCGGCGTCGCATCACCGCCGACGTCGAGACTCCCCAGGTACTCCATGTCGGGGAACCGGGTCGTGTCATGGTCCGAATCGCCTGCAGCGACGCTGCCACGATCGAATTCACGATCGACGTCGAGGGCTCGACCGCACCCTTGGATACACATTCCGCGCAGGTGGCAGCGGATGATGCCTTGGAAAGGGAAGTCGAGATCCGCCCGTACCGACGAGGCAGTGTGCGATTGGCAAGACTCTGGCTGCGCTCGGCAGGCCCGCTCGGATTCGCCGCCCGCACCCTTCGGCGATCCCTCGACCACGACTGTCCCGTGGTTCCGAACATCGCCTCAGTCAAGCGTCAAGCGCTCGCCTTCGCGGCCAGCGACGCGCCGCTCGGCATCAAGCCCCAAATCGACAAGGGGACCGGAAGCGAGTTCGAGGCACTGCGCGAATACGCCGCCGGACTCGATACCCGTACCCTCGACTGGAAACACTCCGCGCGGCATCGCAAGTTGTTGTGCAAGGAGTTCCAGACCGAGCGAAACCACCACGTGGTGCTGGCCCTGGACACCGGCCACCTGATGGCCGAGACGGTCGACGGCTTGCCGAAACTCGACCACGCCATCGGCACCCTGCTGCTCCTCGGCTATGTTTCCCTCCGGGCTGGCGACAAGGTGGGCGTGGCCGCATTCGATGCCCGAACCCGCGCGTTCGTGACGCCCTCCGGCGGTGTGGGCACCATGGCACGCTTGCAACGAGCATTCGCCGCCGTCGACTACAGCACGGAAGAGACCAATTTCACCCTGGCGCTCGCCGAGTTGCGCGACCGCCTATCGCGCCGCTCGCTGATCGTCGTTGCGACGGACTTCGTCGACACGGTCACGGCAGACCTGATGATCGACAACATCGGCTACCTGGCAAAGCGGCACCTG
The DNA here is from genome assembly GCA_026705345.1 of Gammaproteobacteria bacterium. Lineage (GTDB taxonomy): Bacteria > Pseudomonadota > Gammaproteobacteria > Pseudomonadales > Azotimanducaceae > VXYL01. Next base: position 5,700 of record JAPPAV010000049.1, read on the forward strand.
ATCATCTTCGCCGCGTTGAGCGACACGTCTCTCGAAGACCCCTTTGCCCGTCGCCCTAGCGATCTCGAGCACGTCGCGAGGGCCGTCGTGGCCTACGACCTGATGCGGGAACGCCAGGCCGTGTTCACCCGGCTTGCTCGACTCGGCGTGCTGTGCGTGGAAGCGCCGGCGAGCCGGCTCGGTCCATCGCTCGTCAACCGGTATCTGGCCGTCAAGGCGCGGGATCAGATCTGACGACCATGTCCGACGACCTCTTGAAGAGCTACCGGTTTCGCCTGGAACGGGAGGGCAGCTGGCACGAACTCGACGCGTTGATCGCTCGCGCCGAACGACACGGGCTGGGTTCGCTCGATGCGGACGAGCTCGCGCGCACGCCGGCGTTGTACCGTGCTTGCATGTCATCTCTGTCGGTCGCACGCAGCATCTCTCTCGATGCCAACCTGCTCGCCTACTTGGAGTCTCTCTGCCTGCGCGCCTATTTCGTGGTGTACGGCGTCCGTGCCAGCCTCGGACAGGTCCTGGCCAGGTTCTTCCGCCGCGACTTCCCCGCCGCCGTGCGGCGGACCCGCTGGCCCATTGCCCTTGCCGCCTTCCTTCTCCTTGCAGGCATCGCAACGGGATGGGCCGTTACGGCGAAGGAACCGGCGTGGTTCGAGGCTTTCGTCTCATCCGGCATGGCCCAAGGGCGAACGCCCGACGCGAGCCGGGAGGAGCTCGCCGAGACGATTTTCGACAAGCCCGAAGCGGCGGATCAACTGACGGCATTCGCGACGTTTCTCTTCGCGAACAACGCTCGGGTCGGCATGCTCTGCTTCGCGCTAGGCGCCGTGTTCGGCGTACCCGTCGTCTTGCTCCTCTTCTACAACGGACTCGCCATCGGCGCAATTTGCGCCGCATTCGCCGGCAAGGATCTGACCATGGAGTTCCTCGCCTGGCTCGCGATCCATGGCACCACCGAACTCACGGCCATCGTTCTTTGTGGGGGCGCGGGGTTCCACCTGGCCGGGGCAATGATCAATCCGGGCCGTCGCACGCGGTTGGCGGCGCTGCGGCAAAAGGGACGGACCGCCACGACCTTGGTTGTCGGTGCAGTCGTCATGCTGTTTGCCGCCGCCCTGCTGGAGGGCCTCGGTCGGCAACTCGTCATCGACACAACGGCACGCATAGCGGTCGGTTGCACCCTGTTCGTGCTGTGGCTCGCCTATTTCGCATGCGCCGGGCGACCAGCCTGGAGGGGTCCGCGCAATGGCGAGTGACGCCGCCCTCCGGTCGGTCCTGACGCCGGAAGGCGTGCCCATCGAGGTCGAACTGGCCGACCTCGGTGCTCGGGCCGGCGCCGTGCTGATCGACCTCGTAATCATCTTCGTCGCGCTGTTCTTCGCCGTGCTTTTCGCCATATTGGTCACGCCCGCCACCGGCGTGATCGGCCTAGTTTTGTTCGTCATCCTCTCGTTCTTCCTGCGGTGTCCGTTTTTCATGGCCTTCGAACTGCGCTGGCGCGGTCAAACGCCCGGCAAGCGCGTGTTCAAACTGCGTGTCGTGGACCGTCGCGGCGGCGCGCTCTCGCCGAGAGCCGTGGTGGCCCGAAACCTCACCCGCGAGATCGAGGTCTTCATGCCCGCCTCGCTGTTGATCATCAAGCCGTCCGACTTCGGTGGCAGCGGGATGGAAGACATGCTGTCCTTGGTCGCGCTGATTTGGTCCGGCATCTTCACGATATTGCCCATGTTCAACCGTGATCGGTTGCGTATCGGCGACATGATCGCCGGAACGTGGGTGGTCCGCGCCGAACCCGTGGCGCTTCTGAAGGACTTGTCCACGCAACAACCGTCGCGACGCTACCGGTTCACGCCCGCCGAGCTTGATGTCTACGGCATTGCCGAACTGCAGGTGCTGGAGAGGCTACTGCGGCAACCGGCGACCCGGGCGACACAGGATACCAAGAAGGATGTTCTCAACCGCATCCTGGACAAGATCGGCTGGGACGACCGGGACGCCATCAACAGCGAGTCGTTCCTTGACGACTACTACGTGGCGCTACGCGAGCACCTCGAACGGCACGCGCTCTTCGGCGACCGACGGGCTGACAAGCACGAGGCCGCCCGACGGCGCGATCGAACGCCGCTCGATTGAGCCTACTCGAACACCTGCGAGATCGCCCGAGTGTCCACGCCTTCCCTGAGTACACGTAGGTCGTGGTAGGTAACCGAAACCGCGGTTGCCCAGATTCCGGACAACACCACGCTGCACAACTCCATGACCACGAACAACACGAAGGCACTGGTCACGACGGTACTCGCCAACAAAACGACGACTGACCCCGCCACCATCTGCAGTATCAAGAGAATCAACGCCAAGCCGAATATCTGGCCCTTGTATCCGTCCGTCAATCGCGCACTTCGAGGAAGAGCCCGCAAACCGCTGCGTTCCACGACGGCCGCCGGCACTGCCACCCACAGGACCAATGCGATGACGATGCCGGGGACGAGGAGGAGCACTAGTCCGATGCCCGTGGCGATCGTCACGACCACGGTGACGAGCACGGCAGGAAGCAGCATGCGCAGCGATTGCACGAACGTCTCCAGGAAGCCCGGACTGGCTCCCCGCAAATGTCGCACGACCCCGAACGCCAACCCGGCCTGCAACCAGATTAGGCACAGCAGTTCGACGAACGACTCGCGCGTGCCGACCATCACGAACTCCCAGAACTCGGCGTTGACGGGATTCTGTACGGTTGGATCCAGAACCAGCGGGTTGTGGAGACTGCTCGAGTCAAAGAAAAGCACAACCGCGAACGACGGCGCAAAGGCAACCAGCGACAGCGGCAGGAACGAAGCCAGGTTGTTGAAGTAAACGGCGAACGACGTCTTGATGATGTCGCCCACCGAGAACTCGGTCACATCTCGCATACGCTGCTCCGATCCTTGTGGCACACCATGCTATAAGCCGGCCGCGCGGAAGTCACGGCTCGCCTCCGGACATCGACTGCCCTCGCGAACAACGGCGAGGAACCCCCAGTGGCACGGTTCGCCTTTCGCACCTAGGCGCAGGTCTGTAAGCTGCGCGCCTCTCGCCAGATGCCGGGGTGCGAGGTGATCCTCCTCATCGACAACTACGATTCCTTCACCTACAACGTCGCGCAGTATCTAGGCGAACTCGGCGCCGTCGTAGCGGTGCATCGGAACGACGAGATCACCTTGGACGAAATCGAGCGCCTAGCGCCCGAGAAGATCGTCATCTCGCCCGGACCGTGCACCCCCAACGAAGCGGGCATCTCACTGGCGGCGGTCGAGGCCTTCGGCAAGGACATTCCGACGCTGGGCATCTGCCTCGGACATCAGAGCATCGGCCAAGCCTACGGCGGCACCGTGCACCGTGCCCGCAAGGTCATGCACGGCAAACTCTCAGCCATCCACCACGCCGGGCGAGGTGTGTTCCGTGGCCTGCCGCCCGCCTTCGAGGCGACGCGCTACCACTCGCTGATCGTCACCGAGATTCCGGAGTGCCTGGAAGTCACCGCATGGACGGCGACTGAGCTCGGAGAGGCGGACGAGGTGATGGGCATTCGCCACCGCGAGCATCCCGTGGAAGGGGTACAGTTTCACCCGGAGTCGATCAAGACGCCCGTCGGCCATCGCCTGCTCGGCAACTTCCTGGCGGGGGATTGAAGGGAGAGGATCAATGCACGTGAGCGAAACCATGGCGGCGTTGGTCGCCGGCCGGGACTTGAGTCGACAACAGACACGCTCGGTATTCGACGCCATCATGGGCGGCGAAGCCACGCCCGCTCAGATCGCTGGCGTGCTGATCGGGCTCAAGGCCAAGGGCGAGACCGTCGAGGAGATTACCGGGGCGGTGGAGGCCATGCGTGCCGTGTCCACCAAGGTCGCCGTGGATGTGGCGAACCTTGTCGATACCTGTGGCACCGGCGGCAGCGGCGCCGCCAAGCGCTTCAACATCTCCACTGCCGCGGCGTTCGTCGCCGCCGCAGCCGGTGCGCACGTCGCCAAGCACGGCAACCGAGGCGCGTCCAGCGCGAGCGGCAGCGCCGACGTGCTGGAGGCCGCCGGCGCAAACCTCGAGCTCGAACCCGACCAGGTCGGCCGATGCATCCGCGAAGTGGGCGTGGGATTCCTGTTCGCGGTGCGCCACCACGCCGCGATGCGTTTCGCCGGGCCCGTGCGGCGCGAACTGGGCATCGGCACAATCTTCAACCTGCTCGGCCCGCTGACCAATCCGGCCGGCGCGAAACGCCAGGTGCTGGGCGTGTTCGCCCCGTCGTGGCAAAAACCGCTCGCCGAAGTCGCGCAGGCGCTCGGTTCGGAACGCGTTCTCGTCGTGCACAGCGACGGCCTCGACGAGATTTCCATCCAAGGACCAACCTTCGTCGTCGAACTGAACGACGGCAACATCGACGCCTACGAGGTGTCACCCACCGATTTCGGCCTGCGCGAGAGAGCGATGGACGACTTGAGAGCCCAGACGCCGGAACAGAGCCTCGGCCTCATCCGGTCGGCGCTCAGCGAGTCCAACGAAGCCGCCTCGGATGTCGTCGCGCTGAACGCGGGCGCCGCAATCTACGCGTCCGGTATTGCCACGACGTTGGCGAACGGCGTCGTACTGGCGCAGGATTTGATCGCGTCGGGACAGGCATCGGAGAAGCTCAAGGAGTTCGTCGACCTGACGCGAATGATGGCCGAGGCATGAACGCGGCGCAGCGAGACCCTGTACCCGGCGGAATACTCGCCGAGATCGTCGAGCACAAGTGTTCCGAGGTCGCCACCCGGCGCGCGGTTCGCCCCCTCCCCGAAGTTCGCGGAACCGCGGAGGCGTCCCGCGTCCCTCGGGGCTTCGCCAACGCGATCGAGACACGCGACCCCGCCGTGATCGCGGAGATCAAACGAGCGTCGCCCAGCGAAGGCGTCATTCGTGGCGAATTCGATCCGGCGAGCATTGCGATGTCCTATGAGCGGGCAGGCGCAGCGTGCCTCTCCGTACTGACCGACGAACGCTACTTCATGGGTTGCGACGGTCATCTCGAAGAAGCGCGGAACGCCACCAAGCTGCCGGCGCTGCGCAAGGACTTCATCGTCGACCCCTACCAGGTCTACGAGTCGCGCGCCTTGGGTGCAGACTGCCTGTTGCTGATCGCCGCTGCACTGGACGACCGGCAACTGGCGGATCTCGCGC
>JAPPAV010000063.1 GCA_026705345.1 Gammaproteobacteria bacterium
AGGCGGTGCGGAGTGACTTGCGCATCTTGTGGTGTTCCGCGCCATCCATGCCCGGCAGCGTCCGCGACGCGCCGAAGACGCCTTCGAGTCCTTGGATGTAGTCCTTGGATCGAAGGTAGAAACGCCCCTGCTTGTTGACCCAGTTATTGCATTCCGGCCCCATCACCGCGACGAGGGGTTGTCCGTTCATGCTGATGGGCACCCTCACCACCGGCCCGTGTTTCTCGAAGATTCGGCACGTCGCCTTGGGAATGTTGCCCGCGAGGAGATCACGCTGTCGCAGGATGTCGACCACCGGGAGCTTCGGGATGGGCTTCGTGAGAAGAACGGGCCGGGACTTCGGCTTGACCGTGCTGTCCTTCACGGCGGTTGCCACTGACCGCCCGACCAAGTCCATGCTGGCTACCGTCTCGATGCGCTCGAGTTTCTCGTCGTAGTCTTCTTCCGACAGCAGCGTTTTGAAACGATCGCAGGTCTGCATCAGCCCCACGAGGATGACGTCCCTCGGATCCGGGATGTCGTCGTTGAGAACCACGTTGAGGATGCGGGCCTTGGCTTCCCTTCGGATCGACCCGTCCGCGCTTGGGTACATGCCCGACCGGGAAACCGAGCGTGACAGCGTCCAGAATCCACCCGACTCGTATTCGAGCACTCCCTTGTCCACCAGTCGTTGCAGCGTCAGGGTCACGATTTCTTCCGATCGGGCGGTATTCCGTTCGATCCAATACTGCGTATCCGAGCGATCTTCGGCCTTGCTGATCTCTTCGAGCGTCGGATCGAGCAGTTGGTCGCCTGTTGGCGTCGCGTCGAGGAGATACAACGACTGCAGGTCGGTGTCGATGCGGTCTTCCAACGCGAGATCGGCGATGACGGCGCCTGCCATCACGCAGGAGAAGTCCCAACCCGGGACCATTTCGAGATATCCGCTCGACTCGTCGAGCATCAACAGGATCAGCTCTTCCGTCAGGCGTATTCGGAACTCGTCCATGTCATCGCCTCGGGATTTGGCCGCGGAGAACCCACGATTCGAAGAAAGCTGCTACAGACTCTTGACAAACCTAGAGCACGCGGCTCCACGCAAGTTGGGCCAACAATGACCGATCCGACGAGGGTGGTCAAGGATCGGCACCTTGCCAGCACAGGGGTAATTCGCCAACATTGAGCCATGATCATCGTCCACGGCATCATTCCCATAAAGGCAGCGCAGCGTGACAAGGCGCTGGATTTGGCGCGTGAGATGTCCGAGGCGACCCGGAGCGAGGACGGCTGTATTTCCTACGAGTTCTACGTCGGCCTGCGCGACCCGAATACGCTGATCCTGCTCCAGGAATGGGAGAACATGGAGGCGCTTGCGGGCCACCTCCGTACCGATCATATGAAGGTGTTTCTCGACGAACTGCCGGACGTGCTGGCCGGCCAAGTCATGACCCGGCGCTACGCGGTGCAAGCGGAGCCCGAACCGGCAAAGGAGTCCGGATCGCCGCCCCCGATTGTCCACTGACGCCGCGGGTCGGGACGAGCCCGTCGTCTACGATGGTCGCCGGACACGGGACGGGACGAGCCCGTCTCCTACGGCATCCTCGCAAGTGCCAACAACGGCGTCGGGTGATAGTTTCTGCACGTCGGATTCGCTGCGACGACGGTATTCGACGATCCCTTCCTTCAGGCCCCGGTCGCCGACCGTAATGCGATTCGGGATGCCGATGAGGTCGGCGTCGGCGAACTTCACCCCCGGCCGTTCATCCCGGTCGTCGAACAAGACGGCGAGACCGGCAGCCTGCAAGCCGTCGTGCAGCCGCTCCGCGACGGTCTGGACGTCGGTCGACTTGGTGTTGTTCAACGCGACGATGTGGACGTCGAAAGGGGCGACCGCATCGGGCCAGACGACGCCGTCTTCGTCGTGGCACTGCTCGACGATAGCCGCGACCATCCGCGAAACACCGAACCCGTAGCACCCCATGATGGGGACGACGTCGCGACCGGAAGCGTCCTGGACGGTGACGCTCATCGCCTCGCTGTACTTGGTGCCGAGCTTGAAGATGTGTCCCACCTCGATGCCGCGCAGGAAACTGAGCGGCCCGGTGCCGTCCGGGGCAGGATCACCCGCCAGAACGTTGCGAATGTCCGCGACGCGGACTTCGCCGGTGACGTCCCGGTGCCAGTTCGCCCCCACGTAGTGGTAGTCGTCGACGTTTGCGCCGCAGACGAAACTGGGCATCGCGGCGGCCGTGGAATCCACCACGATCGGCAGCGAGAGGCCGACGGGACCAATGGAGCCGACACCGACGCCGAGGGCGGTTTCGATGTCGGCTTGGCTCGCGAATTCGAGCGGTCGGCGAACGCCCCGAATACGCCCTGCCTTGGCTTCGTTCAACTGGTGGTCGCCGCGCAGCACCAAGGCGAGGAGCCCGGATTCCTCGGAGTCGTCGTGGACGATCAGAGTCTTGACGCAGCGCGTCGTGTCGAGGTCGAGAAAACGAGCCACCGTCTCGATGGTCTTGGCCCCCGGCGTGTGCGTCTTCTGGATCGGCTCGACGGAACCATCACTCGGCAGCGCCACCGCTTCCGCCTTCTCGACGTTGGCGGCGTAGTCGCTCTCGGCGCTGTAGGCGATCTCGTCCTCGCCACTCTCGGCCAAGACGTGGAACTCGTGGGACTCGCCGTCGCCGATCGAGCCGGGGTCCGCGTCCACGGCCCGGTAGTGGAGTCCGATGCGGGCGAGTATCGCCGAATAGCAGGCGTGCATCGCGGCGTAGGTTTCTTCGAACGACTCCTCGTCCAGGTGAAAGGAATAGCCGTCCTTCATGATGAACTCGCGGGCCCGCATGAGGCCGAAGCGGGGGCGGATTTCGTCGCGGAACTTGGTCTGGATGTGATAGAGATTGCAGGGCAGCTGCCGATAGCTCGTGATCACCCGGCGGAACAGATCCGTTACGACCTCTTCCTGGGTTGGACTTACGCAGTACTCCCGGTCGTGGCGGTCGGTGAGGCGCAAGAGCTCGGGCCCCATCACGTCCCAGCGGCCGCTCTCCCGCCAGAGCTCGGCCGGTTGCACGACGGGCATCAGGATCTCCTGGGCGCCGGCCCGTTCGAGTTCCTCCCGGACGATGCGTTCGATGTTCTTCAGCACCCTCAATCCCAGGGGCAGCCAGTTGTAGGAGCCCGAAGCCAGCCGCCGAATGAAGCCGCCGCGCACCAGCAAGACGTGGCTCGCAACCTCCGCGTCAGCGGGTGCCTCGCGCAACGTGGGAATGATCAGTTCGCTGAACTTCATGGTTGCTCTTGTTCGATCGAAGGAGCGACCCTAACGCACCCGCTGGTGCGCGGTCGCCCCGCATGGGGTGGCGTCGGTGCGTCGGAACGGGCCGCAAGGGCGGCCCGTGCGACGGGTCAAGCCACCATTTCCTTGAGTCGCTTGAGCGGCGTAACCCGGACCTTCGTGGTGGCCGGTTTGGCGGCGATTTCCACCGGCTCGCCAGTGGCGGGATTGCGCCCCATGCGTTTCTTGGTCGCCGGTCGCTTGACCGAACGGATCTTCAAGATTCCCGGCAGGGCGAACGTGCCCACCGCGCGCTTCTTGATGTGTCGCTCGATCAGTGTCTCGAGTTCGTCGAGTACGGAGCCGACTTGCACCCGGGTGAGTCCGGTTTCACCGGCGATGTGGGTCAGGATCGCCGACTTGTTCATTTTGGTCCGCACGGCGGGGGGTCTCTTCGGGGCGGGAGCGGCTTTGGCTCGAGAACGCTTGGGAGCTGCTTTGCGTGCCATTGACGAGTCCTTTTGCTAATGACATTCGTGCCTTGGTGGTCCTCATTGCGCGACCGCGGGCACGCGCGCTTTATAGCGGATTGGATCGGGAAAGCCAAGCGACGATCCACCGGAAACACTGAAAAACACAATGAATCGGTGATTGGCCCCTTGCCCGGCCCCGGGCGCCGGTGTATTTCGGGCGTGTTTTCATTATGCTTCGCCGCTGTCCCGGGAATACGCCGGAAACACGGAGCCCGTTTACGTGCCCATCTACGAATACGCGTGCCGTTCGTGTGAGCACCAGTTCGAGACGATTCAGAAGGCCAGCGAGCCGGTGCTGACCGACTGCCCCGAATGCGGCGAGGCGTCCCTCAAGAAGCTCCTGTCCGCTCCGGTGTTTCGCTTGAAAGGCAGCGGCTGGTACGAGACGGACTTCAAGACGGGAGACAAGAAAAACGTCTCGGACAACGGCCAGTCGGACAAGACCGAGAGCAAGGCAGACGACAGCAGTGCCAAGGCCGCCGACTCTGCGGATGGAACCGCCAAGGGGGCTGGCCCGAAGACCAAAGACACCCAAACGACGGACTCCAAATCGTCGTCGAGTGCGACCAGCAACGCCGCGAAAGCGGACTGAGCCGCCGCCCATGCGAACCCACTACTGCGGCGACGTAGCCGCACCGGATATCGGCGCGAGGGTCTCGCTGACCGGCTGGGTGCATCGCCGCCGCGACCACGGCGGCGTGATCTTCCTCGATGTCCGCGACAGGACGGGAATCGTGCAGGTCGTGTACGACCCGGATACACCTGAGCCTTTCGCCATCGCGGAGGGAATTCGCAACGAATACGTGCTCGGCATCGAGGGACGGGTTCGCCCGCGTCCGCAAGGTACGGTCAATCCGGATATGAAGACCGGCGAGGTCGAGGTCCTCGGGGACGGGCTCGTGATTCTCAACCATTCCCAAACGCCACCGTTCGTACTTGACGAATACTCGGACGCCGGGGAGGAGGTGCGGTTGAAACACCGCTTCCTCGACTTGCGGCGTCCCGAAATGCAGGAACGCCTCCGGCTGCGGGCCCGGGCGGTAAGCCATGTTCGCCGCGTCCTGGAAGAGGAGGGCTTCTGGGACATCGAGACGCCGACGCTGACCAAGACCACGCCTGAGGGTGCCCGGGACTACCTGGTGCCGAGCCGAACCCACCCCGGTGAGTTCTTCGCGCTGCCGCAGTCGCCGCAGATCTTCAAGCAATTGCTGATGATGTCGGGGTTCGACAAGTACTACCAGATCGCGCGCTGCTATCGGGACGAGGACCTGCGCGCCCACCGTCAACCCGAATTCACGCAGATCGACATCGAGGCATCGTTCATCGCCGAGGCGGATGTCATGGACTTGGCGGAACGGCTCATGAAGTCGCTGTTCCGCGACGTGATCGACGTCGAACTACCGGATTTTCCGGTGATCAGCTACGCCGATGCAATGCGGCGGTTCGGCACCGACGCCCCGGACCTGCGCAATCCGTTGGAACTCGTCGACATCGCCGACCTGGTCCGCGATGCGGCGTTCAAGGTGTTCGCCACCCCGGCCAACAGCCCGGACGGGCGCGTCGTGGCCCTCAAGGGACCGGATGCGGCGAGCCGGCTGTCGCGCCGGGAGCTCGACGAATACGTGGGATTCGTTGGACGCTACGGGGCCAAGGGTCTGGCCTACATCAAGGTGAACGACCGAACGGGTGGGATGGACGGCCTGCAGTCGCCCATTCTCAAGCACCTCGAGCCGGCCATCGTCGAGGCGGTGCTGGAGCGCGTCGATGCCGAAACCGACGACATCGTCTTCTTCGGCGCCGACACCGCGAAGGTGGTCAACGACGCCATGGGCGCGTTCCGGGACGAACTGGCCCAGGCTCTCGACGTGGTCGAGGACCGCTGGGCGCCCTGTTGGATCACCGAGTTCCCGTTGTTCGAACCCGGTCGCGAGACGCTCAATCCGGCCCACCATCCGTTCACCCAACCGGCTTGTTCCATCGCCGAGTTGCGCGCCGATCCGCCGACGGCGCTGGCTCGCGCCTACGATTTCGTGCTCAACGGCACCGAGGTGGGCGGCGGCTCCATTCGGATCCACGATCCCGCCATGCAGCGTGCGGTGTTCGAGGTGCTTGGCATGGCCCAGGAAGCCGAGACCAAGTTCGGCTTCCTGCTCGACGCGTTGGGCTTGGGCTGCCCGCCGCATGGCGGCATCGCCATTGGCTTCGACCGCTTGATGATGTTTCTCGCCGGGACCGACAACATCCGCGACGTCATCGCGTTTCCGAAGACCCAGTCCGCGACCTGCCTCCTGACGTCGGCGCCAAGCCCCGTTGACGAACACCAGTTGCGCGAGCTTCATATCCGGATCCGTTGATTCGACGTTAGACCTGCGAAGGCAGACAGGCGAAGGCGAGCACCATGGCCGGACACTCCAAGTGGGCGAACATCAAGCACCGCAAGGCGCGCCAGGATGCCAAGCGGGCCAAGGTGTGGACCAAGGTGATTCGGGAACTCACGGTGGCCGCGCGGCTAGGCGGCGGTGACCCCGCCGACAATCCCAGGCTTCGCGTCGCCGTCGACAACGCGCTGTCGGTCAATATGCCCCGCGACACCATGGACCGGGCCATCGCCCGCGGCGCGGGCGGTCTGGCTGGCGGCGATGTCGAGGAACTCACCTACGAGGGATACGGCCCCGGGGGAGTGGCGATCCTGGTGGAGGTCATGACCGACAACCGCAACCGCACCGTGGCCGCCGTTCGTCACGCGTTCAGCAAGCACGGCGGCAAGTTGGGCACGGATGGTTCAGTGGCCTACCTGTTCACCAAGCAGGGCGTGGTGAATCTCGTTGGCGCGGACGAGGATGCGGTCATGGACTTAGCGATTGAGGCCGGTGCCGAGGACATCGAAGGCGAGGAGGACGGGGTTCTTTCCGTCGTTACGCCGCCGGAGGACTTCGGCGCGGTGGTCGATGCCCTGAGGGCCGGCGGGTTCGACCCGGAGCATGCCGAGGTCGCGCTGGTGCCGACGACAACCAATCCTTGCGACGAAGAGACCGCCGACAAAGTGCTGCGCCTGATCGATGCGCTCGACGATCTCGACGATGTGCAGAACGTCCACTGCAACGCCGGATTCCCTCAAGGGCTGCTCGATCACTGACGGCGAGAGGGTCGCATGATCCGCGTGTTGGGCGTTGATCCGGGTTCTCGGTTGACCGGCTACGGGGTCGTCGACGTCGATGGCGACACGCTTCGCTACGTGGCAAGCGGATGCATCAAGGCGGTCAAGGGTCCGTTCACCGGACGGCTTGCGGACATCTATCGGGGCGTGGAGGAGGTGATCGGGGTCCATGCGCCCGACGAGTTCGTCGTCGAGGAGGTCTTCTTCGCGAGGAACCCCCAGTCGGCGCTCAAGCTGGGTCAGGCCCGGGGGGTCGCCATCGCGGCGGCGGTGAGGGCCGGACTCCCGGTCAGCGAGTATGCCGCTCGAGCCGTGAAGCAGGCGGTAGTGGGAACCGGCAACGCGACCAAGGCGCAGGTGCAGTACATGGTCCGTGCACTGCTCTCGCTTTCCGCCGAACCGTCGTCGGATGCGGCCGATGCGCTTGCAGTCGCGATCTGTCACGTCAATACTCGCATTCGGCAAACGGACTGCTAAGGGATCCGAGTGCTTCGCGCTCGCGCCGGGAATTCGCGCTGGGCGGATTCGCAGGCGGGCGTTGACGATGGCCCGCGTCCCGAGGAGATTAGATGGACCAGATAGGTTCTCCTCCCGTTGATTGCGTGGGATCCTGGACGAACCCGGGGGTTCCTGCCGCGTGATCGGACTGCTGCGCGGCAAGCTGATTGAACTGGACGGTCTCGGGGCGCTGATCGACGTGGGTGGCGTAGGTTACGAGGTGGAAGTGACCACGGGAGCCGCCGCCCTACTCGTCGCCAAGCCCGATAGCACCGTCGTCTATACCCATCTTGTCGTCCGCGAGGATGCGCAGTCGCTCTTTGGATTCGCGACCTTGGCGGAACGTGACCTGTTCCGTTCCCTCATCAAGGTCACCGGCATCGGCCCGAAACTCGCGCAGTCGCTGTTGTCGACGGTCGAGCCGGACGTATTCGCGAGTGCGATCACCAGCGGCAACACGACTGCCTTGGTACGCGTGCCGGGAATCGGCAAGAAGACCGCGCAGCGTCTGGTCGTCGAACTCCGGGACAAGGTTAGGGAACTGTCCGCCAGCACCAGCGTCGGCAGTACCCCCACCGCACGCGAGGCCGTGCTGGCGCTGATCGCGCTGGGCTACCGCGAGACGAAGGCCAACCAAGTGATAGGCGAGCTGGCCGATACCGACGGGACGGCTTCGAATGTCGAGAACCTCGTTCGGGAAGCGCTCAGGCGCTTGGCGACGGAATGAGCCTGCAGCCCGATCGAATCACATCCGGCGCCGTCGGCGACGAGGATCGCTCGTTCGACCGCGCCCTTCGGCCGTCGCGGCTCGCCGAGTACATCGGCCAGGACCGGGTCAAGGAACAGATGGCGATCTTCATCGAGGCCGCTCGCCGGCGCGGCGACTGTCTGGACCACACGCTGATCTTCGGTCCGCCGGGTCTCGGCAAGACGACCCTCGCGCACATCGTCGCCAACGAGATGAAGGTCGCCGTGAAAGCAACCTCGGGACCGGTATTGGAGAAACAAGGGGACCTCGCCGCCCAGTTGACGAACCTGGACGACGGCGACGTGCTGTTCATCGATGAGATCCACCGTCTTTCGCCGGTGGTGGAGGAGATCCTCTATCCGGCGATGGAAGACGGCAAGCTACCCATCCTGATCGGCGAGGGGCCGGCGGCGAAGTCCATCGTCCTAACGCTCAAGCGTTTCACCCTGATCGGCGCGACCACGCGTGCGGGCCTCTTGACTTCGCCGCTTCGCGACCGGTTCGGCATCGTCGAGCGCCTCGAGTTCTACTCGCCGGACGAATTGGCGGAGATCGTCGCCGTCTCTGCCGGGAAACTCGGCATTCCCGTCGAGTCCGCCGGAGCGAAGGAAATCGCCGGGCGTTCGCGTGGTACGCCGCGTGTTGCCAACCGGCTGCTTCGACGCGTGCGCGACTATGCGGAGGTCAAGAGCAGTGGCGCCGTCACCCGGGATACGGCGGATGCGGCCTTGAGCATGTTCGAGGTGGACGGTCGGGGCCTCGACGGCATGGACCGGATCCTGCTCGAAGCCATTGCCGGCAAGTTCGGCGGTGGCCCCGTCGGCGTCGAGACGTTGTCGGCGGCGATCAGCGAGGAACGCGACACCATCGAATACGTCATCGAGCCGTTCCTTGTCCAGGAAGGCTACATCATGCGCACCCCACGCGGCCGGGTCGCCACGGAGGCGGCCTACCGCCACCTCGGGCTGGTCCCCGGCGGCACCGCGGGCGACGGGCAGCTGAAACTGGATCTCGCGGCGCGACGACAACCCGGTGAGTGAAGGCGACAATACGGGAGAGCAGACATGACCCAGCCCGCTTCGATTCTGGAACTTATCGCCAATGCGAGCCCCCTCGTCCAGGCGGTCATGGCCATCCTGCTCTTGGCCTCGCTGGCATCCTGGGTCTTGATCTTTCAGCGCTGGTTCGGGCTCAACCGGGTTCAGGGCGAGATCGACGACTTCGAGGAGGAGTTCTGGAGCGGCATCGATCTTGCCGAACTCAACGGCGAACTCGCCGAACGGGAGGACGACCTCACCGGGATCGAGACGGTCTTCGCCGCCGGGTTCGGCGAATACCAGCGACTGTCCGCCGCCGGCACGACGGATCCGGACGCCGTCATGCAGTTCGTGCAACGGGCGATGCGCGTGGCCTTGACGCACGAGGAGGAGCGCTTGGGCCGCCACCTGCCCTTCCTGGCGACGGTTGGTTCGACCAGCGTCTACGTCGGCCTGTTCGGTACCGTTTGGGGCATCATGAACTCCTTCCGCAGCGTCGCGACGATGACCCAGGCGACGCTCGCTGCTGTTGCACCGGGTATCTCGGAGGCGTTGATCGCCACCGCGATGGGACTCTTCGCGGCCATCCCGGCCGTGATCGGCTACAACCGCTTCGCCGCACGGGTGGAGGTGCTCATGAAGCGCTACGAGGCGTTCGCGGACGAGTTGACATCCATCCTGCACCGCACCGTGGTCGCGGGTTAGACGGTTTGGCGCGCTTGAGTCGTTGGGGATAGCGTATGGCAGCCCGTCGCAAGCCGATGTCCGAAATCAACGTCGTGCCCTATATCGACGTGATGCTCGTGCTCCTGGTGATTTTCATGGTCACCGCACCGCTCACCACCCAGGGCGTGGATGTGGATCTGCCGAGTGCCGACTCGCAGCCGCTGTCCAACGAGGAGGATCCGCTGGTGGTAACGGTCAACGCCAACGGCGAGATCTTCGTCAACACGGGCATGCCGCGTCCCGGTGCCGAAGGGACCCGGGCGACGATCTTCTCGCTTCTCGACCAGGCGGAGAAGATTTTGGAGGTGCGACCCGACCTGCCGGTATATGTCCGGGGCGACCAGGGCGTGCCGTACGGCGAGGTGGTTCGGGTCATGTCGGTGCTGCAGGGCGCGGGCGCGACGAGCATCGGACTGATCACCGATCCGGTCGAGTCCCTGGAACCCGGCGGGGAAGGCTAGGAGACCACCGTGAGCATCGTCCGCGACTATGCCTTTCCGCTGGCGTTGGCGCTCTTGCTGCACTGCGGCGTTTTCGCGCTGCTGCTGCAGAACTGGCAGCCGGAAACGGACGATTTGCGCCTCTACGAGCCGCGTGCCATCGAAACCACGCTAATCGTCATGGAGAAGCCGGCACCGCCGCCGGTGCCGAAGCCGGAACCGACGCCCGCGCCGCAAGGCGCACCGCCGCCGGAA
Source organism: Gammaproteobacteria bacterium (assembly GCA_026705345.1). Taxonomy (GTDB): domain Bacteria; phylum Pseudomonadota; class Gammaproteobacteria; order Pseudomonadales; family Azotimanducaceae; genus VXYL01. Next base: position 10,654 of record JAPPAV010000063.1, read on the forward strand.
CCGAAGCCGCAACCCACACCGACGCCCGCCGCGCCCGTCGAGCAGCCGCCGAAACCCGACCCTGAGGAAGCGCGTCGCGCCCAGGAGGAACGCGAGCGCCGAGACCGCCTGCAGGAACTGTCGGAACAGTCGACGCAACTGGCCCTGGCGGAGGAACTGGCGGACCTGCGCGACTTGGAGGCAGACGCCGAAACGATGTCATATGCCGAGGGGATCCAAAGAGCGATCATCCAGGCCTGGTCGCGCCCGCCGAGTGCCCGTCTTGGAATGCAGGCGAGGCTGCGGGTGGACCTCGTGCCGTCCGGTGACCTGTTGTCGGTAACCCTCATCGAGTCGAGCGGCAACCCCGCGTTCGACCGGTCTGCGGAGCAGGCGGTCCGCAGGGTGGAACGTTTCGACGTGCCGAAGGAGAGCCGCCTGTTCGAGAAGAAATTCCGCCGCTTCACCCTTTTGTTCAAACCGGAGGATCTACTGCGTTGAACGCGGACAAGCTAACGAAAACGCTGTGCCTGGCTGCCGTGGCTTTCGCGGTGCAGGGGGCGCAGGCCCTTGAAATCCTGATCCCCGAGGGCTGGGACAGTCCCACCAAGGTGGCCGTGGCGCCGTTCGGCAGTGCGATGCATCCCGACGAACCGGATCCCATGGCCAGCGTCGACTTGGCGGGCATCGTCGCCTTCGACTTGACGCGCAGCGGACAATTTTCGCTGCTGCCCGCGGACAACATGCTGTCGTACCCGACCGCGCCGGACCAGGTGTTCTTCCGGGATTGGCGCATCCTCGCCATGGACTACCTGGTCATCGGACGTGCGTGGACGGAAGCCAACGGCGCGGTCTCGGTCGTCTACCACCTGTTCGACGTGACGTCGGAACGCGAGATCGCCTCGGCGCGGATCACGGCGGCGCCGGAGAAGCTCCGGGACATCGCCCACCGCATCTCCGACGAGGTCTACGAGCACATCACCGGGATCCGGGGCGCCTTCTCGACGAAGCTGCTCTATGTCCTGGTCGAGGACGCCGCGACCAACTCGCCGACCTATCATCTGAAGGTCGCGGACGCGGACGGCGCCCGAGCGCGAACCGTGTTCCGATCCAAGGAGCCCCTGCTGTCGCCGAGCTGGGCACCGGACGCCAGCCGAGTCGCCTACGTTTCGTTCGAGACCGGCCGCTCGACCATCGTGGTTCAGAATCTGGCTACCGGCGAGCGTACCCACGTCGCGGCCTTCCCCGGTATCAACGGCGCCCCCGAATTCTCACCGGACGGCACGAAGCTCGCTATGTCGCTGTCCCGGGATGGAAACAACGAGATATACACGCTCGATCTGGCCAGCCGCGAGCTTCGCAGGATCACGCGCTGGCCGACCGCCATCGACACCGAGCCGAGTTGGACCGCCGACGGGATGAGCCTGATCTTCACGTCCGACCGGCCCGGCAAGCCCCAGATCTACCGGGTTCGGCTCGACCGGCTGTTGCCGGAGCGCCTGACCTGGGAAGGGGATTACAACGCCCGGGCCAGGCTCCTGCCGAACGGTCGGCACCTCGTCTACGTGCACCGCCGGAACCGGGTCTACCACATCGCCTGGCAGGATCTGGAGCGCGGCACCGTGCGGGTGCTGACGCAAACCTCGCTGGACGAATCGCCGTCGCTGGCCCCCAACGGCACCATGATGATCTACGCCACCCAAGACCTCGGCAGGGGTATACTCGCAGTTGTTTCGATCGACAACGGGTTCAGCTACCTGTTGCCGGAAGCCGCAGGCGACGTACGCGATCCGGCGTGGTCCCCTTTCATCGATGCGTTGCGCGACGGTCGTTAGCAGGGACAACGGATAGCGACATATGGGAGGAGATATGATTCGTCAAATGTTCGGTGCGCTGTCGGCGCTGCTTCTTGCCGGTGCTTTGCTCAGCGCGTGCCAGAGTGCGCCTCAAGAGCCAGACCCGGAGCCCGAGGAGATAAAGGCGCCCGTTGTGACGCCTACCGACCCACCGAGGCAACCCGATCCGGCGCTCCCGACCATTGACCCGGACGGAAACATCACGCTGCCAGGCGCCACGGAGCCGCTTGACGCCATCTTCTACTTCGAATACGACCAGGCGAGACTCGCCCCGGCCGACATTCGCGTCTTGGCCATGCACGCCCAGCAACTTCGCGCCTACCGCAACTTCAGCGTCAAGATCGAAGGCCACTGCGACGAGCGCGGAACCCGCGAATACAACCTCGCACTCGGCGAACGACGGTGGCAGGCGGTGAGGCGGTACCTGATCTCGGCGGGGGTTCGTTCCACCCAGATCGAAGGCACGAGCTTCGGCGAGGAACGGCCGGTCGACCCGGGACATGACGAAAGTGCGTGGGCGAAGAACCGCCGCGCGGTGATTAGCTACAATCGGTAGACCGCACTCGGGGCGTTCGCCGAATAGGGAGTAGCGTGGACGCACACGGCCACTTGCGCAGCCCTGTAAGGGCCGCCCTCGTGGCGGCCCGCGCCGGTTTTCTCGCGACGTGCTCATTCGCCGCCGCACACTGGGTCCTTGCGGCGGATGCATTCGCCGCGCCCGCGCCCGTGGAGGAGTCTCAGGGTGAAGTCGTGCGGGATCGGCCTGTGGTCCGGGATGACGATCCGGTCGAATCGGACGCCGAAGTCAATACCCTGTACTACGAGTACCAGCTCCTACAGGACGAAGTCCGTCGACTGCATGGCGTGGTCGAGGAACTGAATCACCGCATGGACCGCCTGGAGGGCGAACAGCGAGAACGCTACATCGAACTCGACCAACGCCTTCTGGAACTCCGCGGCGGTGAAGCGGCGACTGGGAACGGGGAGCCTGGCGCCCCGGATGCGCCTTCGGACGTGCCGCCGGTACCGGTCACCGAGCGCGAGGCGTACAACGTGGCGATCGAACTGGTCAATTCCGCGCGTCCGCTGCCCGAGTCCGAGCAACGACCCCAATACCGGCGTGCCTTGGCCCTGTTCCGAGAGATCATCAGCAACTATCCCAACGGCGAGTTCACCGCCAATGCCTTCTATTGGCGGGGAGAAATCCACCTCGCGTTGAAGGAGTACGAAGAAGCACGGGCCCACTTCGCGCAAGTGGAACTGCTGTACGACGATCACCCGAAGGTCCCCGACGCGCTCTACAAGCTGGGCGAGGTCTACAACGTGCTCGGCGACACGGACCGCGCGCGGGAGTACTTGAACCGCGTGATCAACGACCATCCCACCAGCACCGCGGCGGGCCTTGCGCGGAAGTACATCGCCGAACTTCGTTGACTACCACCTCGCCGCGTTCGATCCGGGTTTCACCCGAAACCCGCGGATCGAACGACACGCTCCGCGTAACGGAGATCTTTTTTTCGCTGCAGGGCGAAGCTCGAAGCGTCGGCCGTCCCACGACGTTCGTACGCTTGACTGGATGCCCGCTGCGCTGCCGGTATTGCGACACGGCCTACGCGTTCACGGGAGGTTCGACCCTGCCCATCGACGACATCTGCCGTCGGGTCGAGGAGCATCCGTCCCGGCACGTTACCGTTACCGGCGGCGAGCCGTTGGCTCAGCCGGGCGTGAATGTCCTGATGTCCCGGCTCGCCGATGCGGGCTACGCCGTGTCCCTGGAGACCAGCGGCGCGCTCGACATCGCGGCAGTGGACACGCGCGTTTCCCGGGTGGTCGACTTCAAGACTCCGGGCTCCGGAGAAGCGCACCGCAACCGGTTCGAGAACGTGCGCCATTTGAGGGTCCAGGACCAGGTCAAGTTCGTGATCTGCCACCGTGTCGACTACGAATGGGCGAAGGCGTGCTGTGCCGAACACGATCTGACCAACCGGGTGGACGACGTCTTGTTTTCGCCATCGGCGGGGCAGATGGACCCCACCGAGTTGGCCGACTGGATCCTGGCCGACGGGCTCGATGTGCGTTTCCAGATCCAGCTTCACAAGGTGCTTTGGGGAGACGAACCGGGGCGATGAACGAGCGTGCTGTCGTGCTGCTTTCCGGGGGCCTCGACTCGGCGACGGTTCTCGCGATTGCCAAGCACGAAGGCTACGCCTGTCATGCGCTGTCGTTCGACTACGGTCAACGACACGGCGTGGAACTCACCGCGGCGGGACGTGTCGCCTGCTCGATGGGCGTCGTGGAGCATCGTGTCGTCAAAGTCGACATCGCCGCTTTCGGTGGATCGGCGCTGACCGATCCCGGGCTTCGCGTTCCCGAGTCGCCAACCGCGGGCATCCCCATTACATACGTCCCGGCCCGCAATACCGTGTTTCTCGCGCTCGCCCTCGCGTGGGCGGAAACGCTCGCGGCGCGCCACTTGTTCATCGGCGTCAACGCCGTGGACTACTCGGGCTACCCGGACTGCCGCCCAGCCTTCATAGCAGCCTTCGAGCGAGTGGCGAATCTAGCCACCAAGATAGGGGTGGAAGGCGGCAAGATTGAGATCCATACACCACTCATCGACCTTGCCAAGGCCGAGATCATTCGCCGGGGGATCGAACTGGGGGTGGACTATGCCGCCACGGTGTCGTGCTACCAGCCGAACAGCCGCGGCGAGGCCTGCGGACTCTGCGACAGTTGCCGCATACGGCGCGCCGGGTTCGGCACCGCGGGCCAGATCGACCCCACCCGCTATTGCCCGGCGGGGGAATAGCGGACGGCGCCCGCGGCTGGCGTTGAATTTGGACGCCATATAGTCTTGGGATTGTCCGACAGGCTCGCAGTACCCGCCTTGTCGATTGGGCGGCTGTCACTGGGCGACAGGGAGAACTGCGTGGAGGAGAACCCGTTCGGCAAGCTGACCGCGGCCGTGGGCACGCATGTGTTCTCGAGGAGAACGCTGCTTGCGGTGACAGTCGGCTTGGTGTCGGGCATTACGGTCATCGTCGGCGAGATCTCGCTCGCGACGCTCATCTTCTCGGGTTCCTTGGCAGCCTTTACGTCGGAAGGCGTCGGTCTAGTACTGTTCGGATGTTTCGTCGCCTGCTTGGTGCTCGCCTTGACGAGCGGCTTCAAGGGCGCGGTATCGGCACCGCCCGTCCCCACGTTGATCGTGCTCGCCGTGATCGCCGGCGCGTTGACGGTGGAAGGCGAAGCGTTGTTTGCCACCATGGTCGCGATCATCGTCGTCTGCGCCTTGGCAACGGGACTTTGCACCTGGCTCATCGGGCGGTTCGGGTTGGCCAACCTGATCCGCTTCATTCCTTACCCCGTGTCTTCGGGTTTCGTCGCCGGAACGGGTGGGGTGGCGTGCCTGGTCGCGTTCTCGCTGATGGGCGTCGAACTGGAATGGGCAACACTCGCGACCCTGTTGGAGCCGTTCGTGGCCGCGAACTGGGGTGTCGGCATTGCGTACGGTGTCGGCCTATATCTTGCGACCAAGCGATGGAACAGCTTTCTGATCCTTCCGATAAGCTTCCCGGTGACCGCGGCGCTGTGTCATCTCGGCCTTGCGCTGTTTGGCGTCTCGGAGGACGAGTCCGTGCGAGCCGGGATCCTGTTCGCGGGCATCTCCGAGGGCCGTCTGTGGCCCGGTTTCGGACTCGAGGACATGGCCTTGGTGGACTGGGGGGCGGTTGCCCACCAGATACCCAACATGCTGACCCTGGTTCTCGTGACGCTGTTGTGCATCGTCATGTACGTCGGCGGTTTGGAGGTGGCAGCCAACCGGGATCTGGACTGGAACCACGAATTCCGCGCCGTCGGGCTTGCGGGCGCACTGGCCGGGCTCGGCGGTGCGCCCCCGGGATGCATGGTCGTGCCGACGTCGATGCGCAGCCTGATGTTCGGAGTCGACATGCGGTTCACGGGGATCGTGGCGGCACTGCTGATCGGTTCGACGCTGCTCGTCGGCGATACCTTGCTCAAGCTTGTCCCCGTGCCGCTCATGGGCGGCGTCCTGCTTTTCACAGGGATCGCCATGGTCGACGAGTGGCTAGTGAAGATCAAAAGACGCATCCCCGCCTCCGACTATGCCATCGTCGTCGTGATGTTCATCACCATCACCGCGCTGGGTTTCTTCGAAGGTGTCGCGGTGGGAATGGCCATCACGATCGCGTTCTTCGTGATTCGCATGAGCCGTATCCAGGTGATCGGACCCCGCTACACGGCCCAAGAACGCCGGAGCAAGCGACTTCGTCCGATTCCTGAAAGGGCCATCCTGCAGGGGGCAGGCACCCGCGTGCACGGGTATCGGCTAACGGGCTACGTCTTCTTCGGCAGCGGATATCCATTGGCGGATCGGCTGACGGAGTCACTCGGCGACGACCCGAGACCCCGGTGCGTGCTGCTCGACTTCGGGGGTGTCTCGGGCTTCGACTTCTCCTCGGTCAACGCGCTCGGCCGATTCATGCGCGCAGCACACGGTGCGGCAACGCGTGTTGTGATTGCGGGCGCATCGCCACGTTTCGTCGACGAACTGCGGCGCAACCTGTCGCCGCCAGTGTTCGACGGCCTGCTGTTCGTACCGAACGCGGACCTCGGCTTGGAGCGGTGCGAAGACATTGTTATCGAGGACTATCTCGCCACAGATGGCGAGAACGGATCGGCCGCGTTGCTCGAGACGGTGGCGGACGCGATGTCGCATCAGCTGGATCGCCACGCTTGGTTCGAAGACCTCGTCAATCGGCTAGGGGATTGGGGGCAGCATTGCGAGTACGAGGCGGGGGATGCGATCGTCGCCACGGGCCGGCCCTTGGCGGGTGTGCAGATGATGACGGCAGGCCGCGGCTCCGTCTACGACGCCTCCGGTACGCGGTTGGGCCAGTGCGGCCCGAGCGATGTGGTGGGGTCCCGCAGTGCGTTCGAACCTCGATCGGCGACGCACAGCGTCGTGGCGGAGCAAGCATGCGGGACGCTAGCGCTCACGGCGGCGGCAATGCGGCTACTCGAGGAAGATGACACCCACCTCGCAGTTGAGCTATACCGCTACATTATCGGCGCGCAATCGCAGCCTTGGGAGTCAACTCAGTCGCTGGACAAGCGGGAGGCGAAATGAACAGCCCTTCGAACGAACCCACTACCGGTCCGCGAACGGAGTCCGCTGCGCACTCCTGGGCACCGGTTGCCATCGTGGGAATGGCATGCCGCTTCCCGGGCGGCCCCGACCTGTCGGCGTTCTGGCGGCTTCTGTCCGAAGGGGAGACGGCGGTGACGGAGGGCGTCCCGGGCTCGGGCGTCGGCCGGGTGGGCCAGGTGCTCTTCCCGGATGGCCCGGTGGAGTGGGATGCCTGCCGATTCGGGGCGTTCGTGGACGGCATCGATGAGTTCGATGCGGAGTTCTTCCGCATCTCGCCGCTGGAAGCCCAGCTATTGGACCCCCAGCAGCGGATGATGTTGGAGACCTGTTGGCGGGCGCTCGAGGACGCCGGGATCGATCCGGAAAGCCTTGCCGGGACGCGCACAGGTGTATACGCCGGCATGAGCAACAACGACTACCGGCACCTGATACTCGCCTCCCGGGAGAATGCCGAAGCCGCCGCGGGTCTGTATTCGGTTACCGGCAGCTCCTTGAGCCCCGCGATCGGGCGGGTGTCCTTCGTGCTCGGATTCGAAGGACCGGCCATGGTCGTCGACACGGCGTGTTCGTCGTCGCTGGTCGCGGTGCACCAAGCCGTTGCCGGACTGCATCGAGGGGATGCCGACCTCGCCCTGGTCGGCGGCGTCCAGGCGATTCTGTTCGGACGTCTGAGCGCGCTCCGCGCCAAGGCGGGAATGCTGTCGCCGAACGGACGGTGCAAGACGTTCGACGCGGCGGCCGACGGCTACGTGCGGGGAGAAGGCTGCGGCATCGTGGTCTTGAAGCGCCTGGACGAGGCGGAGCGGGACGGCGACCGCATCTGGGCGGTCATCCGCGGTTCGGCGGTGAACCAGGACGGCACGGGGCCCGGACTGACCGTGCCGGAGGGTCCGGCGCAGCAGCGGGCCATCGAGGATGCGCTGGCCCGGGCCGGGCTGGTTCCTTCCGAGGTCGACTACCTCGAGGCACACGGCACCGGTACCCGGGTGGGCGATCCCACCGAGCTTGGCGCGGCGGGTGCAGTCTACGGCAGGGGTCGCGACCCAAACCGACCCCTGCTGATCGGCTCGGTCAAGACCAACATCGGCCACCTGGAGTCGGCCGCTGGCATTGCCGGATTGATCAAGGCCACCCTGGCGTTGAAGCGTGGAACCATCCCCAGGCACCTGCACTTCGAAAGTCCCAACCCTGGGTTGGATTGGGACCGACTGGCCCTCAAGGTGACCGCCGAAGCATCGTCGTGGCCCGACGTCGACCGGCCATGGCGGGCCGGCGTCAACTCCTTCGGCTTCTCGGGTACCAATGCCCACGTGGTGCTCGAGTCCTATGGTGCCGCCGGAACTTCGCTGACCGGCGACGCGCACTTGGCAGCGGGTCCGCCGCAGCCGCTTCCCCTAGTCGACGTGAACCAACGCGAAGCGGAATCGGTCGCACAACGACGTGTTCGCGTGCTGCCGCTTTCCGGCAAGACGGAAGCGGCCGTCGGCGATCTGGCAGTGCGCTACCTCGGATGGTTGGACGAGAACGAGTCGACGGACGGGTTGGCGGTGCCGCTCTCGGATCTGGCGTGGACCGCCAGCATGGGGCGGAGTCATTTCCCGCACCGGGCGGGGGTCGTGTTCAGCGACGTGGCTTCCCTTCGCGCAGGGCTTAACAAGGTGGTCGCAGAAGGTCCGCAAACGCAGCGGATCGCGGGCGGAGACGCGCCGAAGGTGGCTTTCGCCTACACCGGGCAGGCGAGCCAATGGATCGGCATGGGTCGGAACATCTACGAGACCGAGCCCGTCGCCAAGGCCGTACTGGACCGGTGCGACGCCCTGCTTCGGGAATGGCGGGGAACCTCGTTGATCGACGTGATGTTCGCAGGCGCCGAAGGAACCGCCGAAGCGCTCGACGATCCGTCCTGGACGCAGCCCGCCATCTACGCCCTGGAGTGTGCGCTGAGCGCCCTCTGGGCCGGTATTGGGGTTCGACCAAGCGTCGCGGTTGGACACAGCCTCGGCGAAATCGCGGCGGCCCAGACGGCGGGCGTGTTCACCCTGGAGGAGGGCTTAGGCTTCGCCGCCAGGCGCGGCGATTTGATCGCGGCATTGCCCGAGAAAGGTGCCATGGCGGTCGTGTTCGCGTCCGCCGATGTCGTCGGTGCGGCGGTCGAAGAACACAACGCGTCGTGCGAGGGACCCGGCTTGAGCATGGCGGCGGACAACGGCACCAACCAGGCGATTAGCGGACCTGAACGGGACATCGAGGCGGTGCTTGAACACTTCGAGGCGCAGAACGTGCGTACGGCGCGTTTGCGGGCTAGCCCGGCGTACCACAGCCACTTGGTGGACCCTGCGCTCGAGGAACTCGAAGCCTATTTCGACTCGGTTGAAGTGGCCGAGCCCGAGATCGTCGTCGTGAGCAGTCTGACCGGACGAGAAGTGGAGTCGGACGCGCGGCTCGACGGCGCCTATTGGCGCAGACAGGCTAGGGAGCAGGTGGCGTTCAGTGCCTCGATCGAGACGCTTGCCGGGCTCGGGGTCGATGTCGTCGTCGAGATCGGCCCGCATGGCGTGCTCGGTCCGATGGTCTCGTTGGGCTGGCCAACCGCCGATTCGGGAGTGCCTGCGGTCCTCACGAGCCTGCGCCGGCCGTCGCGCGACGAATCGCTTGCCGATGTTGAGGACTCGTTCGCCACGGCCGTTGCCCGTGCCTATGAGGCCGGCCTTGCGTTGGACTTCACGGGATTGTTCTCCGGCGAGGAGCGGCGTCGAATCGCGTTGCCGGGCTATCCCTTCCAGCGCCATCGGCATTGGATCGAAGCGCCCAAGCGCCGCCGTTCCGAAGTCGGTCACCCGTTGCTCGGCGTGCGCCACGAATCGCCCCGGGGCGAGGTCGACTTCGAGACGGAACTGTACGCCTCCGATCCGCCGTGGATGAACGACCACCGGGTCTTCGACCACGTGCTCGCGCCGGGAGCGCTGTACGGCGCGATGGCGGTATCGGTGCCGTTTGCGGACGGTGCTCGGTCGGCGACCGTGGAAGACCTGCAGATACGCAGCCCCCTGGTGTTCCCGCCCACGCGAAAGGACGATGCCGGAGACGGGGTGGAGCCGGTAGTGCAAGGCCGCAAGGTCCAGCTCGTCGTTGGCGCGTCGACCGGGCGGGTCGAGATCTTCAGCAAGGGCGGGGAAGATGCCGAATGGACGCTGCACGCCGAGGGCCAGGTCTCGGAGATTGCCGCCGGACCAGCCGCCGAAGCCGCGGATTTCGCAGAGCTTCGCCGCTCCTTGTCGGCGCGGGATGTTGCCGAGTTCTACCAAGCCAAGACGGCGACCGGCATCCAGCTTAGGGCCTCCTTCCAAACGCTGGAAGCGATCTGGTCGGGCCCCGGGGAAGCGCTCGGCGAAGTGGTGTTGCCGGCAGGCGTCGATCCCATGGACGGCGCCGTTCATCCCGTGCTGCTCGACGGGTGCTTCCAGGTCTTTTCGGTTGCCCGCAGCCATGACAGCCCCGCCGACGAGACGCCGTACCTGCCGTTCGGCTGGGAACGGCTGACCGTCACCGGACCGTTGCCGACGAAGGTGGTCTGTCACGTCCGGCTGAACCGGCGAGACGGGGCGTCGGACACCGAGGCAGAGGTCGTGACGGGTGATCTCTACATCTACGACACGAATGGTGTGCTACTCGGCACATTGCAGGGCTACACGGTCAAGCGGGCGACCCGGGCGGCGCTCCTTGCCGCCGTCGAGGGACTCGACGAGCTGCTCTACCAGGTGGTCTGGCAGGACGGACCACTGGCCGGTGGCATCCAGCCGGCTGATTTTCTACCGAGTCCCGAGTTCGTGGCCGATCAATGCGAGAAATTCGTCGGGTATCTCGCGGCCGAGGGGGTGGGTGCCGAGAAGCGAACGGAATTGCTTGCCGACCTCGAACGGCTGTCGCGGCACTACGCGCTGATTACGATGGACCGGCTCGGTTGGGAACGTAGCCGGGGTGACTCGCTGGTCGCGGAGGACCTCCGTCGTGAACTGGGTGTGCCCGACGAACACCGGCGCTTGTTCCGTCGAATGCTGGAAATGCTCGCCGGGTCGGGCGTGCTCGAGGAAACCGAAGCCGGATTCGATGTGCTCGTGGGGAGCAACGAGCCATTGCCGAGGGAGCTTGGGGACGACACCGAGGCGTTCGCGGACCGGATGGCCGACGCCTACCCGCACGGTTCAACCGAAATTGGATTGTTCCGCCGCTGCGGCGGCGCCTTGTCGGAAGTACTGCGCGGGGAGGCCGATCCGCTCAACCTGTTGTTCAGCAGCGGCGATCCGAGTGCCGCGGACCTTTACCTGAAAGCGCCGGTCGCCCGCGCCGCCAACGCCATGCTCGCTGAGGCGGTCCGTACGCTCTTGGCCGAGTTGCCGGACGAGAGACGGCTTAAGGTGCTCGAAGTCGGCGCCGGTACGGGCTCCGCGACGGCGTCGGTCCTGCCCGAGCTTCCACCCGGTCGATTCGACTACACCTATACGGACATTTCGGCCGGCTTCTTCGCCGAGGCGGAGGCCAGGTTCGGGGGTGCCGAGTCGGCCATCGACTACCGGGTGCTGGACATCGAGAAGGATCCCGTGGCTCAGGGATTCGACGCCCACGGCTACGATCTCTTGATCGCCTCCAACGTGCTGCACGCGACGCGGTATCTGAACGAGACGCTCGGTCACTGCGCGGATCTGCTGGCGCCGTCGGGCCACTTGGTGGCGTTGGAAAACCTGCGTGGCCAGGGCTGGCTCGACCTCACTTTCGGGCAACTCGACGGCTGGTGGCGTTTCGCCGACGACTATCGGCCGCACCATGCCCTGGCGGCCCCCCCGATATGGCGACAGGCGCTGGCGGACTCCGGATTCGAGGGGGTCGCGTTCGTGGGCGTGGACGAGTCTGCCCCGACGGAACCCGACCGGGGGGTGATCGTTGCCCAAGGCCCGTCGGAAGTCACCGAGCCGACGGGATTGTGGGTCGTCCTGGCCGACGACGGGGGCACGGGTCTGGCAATGGCGGACGCCTTGGCAGGGCGCAATCAAACCGTGGTCGTGGCCGGAGAGAACGGCCCGGAGGACGCGAATGTGCCGGCCGTTGCCGGCGTGTTCCAGGCGTGGGTCGAGTTGACCGACCGCGAGTCCTGGCAGTCGCTGTTCGAGCGCTTACCGGCTGACGTCCCGTTCGACGGCGTTGTGCACCTGCGCGCTCTCACCGGCCACGGTGCGAGCGCCACGACTGGGGAAATGGCGGAGGACACGCGCAAGGCAGTCGGCTCTGCCCTCGCCATGGCCCAAGGCATGGACGATGCGGACGCCGTCCCGGAGAAAGGCATCTGGTTCGTGACCCGAGGGGCGCAGGTGCTCGAACGCGAGCGTGACGGGGAACTCGTCGGCGCAGCTCTGTGGGGATTCGGCAAGGTCTTGGCCCGGGAGACCCCGCATTGGCAGCCCAGGATGATCGACCTCGACCCCGGGCCTGCTTCGCCGCCCATCGACATTGCCGACGAACTGCTCGCCCCCGATGCCGAGACCCACATCGCCTACCGGGGCGGTCGACGCCGCGTCGCCCGGTTCGTTCGGTCCGACGAAGGCCCCGCCCGCCTTGAACTGCCCGAAGAGCCCGGTTGGCTGCTCGACGCTGACGAGGGAGGCGCGCTCGACAAGCTGCGTGTGCAACCCCAGGCGGCTCGCGCGTTGGCCCCCGATGAGGTCCGGGTCGCGGTCGACGCCGTCGGGCTCAACTTCTGGGACATCTTCCGGGCGATGGGTCTGTTCCAGGAAGGCTTGTTCGGGGAGGAACTCGTCGGTCGGGTCGTCGAACTCGGCGATGAGGTCGGCAACGTCGCCGTCGGCGACCGCGTGGTCGGCCTCGGCGACGGAACCTTCGGGGCCGAGGCGGTGACGCACGCGGCGTTGGTGGTACCGGCGCCTGCCGGGGTTTCGACGACGGCGCTCGCCACTGTGCCGAGCGTGTTCGTGTCGGCCGCCTTGGCGTTTGAGGCAGCGGATCTCAAGGCAGGCGACCGGGTGCTGATCCACGCCGGGGCAGGTGGCCTTGGTTTGGCGGCCATCGAACTCGCGCACGCCGCCGGGGCGGAAGTGATCGCCACGGCGAGCGCACCGAAGCGTGAATTCCTGCGCTCGATCGGGGTCGCACATGTCTTCGACAGCCGGACCACGGAGTTCGGCGAACGCGTATTGGACGTTACCGATGGCGCGGGCGTTGACGTCATCGTGAACAGCTTGACGGGCGAGGGCTTCATCGCCGCGAGCCTGTCCTGTCTCGCCGACGGCGGACGTTTCGTCGAGCTCGCTCGGCGCGACATCTGGACCGCCGACGAAATGGCCGCCGCCCGCCCGGACGTTGGCTACAGCGTCATCGAACTCGACGTGTGCAAGCGGGACGAACCCGAACGCGCCGGGGCGATTCTCGCTCGACTTGTCGAGGCGATCGCGGCGGGCGAAATCAACCCCTTGGTGCATTGCCGCTGGCCGCTGGCCGAGACCGGTTCGGCCATGGCGTTCATGCAGTCGGCACGCCATATCGGAAAGATCGTACTGACGCCGCCGCCGATGTCCGACGGTGCGCTAAGGCAGGATCGGACCTATCTCGTCACCGGCGGCCTGGGCGGCATCGGCTGCGTGGTGGCCGGCTGGCTTGCCGATCACGGGGCCGGGGTGATCGTGCTGAACGGCCGCCGGGAACCCGATGAAGGCGCGCAACAGACAATCGATGAACTGAAGGGCCGGGGCGTCCGGGTGGAAGTGGAACTCGCCGATGTCACGGACTCCTCGGCCGTGGATGCGATGCTGGCGAGAATGGACGACTCGCTGCCGCCCCTCGGCGGCGTGATCCACAGTGTGGGCGTGTTGTCCGACGGTGCCTTGTCGAACCTAAGCTGGGACCGTTTCGAGCAGGTGTTGTGGCCCAAGGTGATCGGCGCCTGGCATCTGCACCGCGCGACGAGAAGCAAGGACCTCGATCTCTTCGTGTTGTTTTCGAGCGTAACCGGTGTCCTCGGGAACGCCGGGCAAGCGAACCACGCCGCAGCCAATGCCTTCCTTGATCAACTTGCGGGCCATCGACGTGCTCTCGGACTGCCGGGTCAATCGATCGCCTGGGGCGCGTGGTCTGGCCTCGGCGAGGCGGAGGAGCAGCGCGAACGAATTGCACGGCAGCTAGAAGCCGCGGGAACCGGTTGGATGACGCCCGAGAAAGGGCTCATGGCATTCGACCGTTTGGTTCGGCAGGACCTGACGACCGCCACCGTCACATCGGTGGATTGGCCGGTGTTTGCCGAAAGCCAGGATCATCACCCGCCGTTCCTCGAGGACATGCTCGCCGAGACCCAGACCGACACCGACGAGTCGTCGGCCGGCACCGTGGACCTGCTCGCCGATCTGGGCAGCGCGCCCATGGCGGAACGCGAAGGCCGCCTGGTGGCCTTCCTCCAGCAGGAGTTGAAGGCGGTGTTGAGGATGCCGACGGAGCCGTCCCCCGCGGTGGGATTCGTGGATCTCGGCATGGACTCGTTGATGGCCGTCGAGTTCCGCAATCGCCTGAACCGGGCGCTAGCGGGTGCCTACGTGGCGCCCAACACGGTGGTGTTCGACTACCCGGATATCCAGAGCCTGGCCCGCCACCTGGTACGCGAACTCGGCAGCGACGGAACTGCCGACGACGAGACGGATGCCCGGCGACAGCGACGGGCCGGGGCGGAAATCCGCGGCGAACAGGAGAACGATCCGATCGCGGTCATCGGCATGGCGTGTCGGTTCCCGGGCGCGCCGGATCTCGACGCGTTCTGGCGACTGCTCGACGCCGGTGTGGACGCGGTGTCCGAAGGCCGGCGGGACGCGGGACCCTGGCCGGGGGTTGCCGGCGATCCGACGCGGCACGGCTACCGTTGGGGAGGATTCCTCGACGGCATCGATCAGTTCGATTCGAGATTCTTCCGCATCCTGCCGATCGAAGCCCGCATGATGGACCCGCGCCAACGGCTGCTCCTGGAAGTGGCCTGGCAGGCGGTTGAAGACGCTGGTTTCGATCCCGGCGAACTCGCTGGCAGCCGCACCGGCGTCTACGCGGGTGTCGGGGCCAGCGAATATCGGGATCTGATCGAAGCCAGCGGCGAAGAAGGCGGCTACCTGGGAACTGCAGGTAGCGTGGCCGCCGGTCGGCTGGCCTTCGCCCTAGGGCTGACGGGACCCGCCATGCCGGTGGACCTGGCATGCGCCTCCTCGCTGGTCGCGGTCCACCAGGCGAGCGTGGGTTTGCGGCGGGGCGAGATCGACCTCGCCCTCGTCGGCGGGGCGAACGCGGTCTTGTCGCCGGGAATCACCAAGTTCATGGCCGAACTCGGCATGTTGTCGCGCCGGGGGAAATGCCGGACGTTCGACGCGGGCGCGGACGGATTCGTGCGCGGGGAGGGCTGCGGCATCGTGGTCTTGAAACGCCTCGCCGACGCCGAATCGGACGGGGATCGCATCTGGGGCGTCATCCGGGGCTCCGCGGTGAGCCACAACGGCGTCAGTGCGGGAATGACGGTGCCCAACGGCCCCTCCCAGGAGCAGGCGATCGAGGAAGCCCTTGGCCGTGCGGGGGTCGATCCGTCGAGTGTCGACTACGTGGAAGCGCACGGTGTGGGCACGAGCTTGGGCGACGCCATCGAAGTCCGAGCGGCGTCGAACGTCTATGGACGGGACCGTCGAGCCGACCGGCCGCTGCTCATGGGCACCGTGAAGACCAACATCGGCCACCTGGAGTGGGCGGCGGGCGTCGCCGGCCTCATCAAGACGATCTTGTCGATGCAGCGAGGCATGATCCCGAAGCACCTGCACTTCGACAATCCGAACCCGCGCGTGGACTGGGACGAGCTGCCTGTGCGGGTGACCGCGGAGGCGACGCCTTGGCCCGAAAACGATGATCACCCACCGCGTGCGGCGGTGAGCGCGTTCGGATTGTCCGGCACCAACGCCCATGTGGTGCTTGAGAGGTACTCCTGTGCCGGTGGGACGGGCCGTGGTTGGGCGTCGGGTCCTCGGCTGCCGGTGGGTGAATCGGATGTCACGGACGGCGAGACCCGGGAGCAGGCGCTTGAGGTCCGGCAGGGGCGTCTGCTGCCGCTTTCGGCCAGATCGGACGATGCCTTGAAGCGCCTAGCCGAGAGCTACCTGGACTGGCTCGACGAACGAACGACCTTGACTGACGAGGATCTGCCCGGCCTGCTCGCCGATATGGCGTGGACGGCGGGTGTGGGGCGAAGTCACTTCGCCCATCGGGCCGGCGTCGTGTTTCGGGACGCGGGCTCGTTGAGGGCGGGCTTGGAGGCTGTTGTCGCGGACGGCAAGCCGTCCCCCGCGCTAGTGGAAGGCAGCCAGGCCAAGGTCGCGTTCGCCTACACGGGCGAGGGCGGGGCCTGTGTCGGGATGGGCCGGGATCTTTACCGAAACGAACCCGTAGTCCGGCTCGTCCTCGACCGTTGCGACGAGGCGGTTCGGAATCAGCGCGGAGCTTCCCTGCTTGACGTGATGTTCGGCGTCTCCGGCGATCTCGACGATCCCGCGTGGTCGGCGCTGTCGGTGTGGGCGTTGCAGTCTGCGCTGGCGGCGCTTTGGGAAAGCGTGGGCGTTCGGCCGAACGTCGTCGCGGGCGACGGTCTCGGCGAGATCGCAGCCGGTCAGGCAGCCGGTGTCTTCGGTCTGGACGAGGGCCTGCTGTTGGTCACCGCTCGGGACATGGAATCCGCACTGGTCGACGTTGATGTCGCGCCGGCGAAGCTTGAACTGGTCAGCGGCGATACGGGTCGCGCGATGGCTGCGGACGAGGTTCTGGATGCGGCCTACTGGCAACGGCAACGCCGAGCGACGCCGGGTCTGGATCGTTCGGTGGCAACGCTGGCCAATCTCGGGGTCGAGGTCGTCGTCGAAATCGGCCCGCAAGCTATCCTTGCAGCGAGCTTTGCGGACCTTTGGCCCGCGTCGTTAGCATCGCCGAGTGTGTTGGCGAGCCAGCGGCTGGCCGAGACGGATCGGACTGATCAGGACGACGCCTTCGTGACCGCGGTGGCGGGCGCCTACGAGGCCGGACTGGCGATAACGTTCCGAGGCTTGTTCGCCGGCGAGGCACGGTCGCGGATCTCGGTACCCGGCTACCCCTTCGAGCACCGGCGCCACTGGATCAGTTCCCCAAGACGGTTCGCCGCGGCAGCGGGCTGACCGCCAACGCAGCGGTCACCTTGCGGCCTGGTCGAGGAAATCGCGCAGCGCGGCAACGCACTCGGCGGGCTTCTCCAGTTGCAGGTAGTGGGTCGCTTCCGGCAGGAAGTCGTAGTCGACGGTGTCCATTTGCACGAGATCCAACGTCGGCAGGTAGGCGAACGGCAACGTCGGATCGGCGCCGATCACCTTGACATGGCACGGCAGGTTCTCGAGGTCGACCAGCCCCGCGTAGCTTCTTACGAACTCCACGATCCGCGCTTCGTATTCCGGCGGACAACGTAGTTCGAAGCAGTCGTCGTCGGCAGACCTTCTCAATGTCGTCGTCGCCATGAGTTCGTGTACCCCGGGAACGACGCGCAGGAAGCTCGTGGAGTAGCGGACCAACTCCTCGAAGTCCCGGCGCGTTTCGAACCCGTTGCTGCGCCTGCGCGTCCTGTGCGCGAGCAATTCGGCGAGTTCGTCGAACTGGGTCTCGCTGACGTTCGGCCGGTACAGCGGCGGATCGAACAGGACGAGCGTGGAGAAGTCCGGTCCGTGCGTGGATGAAGGACTCGCCATGATCGACGACAGCGAGAGCAGCGCGATCAGCGCGGAAAGCGAGTGGTACACGCCGACCCGGGGTTTCGGACCGAAGTGGGCATCGATGGCATCGAGAATTCGGTACAGGTCGCTGATGAACGTGGGGACGTTGTGTCTATCGATCGGGGTCAGCGAATTCCGTCCGTGATTCCGGATGTCGTAGACGATGACATCGAAGTCATCGACGAGCAGCGACCAGAACGGGTAGTAGAGGTCGATGGCCAGGCCGTTGCCGTGGCTGATAATCAGGCGACGCCCATCCGGGTTGCCGTATCGCCGCAAGGCCGTGACCGTGTCGTCCTCGAGGCGGACGTCGCACCTGGACAGCGGCTCCGGTATCTCCCAGGCAACTCTCGGCGTCATGGTTCCTTGTGTTCCAGCGCTAGTTCCCGGGCGACGGCAGCGGCGAAGTCGTCGTTACCGAGGTCGTCGAGCCGCCATGACACGCGTGGGCGGCATGGCAACTGCGGGAGCGGGGGCAGTTCGAAACGCGCCTGCCGCTGGCCGTCTCGATACATTGGCCGCGGAAGCTCGAATTTCGCGGTGTCCAGCGAGAAACCGGTCCCCAGCGCCTTGATAACCGCTTCCTTCAGTGTCCACAGCTTGAAGAACAGCCTCGTCTTGAGTTCTCCTGCGGCGGATGCCAATGCATCTTGTTCATCGGGCGTAAAGACCTTTCTGATCTCGCCATCGGGGTCATGGCGGAGATGTCGTTCTTCGATATCGACCCCAAGACGGCCCTGTGGTGCAAACGCGATCAGTCCGTGATTGCCGCCGTGACTGACATTGAAGCTCGCCGACACCGGCGTTTTGCCTACGAACGCTGCGGGTTTGCCGTGCTCCAAGGCGACGAACCGGAGTTCCTCGTTGGTGCAACGCAGGCGCTCGCAGAGCATGCCGCGCAAAACCGCGCGACATAGCGCGAACTGCCGCTGGGGGCGTGGATGGCGATAGCGTCGCCAACGGGCCGTTTCCTCCGGATTCAGCCACTTCAAGGCAGCGGCTTCGCACGTTTCGTTGGGCCTCAAGTCAACGTGAACGAGCTCCGTGCCGCCGACCGTGCCAAGTGGATGCCACCAAGGGTCGTCGACGCTTGCTGGATGGGAACTGACGCCGCGCGGTGATTCCACTATGTCATTGCCGGGACTGGCACCCCGGCCCGAGGGCCCGTGGGGCCAGTCCGTTTCCGTCTTAGGCGGTCTGGCCCTCTATGTACTTCGCTAGGGCTCGCATCGTATCGATATCGGCCAGGTCTTCCGGCGGGATATCGACGCCGAACTCGTGGTTGACCAGCTTGATGAATGCGACGGCATCCATTGACGAAAGGTCGGACTCGCTGAGCTTCAGATCCCAATCCGGGTCGCGCCCGAGGTCCAGGTTCTCCTGGGCGAGGCTGAATAGGCGTGTTTCAACGTCTGACATATTTGTGGGCTCCCTAGGGTGGCTTGCGGAATGCGTGTCGTCACGCAGAACGGCAACCTAACACACCAACGGCGGGACTCGCCACCGCCCGATGCAAGAGTTGCAGGTGAGACACCGGCACTCGTCGGGCACGGTAGTATGGGCATCCCGGCGCGAGGCGACCGGCTCTTGGCGGAAGGTGATTGATGCGCTCTGCGGACTCCCATGTGATTGAACCGGGTGACCTTTGGCAGCAACGTGTGCCAAAGGACCTACGCGACCGGGCACCCCGGATCGTGAACAGCATCGACTCGTTGCGTGGACCGCTCGAAGGCGAGTGGCTGGTCTGCGACGGGATTGGACCGCAACGGGTCGCCGGGTTCGCCGCCGCCGACGTCGACGATCCGAGGCAACGGTCGGCAATGGAAGAGCGCGGCTACGGGCAGTTGTTGTCGGGTGGCTGGGACCCCGAGCAGCGTTTGAAAGACCAGGAACTGGACGGCGTCTCGTTCGAGATTCTTTATCCGTCAATGGCACTGCCCATGTTCGGTATTCCGGATTTCGAGCTGCAGTCGGCGGTGTTCGCCGCCTACAACGACTGGGTTGCCGATTTCGCGTCCTATGATCGCAGTCGCCTGCTCGGGGTCGGCCTGGTCTCTATGGACGACGTCGGCTGCGCGGTCCGGGAACTGGAGCGGATCGCGCGCCTCGGTCTCGGCGGTGCGATGATCTCGGTGGATCCCGGCAGGCCGAACTACTCGAGCGGGCGTTTCGACCGGGTCTGGGCGGCTGCCTGCGCGCTCGAGTTGCCCTTGAGCATGCATATCCTGACCGACCGTGGCGGTGCCGGATACAACCAACGACCGTTCCTGATGACCTGGATCCGGCAAGTCCATCCGATCCAGCTTACGCTGACGACGTTCTTGGTATCGGGCGTCTTCCACCGGTACCCGGATCTCAAGGTCATCTCCGTCGAGAACGACATCGGCTGGATCCCGTACTACCTGCAACGGCTCGGGGACAGCTTCGAACAATTCCGCTACCACATAGGCTACGACTCGCCGGAGACGCCAATCGACTACTTCCATCGCAACGTCTGGTTCACGTTCCAGGACGATGAGGTTGGCGTGCGCGATCTCGAGACCATCGGGGTCGACCGTGTCATGTGGGGCTCGGACTTTCCCCATGGCGACTCGACGTGGCCCCACAGCCGCGAGGCCGTTGCCCGCAACTTCGACGGATTGCCCGGCGAATACGTGGAAATGGCCACCTACGGCAACATCACCGCGCTTTACGGACTTGACGAGGGCTGAATCGTCGGGGGACCCTAATGCGCCCGTCAGGGCGCGCGGTCGCCCGCGCCGTTACGCGTCAGCTTGCTGGACAACGGGACGGGACAAGCCCGTTCCCTACGGGTCGCCTCCATCATCGCCAAAGCCGCGCGAAAGGCAGCGCAACGGCGTGCGGTCCCAGCGCCCACTCGACCTCTCCTTGGTGGATGACATAGCCTGAACTCACCTTGGCACCCAGGTCTGCTCGAAGGCTGGCAATGGCGCTCGCCATGGCGGGCCGCGGTGTGGCCGACAGTTTGACCTCGATGGGAACAAGGGTTTCGCCGTGTTCGACGACGAAGTCCACCTCCGAGCCTGCGGACGTTCGCCAGAAATGAACGCGAGGCTCTTCTCCCCGGTGCCAGTAGGTGCGCAGAATCTCCGACAGAACGGCAGTCTCGAACAAGGTGCCGTTCATCGGGCCGAAAGCGGCAGCGTCCGGATCGCGAAGGCCGGTCAGGAAACACAGCATGCCCGTGTCTGTGAAGTAGACCTTCGGCGTCTTGACCAGGCGCTTGCCGATGTTGGCGAAGTAGGGTCGCAGGACGACAACTTGGAAGCTCGCCTCCAGCGCTGACAGCCAGGCCTTGGCCGTGTTGAGGGCAATGCCGAGGTCACGGGAGAGGTCGGTGAGGTTGAGCAGTTGCCCGCTGCGGGCGGCCAGCGCCCGCAGGAAGTCCTGGAACTGGGTCAGGTCGCCTACTTGGCGTAGCGTGCGCAGATCCCTTTCCACGTAGGTCTGCATGTAGCTACGCTGCCACAGCGCGAAATCGCGGTTCGCATCGAGCGCGACCTCAGGGTAGCCGCCGCGCAGTATGTTGCGCCACAGGAAATCGGGACCGGGTAGGCTGCCTCGACGCCTGCTGACAATCTCCCAAGGCAATCGCCTTGCGGGTGCGCGATCCAGTTCCCGGTGCGAGAACGGCAGGAGGCGCAATATCGCCGCCCGACCGGCAAGAGTCTCGGACACACCCTCCATCAGCAGGAGGTTCTGGGATCCCGTGAGCACATACTGGCCGCTTCGGTGTCGGTGAGCATCCACCTGCTCCTTGACGTAGGTCAGCAGTTCGGGGACACGCTGCACCTCGTCGAATACCGCCGGCGGCGGATACTGCCGGAGTAGTGCGCGGGGGTCCGCCGCGAAGGCTGCCTGCAAATCCGGGGCGTCGAGCGACAGGTACCGATGGTCGGGGAACAAACGGCGCAACAGCGTCGTCTTGCCGGATTGCCGCGGTCCGGTGACGACGACAACAGGAAACTCGCGGCAAGCACGGCGGATCACCGGCCCCAAGGAGCGGGCGACATATGTTCCCGGCGACTTAGCCATCTTGCAATTGTGCATTTGGAATGCAAGATTGCAAGCATGTTGTTTGGTTCCGGCTAACCTTGGGGGCCGATGGTACGACTATAGGGCGCCGAGGCCGATCAATGCCCTCGACAACAGCCACGGCTCGACGGCACGACTTGTCAAGGCGTTCTTCAGCGGCACGCGTCGCTCCAATGGGATGGGAACGGCCCACGACGTCCCGAACAACCGGAACGGCGCCGCGCCGGATGGCCGCAACTGCGCGGGTTGCCACCTGCTCGATCCGGCGCAGGGTCTGTTCGGCACCGGCGGCAACGCGTCGCACGGCGGCGAAGTCCTGATCCTCAAGGTGCCCCATCAAGGGGATGGGCGTGCCGGCGTTTCGAAGCGACACGAAGACGCGGGCATAGTGACGGACGGTCGTCGAGATGACGTCGAGCACGTTGACGAACGGCTCTGCCAGCAACTCCGCGAGTACGCGCTGGTTCTCGGCGGCGCGGCTTCCACGTTCGAACGCTGCTTCCAGTTCTCCAAGCACGATCACGGGGATGGAAGCCTGAACGGCGGCGGTGAGGCTCGCAAGTACCTCGGGGTGTCCCTTGCGGAGGTGTGAGTAGGCGCTGGTGTCGAGGACGAGTCGGTCGATCGCCCTCATCTCCAATCCGTTCGGTCGATCACCCGCTGTTCCGCCAAGGCGGTGTCGAACTCCTTCGCGTCGTCCTCCGTCCAAGTCGCGTAGTGGAGCAGGCGAGCGCGACGGGGGTCCGGGCCGACGGCTTCCCGAAGCACATGCAACACGGTCGCATTCAGGCTCTCGCCCCGCTCGCTGCTGATGGCGCGCAGCCGTGACGCGAGGTCTGCGTCCACGTTGCGAATCGTCAGTTGGGTTGAAGGCATGACAGCGCGACTATGAAGTCACGATGTCATCATGGCAACGTGAAAAAACCGTTTGGGTTCCGCCCGCCATAGTGTCAGTGGTGATGGGCGGCTCGACCGTGGCTAGATCTGCACACGGCATATGTCTGTGATATACCGATGGCGTTTCTCGTTGGGGAAGGATCGGGCGATGGAGGCTACCGCCAAACTGTTCACGAACGGTCGCAGCCAGGCCGTGCGAATTCCCAAGGCACTTCAATTCGAAGGTATCAGCGAGGTCGTCCTCCGCCGAGAGGGCGACGCACTCCTCCTCGTACCCGTCCGCAAGAGTTGGGAGTCGTTCGCCGAAGAGGCTCCGCCGGTCGACGGCGACTTCATGGCGGAACGGCCTGATCTAATGGTCGCCCGACCCGTCGATCTGTAGAGGATAACGGACGGCACACGTTGCGCAGCAATCCTAGTCGTACGCAGTTTCGCCGCCCAGATGTATGCCATACATGCTTGACACGGACATATGCAGCTACGTCATTCGGAACCGGGATGCGCGTCTGCTTAGAACGATGCAGACGAGGGCCCGTTCCGGCGTCGGCATCTGCATTTCCGCCATCACCTACGCGGAATTGCAGCTTGACGCACAGCGATCCGCGAGCGTGGCGCGGCATGCCGAGGCGATTCGGTCGTTCTGCGACCGGCTGACAGATGTGTTGGCATGGGACAGACCGGCGGCCGACGAGTTGGCCCGCATCCAAGCGGAACTCTTCGCGGGAGGCACGCCGATCGGCAACAACGATGCCATGATTGCGGCCCACGCCTTGAGCGTCGGGTGCATCTTGGTTACGAACAACCCGCGCCACTTCGCGAAGGTTCTAGGCCTTGATCTGGAGAAATGGATTTAGCCTGGGGTCGCTTGCGACCTCTGGTTGTCCCCCGCGTTCCGGCGATCCATTGCGACAATTGCGATCCATTGCGGCTTGTCGTTGAAAGTAACCGCACATACAATGCGCCGCGCTTTTCGCCGCGCACGGTCGTGGGTCGTTAGCTCAGTCGGTAGAGCACCGGGCTTTTAACCCGTTGGTCCTGGGTTCGAGCCCCAGACGGCCCACCAATCCTCCCGTCACCTAGCTGGCCAGGCCCTTGGCGATTGCGAAGGCGCGTTTCGCGTCCGCTTGCAGGCGAGCGTCCGCCAGGAAGTCGTAGGCCGTCATCGCCAAGGCCTTGGCGCCGTCCAACGCCGCCTTGTCTCCCATCTCGGAACCCGCGTACTTGGCGAACTCGGGGTTGTGGATGACCACGGCCGGGGGTGCGGCGGCGAGCATCGGGTGGATGGACGGTACGCGATGGCTGACGTTGCCCATGTCGGTGCTGCCGGCGCCGGACAGGTTGCGTTCCTCGGCGGATGCGAACTTCCGACCGAGCCTCTCGGCATTGGCTTGGAAGGCAGCCGCCAGCGGCCAGTTGGTGTTGATGTCCAGGTAGTCGACGGCGCCCCAGTTCATCTCGACCTCGCAGCCGCTCGCTTTGGCCCCGGCCTCGAAACAGGCTTTGACCCGGGGCTTCAAGGCCTCGAGGTCCTCGGCGTTCTTGGCACGCACGTAGAACTCGCCGGCGGCGCGGTCGGGGACGATGTTGGGCGCCTGGCCGCCGTCGGTCACGATGCCGTGTATGCGCTCGGAGTGGCGGATGTGCTGGCGCAGGTTGGAGATGGCCTGGTAGGCCAGCAGCAAGCCGTCGAGCGCGTTGCGACCCTTGTGCGGCATGGCGGAGGCGTGGGCCGAGCGCCCGTGGTACACAACGTCCACCTCGGCGACGCAGATGGACGCCATGGTGGCGAGATTGATGCCGGCGGGATGCATCATCATCGCCGCGTCGACGTTCTCGAACGCGCCCTTGCGGGCCATCAGTTCCTTGCCGCCGCCTTTCTCCTCGGCGGGGGTGCCGAGCAGCGTCACCCGCCCGGGCAATTCGTTGCGTAGGGACTGGAGGGCGAGCGCCGCACCCAGCGCGGACGTGGCGATCAGGTTGTGCCCGCACGCGTGGCCGATCCCGGGCAGGGCATCGTACTCGGCCAGGACGGCGACGTTCGGATTGGGGTGTCCACCATCGGGCCCGAACGTCGCCTCGAAGGCGGTCGTGAGGCCGTAGCTTCCCGTCTCAACCTCGAGACCGTGTTCGCGGGCGGTTGCCACGAGGAGTGCCGCGGCGCGCGTTTCCTGGAAAGCCAGTTCGGGGTTGGCATGGATTTCCCGGGAAACCGCCACAAGTTCCGGGGCCAAGGCGTCGACCGCGGCGCAGAGAGTTTGCTTGGCCGAATCAGGCATCTTTCTTTTGTTACCGAACCCAGGTGGGAAGGCGCACGCTACGACGACACAATGGTCATCGTCAACGGCGCTATGGAGATCGGCTTCTGCGATAATCCATTGAGCATGAGACTGACCAAGCTCAGCCGCTCCATCGAAGGCAAGGTGGCCATCGTCACCGGCGCGGCCAGCGGCATGGGCAAGGCCACGGCCGCGCTGTTTGCGGACGAAGGCGCGAAGGTGGCAGCGCTCGACATCAACGCGGAACCCCTCGAGGCTGTGGTTCACGAGATCGCCGACGCGGGCTATCCGGTGAAGGGGTGGACCTTGAACGTCGCCGATCTCGACGCGATCAACCACGTCATCCCGGAAGTGGCCGCTCACTTCGGCGGCATCGACATCGTCGTCAACAACGCCGGCATCGGTGCCGGTGGGCCCGTGGACGGCGACGAATACGAGGCAACCTGGCGGCGAGCGTTCGACGTACTCCTCACCGCCCATGTGCGCATCGTCCGCGCGGCATTGCCCTACCTTCGTGAGTCGTCTGGCGGGCGGATCGTCAATATCGCCTCCACCGAAGGCCTGGGCGCGACGAAACGATCCAGTCCCTATACCGCTGCGAAACACGGCGTGATCGGTTTGACGCGGTCTCTCGCCGTTGAGTTCGGCACTGAGAACATCACCGTTAACTGCGTCTGTCCCGGGCCCGTCCACACGGGGCTGACGGAGTCCATTCCGGAAGCGGACAAGCGCGAGTTCGCCCGTCGACGGGTCGCGCTCCGACGCTACGCGGATCCGGAAGAGGTCGCCCACGCGACCTTGAGCCTGGTGCTTCCCGCTGCACAATACATCACGGGCGTGGCCTTGCCCGTGGATGGAGGTCTAACGATCAGAAACGCTTGAGAGCGACTTCGAGGGTGGTTGCGATGTCCGAACCCAACAGAATGCCACGCGATTTGCCCCGTCTCGAGGCGGGGAGCGACAGCATCCATATCAACTGGCCCAATGGGCAGCAAAGTCGACATCTCTACTATTGGCTGCGCGAAAACTGCCATTGTTCGCATTGCACGCATCCCGATGCCTGGGAGCGGATGCTGGACTTCCTTGCCGTTCCGCTCACCATCGCGCCGGCCTCGATTTCCTCCGACGAAGACGGCGTGCATATCCAGTGGCCGCCGCACGACGCCACCTGCCACGGCAGCCACTACAGTTGGACGTGGCTCGACTTGCACCGGGCCGAGGGTTCCGCCCGCTTGGACCAAAAACGCCGCGCACGGGCTTGGCCGACGAGCAAGCTGGACAAGGCGTCGCTGTCGGTGGACTACGGCGAAGCCATGACCGGCGACGCGGGCTTGCTGCGGCTTCTTTCCCATGTCGACGACACGGGGATTGGCTTCGTTACCGGAATGCCCGTGGAGGAACGCACGGTGATGGCGCTCGCCGAACGCATCGCCTTCATCGAGGAGTCGCACTTCGGCCGCTACTTCCGCGTCGAATCGAAGCCCAACGCCGAGAATCTCGCCTATACGCCGCGTGCGCTGCTCCCGCACAACGATCTCGGCAGCCGACGGCACCCGCCGGGGATCCAGTTCCTTCACTGCCTCGTCAACGACGCGACCGGCGGCGAGAGCGTGCTGGTGGATTCCATCGCTTGTGCCGACGAACTACGCCGCGCCGACTGCGCTGGCTTCGAACTCCTGAGCAGGTGCCCGGTCACGTTCTCGTCGATCGCCGACGACTGGCACATCGTCAACCGGGCGACGGTGATCGATGTGGACGAGGACGGCGACATCCTGGGCACCCGCTGCCACCCGGCGTTGCTGGGTCCGGTCGACATCGAGCCAGAGCGGCAGATGGACTTCTACCGCGCCTTTCGCAAACTCCTCGAGATAGCGACCAGCCGGGAACTGCAGTTCCGGTTCCGGTTGGCCGCCGGCGAGTGCCAGGTATTCGACAACCACCGCATCATGCATGCCCGGAGCGCCTTCGACCCGGCGAGCGGCCACCGCCTGTTCGAGGGCTGCTACGTCTGTCGCGACGACTTCCTGAGCCGCTTGGAGGTGCTGCGACGGCGGGGGCGAGACTTCCGCGCCCGCTAGCGTTCTTGACGGGCGCCTGTCTGCACATTTGAACCAAGTTTCATGCAAGGCCGCGCCCTCTGCACGGTTGAGCAAGGATACTCACGAAGCGCCCGCGGGCGACGAAGGCCCCGTAGGGGCGAGGCTATCGCGCCCGTAGGGCGCGCCCTCGCCCGCGTTCGCGACACAAAAGGCCTCGGTTCGAACGGGGCGGGACGGGACAAGCCCGTCCCCTACGGACGGCTCGCGAGACGCGCTGAGGGGTCAATCGAGCGGTACCCAGCGGATCGCGTCCGCGATCACCATCTCGCCGTCGGTGCGGTTCGACACTTCGAGACGGACGTTCGTCGAGACGAATTCGAACTCGTCGATCTTGTTCCAGCCGACCTCCGCCGAGGTCCCGTCGTAGGCGATCTCCACTTCCAGATCGTCGGCGACCACGGTCATCGCCAGCGTGCCGAGGGCGCCGTACCATGGACCCCAAAGGGCAAGCCCGTGCCGGTCGGGCACGTGGTAGTCCAGTCGCCATCGACCCGGTTCCGGCAGTTCGGCGGCGAAGATGGCGACGGCGGAACCGTCACCCGGGATGGAACCAGCCACGGTATGCCGGTACTTGCCCCAGCCCGTGGCGATGGTGGCCCGGCTCCACTCCCCGGCGCGCTGGGTGGCCACCGGCAATCCCTGGTCGTATTCGCGCTGCCGACCCAGGCCGATTAGCGCCGCCACGATCCGACGACCGGTGTCGTCGGCACGGTCCTCCACCGAGAACCCGGCATCGAGATCGTCGATCACGATACCCTCGGAAGCGGGGGTCCATGCGCTTGGCTGCGAGCCGACAAGCGGTTCTCTGGGAGAATCCTCGGACGGTTCGATTCGGTCGAATTCTATTCGCACAGGCAGTCTGTTCAACGCCAGGTAGGGTTCCAACCAAAGTCGCTCCGGGGGACGGGGTGTGACGATGCCCACTTCCACCGCTGCGTTGCCCGGAATGCGTATCGGATCGCTGGGCACCTGCCGGAAAAACTGATGATGGCTCACGCGAACGAGCCCTGGAACCGGCTCGCCGTTGCGGACGTGAAAACGGGTCTCGTAGCGCGGTCGACCCTCCCCATCGTCGGCTATGCGGACCACCCGGGCACGGGAGACCATGAACCCCGGCAGCGCGGTTTCGTTCAGCCAGTCGCCGATCAGACCCGACAGATCGACGCCGACCGCGGATGCCGCCGCGTTGAAGTCCCGGGCGTCGAAGGTTCCGCCTGCATGGCGACGGCGCAACTCCGCGAGGAAGGCAGCCGAACGGCTTCTCCCCATTCCCTCGAAGAGCGACAGCACCGCAGCCCGGGCGCGCAATCCGAAGGCGCGGATCGCCTGGCTTGGATTGCTCTCGAGGTCCAACTCGACAAGCGAGGTACTGGCGGCTCGTTCCCACATCGACGGCACCACGTACTGGTCCGTGACGAACCCCCGCCGGGTCTCGCTCTGGAACTGGTTCCGCAAGCCGCGAACCATCTGCGTGACCGTCGAACCGAAGCTCGCATCGGCACTGAAATCATGCGCGGTGTAGATCGTTGGGTTGATGACCCGCGAACTCGTCGTGTTGAGGATTTCGATGCCAAGTTCTTCGCAGACGTAGTCGAGCGCCTGCGCACCCGGACCATCGGCCGTGGTCTGGAGACCCACTAGGTTTCGCGCCAAGGCGCGGGAGGCGCTGCCGGGATCGATGAACGTCCTGAACAGGGTCTCGAGCCGCTGGACCTTGAATGCCTCGGTGCCGCCGGGGATTCCCGTCGGGAGGGAGTCGAATCGCCCTAGGTCCGAATAGGGGAAGCCGTGTTCTCGGAGCAGCAGCATGCCGGGTAACGCCATGGCGGTGTCAAGCCGCGAACCCCCGCCGTAGGTTCGAAGATAGGTGGGAATCTCGACGACGCTGAAGCCGTCGTAGGGATAGGGGATACCCATCTCGACCGCCTCCTCGAAGATCCTCTCAAGTCGCGATTCGATGAGATCGGCGACGTCCGCGAAGTGGCGAAGTGGGCGCCGATGGTCGGGATGGAGCAGCAGCTCGAGTTCCACCCCGGCGGCTTCTATTGCATGGGGTTCGAAGCGCGACGCGAAGAGTCCGACTTCGCGCACCGGGGCAGCCGGACGGAATCGGTAGCTGCCATCGTCCTGACGGTGACGCCGGCCGGGACCGGCGACCAGCCACCCGTCTGGCGCCGTGACCGTGAGATCCACCGTCGGAAAGTGTCCTCGGGGAACCCCGTCGATATTCGGCCCGGGAACCGGTAGCCAGCGCAGCCCGGGCATGAGCGCCACGTAGCGTTTCCCGAAGATGCCGCCCGCGGTACCTAGCCAGAGGATTCCATTGCGGCTCGACTCGCGCCGCCAGTCGACGGCGCTGTCCAAGTAGGCGAAATTCGCCTGGGGGATGCCGGATGCGACCAGGGCGAGCGTGGTCTTGGAGTCCTTCGTCAGGCCTTGGAGCGGTTCGACGACCAACAGGCCATTGCTATGCGTGAATGGCACTTCGGCGTTGCCGAGACTCACCTCCGCGACGGCAAGGCCCGGATTGAAGCTGAACACGAGCGCGGTCGGATCGGCTGGCGCCAAGAGCCGCATCTCGATGTCGAATTCAAGAGCCGTGCCGGGATCGATTGCCACGGTGCCACGGATGTGCTCGACCGTGGGCCATCTGTCCGAGGGGATGCCCTGGTGGGAGGCGAGCCAAGCCTCGCGCACACGGACGTCCTCGACGCAGTGGAGTACCACCACCCCCATGCCGCCAGCGCCCATTCCTGCCAATAGGACGCCAATGAGCAGGCGTCTGCCGGGCGAGCGACCGTCCGACCGTTCGTGCAGGGCTGCCGCCCAGACCACGAGCGCCCCGGCGACCAGCAGCAGTGAACCGCGCATCAGGTAGGTTTCGGCGCCGGCGAACCGGGGCGCCAGGTCCGATGCCAGGTTGTCGTGGATGTGGATCAGTGAAACCGCCGGCAGAAGGTACGCCGGGGTAAGCGCGAAACTCCACATGTGCAGGCCGAGTAGCGCCAAGGCAGCGATGGCGGTGGCCAGCCGTTTGCGCAGACCGACCGCCAGGAAGCCGACGACGGCACTCCACAGGAACAACGCCGGAATCGCGTCGACGAAGAGGAAGGTGAAGGTCGCCACGGGCTCGAGTGGGTCGACCCGCCAACCCAGTTCGCGCCCGAGTGTGCCGACCGTCTGAATGAGCAGTATCGCGCCGCCGAGGGCCGCGGCCACCACCAGCACGATGGCGCCAAGACGCGCTCCGATCACCGGGATGTTCGAAACGGGCCGCGAGTCGAAAACCTCGCTGATCCGTTCCCGTTCGTCACGGCTGCGCAGGTCGAAGGCTAGGAACACGATGGCGGCCATGAAGAACCACAGCACGTAGCTCTTGAAATAGGCCGATGCGAATCGGGGCAGGAGGTCACCGGCGGACAGGAACCCGGTCGACACCGAACTATGCAGGTTGGAGTAGTAGCCGTACGCCATGCCCATGACGCCGAAACCGAGGCCGACGAACACCCAGGTCCGCGCCAGCCGTCGCACCGACCTCAGTTCGGCTGCAGCGACCGCGAGCCAGTCGTTCAGGCCGCGCCGAAATCCGCTATCAGTGATCGGCAGACGCATCGGGGGCAGTCGCGTCCGTGCCATCCAGCGGTACCCAGCGGATCGCGTCGGCGATCACCATCCCACCGTCGGTTTGGCTGGAGATTTCCAGGCGAACCTGCGTGGAGGCGAGCTCGAATTCGGCGACCTTGTTCCAGCCGGTCCTTGCAATCGCGCCGTCGAACGGTAGCGGTGTCGTCTTGCCGTTGGCCAGTAGCTTCATGTTGAAGGTGCCGAGAGGCGGGTAGGAACGGCTTCCCGAGGGGCGGTTGGGGATCGGGCAAGTAGAAATCCAGCCGCCAACGGCCCGGGGCGGGAAGGTCCGCCGCGAACACGGCCACTTGGCTGCCGTCGCCAGCCGGGGCCCCCGCCGCCGTATGCCGGTACCTGCCCCAACTGGTCGGATAGGAGACGCGGTACCACTCGCCGGGCGTAGTGGAATGGCCTGGCAATCCCTGGTCGAGGTCCGCAGTGTTTCCGCCGAACGTCTGCCGGGACCCGTCCGCGACCGGGTGCTGCCCGCCACGGCGTTCGACCGCGAACCCGGAGTCAAGATCGTCGACGACAACACCTTCGACGGGTGGCAGCCAGACGCTCGGCCGCGCACCGGTCAGCGGCCTCGGAACCTGTGGGCTCGTTTCGTTGACGATGTCGATCCAGACCATGGCGCGGTTCAGCGCGAGGTACGGTTCCAGCCAAAGTTGGGCTGGCGCGTCGTCGGTGACCATCCCGAGTTCCATGGTCGTGTTGCCCGGTATCTGGATCGGGTCGGTCACCGTGGCTGGGTAGTCGCCCGTCGAAAGCCGCACAAGGCCGGGAACCCCTTCGCCGTTCCGGACATGCACGAGCGTCTGGAAGCGCACGTTTCCTTCGCGGTCGGCGATTTCGGAAACTCCCGCGTGGGATGTCACGAATCCGGGCAGTGCGACCTCGCTGATCCAGTCCCCGAGCAACGCCCCAAGGTCGATTCCGGCCTGGGCTGCGGCGTCGTCGAAGTCATCTGCGTCGAATGCCGCACCGGTGTGCCGGTTGCGTAGCGCCGCCAGGAATCTCGCCGTCGACTGGCGCCCAACGCTGTCGCCGATGGACCGAAACGCGGCCTCGACGCGCAACGAGCGTGCCTCGACGGCGGTCCCGGGTTCACGTCGCATATCGAGATCCGCAAGCGACGCCCCGAGCAGACGTTCCCACGTGTTGGGGCGGCCGGGGAAGGGCAAGGTCGAACCGAATCCCGGGAGATAGGTTGGGGTCGATGCCGACAGAAAGCGAACCATGGGCATGAGGCGGATCCCGATGTCGTCTTCGACGTCGAACCAATACACGCTGTAGGCGCGCGAGAACGGGATGCTGTCGTCGTCTAGCAATGATGCGGCAAGTTCCTCGACGATCTCGTCGAGGGCACTCGCCCCGGGGCCCATCGCGTGGGTATGGACCGTGGTGAGATTGCGGCCCACGCTCTCGGCCGCGTTGGCGCCCGGGTTTGGCGTGTGGAACCAGCCCTGGAGGATCACCCACTTCAGTTGTGCCAAGGACTCCGGATCGCTGGGAAAGGCGGGGTCGTCGTCGAACCTGAAGTTGGCGTACGGGAAGCCGTGCTCTTTCAGCAACAGCACCCCCGGCAGTTCCATCACGGAGTCGAGTGCCCATCCCCCGCCGTACTCGCGCAGGTGCGTTGGAACCTCGACCAGACTGTAACCGTCGTAGGGGTAGGGGATGCCAAGCTCCTCCGCCTGCCCGAGCAACTCGGTGAGGCGTGACTCGAGCCGTTCGCGGGTGTCCGCCAGGGCGGCCACGGTGCCCAAATGGTCGGGGTGGAACAGGAGTTCGAGATCGACGCCCGCAATCCGGACCGCACGTCGTTCGAAACGTCCGGCAATGATCGCGGTCTCCGGCACGGGCGCGCCAGGACGGAATCTAAACCGGCCTGCATCATCGGCTTCTCGACGTCCGGGTCCTGCGACCAGCCAGCCGTCGGGCACGGCCACGGACAGGTCAATGGTCGGCAGGTTGCCGCGCGATCCTCCATCGAGATTGGGACCGGGCACCGGCAGCCAGCGCAGTGCCGGCATGAGTGCGACGTAGCGCGAGGCGAAAACGCCCGCCGACGTGCCGAGCCGCAGGATCTGGTTGCGCACCGTCTTGACCCGCCAGTCGATGGTGCTGTCGAGGTAGGCGAAATCGGCATCGGGCAACCCTTCGGCCTGCACCGCCAAGGTCACCGGCGATCCTGCGGCGAGTGGCTCGGGCAGTTCGACGTTCAGCAGCCCGAGTTCGTGGGCATACGGCGTTGCCTCGTTGTCCACCCGCAATGCCGCGACTTTGAGCCCGGGGTTGAAGCTGAAGACGAGAGCGGGCAGGTCGATGTGGGGCGGTGCGGTGAGTTGCATTTCGAGGTCGAGACCGAGCTCCCGACCGGGATTGATGTGCACAACGCCGCTGACGTGCCGCACTAGCGGGATCGGGGAGTTCCGCATTTGTTCGTGAGCCGCCAGCCAGGTGGCTCGCAAGTCGAGGTCGTCGATGCACCGTAGCGCCACGGTGCCGATGCCGCCGAACCCGAGGACGACCAACAACGCGCCGAATAGCCCTCGAGTCGTTCGGGAAACGCCGTCGGGACGCCCATGCAATGCCGCCGTCCATACCAGTAACCCGCCGCCAACCAGGATCAGCGAACCCCGGTGCAGATACGTTTGCGCGTCCGCGAACCGGGGCGCCAGGTCCGATGCCCAGTTGTCGTGGATGTGGAGTAGCGAGACGGCTGGCAACAGGTACACGGGAACGTGCGCCTCCGCCCACATGTGCAAGCCGAGCATTGGCAATGCGACGATGGCGACGACGAGCCGGTTGCCAAGGACGGCAACGAGCAGCAGTACCATGGCGCACCACGCCACCAAGGCCGGAATAGCATCCACAAGAAGGAAGGTGAGCATCGCCACGGGTTCGATGGGGTAGACGGCCCACCCGATTGCGCCGCCGACGGTGGCGGCGACCTGGAGCAGGACCGACACGGCGAAGAGCGCCGCCAGGGTCGCCACCGCCACACCGCAAAGCCGCCCGGCGAACAGGCCCAGATTCGACACCGGGCGCGAATCTAAGGCTTCGCGAATTCCGCTCTGCTCGTCCCGGTGACGGGTGTCGAACGCCAGGGATACAACGGCGGCCATGAACAACCAGAGCACGTAGTTGTTGATGTCGGCCCACGCAAACCGGGGCAGCAATTCGATCCGAGAGACGGACCCCGGGAAGCTGTGGTGGGAGTACGAGTGGAAGTAGAACGCCGATCCCACCAAGCCGGCGGCAAGCGCCACGATCACCCAGGTTCGAGCAAGGCGCCGCAAGGTTCGGAGTTCGGCCAACGCGATGGCGAGCGATCCGCTGAGACTTCGCGTTCGACTCAATTCGATCATCGGCGTCACTTGAACCGGCTAGTCCAGCGGTACCCAGCGGATCGCGTCGGCGATTACCATCTCGCCGTCAGTCCGGTTGGAAATCTCGAGACGCACCTCGTGCGTAGTGAATTCGAACTCGCCGATCTTGTTCCACCCCGTGTCCGCCGCGGCGCCGTCGAAGTCGACACGCGTCGGCTTGCCATCCGCGACGAGTGTCATGTCGAAGGAGCCCAGCGTGCCGTACATGGTCGTCGTACCCCATCCCATGTGCGCTTCCCGTTTCGGCACATGGAAGTCCAGCCGCCATCGGCCGGGCGTCGGCAATCGGGCGCTGAAGGCCGCCACCTCGCTACCGTCGCCACTACGTGCCCCCGCCACCGTACGGCGATACTTGCCCCAGCCCGACAGGATACTGGCGCGGGTCCATTCGCCCGGTTCCCGATCCCACGCCGGTAGCCCTTGATCGAATTCGCGGGTGTCCGGTCCCGTCGATGCCGTTCCGCCGAGTCGCGTGTCCTCGCGACGGCGCTCTACGGAAAAACCGGGATCGAGGTCGTCGATCACGATCCCCACCGGTGTTGCGGGCAACCACGTGCTCGATCGTGCGCCGACGAAGGGCTCGCGGGTCGCGAGATCGTGCTCGTCGAAGGCTCCCAGGTCGATCAGGAGGGGGATGCGGTTCAGAGCGAGGTACGGCTCGAGCAGGACAGTCTGCGGCGATTCGGCGCTCAGTATGCCGATTTCAACGGTGGTGTTGCCATCGAGGCGGGCC
The DNA here is from genome assembly GCA_026705345.1 of Gammaproteobacteria bacterium. Taxonomy (GTDB): domain Bacteria; phylum Pseudomonadota; class Gammaproteobacteria; order Pseudomonadales; family Azotimanducaceae; genus VXYL01. The sequence continues at coordinate 45,550 of JAPPAV010000063.1, forward strand.
GGCTCGCTGCGAGGATTCTGCGGACCGATGCCCAAGGAAAGGCGAACGAGACCCGGTGTCGGCTCGTCGTTCCTGACGTGCACGCGGATCTCGTATTGCGGTTGCGCATCGGCTTGCCGGGCGACGCGCTGGACTTCGGCGCGGGATGCGACGAAACCGGGCAGCGCGGTGTCGTTCAGCCAGTCGCCGACCAACCGCTCGATATCGACACCCGTTGCCCCGACGGCTGCTGCGAATGCGGCCGCGTCGTAGGTGCTATCGCCACGACCGCGCAGGGTCGCCAGCAGCGTGGCGGTGCGATCCCTTCCCAGCCCGTCGGCAATCGAATGCGCGACGGCTTTGGCGCGCAACGCGAACGCACCGATGGCCCGCCGGGGGTCCGTGCCGAAGTCCATCTCGGCGAGGGACGCGCCGAGTGCCCGCTCCCAAACCGACGATTGGGCAACGAAGGCCGGGCGGAATCCGGTCCAATCGCTGCTATCGCTCGCGAGTCCGTCGATCATCTGCACGACGGTGGCACCGAAACCGGCATCCGCGTTCGCCAAGTGCGCCGTGTACATCGATGGGTTGGCGAGCCTCAACGTGTTGGGGTTCCTGAAGAGTTCGCGAGCGAGTTCCTCGCCAACGTAGTCCAGCGCGTGTGCGCCGGGGCCGTCTGCTGCGCTGGCGAAACTCACGAGATTTCGAGACCACGCGCGTAATGCGCTGCCGCTCGTGAAATCGTTCGAGAACATCCATTCGAGCCGCTGGATCTTCACCGCGTCCAATCCGCCGGGGTAGTTGGCGAACTGGCTTGGATCGTTGTAGAGCTGGACGTTGGCGTACGGGAAACCGTGTTCCTTGATGAGCAGGAGGCCGGGCAATGCCGATGTCGTGTCGAGCCAATGGCCGCCGCCGTATTCGCGCAGGTGGGCGGGGACCTCGACGACGCTGAAGCCCGTGTACGGATAGGGGATTCCAAACGCTTCTGCATCGCGGAAGATCTGTTCGAGGCGCGACCGCAAACGCTCGGTCACGTTCGCGTAGTAGTCGAGGTTGCGCAGATGGGCCGGGTGGAGCAGGAGCTCGAGCTCGACGCCGTCCACCTCCATGGCGCGGCGTTCGAAGCGCGCCGCGAAGAGCCCCAGCTTCGGCACGCCCGCCCCCGGGCGGAATCGGTACCGGCCGGTACCGAGCGTTTCGCGCCGGCCGGGTGCCGCGACGAGCCACCCCCCGGGGACGTCGACGGTCAGTTCGACCGTCGGAGCGTGCCCGCGGGATGCGTCGTCGAGGTTCGCGCCGGGGACGGGTAGCCAGCGTATTGCGGGCATCAGGGCAACGTAGTCGTTTTCGAAGATTCCGCCCGCGGTACCCAGCCAGAGAATCGCGTTGCGGCTCGACTCGCGACGCCAGTCGACGACGCTGTCCAGGTAGGCGAAGTCCGGGTCGGGGATGCCCGAGGCTTGCAGGGTCAACCTGACCTCGGTTCCCGACGCCAACGGTGCGCCCGGTCGCACTCGGAGCACGCCGTCCTCGTGCTGGAACGACGTCGCGATGTCGTCGAGGCGCAGACCGGCGACTTCGAGACCGGGGTTGAAGCTGAAGAGAAGCGTGGATAGATCCTCTGGTGCTTGCACCGACATCTCGAGATCGAGGCGCAGGTTTTGCCCCGGGTCGATGGCGACGCTAGCCGCCAGGTGCTCGATTCGAGGCACGGGTTCGTTGGCTGACGCTTGGTGGGCGGCGAGCCAAGCGTCACGCAACTGAATCCGGTCGATGCAGCCCACGACCACAGTCCCGATGCCGAGCGCCCCGAGCGCCGCTGGCAGGATACCGAGCAGCAACCGCGAGTTGCGCGAACGCCCGTCGGGTCGCGGGTACAGCGCGGCGGTCCAGATCGTAAAGCCAGCCGCGAGCACGAGCATGGAAGCCCGGTACAGGAAGGTCGCCAGGTCGGGCAGGCGAGGTGCCAAGTCCGAAGCCCAGTTGTCGTGGATATAGAGGAGCGACACGGCGGGAAGCAGGTAGCCGGGCACTTGCGCGAAGGTCCACATGTGGACGCCGATCAAACCGAGCGCCGCGACGGCGACGGCCAGCCGATTGCGCAGACCGGCGGCGATTGCGAACACGATGCCGCACCAGAGGATCAACCCGGGTACGGCGTCCAGGAAGAAGAACACGAACGTCGCCACCGGTTCGATGGGATCGACCCCCCATCCAACCGCCCGCCCGATCGTTCCCATGGCCTGGATCAGGAGCAAGACACCGAAAAGGGGCAGACAGATGGCGAGCACGACGGCGCAGAGCCGACCGCCGACCAATGCCATGTTGGAGAGGGGTCGCGAGTCCACCGTCTCCGCGACCCGTTCGCGTTGGTCCCGGTGGCGCAGGTCGAAGGCGAGGAAGACCATTGCCGCCATGAAGAACCACAGCACGTAGCTGTTGAAATACGCGGTCGTGAACCGCGGCAGTGCGTTTCCGACGTTCAAGGAGGAGAACGACGACGTCGCGTGCAGATAGGAGTAGTACCAATAGGCCGTGCCGACGACGACGATGCCGAGGGCCAGGAAAACCCACGTGCGCACAAGCCGGCGCAGAGTGCGCAGTTCGGCGAGGGCGACCGCGAGCCATTCGAACAATCCGGGCGGGAGTGAACGCATCGCCGATCAGTCCAGCGGCGCCCAACGGATCGCATCCGCGATCACCATTTCGCCGTCGGTTCGGCTGGAGATCTCGAGTCGCACCGTGGTCGAGCCGAATTCGAACTCGCCGACCTTGTTCCAGCCGGGTTCAGCCGCCGCGCCGTCGAAGGTGATGGGAGTCCTCTTCCCATCCGCGACGAGAGTCATGCCGTAGGAACCGAGCGAGCCGTAGGCCCGGGGCACGCCTTGGACGTCGGGTGCCGGATTCGGCAGGTGGTAGCCCAGTTGCCAACGGCCCGGCTGGGGCAACTCGGCTGCGAACACCGCAACTTGAGATCCGTCGCCCGCGACGGCTCCAGCGACGGTGTGCCGGTACTTGCCCCAGCTCGAACCGAGCGTGGTTCGACTCCACTCGCCCGGTGTGCGCGTATATGTCGGCAATCCCTGGTCGAGTTGCCGTTGATCGGGGCCTGCGTCAGCCGCATGCCAGGGCTTGAGATTGGCTGGATCGCCGCGTGTCTCAACCGTGAATCCGCCGTCGAGGTCGTCGATGACGATGCCCCGAGGGTGCTCGGGCATCCAGGAACTGGGCTCGACACCGACAAACGGTTCGCGATCCAACGGGTTTTCTTCGTCGATGTCGTCATCGAGTGCAACCGGCACGCTCGTACGGTTCCGCGATAGGTACGGTTCCACCCAAAGCCGAATCGGCGGTCTCGCGGTTACCACTCCGATGTCCACCGACGTGTTACCGGGGATACGGATTGGCTCGGTCGAACGCCCCGTGAAACGAGGCGTCACGCGGATCAACCCGGCGACCGGCTCGTCGTTGCGAACGCTGACACGCGTCTCGTAGCGGGGCGCGCCGTCGTCGTCGGCGACGCGAACCGTCTGGGCGGGAGACGCGATGAAGCCCGGCAGCGCGGCGTCGTTTAGCCAGTCGCCGAGCAGGCGGTCGGGGTCGGCGCCGACCTCGGCGAGCGCTGCCGCGAGATCGTCAGCGTCGTACGCGGCACCGGTGTGGTGGTGGCGCAGTGTGGCCAGCAGCATGGCGGTACGCTCGTGGCCGAGACTGTCGAGGATGGCGTTGGCCGCGGCATCGCCGCGCAGCGTGTGCGCCTCCATCGCCCGTCTCGGATCCCGTTCCATGTCCATACCCGTAAGGGATGCTCCGATAACGCGTTGCCACACCAGGGGGTCTGAGTAGTCCAGCGAGTAGCGGAAGCCATTCCAGTCGGGTGACACGGGCGCGAGCAACGTCTCCGCCATTCCGGTCACAGTGACACCGAACCCGGCTTCGATGTCCCGGACGTGCGCGGTGAAGCTGCCATCGATCGGCAGCACCAAGCTGGGATTGGCCAACAGCGCCTGGCCCAGTTTCTGACAGACGTGGTCCAACGCAAGGGCGCCAGGGCCGGAAGCGGACGTCTGGAAGGAAACCAGATTCCGGGCGACCCCCCTGAGCACGTGCGAGCTGTTCTCATCCATGCTCAATCCCAATTCCACCATCATCGCCAGCATCTCCGGTGTACCTCGGTCACCGAACCGGGCGAAATTCACGTAAGGAAAGCCCGGTTCCTTCAGCAACAGCATGCCGGGCAATTCCAAGACGGTATCGAGCCGCCATCCGCCACCGTACGCCTGCAGGTGCGCGGGCACCTCAACCACCGAGAAGCCGTCGTAGGGATAGGCGATGCCAAGATGGGCTGGCTCGTTGACGAGCGACGCGAGGCGGGATCGGAGCGGTTCCACGATGTCGGCCAACACCCGGAGGTTCTTCAAGTGTCCGGGATGGAGCAGAACCTCGAACTCGACGTCCTCGAGTTCGATCATGCGCCGCTCGAAACGTGCCGCCAGTAGGGCCACCTGGGACACGGGCGCCGGTGGACGGAAGCGAAACCGGCCGTCGGCGTTGGCCACACGCCGCCCCGGGCCCGCGACCAGCCAGCCGTCCGGAACGTCAACCGTTAGATCGATGGTCGGAAAGTGGCCTTGGGATGCCCCGGTGAGATTCGGTCCGGGCGCGGGCAGCCAACGCAGACCCGGCATCAAGGCGACATAGCGCCGCTCGAATATGCTGGCTGCCGTCCCGAGCCAGAGAATCTGGTTTCGAGCCAACTCGGCCCGCCAATCGACGGCGCTGTCGAGATAGGCGAAGTCCGGGTCGGGTATGCCGCTCGCACTCAGTTTCAGCGAGGCCGGTGATCCACTGGAGAGCGGCATGGTGGGCTCGACCGTCAACAGGCCCGACTCGTGCCGGAAGGGCGTCTCCCGATCGTCGAGCCACAGCGCCGCGACGCGAAGACCGGGATTGAAGCTGAACAAGAGGACGTCGAGGTCTTGCTGCGACGGCGTCTCGATCAGCAATTCGAGATCGAGGCGCAACTCCCGGCCTGGATCGATGTCGACGTCCCCCGCGACGTGCCGCAGCAACGGGATCGCCTGGCCAGAGGCTGCTTCGTGTGCGACGAGCCAGGTACCGCGCAACTGGAACTGGTCCACGCATCGTGCAACCACGGTGGCGAATCCGGCGACGCCGAGGATTGCGAACACAGCACCCGACAACCAACGCCGTCGGCTCGAACCCCCGTCCGGGCGTCTATAGGACGCGGCTGCCCACGCCACGAAAGCCGCTGCAAGTAGGAGCATCGACGTGCGCTGCAGCACCGTTGGCGCTTCGGGAAATCGTGGCGCCAGGTCCGATGCCCAGTTGTCGTGGATGTAGTGCAGCGAGACGGCGGGAAGCAGATAGGCGGGAACGAACGCGTAGCACCACATGTGCGCCCCGAGCAACGCTAACGCGGTTACGGCGACAACCAGGCGATTGGGCACCACGACGGCGAGGAACGCCACGATGGCGCCCCACAGTGTCAACGCCGGGATGCTGTCGACCAACAGCAACATCGCCGCCATCACGCCTTCGAGCGGGTGGCCGGCCCAACCCATCGCCCTGCCGACGGTTGCAGAGATCTGGATCAGGAGCAGGGCGGTGACGAGAACGACAAGGATGGCGGCCACCGTGGCGAACAATCGGCCGCCGAGCAGGACCAGGTTGGAGAACGGGCGTGAATCCAGCGCTTCCCCAATGCGTTCGCGTTCGTCCTGGCCGCGGGCGTCGAACGAAACGAAGACGACGGCAGCCATGAAGAACCAGAGGATGTAGCTCGCGAAATACGGCGTTGCGAACCTCGGCAGGATCGTCGCGTCCAAGTCCGGCATGCGGTTTTGGATGTAGGAGTAGTAGACGTACGCGGCGGCAATGACGGCGATGCCGAGGAAGGCGAAGACCCAGAACCGGGCCAGCCGCCGCAACGATCGGAATTGGGCGGCCACGACGGCGCGACAGTGGTGCAGACCTTGCCGGAAGTCCGAATGGGTCACTACATCGAGCATGAACTATGATGCCTCCCATCTCACCGAGCCCGGAAGCTTAAGCCGTCGGGCCTAAAGTAGTACCTCACGCTACGGGATGGTCAAGCGCTTTTCTCGTGCCTGCGGCAGGGTGGACTGTTTTGGCCAGTTGGGCGACAGACTGGACGTGGTCGAGCTGAACGAGAGCTTCAATGTGTTTCTGCCGTTGTCGGCGGTGTGGGAACGACTCCGCCTGCCCTTCGAGAGCTCGGCGGGAAGATGCCGCGTACCCGGGTTTCCGAGCATCGACGGCGATCCCGGCTGTCTCCTCCTAGTGGAAGACGACGAGCCGCAGAAGAGACTCACCGGTACCAAGGCGGACCCTCCCTGTGCCGGAACAAGGATAGACATCGAGATCGGGCCGGCCAACGCCAGCGGCTGGCCAACCCGGTTGAGCCTGGCCCAATCCGGCTTCGAGGCCCCGCTTGCCGATCTGCCGGACTTCCTGAACGCGCATTGGCGGCGCATCGCTGCCGACTTCCGCCTGTACGTCGAACACGGCGTAACGGCGCCGCCGGCAGCGTGGCGCGCGAGCCTCGGGGCTACGACCCGCGAGACGCCGACGGGTCTCGCGGTCAGGGACGTGGAGCCGGAAGCCTATGCCGACCGTTGCGGAATGCAGGAAGACGACATCCTGCTAACACTGGCCGGCGTACGCATACTCGACACGGCGGAACTGTGGACGGTGCTCTCGATGCTGGCGCCCGGCGACCTGGCGACGGCTACTTGGGTCAGGGACGGTGCCGTGCTCGAGTCGGAGCGTGTTCTCGGAGGTTATTAGCCGCGCGGCCCGGAATGGCACGACCAGTGGTCCGCGATCTCGAGCATCTCCCGGGCTTCTTCCTCGATCCCGATTTCGAGCAAGTGCAACCCGGTGGACACCCGCTCCATGAATCCCCATTGCCAAATCGCCCGTTCGTCGACTGCGCAAAGTTCGGCAAGGTAGGCGCATCGTCCCCGTCCGCGCCGTACCGGCGCATCGCGCAGTTCAGTGCTCCAACCCCGCATCGGCACAGCCAGATCGCAGGCGGGTTCGGCTAGGAGCCCGCCGGGATCAACGAATTTGCATGGCGTCCCGGGCAGGTAGTCTTGGCCGCGAACGAGGAGCAGGTTCTGCTCGTGCGCATCGGCATGCACGAGGACCGTGGTCGCTTCCGTGTGCGCATCGGCGCGCTCGGCAGCGAAGTCGAGCGCCCGGTCGCGGGTGCGTCGATCGCAGGGCCGGCCAAGCCGTTGCCAAGAATGAACGATGAAGTCCCCGAGCCAGTTCGCCTTCCACGCCCCGGTGGGCAACGAATGGTTCTCCACTGGCGTGCGCCAGAGTTCCCTGAGCGTGCGGCAGGTGGCGTCGATTTGATCTGCGACCGACCATCCAAGGTCCGCGATGCAAGGGCCAAGCCGCTCCATCAGCAGCGCCCGATGGTCGTCGGACCGGGCGTAGAGCGAGGCCACTCCTCGACCCCGGGACAATTCGTAGGCCCGCGCCTCGCCTTCGAAGTCGTCGTCTCCCGGCATCCTGATCTTCAAGACCGCGTCGGTGCCATCTTCCCGTCGAACGTCGAGCACGAGGCTCTCGGAACCACCGGGCAGGGCGTCACCGATGCCTAGATTCCAACGATCCGCCAACGCGGGGACCGCTTCGTCCAGGTCCCGCATCCAACGGCGTCCCGAGTCGCCGGCCACAACGGCCCGGCTGCGTGCGGCGTCGGGCAACTCGCTCTGCCATTGACCTGTCTGCCTCATTCGCATCGGGCGTCAGTTCGCACAGACTTCGAAAAGGATCGCAAGACTCTTGCCGCCCGCTGGCAGACTCGGTGACACTGATATGTTCACGTTGCTGCCAAGTCCAAGACGAATGGTAGCGCGACGGAGGAGCGGGACCAGTTCTGATATGGAGCCACCTTGGGGATACGGGCCGGACGACGGCCCGGCGGTTTGGGGCCAGTTGAGCTCGGAGTACGCACTCTGCGCCGTCGGCGATCGTCAGTCGCCCATCGACATCGTGGGCGCGACGCAAGCGGAGGTGCCCGTCGTCGCGTTCCACTACGAGCCGATGAATCTCCAAGTGCTGAACAACGGACACACCGTCGAGGTGGCGTCCACGAGCGAGAATTGGATCGACGTCGGCGGCGTACGGTACGACCTCACACAGTTCCATTTCCACACGCCCGGCGAACACACCGTCGACGGGAGACCCTTCGACATGGAGGTCCACCTGGTGCACCGGAACGAAGAGGGAACCTTGGCGGTGGTCGGCGTACTCGTTCGACGCGGCGATGAACACCCCGTTCTCGACCCCCTGGCCGAGCAACTCCCCGAACCGGGCGAGTCACTTGCCATCGAGAAGAAGATCGCGACGTCCGAATTGCTGCCCGAGGCGAGTCGGATCTTCCGCTACGAAGGGTCGCTGACCACTCCGCCATGTTCGGAAGGCGTCCAATGGTTCGTTTTGGAGACGCCCATCGAGGTCTCCGATGCCGGGCTTGCCGCGTTCGAGGCCATCCTGGGCAACAACAGCCGCCCGGTGCAACCTTTGAACGGTCGCGAGCTGCTGATCGACAAGGATCCCGCACCGTAATCTCGACCGGCGCGTCGCGAGTGGTCGAATTCGCACATCCCGATGGGGTCATCTCTGTAACGGCCCGAAGGCGTTTTGGCGGATGCTGTTCCGGTCGTCCGTTTGCGAGTCGTTTTCGTGGTACTTTCCTACCATGCAGCCAAGAACCCTGCCGGTCGAGCCGGCCGTCGTGACGCCGCGGCCAAGGCCGTCGATGCCCCTTTCCGTGATCTACGCGGATGCGCTCTATCGGCCCGTCCCGCCCGTCGAATACGACGACGAAGGCTATCCGGGTCCCGACGGTAGAGTGTCCGAGAGCACCCGCCACGCCGAGGCGTCGAACTACTGCTTCGACGCGCTCCGGGTTTGGTTCAGAGACCAGCCCGGCACCTTGGTGGCAAACGACCTCGTCATGCTCTTCGAGAAAGGCAACCCAAAGGCCGCGCTCTCGCCCGACCTGATGGTGGTCTTCGACGCCGGCAATCCCGATCGCTCGTCGTACAAGGTTTGGGAGGAAGGCGACGCCATGCCTGCCTTTGCCTTGGAGGTCCTGTCGAAGCGGACTTGGCGCAAAGACGTTCGGGTGAAACCAGGGCTCTACGCGGCGTTGGGGATTCGCGAGTTCTGGCTCTTCGAGCCGTTCGAGCCGCGCTTGGCGGGCTATCGTCTGCACGGCCGCGAGTACGCGCGCATCCGCTCAACGGCAGATGGCGGCTATCCGAGCCGGGTATTGGGCCTGGACGTCATCGTGAAGAACGACCGGATTCGCTTTCGGAACGCGGCGTCGGGCGAAATCCTGCCCGACCCTATTCAATCGGATGCGATGCGTGTCGACGCGGAGGAGCGGGCCGAATCGGCAAAGGCGCGGGCCGAATCTGCAGAAGCACGCGCCCAGTCGGCGGAGGACCGGGCATTGCAGGCCGAGCGACGAATCCGGGAGTTGGAAGGACTGCTCAAACGTTAGCTTGGTCAGGTTGCGACAACCGCCGCGTCGGCGGATTCTGCGCTGCCATTGCTGCCGACCGGACTGACGGGCTGTCGTAGGAGTTCCAGCAGTTCTTCGGTACTCAGTCTCCCTGCCGCATCGGCCCCTTCCAGCAGGCGATCCGCGAGGTCTCGCTTGCGATGGTGGATATCGACGATCTGCTCTTCGATGGTGCCCTCGGTGACCAGCCGGTAGATGGTCACCGGTCGCGTCTGTCCGATGCGGTGGGCGCGGTCCGAAGCCTGATCCTCGACGGCGGGATTCCACCAGGGATCGAGGTGGATGACATAGTCGGCGGCGGTCAGGTTGAGACCGGTACCGCCCGCTTTCAGCGAGATCAGGAACACGTCGCCGTGACCTGCTTGAAACGCTGCGATGCGCTCGCTGCGGGCCTTCGCCGACGTAGCGCCGTCGAGGTATTGATAGCTGATGCCCTGCTCGTTCAGGTAGTCCTCGACGAGCTTCAGGTGCCTGACGAACTGCGAGAACACCAGCACCTTGTGGCGGTTCTCGAGCAACTCGGCGAGGGTTTCCGCGAACGTCTCGAGCTTCGAACTCGGAGGCGCGCTGGCCGGCGAATCGGTCACGAGTTTCGGGTTGCAGCAGGCGAGCCGCAGACGCGTCAGGTGCGCGAAGAGCTGGAAGCGTTCGCCATCGCCCGCGTCCGAATTGCCTTCCCGGGCGGCCTGGAGTTGCTCGAGGGCCCGCTCCCGGAGCACTTCGTAGAGGGCGGCTTCCTCGGACGACAACGTCACGTGCAACGTGATCTCGGTGCGTTCCGGGAGGTCGTCGAGCACATCGGTCTTCAAGCGCCTCAACATGAACGGCGCGATGATCCGCCGCAACCGGTTGCGCGCCTCGTCGTTGTCGTCGAGCTCCACGGGTTCGCCGAAGTTGCTGCGGAATTTCTCCCTAGAGCCGAGCAGGCCGGGATTCAAGAAGCTGAACAACGAGTGAAGGTCCATCAGGTTGTTCTGGATGGGCGTGCCGGTGGTCACGACGCGGAAGCCGGCGGGCAATCGGCGTGCCGCCCGGGCCCGCTTCGTGAGCGGGTTCTTGATGGCCTGGGCTTCGTCCAGCACAACGCTATGCCAACTGATCGCCGCCAATGCGTCGACATCGTTCTGCAGCAAGCCGTAGGTCGTGACGTAGAGGTCGAACGCCGCTGGGTCGTCGAGTAGCGGCGCCCGGGAAGCAACCGAACCGGTGTAGACCTTGACGTTGAGCGTGGGCGTGAACCGACGCGACTCGTCGACCCAGTTGGCGACCACGGAGGTGGGGGCGACGACCAGCGCGGGTCCTCCGGGCGCCCGGTCCAGGAGCACGGACAAGGTCTGCACGGTTTTGCCGAGTCCCATGTCGTCGGCAAGGCACGCGCCGGCGCCCCAACGGCTCAAACGCGCAAGCCAACGGTAGCCGTCGACTTGGTACGGTCGCAGTTCCGCCTGCAGGGTGCTGGGCAGTTCGGGTTCGAACGATCGAGCGGCCTCAAGATCCGCCCGCATCTGCTGCCAACCGTCGTCTCCGTCGACCTCGGCTTCCTCGAACAGATCGTCGAGGGACGACGCGGCGAGCGAATGCAGGCGCATCGCACCCTTCGCGGCTGGCGTCGAGAGGCTCACGAGATCGTCGAGTTGGCGGCGGAACGCCGCGGTGAGGGCGATGAACTCGCCGCCTTCGAGTTCCAGGAAGCGCGATCGGGGATTGGCTTCGAGGAGTGCGAAGAGGCGCTTTAGGTCGAGCACGCGCGAACCGTCCACGACCAGCTTGCCGGAGGTCTGCAACCATTGCTCGGCGGGCTTGACGGTGAGCGACAGGGACGGCGTGGAATGACGCGCGACGATTCTGAACGGCTCGCCCTTGGGCCACTTGCAGCGCGCCTCGGCGGCGTCGAGCTGCTCCAGCAACTCCAGGCATTCAAGAGGCTCGGGAAGCACCAGGGGCGCGTACTCCGTTGGCTGCGTTACCAGACGCGGACAGCGTGCGACTAGGCGGGTCAGCGCGCTGCGCTCCTTCCCGAGGTCGCGCCGCGCCTGAACATGTTCGCCGTCGCGGTTGGCGAACACCGTTGCGCCGCCTTGGCCCGATCCGAAACAGATGCCCGAATCGGCGATGGGCTCGACCAGGATCGCGACCGAGAGCCCTGCCTCGAAGGGTTCGAGGCGTACCCAGGGTTCGGAATCCGCCGGCACTTCCGCAGCACCGGCCACCGGACCCGCATCGCTCTGCACGCGAACCTGCGAGACGAGCGCGGATACCGCCTCCAGGAGCCGCGACTTGCCATCGGCGGGGAACTTGAGCCCCTCCGGCGGAACGACGTCGAACAGGCGCCGGTGGTCGTCGGTGAAACGGGTGACCTCGATACGGTTGTCGGAGGCCAGCGTGATGCCGTATTCGCCCTCCGCATCCCAACCGTGGGGATCGATGGCCACGACGACGAGGCCATCGGAACCTTCGTCGATGTGGAGTTCCGGTTCCCGTCGAACCACGTCGATGGGTTCGCCCGATTCGTTGAAGACATGGGGATGGCCGGCAAGCGCGTAGAGGCCGCGAATGCCGAGTTCGTAGTCCACGCGTCCCCAGGAACGGCGAACCGTGACCGCGGCAGCGGCGGCCAGGTCCTCTTCGCGGAGGTGGTCCATGGACGCGGCCTGCTCGGCCAAACGTTTGAGCGCGACCCGGCGTCCCTTGCTCCACGAGCCGTTCTTGTTTCGGCGCTGCTCCCGGGGCGTGACGTCGACGTTGTCGTAGTAGCGATGGACATCCCAGACGAGCCGCTTTTCCACGGGGGCCGACGTCGCCTTGTTCTCCCGGCCTTGATTCCTGGCGTCGTAGGCAAGTTGCTCCAGGGCCTTTAGCGAGCGTTCCCAGGCCGCCATCGGCGCCTCAAGCACCGCCAATGTCTCGATGCCGAGCTCGTCCAGCAACGGCTGTGGATCGGGTAGTCCGACCGAATCCGCGCCGCTTAGTTCGACTAGCCGGTGCAGAATTGACGCGCTTTCGGCGGCGATCCACCGGTAGCCGTTCGCGCTGGCCCGACTGCGGTACGCATCCATCAGCTCGAGCCACTCGGCGCTCGCTTGGTTGGCCGAGCCAAGCCAGCAGTTCCTGAAGCCGTCCAGGAAGGTGAGGTAGCACGGTATTACCGTTCGGCGGGCATAGATGCCGTGATCCCGTTGGACGCGGGCGGCGTCCATTGCGAAGGCGACCTCGGTTTCGCGGTTGAGATAACGGCGTTCGGCGGTGCGCAGAAGGTGCTGCATCAAGTCGCGGGATTCGGGCGTGTCGAGCCGGACGAGTGCGATCAGGGAGAGCGCAAACGATGCATGCTCGGGGAATACGTTGCGTTTTCGCGTGCCCGCCTTCTCGGCGGCGATGGCGGCATCAATGTGCTGACGAGCGGCGGAATTGTCGCCCCGGAGCATGGCGATCATGGCACGCGTCGACGCGAGCCCGGTGTTGGCCGGCTTGGTGTCGCGGACCTCGTGGGGGAGTTCCGAAAACACGGCTTCGGCCGCGTCGAATCGCCCTTGCAGGATGCGGATATAGGCCATGTCGGCGGCATGGCGCGCCGGGTCCAGACTGAAACGGTGGCAAGCGAGGATTGCGGGTTCCGGCGGCGCTCCGAGGTGGAACGTGTAACGCAGACAACCGGTAAGGGCAATGTCGATGTAGCGCTCCGGCAATGTGGCCAGCACATCAACCGCAAGCGGGTCCGCCAGGAAATGCCACTCGTCTGCTGAGCCCTCGTCCCCTTCGAGCAGCGCGTCGAGATTGCCGAAGTCGCCGCGTATCACGTAGCAGCGGAACAGGGTCTCGAACAGGTAGCGGTCGATGCCGGGACGTGGCGCGGTGGCGCGGAAGGCCTCCAGGATGTTGCCAAGTCGGCCTTCCTGCTGCGCCCTGACGGCCAGGGACACGGCCCAGCTTCGTGTTGCCGCGACCCCGACGTTCGGGGACGGCCGTCGAATGGCAATCGCGGCATCGATTAGTTCGTCGTTCGCCCGCCGCACATCTGCTTGGGTCAGGTTGCGGCCGAGCAGCTCGACACTCGCCTGTGCCAGGACCTTCGCGGTGCGGTTCACACCGATGCCGTGGGGCGCGACGACGCCGTAGGCTTGCGCGACGAGGCGGGCGGCGGGCGAGAGGGCGGCGTAGGGGTCGGCGTCGAACCCGGCGTTCAGCACTTCCGTTGGTTCAGCCACGCCACAATCGTCCTTGATTTCGTTCACAACCGATTGCTGTCCACGATACCAAAGATGACGGTCGCCACGCCAAGATCGCAGGGGCGACGCTTGTCGTCGGCCGTTCTGGATGCGTCGGGAGGTCGGGCGGGACGGGACAAGCCCGTCCCCTACGGGCGAGACACCAGCATCGCCACGCACGTCTATCGCGCGTGGTTAGATTTGGAAGGAGAATGGCCCCGATCGTGGCTTGTCGAAAGACCACGGTGCCGGTCCGACTCAACGCCAATGCGAACTCATTCGTCCCTTTGCGACTGAACCGCTTCAAGGGCGTCGTATCGGTACAGATCACCCGTGGTTCGCCCTGCCACACGGGTGGTTGCCCGGTTGCGCAGCCACGCCTTGAACCCGGCTAGGTGGAACAGCGTGGCGTTGCGTCGGGATCCGCGCTGGACCCGCGCCGTTCGGTCCCGGCGCAGACGTTCGTAGCGTTGCAGTGCCGTCGGAACGTCCTGGTCGCCCGCCACGCATCCCGCCAGGACCGCGGCATCCTCGATGGCCATCGCCGCGCCTTGGGCCATGAACGGTAGTGTCGGGTGGCAGGCGTCGCCCAGCAGGGTGACCCGTCCCTCGCCCCAGCGGGGCATCGGCTCGCGATCGTGCAACGCCCATTTGAACAGGGAGTGGCTGTCCACGTTGTCGATCAGCCGGCGGATGTCGTCGTGCCAGCCGACGAAATCCGCGGCGAACTCCGCATGGTCGCCGCGTTCCGTCCAGGACTCGACTTCCCAGCCGGACTTTTCGATCACGCCAACGCAGTTGACGAGTTCGCCGCGTCGGACGAAGTAGTGAACGAAGTGTCCCCCGGGACCCCACCAGGCCGAGGCCATCGGTCGAATCATACCGGGGGACAGTCGCTCGGTCGGTACCAGGGCTCGCCACGCGACACAGCCGGTGAAACGTGGGCTGTCATTGCCCCAGAGGCCGGCGCGAACCACCGAGTGGATGCCATCGGCACCGACGAGCAGGTCTCCATCGGCGTCGCCCGTGACCGCCGTCAATCCCACCTGCGTATCGCGGTGGCCGAAACTTCGCACGGCGGCGTCCCGGAGGAGGGCGATGTTCGGGCTCGCGAGCGCCGCATCCACCAGTACGCGCAACAGGTCGGCGCGGTGCATGTGGTAGTAGGGGAACCCGAAGCGTCGTACGGCCTCCTCGCCCAAGGCCGACTGGCCGATGACCCGGCCGGTTCGCCAGTTCCTGAACTGGATTGCCTGGGGCTGGAAAGCGGCGGCGCGAAGCGGTCCTTCCAGTCCGAGATCGTGCAGTACGCGCGTGCAGTTGGGCGACAGTTGAATGCCGGCACCGACCTCGCCGAACTGCCGGGCTTGCTCGAACACCGTGACGTCGTGGCCTCGTCTGGCGAAGCACAGGGCGGCGGCGAGTCCCCCGATTCCGCCGCCGGCAACCAGCACCTTCAGGGGGCGCATCCGCTTATTCCCGCCTCGGTGCGAGCACGATGGGTTCGACGGAACGCTGTCCGGGCTGCATCATGTGCAGCTTAACAGCCTGTCCGAGTGCAACTCGTGCTGCTCACGATCTCGACCACGCATAGCCCGGCCACCGATCTGGGCTACCTCCTGCACAAGAATCCCGCGCGGGTCCAGGCTTTCGAGTTGTCGTTCGGCAAGGCGCACGTGTTCTACCCCCAGGCGTCGGAAGAGCGCTGCACGGCGGCCTTGCTGCTCGATGTCGATCCCATTGGGCTGGTGCGGGGGCGCGGCTCGATGTCGACGGACTACGTCAACGACCGGCCGTACGTCGCCTCGTCCTTTCTGAGCGTCGCCATCGCCCGGGTGTTCGGCAGCGCCTTGGGCGGTCGCTGCCGGGACAGGCCGGAACTCGTCGGCAAGCCGTTGCCGCTCGTTGCCCGGATCGCTGCGCTGCCTTGCAGGAGCGGGGACGACGTGCGGGAACTCTTCGAACCGCTGGGCTATGAAGTGGGCCTTGAACCTGCCGACAACGCGAGCGGCAACTACCGGGACGTCACGTTGACTGGCCGCAAGCCGTTGGCCGAGTTGCTGACCCATCTCTATGTGCTGATCCCGGTGCTGGACGGCCGCAAACACTACTGGGTGGGCGATGCCGAGGTGGACAAGCTCATCGCCCGGGGGGAAGGCTGGCTGGAGGATCATCCACGCCGGGATCTCATCGTGCGGCGCTATCTCAAGCAGCGGGGCAACCTGGCCAGCGATGCGTTGGCGCGTTTGGCGGACGACGAGGACGCGGGTTCCCCCGATGGCGACGACCGACCCGGCGCGGAGGCGTTTGTGTCGCTGGCGGATGCCCGTCTGGCGGCGGTCGCCCGCGCGTTGAAGGAAAGCAACGCCGCGCGCGTCATCGACTTGGGATGCGGGGAGGGGCGGTTGGTCGAGCAACTGCTGGCAGACCCGCAGTTCCAGGAGATCGTTGCTGTGGACGCCTCCGTCCGGGCGCTGGAGACGGCCAGCCGCCGTCTTCGGTTGGATCGCATGCCGGAACGGCAGCGGCGGCGGGTCAAACTGCTGCAGGGGACGATGACCTATCGCGACCGGCGCATGCAGGGCTTCGATGCGGTGGCCGTGGTGGAAGCACTGGAGCATCTCGACCCCGAACGGCTCGCGACATTCGAACGGGTGCTGTTCGAGTTCGCCAGGCCGGAAACGGTGGTCGTCACCACGCCGAACCGAGAGTACAACGTCAAGTATCCGGACATTCCCGCAGACGGCCTGCGCCATAAAGACCACCGGTTCGAATGGACACGGGCGGAGTTCGCGGCCTGGGCCGATGCGGTGGCGTCAGCGCATGGCTACTCGGTAGCGTTCGAACCGGTGGGCGAGGTTGACGAGGCGCTCGGCGCACCGACCCAGATGGGAGTGTTTAGGCGATGCGCATAGAGATTCCCGAATACTGTCTCGTCGTTCTCGTCGGCGCATCGGGTTCCGGCAAGTCGACTTTCGCGGCCAAACACTTCGCTCCCACGGAGGTGATCTCGTCCGACACGTGCCGGGCACTGGTGAGCGACGATGCCAACGACCAGTCGGCTACCCGGGATGCCTTCGAGTTGCTCGAGTTCATCGCCCGAAAGCGTCTTGCGGCTCGACGTCTCACCGTCGTGGATGCGACCAACGTCCGTCCCGAGGACCGCGCCAAGCTCGTTCGCCTGGCCCGCGAGTTCCACGCCTTCGCGGTTGCCGTCGTGTTCGATCTGCCGGAGCGCGTTTGCCAGGACCGCAATGCCCAGCGGCCGGATCGCGACTTTGGCCCGCGAGTGGTACGCAACCATATCCGTTTGCTTCGTCGGTCGCTGAAGCGGCTCGGACGCGAGGGTTTCCGCTATCGGTTCCAGTTTCGTTCCGAGGGTGAGGCGGACGCTGCGGTCCTGGAACGTCAGCGCCTGTGGACGGACCGGCGCGACGACGCGGGTCCGTTCGACATCATCGGCGACGTGCACGGCTGCGGCGACGAGTTGGAAGCCTTGCTTGGCGAACTCGGCTACCTCGTCGGGAGGGGCGTAGAGGGCTATGCAATCTCCCACCCCGAGGCGCGAAGGCTCGTGTTCCTCGGCGACCTGGTGGACCGGGGTCCCCGAGTCGCGGATTGCCTGCGGCTGGTGATGGACGCCGTCGCCGACGGCGTGGCGTTGTGCGTTCCCGGGAACCACGAGACCAAGCTGCTGCGCCACCTGCGCGGACGGCGCGTGAGGCTGACCCACGGTCTCGACGGAACCGTCGCCCAACTGGAGGCGGAACCGGCGGCGTTCCGCGACCGCGTCGCAGAGTTCATCGACGGCCTGGTCAGCCACTACCTCTTCGACGGCGGCAAACTCGCGGTCGCGCACGCGGGCATGAAGAACGACATGCTCAACCGGTCGTCGGGCGCGGTACGGGAGTTCGCGCTTTACGGCGAAACGACGGGGGAGACCGACGAGTTCGGCTTCCCGGTGCGCTACGACTGGGCGAGCGAATACCGCGGCGAGGCGATGATCGTGTACGGCCACACGCCGGTCGCCGAGGCGGAGTGGGTGAACGGAACGATCTGCATCGACACGGGATGCGTGTTCGGCGGCAAACTCACCGCGTTGCGCTATCCGGAACGGGATCTCGTTTCCGTGCCGGCGGCGAAGGTCTACTACCCGGCCACCGGTCGACCACTGACGCCCGACGCCGATGCCCACAACGCCGACGCGCCCGGAGACATCCTCGCCATCGACGATGTCCTCGGCAAACGCATCGTCGATACGCGGCTTGTCCCCAACATCACGGTCCGGGAGGAAAACGCCGCAGCGGCGCTCGAAGTGATGAGTCGGTTCGCCATCGCCCCGAACTGGCTCATCTACCTGCCGCCGACGATGTCGCCCTGCGCGACGAGGGGCTCCGGCGATCTGTTGGAGCATCCGGCGTCCGCGTTCGGCTACTACCGCACCAACGGCGTGGACCGGGTGGTCTGCCAGGAGAAGCACATGGGCTCCCGGGCGATTGCCGTGGTTTGCCGAGACGCCGACGTCGCCCGGACTCGCTTCGGCGCGGCGGGCGGGACCGCCGGTATCATCTATACGCGCACCGGTCGACGGTTCTTCAGCGGACAACTTGCCGGCTTCGAGCAGCAGGTGCTGGAACGGCTTCGGGCTGCGGCGGGCCGCTGCGGACTCTGGGAGAAGCTCGACACGCCTTGGCTGATCCTCGATTGCGAGCTGATGCCGTGGTCGGTGAAGGCGGCGGACCTCCTCCGCGAGCAGTACGCAGGCGTTGCCGATGCCGCCGGCCTCGGCCTGGCCCGGGCTGTGGACGCCCTCGAACGGGCGGGCGAGCGCGGCGCCGAAACGGCGGAGTTGGCGCGTCGTTTCCGGGACAAGGCCGAGATGGTCGAGGTCTACGCACAAGCCGTCGGCCGCTACAACTGGCCGGTGGACACCGCGGACGATCTCAAGCTCGCGCCCTTTCACCTGCTGGCGACGGAGGCTGCCGTACACGACGACAAGGACCACGGCTGGCACATGAGGCACTTGGCCGAACTGTGCCAGGCCGACGGACTCCTGACCGTGACGGACCACCGGGTGGTGGAACTCGGCGACGAGGCAAGTTGCACGGACGCGATCGCCTGGTGGGAGGAACTGACGGCGGCCGGCGGCGAAGGGATGGTGGTCAAACCCTGGGACTTCATTGCCCGGAGCGGCAAGGGTCTCGTCCAACCGGCGATCAAGTGCCGGGGGCGGGAATACTTGAGAATCATCTACGGTCCCGAATACACCGCCGAGGAGAACCTCGAGCGTTTGCGGCAGCGCAGCCTAGGGGCGAAGCGGTCCCTGGCGCGCCGGGAGTTCGCCCTCGGCCTGGAAGCCCTGCACCGATTCGTCGAACGGGAACCGCTGCGCCGCGTACACGAGTGCGTCTTCGCCGTGCTCGCCATGGAGTCCGAGCCGGTGGATCCGAGGCTGTAGAAGGGCGGCGGCTCCGCTTGGCGTTTGACGGACGGATCATGGAGTGTGACGCTGTACGGATGAGGAATGCGGATGAGGAATGTGACAGTCACCGTTGACGACGAGGTCGATCGCCGGAAACGCCTCCAGGGCAAGGCCCTGCGGGCGATCAAAGCGTTTCGCGGTCGGGATCGACTGCCTCGGGACGAGATCCACGGACGAGGTCGCCCAGAACCTCAGTGCACGGGAGGCACTGCACGACGTCAATCGCCGATGTAGTCGCGATCCACCAAACCGCTGCTTGGACTAGGACTCAGCAGACCGAATCCGCTCCAGCACGGGCCGGATCTCCGCCAGGAACCGCTCCGGGTCTTCGCTCATCGGGAAGTGGCCCAGTCCCTTCATGGTCTTGTACCGCGCGCCGGGAATCATGGCGGCGAGTTCCTCGCCCGCTTCCGGGGTGCCGCTCCAGTCGTATTCGCCGTTCAAGATGTCGACCGAGCACACGTCGGTGTCAATGGTCGCTGCGGTGTTGCGCACGTCGTGGTCGACGGCGTAGTAGTAGAGGTCGCCCTTGAAGACCGCCGGCGCGCCTTGGCTGTAGATCCAGGCGGTTTCCCGGCGCAATTCCTCCGGGCTGCTGGGTGCCATCATGCCGTACATCAAATGAGCCTTGAAGTCGTTGCCGATGCGCGGGTGGTTGAACTCGTCGACGAAACCGCCGGGCGTGTAGGCGGACGCCTCGAGGCCGACCACGGCGCGGAACTCCCGCGGGTGACTCAGGGCGAGGTCGATCGCTAGGTGTCCGCCGATGGAACTGCCCATGTAGGCCGGGCGTTCAAGGTCGAGCGCGTGAGCCAGGGTGATGGGGACGGCCATCAGGAAATCCCGGGTGAGCCGATACTCCTCGGTCCACCACGGCGTGCCGACTGGCGGGACGGACTTGCCGTGGTAGGGCAGGTCGTAGGCGATCATCCGGAAGTCTTCCTGGAGTCCGGCGTCCTCCAGCACGTGTCGCCACTGCCGACCGTCCGCCCCGGCCGTGTGCTGCAGGAGCAGGCCCACATCGCCGGTTCCGGACTCCTCGAAGTAGACGCGGTACTGGGCACCGTCGAGGGTCAGATAGACGTAGCGGCCAACTGCATCGTCGAAGCGCGCATCAGTCGGCATTGTTCACCTCCCGCATGATTTCGATCAGCCGCCGAACGGCGGGGTAGTAGGCACAATAGTTGGTGGTATCGCCCGCGACCTCGAAGTCGTGATGGATACCCGCCGCATAGAGGTCCTGATAGAAAGGGCGCGGCGTCGTGGCGAGCATCGCTTCCCAATCCGCTTGTGGGGCATGGATGGCGAGGTCGGTGGCCACGCCGCCGGGCCAACGCTCGATGGATCTCACCGAGCCATCGTCGATGCGCATCTTGTAGTTTCGATGCCCTACGCCGAGGCGGACGGTTGCGTTCCAGAATCTCGCGTGAATGCGGAACTCGTCGTCGTCGTTGGCGCGTGCGCGGACGGCGTCCCAGTCGAGCATCTTGTTCCCTCTCGGCGCTTCGCTTGCGCTAAGGTAGCCGATTCGCCCCACGGCTGTCGGAAAACGGAACCCCATGGCGACGAGAATCGGCCTGATCGCCGACACCCACATCCCCGAGGCCCGCGCAACGCTCTGGCCGCAGGTCTACGACGCGTTCGAGGGCGTCGACTGCATATTCCACGGCGGCGACGTGCACGATCTCGCCCTGCTGGACGAACTCGAGAAGGTGGCGCCCGTCTACTGCGCCCGCGGCAACGGCGAGGATGGATCCGGAGGGCGTCCCATCCAGCCGGAAGATCCGCGGGTCAAATACGTCTGGACCGTGGACATCGAGTCGTTGACGGTGGGTTTGACGCACTACATACCCGTGGAGGAGGGTCCGCCGGGACTGACGCTGGAACGTTTCGTGGCCCGTTACTGGCCGGAAAAAACGCCGGACGTAATCGTCTCCGGGGACAGCCACACCGAATTGATCACCGAGATCGACGGCATCCTGTGCGTGAACCCGGGTTCGCCCACCTACCCCCACAACTACGACACGCAGTACGGCACCATCGGCTTCCTCGACATCGACGGAGATCGTGCCGACGCGTCCGTCTGGCTGATCACCGACGCCGGCATTGAGCCGTTCGATTGGGACGCGATACCGCCTTGGAAGCTGCGCTGATCTCGTTGTCGGCTCGGGTATGGCCTGCGGTGCGGCGTCGAGCCCCGGCTGCTTCAGGACCGCGACTCCCACGCGCCGGCTGATCCGCTAGACTGGAATCGTTGCAGAATCCGTGCAACGATAGCGTGCGATCAAGGGCCTTTTTGTTGCACGTCAATACGTTAATCGTTTCACGGATCGTTTCATGACGCCTTCCGAAGCCGCCATACTCGAGTTCCTGCGGGCAAATCCGGACACCAGCCGGGCGCAGATTCGTGCCGGCGTCGCCCCCGACAGCAGCGAATCAACCATGTGGCGGGCGCTTAAGGGGCTCGTCGAGAATGGCACCCTGTCCGTGACGGGTAGAGGGCCGGCCACCCGCTACCGCCTAGCTGGCGTCGCACGGATCAACGCCCATCTGGAGGCGCCGTACTACGGACGTGCGACGGTTGGCTACCGCAGGGAGTTTCTCGACGCATACGTGCCGGGCAAGACGGCATACCTTGGCGATGTTGATCGGGCGCAGCTCGCCGCCGCGGGAGCGTATCCGGAAAGTCTGCCTGCAGGAACCTATGCGAGACGGATTCTCACCCGCCTGCTGGTGGATCTGGCTTGGGCTTCGTCCCGAATGGAAGGCAACACGTATGAGATTCTGGAAACGGAACGGCTGATCGAGGCGGGGCAGGAAGCCTCCGGCAGGGACCGTGCGGAGGCCCTCATGATCTTGAACCACAGGGACGCCATCGAGTACGTCGTGGACCATCTTGCGGACGCCGACATCGACCGGCGAACGCTGTGCGACCTGCACGCGCTGCTCGCCAACGGTCTGCTTTACGACCCGGCACTGGGTGGCCGGCTGCGCCGCCTTCCGGTGAGCATCGGTCGTTCAGCCTACCTGCCGCTGGATGACGAGTTCGACGTGGCCGCCGCGTTCGAGACATTTCTGAACAAGGCTAAGGCCATCGCCAATCCGTTTGAGCAGTCCTTCTTCGTGCTCGCCCACCTCCCCTACCTTCAGCCATTCGCCGACGTGAACAAGCGCACGTCTCGGGTTGCAGCCAATGTCCCGCTCCTGAAGGCGGGTCTAGCACCGCTGTCGTTCGTTGCGACGGATGACCGGCAGTACGTCGATGGCCTTCTCGGTGTGTACGAACTGAACGAAATCGCTTTGTTGAAGCAGGTCTATCTCACGAGCTACGTTGCGACCGCCCGCCAATACACCGCGCTGCGGGCGCAGATGGACTCGCCGCCCAAAGCAGCGCTCACGCATCGCGACTTCGTGCGTCAAGCAGTTCGTCGTTGCGTGTTCGACTGGGGGGCTTTTCGGCGCCAGGGCGTACTTTCCATGGCCGTCTTGGCCGGCATCCCCGAAGGCGAGCTCGACGCCGTGGCGAAATACGTGGAAGGCGAGGTCAACGGATTGCACGAGGGGAACGCGATTCGCTATTCCCTACCTCCCGAGAGCGTGTCGCGATTGCATCGCGGTTGACCTCGGCGGCGCGACGCGTTCTATGCCGCGCATCCCTTGTTTGCGGGGTGATCACGCGGCCAAACCGGTGACGCGCGGGCCGTCGCTCGCTTCCTCCGGCCACGGCGCGTGTACCAGATGCTTGCCCCTCAGGTTCAGCTTCACAGCGTGTTGGAACGGAATGCTGTGGTCGTCGACCGGAAAGAAAACGATGGCATCGCGGTTGGCGTCGGGTCCGCCGTTGTTGATGCGCATGCTTCTCCCCAATAACCAGGTAGAAAAGGCAACAAAATGGCTAGGAAACCAAACTTCGTCATAATCATGACAGATCAGCAAAGGGCTGATGTGTCCAAGCGCGAAGGGTTCCCACTCGATACCACGCCTTTTCTGGACAGTCTCGCCACACAGGGCACCTGGTTCGATCGAGCCTACACAACGATGCCCGTTTGCCTTCCGGCGCGGGTGAGCATGCTGACGGGCCGGTATCCCAGCGCGACCCGTGCGCGGACCAATCACAACGGAGAAGACGCGTTTTTCGAGACCGACCTCTATGAAGTAGTGCGTCGTCAGGGCTACCGGACCGCGCTCTGCGGCAAGAACCACTCACATCTCCACGCAGATCGGATGGACTACTGTTTCGCTCTCGGTCACCACGGCGGCGGCAAGGATCGAACCGACGACGAGATCGCATTCGACGAGTACCTGGCAGGTCTTCGAATGCGCGCCGGCTTCGGTCCGGCACCGTATGGCGTCGAAGTCCAATGTCCATTCCGAGCCGTCACTGCCGCCACGAACTGGATTGACGGGCTTGCGGGCGACGCCGAGCCTTTCTTCCTGTGGTTGTCGTTCCCCGAACCGCACAACCCGTACCAGTCGCCGGAACCCTATTTCTCGATGTTCCCGCCGGAAACCCTGCCGCCAACGTTATCCGACCAATCTGCGCTTGAGGCCAAGGGTTTCAAGTATCAATGGCTACGACATATCGGCGAGACGGCATTCCCGGATTATGCAGAGCAACTTCCCCGCGCGCGATCGAACTATCTTGGAATGCTGCGATTGATCGACGACCAGGTCGAACGACTTTTCGGCTACTTGGACTCGAAAGGACTGCGGGACAACACGATCGTGATCTTTCTTTCGGATCATGGCGACTATGTCGGCGAGTACGGGCTGGTACGCAAAGGTGCGGAGTTGCCCGAGGTGCTCGTTCGCATCCCGTTTGTTGTCGTTGGACCGGATGTCGTAGCTTCTGACAGACCCCATCCAGCCCATATCACGACGGCAGACATCATGCCGACGATTTGCGAAGCGATCGGGACGGACATTCCGCGTGGAGTGCAGGGACGCAGTCTGTGGGCGTTGTTGACCGGAAAGGAATATCCGGAGGCGGATTTCGACAGCGCCTATTCGGAGCACGGTTTTGGCGGGTTGCACTACACGGCCGACGATGACTATGACCCAAATGAGGATGGGTTGAGTCCGGCGATCGGCTTTGACGAGCTGAACGGCTGGTCGCAGAGCGGGACGCTGCGTGCGATACGAAGTGGTGACTGGAAACTGCTCTTCGATATGCAGGAACACGGACAGCTCTACAATCTGGCCGAGGATCCCGTTGAACTGAATGACCTCTTCGATCATCCAGACTACGCAGGAATCCAATCGAAGATGCTGGCCAAGCTATTGGGGTGGACATTGCGCGCACAGGATCCACTGCCTCACCCCCGACGTCGATACAAGTTCAAATCCGACAAACGGAACTACTGGTCGCCCTACCGCTAGCCGGCGTGTCCGGCACGGGGAGCCGCAAGGGGCGTCCCTACGATTTCCGCGGCTCGGATTCAGTCCTTTGGCAACCCCAGAATACGTTCGGCGATGATGTTGCGCTGGAGCGCGCCCTACGGGCGCGTTGGAAGTTTCGCAGGCGAAACTTCTGCCCACGAGCTCAATCCTTCGGTAGACCCAGGATTCGCTCGGCGATGATGTTGCGCTGGATGTTCGGCGTTCCGCCGCCGATCACGACGCTCGGCCAGCCCAGGGAGGACCGGGCCCACCGTCCCCCGTCTACCGCTTCGTCGCTACCGGGTAGCTGAACGCCGGCCAGCCCCGTCAACTCGACCGCGAAGTCGTCCATCTCGACTTCGAGACTGGCGCGGTGGAGCTTGTTGACGGACGTCTCGCTGGACAGCGGTTCGCCGCGCAACTGCTTGGTGAGGTAGCGCAGGCCGTTGTACTTCATGGCGGCGATCTTCGCCTCGAACTCACCGAGTCGACGCCGTACGGCGGGATCGTCCGCGGCCGGCTTGCCTTGACGCGCGGTGGAACGGACGAGGTTCTTGAGGGATTCCAGTTTCGCGAACATCTGCGTCACTTCGCCGATGCTGGAGCGTTCGTTGGCGAGTGCCGAGATCGTTACCGCCCAGCCCTTGCCTTCTTCGCCGAGGCGGTTTTCGACGGGAACCTCGACATCGGTGAAGAACACCTCCGCGAAGTTCCTGTCGCCGGCCATGTTCTCGATGGGGCGCACCTCGATGCCGGGCGAGTCCATGGGCACAAGCAGGCAGGTGATGCCGTCGTGCTTGCGCTCAACCTCGAACTCGGTACGGGTGAGGAGGATGATCCAGTCGGCCCACGGAGCACCGGTAGTCCAGATCTTCTGACCGTTGACGACGTAGTGGTCGCCGACTCGTTCCGCCTTGGTCTGGATGGCCGCCAGGTCGCTGCCGTGGTTGGGCTCGGAGTAGCCCGTGCACCAGTTGACCTTGCTGTCCAGGATGTCGGGAATGAAGCGCTGCTTCTGCTCGCCGGTGCCGTACTGGATGATGCCGGGGCCCACCCACGCGAGTCCCATGAACGAGGTGCCGAGGGCGGGAGCGCGGGCGAGCGCCATCTCCTCCTTGAGGATCGCCTGTTCGGTCAGGCTACCCGCGCCGCCACCGTACTCCTCGGGCCACGAGAAGCCGACCCAGCGCTTGTCGCGAACCTTGTGTAGCCACTCGGCCATGAAGCCGCGTCCGCGCTCGGCGGGCGGTGGCAGGTTTTCGGCAAGGAAGTCGCGGACCTCGGCGCGGAATGCCTGTTCTTCCGGGGTGAAGTCGAAATCCATCACAAACCTCCCAGGCTGGCGGCGCGCTGGTAGTGGTAGTCGGCATCGCCGAACGCCGAACGCACCCATTTCGAGCGCTTGAGGTAGAGCTGGGCGTCGTACTCCGCGGTGAAGCCGATCGCACCGTGCAGGCCGACGCCGTCGACGCCGATCCCCGCGAAGGCGTCAGACGCGTACGCCTTGGCCAGCGACGCCGCCCGGGGCAGTTCGTCCGGGGCATCGTCGATCGCCCAGGCCGCGTAGTAGGCCAACGACTTGAACGACTCGATATCGACGAACATGTCGGCGAGGCGGTGCTTGACGCCCTGGTACTTGCCGATGGGGTTGTCGAACTGAATGCGGTTCTTGGCGTATTCGGTGGTCAACGAGAGGACCGCTTCTGCAGCGCCGATAGCCTCGAGAGTGACCGCCACCGCCCCGCAGTCGGTCAAGAAGGCGAGGTCGTCGGTGGAGATGGGAAACGCCGCCTGCGGCGCGACGCCGTCGAGAGTCGCCGTTCCGAACGGCTTCGTCCGGTCGATGCCCGGTTGCGCGGACAAACCGGCGTCGCTCGCCTCGACGATGGCGAGGTGAAGGTCCTCGCCGGTTCGGGTTGCCAACAGAAGGTGGGTCGCGGCGGCGGCATCGCTTACGAACGGTTTCGCACCTGTCAATTTTGGGCCGCTGGCGAGTCGTATCCCCTCGGCGTCGATCCAGGTCGGGTCGTCGAACAAGCCAATGCCGAAAACCGCTTCTCCGGCCGCGATCCTGGGAAGCCATTCGCCTTTCACGTCGTCGCTGGCGGAGCGCCGGATGGCGGTGGCGGCCAGCGCTTGGGAAACGATCGGCAGCGGGCTCAAGCCCCGACCGCTCTCCTCGAGAACCACCGCCAGGTCGATCCACTTCAAGCCGACTCCGCCGTGGGCTTCCGGGACGATCAGCGCGAGCCAGCCGAGATCCGCCGCCTGCTGCCAGAGTTCACGTGGCAAGCCGCCGTTCTGGGTGCGCACGACGCTCAATGGGCAAGCGTCGGTCATGAACCGCAGCACCTGCTCCCTCAGCAGGTTCTGCTCCTCGGAGAAGCCGAAATCCACGCCTGACTAGATGCCGCGCATGGGGTTGATCGGGGGCCAGCTGTCCTTGGTTTCGAGGATCGCCTCGCCCAGTTCCTCGACGTCCCATGGCCCGTCGGCCTCGTCCTTCTGGGCCACCGGGTTGACCTGCCAGGACAGCAGCGAGACCCGGTTGCCGGTCAGGAGCCAGGTCCGGCCAGTGACGTCCTTGGCGTCGTCGGTGCACAGCCAGACGACGGTCGGGGAGACCTTCTCGGGCGGCACGGCGTCCTTGGCCTGCTCCGGGAGGATGTCCTCCGTCAACCGCGACAGCGCGGTGGGTGCGAGTATGTTGACCGTGACGCCGTAGCGCGCGCCCTCGAGATACAGGCAGCGGGCGAACCCGGCGATGCCGGCCTTGGCTGCGCCGTAGTTCGTCTGCCCGAAGTTGCCGAGCAGCCCGGAGGTCGAACTGGTGACGATGATTCGACCGCCTTCGCCCTGTTCGAGCATCCGGTCGTAGGCTGCCTTGGCACTGTGGTAGGTACCCCGCAGGTGCACGTCGTTGACGACTTCCCACATGTCGTCGGTCATGTTCTTGAACGACTTGTCGCGCAGGATTCCGGCGTTGCAGATGCAGATGTCGAGCCGGCCGAAGTTGTCCACGGCGGTTTGCACCATGCCCTGGGCTTGCGCCTTGTCGGCCACCGAACCGTAGTCCGCGACGGCTTGACCGCCCGCTTCGCGAATCTCCTCGACGACGCCATCCGCCATCGACGTACCGGCACCGGTGCCGTCGCGGGCGCCGCCCAAATCGTTGACCACCACTGCAGCGCCTTCTGCGGCCAACAGCAGCGCGTGGGTACGACCCAAACCTCCTCCGGCGCCGGTCACCAGCGCGACCTTGCCGTCCAGCATCCCCATCGAAATCTCCCGTCTCAAGCTAAGCAGACGGGACAGTGTATTGCGCGAGGGCACAAAGGCAAGGCGGTTGAACCGTTCAGCCGTCGTCGTCCAACGGTTCCGGCGTCAGTTTGCGTGTCGCGCTCATGACCACGCCGAGCATCAACAACAGGATAGCCGCCCCGACCAGGAGCGCGAACGACTCGAGCCGCAGCAACACGAACAGCACCCCGTAGAGCCCGCTGAGCGTAACCGCCGTGACGATGCCGAGGCGGCCGTTTTTCGTGGACGCCTGGGCGTACCCGGCGATCATGATCGTCAACACCGACGCCGCGACCGCGTAGCCGAGGGTGAAGCCGATGTGCTCGGCCAGTGCGAGGAGCGTGATGAAGAAGAGCGCGAGGGCAATGCCGACCACGCCGTACTGAACGAAGTGGAAGCGCAGGCCGGTCAGGAGCTCCAGGCAGAGGATGCTCACCAGGGTCAGGGCGATGAACAGCACGCCGTATTTCAGGCTCCGCTCCACCGACTTGTACAGGTTGACGGGTTCGTAGGCGCCGAATCCCACGTCCAGGTTGTCCATGCGGACTATCTCGGGGACCCCATCGAGCGGGTGGCTGACCGCCGAGATGCTCGGAAATCCACGCCCGAGCTTGTGGACGGTCCAGGACGCCGAGAACCCTGCTTCGCCGATGTCGTGGTCATCCGGGAGGAACCGGCCGTCGAAGCTCGGGTGAGGCCAACTGGATTTGATCTCCAGGGTGGAGCGGTCCCCCACCGGCACGGCGGAGATCCGGCGCGTCGCGCGTAGATCGAGGGAGAGCGTGAAGGAAGCGCCGTCGGCCGCATCCCGTGCGACGAGCGCGCGCAGCGCCGGGTCGCCCGAAGCGCCCCCGCCGACCTCCAACGGGTAGTCCGTGCCGTCCCAGGTCAATGTCGCGCCGCGCAGGCCGCGGGAGTCAGATACACCGACGACGACCTCGGCCTGATCGAGCCGTGCCGATCCGAACCGCGCTTGAAGGGCGTCGAGATCGAGGGATTCGAACGTGCCGGCGGCGGTGACGTCCAGATGGAAGACGGGCGTCGAGTAGATCGCGCGCTGGCGCATCTCGTGGCGGCTGTCGATGCGCATGTCCAGCTCGCGGGGCGCGACGGTAACGCGCTGAACGGTCTCCCTATCCTCTGCCTGACGGACGAACGGAATCACGAGCAAGGGGCCGGTGACACGTTGCTTTCCACCCCAGGATTTCGAGATTCCGCCGATCGCCTGGTCCCGGAAGTCTTCCCGCTCCGAGACGATCCAGTTCACCAGCAGTAGTGGCACCATCAGGGCGGCGGTTAGCGCCGTTACGATGATGAAGCGGAGCGACGCAGAGCCCGAATCGACATTGAGATCCATGCTGCCTGCCAGTGACGAAGCCATGCCCCGCAATGTAGCGTCGGCCGCGGGTACAGGTGTGCAATTCGAAAGCCGAAATCGTGCAGGAACCGAGCAAAAGGGGTTCCCGCCGTTACGGCAACAGTGCGTCCACCTCGACTTCGATCAGCAGGCGGTCGTCGACGAGCCTGGAGACTTCGAGGCAGGTCGCGGCGGGGTCGATGCCCCGGAACGTTTCACGGTGGGCGCGAGCAAATCCCTCGAACCGGGCCATGTCGGTCAGGAAAGTGCGGGTACGCACGACATGCTTCATGTCTGCCCCCAGTTCCTCGAGCGCTCCCTGGATCTTGGCGAACACGAAGGTGGCTTGCGCGTAGACGTTGTTGCCGCCAACGACGTTGCCGTTCCCGTCTACCGCGGTTGTTCCCGAAACGGCGATGAACCGTCCCGCCCGGACCGCACGACAATAGGCTGCCTGCTCTTCCCAACGAGCTCCGCTATAGGTTCGCTGTTTCATCTGTACGATCCTCGGGCACCACTAGACAGGTATGACAGCGTTACGATGACGGAGTGCACGCTACCGGACCGCCCGTGACAATTGAACTGCTGATTACGGCGGACGACCGCACCGGTGCCTTGGAGACCGGCGGCGCGTGCGCGGACCTTGGTTTCCGCGTTCGACTGACCACCGCGCCGAGCGTCGCCGACGACTGCGCGGTGATCGACCTCGACAGTCGTCATTGCACCGCGGTCGAAGCCGCGCGCCGGATCGGCGAAGCGCATCGGCTCGCCGCGTGTTTCCGCTGCCACAAGATGGACTCCGGACTACGGGGCAATTGGGCGCACGAAGTGGCGTCCCTGATTGCCGAGGGCCGGCGCGTGGGAGTTCTCGCGAGTTTTCCCGACGCGGGCAGGCGCTGCGACGACGGTACGGTCTTCATCCACGACGTCCCGGTGGCCGAGAGCCCCTTCGGACGTGATCCCCGCAACCGCCTGGTGTCCAGTCGGCCGATTGACCACCTGCGAGCGGCGGACTGTGGGAACGCGTTGGCGGACGGAGCCCTGGTGGTTCTCGATGCCAACACCAATGCCGAGTTGAACGCGGCGGCCGTTAGGTGTCGGGAGGAGGGTCGCATGCTCGTGGGGACAACGGGAGGCGTCGGCGCCTACGTCGCGACGCTGCGCGCCGGCCGAGGCACCGACCTGCCGCCGCTGCCGCGCCCGGCGCTGATCGTCTGCGGCAGTCTTCATCCGCTCAGCCGGGCGCAGGTTTCGAAGCTCGATTGCCTGACCGTCGGGCCTGACGACAGTGCCGGACAAGCGTTGGCCGCGCTGCAGTGTGGCCAGGATGTGATTCTGGCGACCGAAATGACTAGGGCCGAGATCGGAGACGCCGCGGCCGAATCCGTGGCGGCGCTGGTCGCCTCCACGACCTGGGAGTGGATCGCGGCCTCTGGCACGCCGACTTTGATTGTCCTGGGCGGAGACACGGCGGCCGCGATCCTGGGCGATCGCACGCTACGTGTATTGGGCAGTGCGGATACCGCGGTTCCCTTCTGCCAGACGGACGACGGTCTCGCCGTGGTCACCAAGGGTGGCGGCATCGGCGAGGAGGACACGCTGACGAGTTTGCTCCGCCGTGCGAAGGCGTAACATTCGGTCGAATAGGCGCAAGGCAGGTGGTCGATGACCGGTCGGACTCGGATGACGCGCGCTCGGCACTGCGTGTTGGTGTGCGTCTTGCTGATCGTCGGCGTGATCGGGTTGACGGTGTTTCGCGGTGGGGCGGCTCCCTCCGCGGCATACGACCGGGGTGCCGGCCCGCTTGGTCCCGGACCGACCGGTACAGCAGTGGAGGATTCGTCAACGAACGATGAGGGTCCCGTCGAGTCCGAATTCCCCGTGGTCGGACTGAGGCCCGCCGACGTGTTGGGCAACCCCGACTGCATCATGAAATCCGGCGCGGGACCCGGCCGCGACCTGGCGGTGGTCCATGTGCCGGGCGAGGGAGGATCGCGCTTCGCGGTGGTCGACGGTTCGGGCGTCGTCTTCGAAGATGCACTTCCGTTTCACTCGGTCCGCGAATCGGCACTCGCGCGACGGGCGAACGGCTCCGTGCTCGCCGGTTTCGGTGGCGCAGACCCTCCGTGGAGCGACTCGGCGTCTTGGCAAGCCGCCCGACCCGAGTTCGGTCCTCGCGTCGACGGCGTTGTCGTCTATGAGGACGGCCACGTCATCTACGACCATCGCGCGGCGAGCCGGTTCGGCGTGGCGGACGACGGGTCGTCCTTCTACGTGATCGAACCGATGGCAGGCGATGTAGCTCGACTCCTAATCCGAGACCTGGATTCGGGTACGGAGACCCACCACGAACTCGCCAACCTGCCGCCGATCAACGACGGCCATGCCGACATCGTGCGCTACTCGGCCGACCGGTCGGAGGTGGTGGTCCAACCGTTCCAAACCTTTCATCCGGGTCGTCAGCTCGAGTTTAGTTTCTTTCCGACCGACGGCGGCGAACCGCGGCGGCTATCGACCATCTATCGCGGCCTGGGCTGGACGAATTTCGTTTCGTCGAACGAGGAATATCTCTACGGGACAGCAAGCAGGGACGATCTCTCCACGGTTACGGTCAAACGGGAATACCGGCACGAGAATGGAGAGATCGCGGAGGTGGACGAACGGTGGTCTCGTGACCTCAGTATGGGACCGACCTCCGACGATGGCGCTTGGCTGGTGGGTTATGGCAAGGGGGCCGTCCACGTTCTCGACGCCTCGACGGGCGAGAGTTTATTCGTGCACTCCGGGCAGACCGCGGCCAACCACACCAAGCACAGCACCCGTATCCGCGATGGAAGGCTCGTGCTGGGCTACGTGATCGCCGATCCAGACGATATCGCCCGCTGTCTAAGCAAGAGTCGGGTGGTCGACACGGTCGAGGATTGGAAATCCGACGGTTCTTACTCCCGAAAGACCATCGTCGACTCCACTCGTCAGGAAACCTGTCTCGCCGACCTGCGCAAACGGGGTTTGTACCAGACGGTCCAGAACGTGTACGACCTTCGGTCCTTGACCGATGGAGGCCCAATAACACACTACAAGATCGAATACGGCGAGCAACCCCACTGCGGCAGCGGCGACGATCCCTTCGGCACTTTGGAATTGCGCGGCAACCAATTGGTTTACGTCCCAAGGTTGTAGCGTTCGAAAGGACGCTAAACTGGCCCGTCCGAATCCACCGAGGATGCAATGTGGCCGATCTCTTCGATCTCAGCGGCAAGGTCGCCCTGGTCACCGGGGGCAGCCGCGGCTTGGGCCGGGCCATGGTATTGGCGTTCGCCGAACGCGGCGCAGACGTGGTGATCACGAGCCGCAAGGCGGACAACTGCGAGACGGTGGCCGAGGAAGCCCGTGCGCTGGGGGTCCGGGCGCTGCCCTACGGCTGCCATGTGGGGCACTGGGACGAACTCGGCGAACTGGCGGACGCGGCCTACGCCGAGTTCGGCAAGGTGGACATCCTGGTCAACAACGCCGGCATGTCGCCGCTCTACCCGAAGCTCTCGGCCGTTTCCGAGGATCTCTTCGACAAGGTGGTCGGCGTCAACCTGAAGGGACCCTACCGACTCTCGGCGATCATCGGCGAACGCATGGCCGCCGGAGACGGTGGCGCGATCGTAAACGTAAGCAGCACCGCAGCGGTACAGGCTACGCCGGGTTCCGAGCCTTACGGTGCCGCCAAGGCCGGCATCAACTCCTTGACCTTGTCACTGGCCCGCGCCTACGGCCCGAAGGTGCGCGTCAACTGCATCCAGGCGGGACCGTTCCTTACGGACATTTCGAAAGCCTGGGACCTGGAAGCCTTCGAGAAGAACGCCAAGACTGCCATTGCGCTGCAGCGAGGCGGACAGCCGGAGGAGGTGGTGGGGGCGGCGCTATACCTCGTGAGCGGGGCCGGCAGCTTCACGACCGGCGCGATCATCCGGGTCGACGGCGGATCACTCTCGTAGCTGAAACCGCCGGACGAGCGCGTCGACGACCTTGGGTGTGAGGTCGACCCCTGTGACTTGGTCGTAGGTCGCAAGCCAGCCTGGATTGGCGACGTTGATCTCAAGGGCTTGGGATCCAACGAGGTCGATTGAGGCGAATCGCACGCCGAGACCGTCCAGCCTGCCCATGAGTCGCTCGACGGTCGCAGTTTCGTCCCGTGACAGCGTTGTGTGGAATGCCTCAGCACCGGCGTTGATGTTGCCGCGGTGATCGACAGGCCGCTTGCCGTAGGTGCCGATGATCTTGTCGGCGGCGACGAGGGTGCGCTTCTCGCCCTCGCCGCCCGGGTCGATATATGCCTGGAGCAGGGCGTAGCGGTTGTCGCGGGTCAGATGCTCCAGGATGGCGCGACGGTTGGTGTCTCCTTGGCGGAGCCGGAACACGTCGCGCCCGAAACTTGCCGCCGTGGGCTTGGCGATCCAGTCGCCGCCGCCGGCCACGATGGCGGCCAAGGCGTCCGGGTTGTTGGATACATGGGTTTCCGGTTGAGGTATTTCGTGTGCGGCGAGGAACAGGGAGACCTTCCCGTGCTGGTACACCAGCGCGTCGACCGCGTTGACGAAACGATCCTGGTCCAAAGAACGCAGCAGTTGCATCCGATCGAGGAAAGTCGCCTGCGAGCCGAAGCCGAGCACGAAGTAGAGGTCGAAGTCCGCGACGGCTACCGCGCTGCCCGCCAGATCACGCGCCACGACGCGTCGACTGTCCATCGCAAGTGACTCGTGGTCGATCCGCGACACCGACCACCCGGCCGCGACGAACGCCTGTGGCAGGCGCAGGTGGTTGTCGTTCGCCGGTTGACCGCGGCTTGGGTCGGATACGAAGAACGCGACGCGTGGCATGGACGGCTGGCTCTTGGACAAAGTGTATTATCGCGCCATGTTGCGAGATTACAGCCTGCAACCCACCGAGGTGCCGGTTCACACGCCAGCGTTTCTATCCGGCGCCCGCCGGAGGGCGCTGAAGGCGGACATCGAGCGGCTGCTTGCCGACCGAGACGCGGTGCTGGTTGCCCACTACTACGTGGATGGCGATATCCAGGACCTTGCCGACGAGACGGGCGGCTGCGTCGCGGACTCGCTGGAAATGGCCCGTTTCGGTCGAGAACACCCGGCGAGCACCCTGATCGTTGCCGGCGTGCGTTTCATGGGCGAAACCGCGAAGATTCTCTCTCCGGAGAAGCGCGTGTTCATGCCGACGCTTAAGGCCGAATGCTCGTTGGACCTGGGCTGTCCGCCGGACGAGTTCCAGGCGTTCTGCGAATCCAACCCGGACCGAACCGTGGTCGTCTACGCCAACACGTCGGTCGCCGTGAAGGCGCTCGCCGATTGGGTGGTGACCTCGAGCGTCGGCCTGAAGATCGTCGAACACCTTGCCGGCAAGGGCGAGAAGATCCTCTGGGCGCCGGACAAGCACCTCGGGAATTTCATCCGCACCAAGACCGGGGCGGACATGCTGCTCTGGAGCGGCGCCTGCGTGGTCCACGAGGAGTTCAAGTTCAAGGCGCTCAACGATATCAAGCGGGTCTATCCCGATGCGGGCGTGTTGGTGCATCCCGAATCGCCCGCGGCGGTTATCGACATCGCGGATCGGGTGGGTTCCACGAGCCAGATCATCCAGGCCGCGCAGGAACTACCCCACGACACCTTCATCGTGGCGACCGACCGGGGCATCTTTCACAAGCTACGCAAGTCCGCGCCGGGCAAGCGTTTCATCGAAGCCCCCACGGCGGGTGACGGCGCCATGTGCCGCAGCTGCGCGCACTGTCCGTGGATGGCCATGAACGAACTCGAAGCCCTGGCGGCGACGCTGGAAAACGGGGACAACGAGATTCACGTCGACCCGCAGATCGGCGCCCGGGCAATGGTGCCGCTGCAGCGGATGCTCGAGTTTCGCCCGTAGGGGCGATGCTTGTCATCGCCCGCGTCGTTTTTTTCAGTCCGAGGTTTTGTCATCACGGGACGCCACAAGGGCGTCCCCGACGGGCGAGAGCGTCGCCTACACGTACCGGCCGTGCCGCTCCAGGACTTCGATCTTGTAGCCGTCGGGATCCTGGACGAAGAAGAACCGCGCCATCAGTGCGCCGTCCCGGTGGAACTCCACGACGTCGCCGGGGTTGAAGCCCTCGGCTTCGAAACGGGCGCGCTCGGCGGCACAGTCCTCCACGCACATGGCGACGTGGCCGTAGCCACTGCCGTGCGTGTAGTCCTCCTCCTGATCGTGGTTCCACGTCAACTCCACCTCGAAGTCGTTTTCCTCGTTGCGCAGGTACGCCAGCGTGAAGTCGTCGAAGTCGAACCGGTCCGCGACCTCGAGCCCGAAAGCACGCTTGTAGAAGTCAACCGACCGGTCCAAGTCCAGGACGCGAATCATGGTGTGGATGGCTTTGGCCATGATGTTCATCTCCCCTCGAATTCGCCCGTAAAGTCGGGCGAGACGCCACCCCGGGGAGTATACTCGCCGTGTCCGCCAATTGGCGGCGGAAGTCGATCCACGGGGAGATCAGGCCATGTACAGGAACATCCCATTGTGTTCGGGTGCGCTCCTAACCGGGGCGGTACTCCTACTACTCGCCGTTCCAACTCAATATGCGGCGGCGGAACAAGCGGCGACGGACGACGACATCGAGGAGGTGCTGGTCACCGCCCGCAAACGCGAGGAGAGTCTTCTCGAGATTCCGGAGTCGGTGGTGGCGATCACGGGCGACGACATTGACGCCCAAGGACTCAAGGGCCTCGAAGACATCGGATTCCAGGTTCCCAACCTGAACCTCTCGGTTCGGTTGGACGGATTCCCGAACGTGTCTATCCGCGGCCTCGGGGCGTTTGGCAACACGCAGGGGGCGGGATTCTACCTCGACGACGTACAGATCTTTTCCGACGCGTCGTCGCGGTTCGGGGATCTTGATCGGATCGAGATATTGAAGGGTCCGCAGGGCACGCTTTACGGCGGCAGCAACATCGGCGGCGCGGTCAAGTTCGTCAGCGCCCGGCCCGACCCGGAGGACAGCTTCGGTCGCGTCAAGGTGATTCTCGGCGACCAGGGGATCGTCGACCTCGAGGGCAGCCACAACCAGGCGCTCGCCAACGACTGGGCATTGCGTGCGTTCGGATTCACCGCATCCAACGACGGCTATCTCACCAATCCGAACAGTGCACGCGTCAATGGCCTGCGCAACGACAATGATCCGGACGTGGGGGCATCGGAGGAGTCGGGATACCGAGTCTCCGTCGGTGGCCCGGTCGGGGACATGTTGTCGGTCTACGCCTCCGTTCGCTGGAACCGGTTCGAGGGGCCCAACAATACCTGGATCCGGGAGTTGGACACGTCGCTGGACCACCCCAACGTGGTCGACACGAGCACCAACGCGCGGCACGAGCGCAAGACCCGGTCGGCCATGCTCGAACTGACTTGGGAACTCCAAAACGTGGATGTCGTATCCGTGAGTTCCAACACCAGGACGTACAGCGACCGGTACAGCGACCTGGACATCAGCCAGGAATGGCTGCTCGATCTCTTCCGTCCGGAGCAAATGGACGTCGTCACCCAGGAGATTCGCATCGCCTCGACCGATGACGGTGCCGTGCAATGGCTCGGCGGCGTGTACTTCTCGCGCTACGACGAGACCATGGACGCGGACCTGATCTGGTGGGGAACTGAGGCGACGCCCGACGGCAATTTCACGGGGCCGCTGGGATGCGCGCTGGAGATGCCGACCTGTTCCGGCGTGTGGGCCGGCGAGACCATCGGCCTCGGTACCGAGACGCGTAGCGTCCGAACGCCGTTCGAGAAACGCAACCGCGAGAAGAGCCACTTCGGCGCGTTCGCCAATGCCAGCTACGGCGTCGACCAGTGGGAGATCAGCGGCGGCTTGCGTTTCGACCAGTGGTCGAACAGCACCGAGAACTATGACACCGGGTTCACCGGAGAAGAGTCCGGCACGGAGTTCCTCCCCCGGGTGTCCGTGAGCTACTACTTGGACGACGATTCCATGGTGTACGCGACGGTGGCACGTGGCTACGAGCCGGGCGGATTCAACCTCACCAACTTCGAGGGCGAGAACGAACTGTTCGGCTTCGGTCCCGAGGAGGCGACCAGCTTCGAGGGTGGCTGGAAGGGCCGGCTCGCCGAAGGCACCGTCACCGCGTCCGTGGCGGCCTTCTTCATCGACTACAACAGTCGCCAGGTCGAGTTTCAGGCTACCGGTGCGGACGGCGGCGTCATCGAAGGCATCATCAACCTCGGCGATTCCACCCAGGCGGGCGTCGAAGGTGCCGTGGACTTGCGCGTCAGCGAGTCGCTGACGCTGTACGCCGCCGCGGGACTCATCAACGCCGAGTGGGATTCGGGCGTGGAAGCCGGAGGTGTCGACCTAGGGGGGGAACCGCCGCCCGTCGTTCCCGACTTCAGTTGGAACGTGGGTCTCGACTACCGGGCACCGGCCGGCGCGGGCATGGACCTCGTGGCGGGCGTTCAGGTGAGCCACAACGGCGAGTACGAGGGACTGCAAGCCTGGAATCCCGTCACCAATCCCGGCTTCACGGTCATCAATGCGCAGGTCGGTTTGGCCCGGGAAAACTGGGAGCTCATGCTGAACGTGGAGAATGTGGCCGACGAGGTGTACTACACCGACGTGCAGCACTTCCCCAACTTCTACCTGCTGGACGGCGGCGACAACGTCGTTATCGGTACGCTGGGCCAGCCCAGGCTGATCACGGCGAGTCTGAGCTACTTCTTCTAGTTGACCTGTAGGGGACGGGCTTGTCCCGTCCCGTTCCTAGGCGACCGACATCCCGGGCGGGCGGGGACAAGCCCCGCCCCTACGGGTTTTGCGTCGCGCGGAGCCTTCCGTGGGGGGACGGGCTTGTGCCGTCCGGTTTCCGAGGCAACCGGCAACCCGGCGCGGGCGGGGACAAGCCCCGCCCCTACGGGTTTTGCGTTGCGCGGAGCCTTCCGTGGGGGGACGGGCTTGTGCCGTCCGGTTTCCGAGGCAACCGGCAACCCGGCGCGGGCGGGGACAAGCCCCGCCCCTACGGGGTTTGCGTCGCGCGGAGCATTCCGTAGGGGACGGGCTTGTCCCGTCCCGAAACCCTACGGGGGCGACAGCGCCCGTAGGGGGCACGTTCGCCTTGGTGGCATTCCTCAGCCGGAGATCGACTTGGTACGGGACACCACGACGGTGTCCCGTACGAGTCTGCGGCGTGAGCTCCTAGGCGGCCTGCGACGCCTGCCAAGCGTCGTAGACCTGCCGCCAGCCGACGAGGGCGATCGTGTTGCCGTCGTCGTCGATGAAGTTCAGCGGTCCCAGGAAAGTCATGTAGAACTCGCTGTCTTCCGGAAACTCGGTGTGGTCGTGCTGGGCATTGCAGGCTTCGTACCCGTAGCCTGGCGCGAACGCCGTGGCCCCGCCCTCTTCGCTGCCACCTCGGACGTGCATTTTCCCCTTGGTCAGGAAATACTCGCCCGGTCCCATGTGAATGTGCTTGGCAAATGAGGATCCTGCCTTGCAATCGAAGATTGCGGTCCAGGCTCCGGACTCCGGAGAGACGTGCAACAATTTCCACTTGACGTCGCCTTGGCATAGCCCCTGCGGAAAGTCCACCCAGCCCACTTGGTCCATTTGGACGTAGTCGCCTGTAACGTCTGCCATTTGGTTATCTCCCTTTCAGCGGCGACGGGTTCCCCGTCGACTAAACCAGCAACCGCGTGCGGCGACTGGCCCCGAACCTAGTGTCTGCGTCGTTTCGCCGAAGGTCAACCCACTTGGCCTGCCCGTAGGCGCGACGCTATGGCGCCCCGCCGACAACGCCAAGGTGCGTGGCGTAGCCGGCTCGACAGTGGGGACTTCGTGGCGCACCATTGCAGTCACTCACGGCGTTGGGAGACGACCATGCAGCCGACCACCTTGTCTGGCGGACCATTTGGCCGCATTTGCCCGTTCCTGTCCGTCCTCGTCGTTCTAGCCGCGGCGTCGGCAAGTGCGGACGTCCCGCGCACAGCCTCCGGCAAGCCGGACCTGTCCGGGTACTACGACGGCGGAACGCGGACACCGCTCGAACGCCCGCGCAACCTGGGCGAGCGGGAGTTCATGACGGCTGAGGAGGCGGCGCGGATCGGCACGGGAACCGAGTTTCTCGACGATGGCCGCTCCAACGATCCAAATCGGCCACCACCCCGAAAAGGCGGTGACGGCATCAACGCATTCGGGGCTGGCAACGTGGGCGGCTACAACGCGTTCTGGCTCGACCCCGGGAGCGGGGTGGAGCCGATCGATGGGAAATACCCCACGTCCATCATCTACGACCCGCCGAACGGGCGCGAACCGCGGATGACGATGAAAGGCATGATGAAGAAGGCCGACAACTTCAGTTCCTTCACGCATCACAACGACGGCACGGCATCCTGGCTCGACAAACCGGGCCCGGGTCCGTTCGACGGTCCGGAGGAGCTCGCCCTTGCCGAGCGCTGCCTGCTCGGCTTCAGTGCCGGTCCGCCGCTGCTACCCGGGGTCTACAACAATCACAAGCGCATCGTCCAGACCGAGGATCACGTGATGATCCTCGCGGAGATGGTCCACGATGCGCGGATTGTCCGGTTGAACGACGACCACGGGCACGAGGAAATGCGTCGCTGGCTCGGCGATGCCGTCGGTCATTGGGAAGGCGATACGCTGGTCGTAGAGACCACGAACTTCCGCGAGGACACCGGCCTCTACGGTGGTGACGAGAACCTCGATCTCGTGGAACGATTCACGCTGCTCGAGGACGGCAACCTCCTTTACCACTTCACGGTCAACGATCCGACCGCGTGGACCGCGCCGTGGAGCGGCAGGTACGTCTGGAAGAAGAGCGAACAGCCCGTCTACGAGTACGCCTGCCACGAAGGCAACTATTCGATGTTCAACATACTCCGCGGGGCCCGCCTGATGGAACGGGAGGAACTCGCGCGACGCGCTTCGGCGGGTGCAGACTGACGGGGCTTTCAGCCCGGCTTGCCAAAACCCCTGTGCGGATTCGGACATTGTCGTGTCGAATCCGCACATCCAACCCATACGCTGCGTGGTGTTCGGATAGGGAACGCCGCCGTCCCGCCTATGCTGGCACGGATACCGCATGGTGTTTGCCGTCGAGTCGGGCGGGAGCCCAACAATGCGGGGCAAAGCGCAAGCGTCGGACGCCTCCGGGATTGCCGTTGACGGTGCGCGACGCGGGCGGACGACGATCCGCGAGTTGACCGAGCCCAAGCCGCCCCGCGCCATGGACGTGCCTCGTGACAAGGCGGGTTGGTCGCGGCGGCACAGGCGCATCGCGCTGGGAGCCTTCGTCGCGTTGATGCTCGGCGGGCTGACCGTGGTGGTTTGGAATCTTGACCCGGCTTTGCCGGTCGTCTCGCAAGACACGGTCTGGATCGGCACGGTGGAGCAGGGCACGTTTGTGCGTGAAGTGAGCGGTGCCGGCACGTTGGTGCCGATCGAACGGCGCTGG
This sequence comes from Gammaproteobacteria bacterium, assembly GCA_026705345.1. Taxonomy (GTDB): domain Bacteria; phylum Pseudomonadota; class Gammaproteobacteria; order Pseudomonadales; family Azotimanducaceae; genus VXYL01. The sequence continues at coordinate 86,357 of JAPPAV010000063.1, forward strand.
ATCACGGCGGTGACCGCGGGACGCGTGGAGGAGATTCTCGTGCAGCCGGGTTCGGAGGTGGCGCCCGATACGGTGTTGATGCGGTTGGCCAACCCGGATGTCGAGGTTCAGCTTCTGGATGCACGCCAGCAACTGGCCGATGCCCAGGCCGCTCTCGTGGCTCTTCGATCATCTCAGGAGTCGAACCGTCTGGCTCAGCAAGCCATCATCGCCGAGGTTCGCACCCAATACCTCGAAGCGAAACACCGCGACGAGATGAACCAGGAACTTGAGGAGAAGACCCCGGGGCTTGTCGCCGAAGTCGATTTGGTGCGCGCAAGGCAACGGCTCTCGCAACTGGAGGACCGACTGGACATCGAGACGCGGCGCCTCGGGGTGGGCGGCGAATCGGCCGTGGAACAGATGGCTGCCCAGGAGAAGCAAGTCGACCGACTTCGGGCGATCGTCCGGTTCAGCGAAGAGCGGGTGGATTCGCTCAACGTTCGCGCGCGCTTCCCCGGCGTCCTCGCGGAGTCGTCTGCGGAGGAGGGGCAGTGGGTTGCTGCCGGCGAGACGCTTGGGCGGGTCGTACAGCCCGGCGGGCTCAAGGCGGAAATCCGCATTCCGCAAAGCCAGGCGACGGGTGTCGTGCTAGGGCAGCCGGCCATGGTCGATACCCGGGGCGTGGTGCTCGAGGGCCTTGTCAGCCGAATAGATCCCGCCGTGCGCGATGGCACGATTACCGTCGACGTGGCCCTGCCGGATCGGCTGCCGGATGGTGCGCGGCCGAACATGAGCGTATTCGGGACGGTGGTGCTCGAACGATTGGACGGCGTGACCTTTGTGGACCGTCCCGTCCACGCTAGTGCGAACGCCACGGTCGGCATCTACCGTCTCGACGATGACGGCCTGGCGGAACGCGTGAATGTGCTGTTCGGTCAGATCTCGGTGAACGACGTCGAGGTCCGGGAAGGGCTCGCGCCCGGGGACCGGGTCGTGCTTTCGGACATGTCAGATTGGGATGACTACCCGCGCGTGCGTATCGAATAGATCCGTGTGCGCATCGAATTAGTTGGAGAAGAGCGAGATGACGGCTAATCCACCGCTGATCGAATTGAGCGGCATCGGCAAGGTGTTCTACACAGAGGATTTGGAGACGCACGCGTTGAGCGACGTACATCTCGACATCGAACGAGGTGAGTTCCTGTCGATCGCCGGTCCGTCGGGTTGCGGCAAGTCCACGCTGCTCTCCCTTATCGGCTTGCTCGACGACGCGACGGCGGGAGAATATCGACTCGAAGGCGACTCGGTGCAGGGGCTCTCCGTCGTCGAGCGGGCCCGAATTCGCAACCAGGCGATCGGTTTTGTCTTCCAGGCATTCAACTTGATCGGGGACCTGACGGTGTTTGAGAACGTGGAACTGCCCCTCGTCTACCGGGATACGCGTTCCGCCGAACGCAAGCAAAGAGTGAATGAGGCGTTGAAGCGTGTCGGCATGCTCCACCGCGCTGGGCACTTCCCAGCCCAACTTTCGGGTGGGCAGCAGCAGCGCGCCGCCGTCGCCCGGGCCATTGTCGGCGATCCGCTGATCCTCTTGGCCGACGAACCCACGGGAAATCTCGACTCGAACAACGGTCACGCGGTCATGGACCTGCTTGGCGAGTTGCACGCCGAAGGCGCTACCGTTTGCATGGTCACCCACGATCCGCGATACGCCGACATGGCCCAGCGCACGGTTCATCTCTTCGACGGTCGTATCGTCAACGAGGAAGCGGCCTAGCAACCGCTCGCGAATGACCACCGCATGGTGGTTGCGCTTATTGACAACCCCAACCGGCGCGGCTAGCGTCCTTTTCCGATAACGCATGCAGATAGCTCTGCGCTCCGCGCCGGGTTACCTGTCCAATACAACAGCCCTTGACAGGCGCGGGGTAGCTCCCCGTGCCGGCGAACAGGCAGGAATTACCACGTATCTGCGTGCGTTTATCGAACGGCCCGGCACCGGGCCGGAGACGATTCAGGTAACGGTAGCCCTCGTCTCTACCGCGAGATTTCATCGACGTTCGCTGCCCCGGCAGCCTAGCGTCAGCGACACCTGCCGAGTGGTGTGACTGGCCGGAGAGACGGCCACCGCGGTCGAGTCGGGAATCTGGTCGACGACGTCGGGTGCGACCGGATACGGACACTTTGCGTTCGGTCGTGAACGCATCTCGGATTCGCACCGCGCCCTCGTCCGCATTGCACAAGTGGTTTCGCCGGCATGGAACGGGACAAGCCCGTCCCCTACGTCGCCTCCTGAACGCATTCGTCACTGTTCTTTGCGCCGTAGCCCCCATCGCGGCGGGGCGTTGTCGACGCGGGACGGTACGGGCCCGTCCCCTTCGAGTTGGTGGCGTTTCGCCGACGATGGCACGCCATTCGCAGGTTGTTGAGCCATGGGCCGAGAGAAGAGGCGCGTTTCATCGACGGGCGTGACGTTGTCGGGCGATCTGCCGGGCACGCGCGCGATGGTCGCCTTTCTCGCTCCCTACGCACGAGGCGCTTGGCACTGGTTCGGCCTGCAAACCACGTTGGCGGTGTTCTCGATACTCGTCGCCTTGGCGACGCCGGCATTGGCGGCGGTGGCGATCGACCAGGCGGTGGCCGGACGCATCGGCTGGGGTTTCCTGGGCCTTGCGGGTGCCATGGGAGCTTCGGCGCTCGTCGCCGTGGCGAGCGGGCCGGTGACATCCCGGTTCGGTGTCGTTCTGGGTGGTCGTTTGACCGGGCGAATGGTCTCCCACGCCCTCAATCTGGGGCTGCCGGGTCGGCGACCGTTCAGCGACGGCGATCTGCTTAACCGGGCGGGGTCCCTTACCACCGGGATGCCGGGCTACGCATCGACGATGCTGCGGGTCGGTACGGGACTCGCGATGGCTGCGGGTAGTCTTGCCGCGTTGCTCTTCATCCATTGGCTGTTCGTCGTCGTTTGGATTGCGGGCGTCGGCCTCCTCGTGTTGGTGGCACGACGTTTCATGGCGGTTCTCTCGGCGGAGCAGTCAGAAAACGACGAGCTAGTCGGGCGGATCGTGAACGCGTACACGGATGCGTTGGCTGGCCGCCGCACCATTCGCGCAGCCGGTACGGTGGAATGGGAGGTCGACCGGGTCACGCGTGGGCTGCCCGCGTTGGCAGCGACTTCACGCAACATCTTGAGGCTCATGGGCCGGGGCGCGGTGGTTCTGCAGAGCGCGGACACGGGGGTGCTCATCGCCACGGCGGTCGTGGGAATCTGGTTGCTTGCCGGCGGCGAGGCGACGCCCGGCGCGTTGCTGGCGGCGGTGCGCTATGCGCAGATGGCATACTCGAGCGTCGCCGGCGTGTTCGACAACGGCTGGTTCCACATCGCGCTCTTGCGCTCCCAGGCTTCCCGGGTGATGGAACTTGCCGATGCGCCGGCGATGAGCGAGGGATCGTGCAGGGTGCCACCAGGCGGCGGGCGCGGTGACATCCAGGTGGAGGACGTCTGGGTACACGGTGAAGCCGAGGATATTCTGCGCGGTGTCGACCTCGTGATTCCGCCTGGAGCGACGATCGCGCTAGTCGGCGAATCCGGTGTGGGCAAAACCACCTTGGCGACG
>JAPPAV010000134.1 GCA_026705345.1 Gammaproteobacteria bacterium
CCTGCGTGGCTCGCCCGGGACGGGACAAGCCCGCAGGTCACCGGGACGCGCGACTCAATAGCTCGACAATCTCCGGCGTCGAGTCGTCGCGGGCGATGTCTACGAGGCTCCGCCCGTCGCCGTCGACAATGTCCACGCGCGCGCCGCGATCAAGGAGCAGCCTGACCGCCGCGACCTGCTTGCGCAGCACCGCGAAGGCCAACGGCGTTTGCCAATCCGCTTCATGGACAGCATCGCCGCCTCGCTCGGCGCCGATCGTCGAATCGAGCAGGGACGAGTCGTCGTCCAACAGCGAACCCAAGCGATCGATGTCCCCCGCTACGACCGCGTCGAACACACCGATGGGCAGGCTCTTGAGATAGTCGGCAACTTCGGAGCTACCCGCCGTGACCGCCCATTGCAGGGGTGTTGCCGCGTGGTAGTTGTCGCGCGCACCCAAGGACGCGCCTTTCTCGAGCAGCAACTCCACCATGTCCCGGTGACCCTGGAACGCGGCCTGGTGCAGCGTTGCGACATCGCCCACCCTGCCCAAGTCGAATCCCAAGTCCGCCATCAGTCGAACTGCCTCCAAACGGTTCGTCCCGGCGGCGTCGACCACGAGATCGGCCTCCGCTTGCTGGACGCGTTCGATGAGCCCGGGATTGTCCTTGACCAACTGCCGCGCGGTGTCGGAATCGCCCGCCTGGCAAGCGCCGATCAGACGTGCAGAGACGTCGAGTTCCGCGGCCTCGGCGCCGCGCTCCGCCAGGTAGCGGGCGAGATCGGGATGTCCCGCCCGCACGGCCGCCTCGTAAAGCGTCTTGCCGTTCTGCGTGCGTCCCGTGACGTCGGCACCGTGGTCAATCAGGAGCCTGGCGCGTTCCACGTGGTGCTTCTGGATCGCCCAGTTCAACTGGTAGTCGAGGGTTCGGTCCGGATTGTCGGTGTACACGCCGTCTTTGTCCGCCCAGCGCCAGTTGTTTCGATGGTCTCGGTTGAGGCCGTGGTCGAGGAGCATGGCGAGACACTCCTGGCCCGGCGTGAACATGGTGTTGTAGAGCGCCTGGCCGTCGTTGGGATCGGCACCGGCATCGAGGAGCAGACCCGCCAATGCCAGGCAGTGTTCGTGGGGTGGCTGGTTGACCGGCCCCATCTCGCCCTCGCCGAAAGCGCCGGTCAGCGCGCTGAAGCGGTATTGGCCCCCCCACATGTAGTGGCTGTCGGGGTCGGCGCCGCGCTCGATGAGAAGCCCCGCCACGCCAAGCGTCGAATGGCCGTCCAGGTCGAGACGCGAATAGCAGGCGTAGAGCAGAGGTTCCCAGTCGAAATAACCGCCCCGTTGATCGACCAGCGACGGTTCGCCGTCGAGAAAGCGTGCCACCGCCGCCACGTCGCCGACGCAGGCCGCGTGCCAGATGTCGCCCGTCCCGAGTCCCGAATCCGATTCGAGCATTCTGCGGGCCCGGGCGCGGTTGTCGGGCCGATCGGTCTGGAAGTAGGCCAGGCAACTGAGCAGCAGGAAATCGGCGTTGTCCCCGGGATGCGTCGCGTAGGCTTCGAGTTGCCGCCACGAGCCGAATCCGTACTCCGTGGCGACCGCGTGGCGGGCTTCGGCGGTCGTCACGCGGTGGCTTGATTCGTAGGCGGCCACCCAGGCGTGGATCTCCTTCACGGACTGGCCCCACGGCAGTTGCTTCGGCATCGTCTTTTCCTACTGCAGAAAAGGCGTAATGTACTTGACCGGCGTCCGGTTCGTCGCGATGTCGCACGGCCGACGACGCCAATGAACCGCTGACGAAGACGTGCTACGGTAGTAGCACTTCGTGGGGAACTCGCAAGGAGGGTTGCCATGTACGAATACCAGACACTCCGGCTGCTGGCGCATGCCGGGGGCACCGCTTGCCTCGTCGTCGGGCTCGTGGCGAACGCCGCCGACGAGCACAGCGTGCTGACGGCGATGAAGACCGAGCTTGACCGGTCCATGAAGATCCTCGGCGAACAGCCGGTACCGCCCTACTTCCTCAGTTACGAGATCACTGAAAGGAAAACCGTCTCGGCCGGTGCGTCGTTCGGCGCCTTGACGGGCAGTGGCGAGTCACGCGGCCGCATGCTGGACATCGACCTCAGGGTCGGGGACTACGCACTCGACAACACGCGGCCATTGCGGGAGCAGAACCGCTTTTCGTTTTCCAACTTCAGCCTCAGCCAAGCGCCCGTCGAAGACGATGTCGATGCGATCCGCGCCCTGCTCTGGTCCGAGACCGACAAGCGCTACAAACAGGCACTCGAAGAACTCACCGCGGTAGAGACCAATGTGCAGGTCAAGGTGGAGGCAGAGGACAAGGCCGGCGACTTTTCCCGCGAAGAGCCTTCGAAGGGCGTCGAGACCGAACGACCCATCGAAGCTGACCTCGCCACCTGGGAGCAGAAGCTCGAGCGCTACACAGAGCCCTTCGCGCGCTACGGGGAGTTCCACGATGCTCGCGCTACCTTCTCCGCCGGCACCGAGACGCGCTGGTTCGTGAACAGCGACGGGTCGGCAATCCAGACAACGGAAACCCTGTATCGGCTGTTCGTTTCCGCTAGTACGAAGGCGGACGACGGGATGGTGCTTCCCCTGTACCAGAGCTATACCGCCCTGACGCCGCAGGGAATGCCGGACGACGAGACCGTGGCACGCGACGTCGCCAAGATGATCGACACCTTGCGCGCGCTGCGCGAGGCACCGCTGGTGGAACCCTACACGGGCCCGGCGATCCTCGCCGGCGAGGCGAGCGGCGTGTTCTTCCACGAGATACTCGGCCACCGGCTCGAGGGACATCGCCAAAAGCTCGAAGACGAGGGCCAGACGTTCAAGAAGCTACTCAACGAACGCGTGCTGCCGGAGAACTTCTCGGTGCATTTCGATCCGACCATGACCCAGCACGGCGGGACCGACCTCGTCGGGACGTACCGGTTCGACAACCAGGGCATCAAGGCGCGCCGGGTCACGGTGATCGACAAGGGCATCCTCAAGGCTTTCCTGTTGTCCCGAAGACCGATCGACGGGTTCCCCAACTCCAACGGCCACGGCCGCAAGCAGGCGGGCTACCACCCGGTCGCCCGGCAGTCCAACCTCATCGTCGAAGTGGCGAATCCGCTCACCACGGAGGAACTCAAGGCGGAGTTGTTGGCCGCCATCGAGGCGGAAGGTAAGCCGTTCGGGCTGCGTTTCGAGGCCATCCAGGGCGGGTTCACGACGACCGGCCGCTTCATGCCGAACTCGTTCAACGTGACGCCGCTGGTCGTCTATCGCGTCTACCCCGACGGGCGCGAGGAACTGGTCCGGGGTGTCGACCTGATCGGCACGCCGCTGACCACGTTCAGCCGGGTGGCGGCCGGCGACGACCAGATCGCGGTATTCAACGGCACCTGCGGAGCCGAATCCGGGGGCGTGCCCGTCTCCGCCGCATCGCCGAGCATCCTGGTGTCCCAGATCGAGGTGCAGAAGAAGGAGAAGTCGCAGGACCGTCCGCCCCTGCTCCCCGCGCCCATCGGGGACGATCGTCTGGGCTTTACGTTCCACTGATCCGGCAGGAGTCGCCCCATGAAGAACACCACACTACGCACCCGCTGCGGCGCCCTCGTGCTGGGGTTGCTGGCGACGAGCATCCAGGCGGACGAGGATGCTCTGATGCAGGCCCTGCGCGACGAACTCGCGCGCAGCGTTGGCGAACTCCAGATGGAGGAGATGGACAAGCCCTACTTCGTCGCCTACACGGTTCGCGACATGGAGCGCTATGGCGCCGCCGCAAGTTTCGGTGCCCTGCTGCCGAGTTGGGAGACCCGGTCGAGGCGACTGAGCGTCGAAGTCCGCGTCGGCGACGCTTCGTTCGACAACACCAACTTCCGCTCGATGAGTTCGTTCTCCAGCGGTTTCGGGGGCGGCAGGGTGTTGCCCTTGAAAGACAATACCGTCGAGATTCGGCGCCAGATCTGGCTCGCGACCGACGCGGCGTACAAGGAAGCCCTGCAACAACTCGCGAACAAGCGCGCCGCGCTTCAGAACGAGACCCGCACCGAAGATCTCGCCGACCTCGCCCCCCAGGAGCCGTTCACCTACACCGCGGAGCCCAGCCGAAACCTCCCGAACCTAGGCGACATCGAAGGTCTGGTGAGGGATCTTTCCGGTCTGTTCCGGGAGATGCCGCAAATTGCGGACTCCCAGGTCAGCGCGGCCGCGTCCTACCAGCGTACGTACTACGTCAACAACGAGGGCTCGTCCTTCATCCGCAACGATCCGTCTGCATCCGTTGTGGTGCGAGCGCAGGGCCAAGCCGAAGATGGCACGATCCTGAACGATTTCCTGACCGAGAACCGTCTCGAGTGGGACGAGATCAGCGACCCGGACGAACTGGCCGGCGCGGTCAAGGACATGGGCAAGGCGATCGCCGAGCGGATGGGCGCCCCAAAGCTCCCCGACCGGTACATCGGCCCGGTGCTGTTCGAGGGCCAGGCCGCGGCCGAACTGTTCGCCCAGGTTCTGGCACACCGGTTCATCGGCTTGCGCATGCCGGACACCGAGTCCCAGTTCTCGAGCTTCATGGGACAGGGCCAAAACCCATTCCTCGACAAGCTCGGCGGGCGCGTACTGCCGAGGTTCCTAAGCGTCAAGGACGATCCCACCCTCACCGGCGAAGATTTCGTCGGGGGCTATGCCGTGGACGACGAAGGCGTACCGGCGAGCGCCACGACGCTGGTCGAGAACGGCATCCTGAAGACCCTGCTGACGAGCCGCAATCCGGTCGGCGATATCGAACAGAGCACCGGGAACCGACGCGGTGGCGGACCCGCGCCGAGCAACTTGATCGTGACCGCCCGCCGCGGCATGACGCGCGACGAACTGGCCGACGAACTGAAGCTCCTGATGGATGAACGGGAAGCCGAATACGGCATCGTCGTCCGCCGCCTAGGCAGTCCCCTGTTCAGGGCGACTACGGGGTCGGGCATCTCGATCAGCTTCGGGGGGCCGCAGCAGCAGCAAAGCAGCGTCGAGCCCGCGCTTCTCGCCTACAAGGTCTATCCCGATGGACGCGAAGAACTCCTTCGAACGGCCGAGTTCGCCGGCATCGCCGACGCCGTGTTCAAGGAGATCGTTGCGGTGTCCGACTCGACGACCAACCACACGTTCCTCTACTCGCCCATGTCCTTCAGCGGCCTGGCGACGATCATCTCGTTCGGCGGAGCCGGCTTCGCCTCGTCGCTTGGACAGGCCGTCACCGTCTAGGTGCCCGACCTATTGTTCGAGGAGATCAGCGTCCGCAATCCAACGGGCAACGTCCCGCATCATCCCGTCGCGGGGCATCCGTTCTTCGAGGAGTAGCCGTTCCGGCGGTGGTCCCGTAGCCAACGGCCCCGTCAACCGCATGACAAACAACACCCGTCAACAGGTGCTATTATCAGGTCCGTTACGGATTCGGGAGATGTAAGTGGAAACGAGGTTCTCCGAGGATGTCGTGCCGTTGACCGATCTAAAGACCAATCCAGGACGGATAGTCAGGCATGCGGCAGAAGCCGGACGGCCGGTATTGCTGACCCGACGCGGGCGAGGTGTTGCCGTCATGCAGTCGGTGGCGGAATACGAGTCCGCTGCCGAGGAGAGGGCGTTCATGCGTGCCGTCATCGCGGGGCTCGCAGACATCGAGGCTGGTCGCGAAGTGTCTTGGAGTGAGGCAAAGACGCGCCTAGGGCTCGAATGACGCCATGTCGGATGTCTCAGTCCGCTTCGCGGAGTCCGCCGTCACGGATCTGGAAGCGATCAAGGAGTGGTACGCCGACCAAGGCGTACCGGACGTGGGCGATCGCATCCTAGGTGGAGTTTTCGAACGGGTCGAAAGGCTGCAGGAACACCCCGACATGGGGCGGGTCGTACCCGATTTCGGCGAGTCGTTCCTTCGTGAACTAATCTACCCACCGTTTCGCATCGTCTACCATCGAGGCAGCAAGCTAGTACATGTAATCCGCGTCTGGCGCAGCGAACGACTGCTTGTCCTTCCGAATAGCTCCTTCGAGGAGTAGAACCGTTGCCGCATACATGAGGGCTCGCGAGGTCGAGGGTATGTCGGCGGACACGTTGGTGCGGGGTTTGTCTCCGCAGGCAATGAACCGAGTGCGGGACGGGACAAGCCCGTCCCCTACGGAACCACCGTCATCTCGTCGATGAGCCAGTCGGCGTCGTCGATTTTTTCCATCACCCACAGCATGTAGCGGGTGTCGACGTGGATCGTGCGGGTAGTGCGGGGATTGAAGTCCCAATCCGAGACGACACTCTCCAGGGTCCCATCGAACAGTAGGCCTACGAGTTCGCCGCTGGCATTGAGCGTCGCGGAGCCGGAGTTGCCGCCCGTTGAGTCGAGATCGGTGAGGAAGTTCACGGGGACCGAGCCGATGGACGCGAGGCGGTAGGTTCCGAAGTCCTTGGCGCGAGCGCGTTCGAGCAGCTCGACGGGCGCGTTGAACGGTGCCACTCCCGAGTCCTTCTCGAGGATGCCTTCGAGGCGCGTGAAGGGCTCGTAGATCAAGCCGTCCATCGGTGATCCGCCCAAGACGGTCCCATAGGTCACCCGCAGCGTGCCGTTGGCATCGGGATAGGCCGCATGACCCTGGGACCGCTGCCAGTCGATGATGGCCTGCATGTATTGCGGACGGAGCAGGTCACCGCGACCGCTGCGGGTCTTGGACTCCTCTTCCCGTTGCCTGTCCGGCTCGTATACCGCGACCGCGAGGCGCAGGAACGGATCGTCGTGGGCTTCGATTTCCCGAAGGGGGGCGTCCATCAACGCCAGTCGGGTATCCGCGTCCTCCAGCACCGTCTCTTCGTAGTAGCCGTCGAGGATCGACGACACGGCCGCCTCGTCGGTGTCGTCGCCAAGCCCCATTGCCCGGTCGAACGCGGCGACGTGGTTCTCGGCAGGCTCGGCGAGGTAGCCACGAAGCCCGTACATCCACAATGCCTTGTCGACGCTGGCGTGGTAGCCGCGATCAAGACGACTCAGTCGTTGCCGGAACCACCGGAGATCCCGTTCCTGGTAGCCCGGCTCCCGCTCGGCGTCGGGCTTTTGCTGCTCGCGAGCCAACCGGTACAGCCGCCGGGCGATGTCGAGCAATTGCGAGCTCCGGGCCGCGTTGTAGTGGTAGTAGCGCCGGCTCACGTCCGCGGACTCGCGCGCCAGGGCATCGTAGTCCCGAATCGCATCCGCCAACGGCGCGTTTTTTTCATCGGCCGCGATCCAAGCGTCGAGCGCTGCATCGCGCTGTGCCCGGCGTTCGACCAGGCGTTGCCGGCGCGCGCCTTCAAGCTGACCCTCGATGTTCTTCATGCCGTTGTTGATGCCTGCCAATTGCCCCGTGTAGCGGATGCGCAAATCGCTTCCCTCGGGGGCTGCGGCCTCGATCACCGCGATCCCTTCCCGGCTCCTCGCGACGAAGCGCGGATACTCGCGCTCGAACCGGTTCTCCACGGTGACGTGACGGGCATAGCGCGACGTTCCCCCGGGATACCCGATGGCCATAACGAAGTCGCCATCGTCCAGCCCCGCAGCGGACACGGGCAGGTAGTGCTCGGACTCGTACGGCACGTTGTCGGGCGCGTGATCGGCCGGTTCTCCCTCGGGCGACACGTAGGCCCGGTAGAAAGCGAAGTCGCCCGTGTGGCGCGGCCAGCGCCAGTTGTCGATGTCGCCGCCGTAGCGGCCGATGGCGTCCGCCGGCGCGTAGACGAGGCGAACGTCGCGGATCTCCAGGGACTTGACGAGCTTGTACTCAAGGCCGCCGAAGAAGGCGCTCACGCGGCATCGATGCCCCTCGTCGGCCTCGCACGCCTTCATGAGCGCCTTGCGCCGGTCCTCCATGACCTGGAAGCGCTCGCGGGGCGGCAGATCCGGATCCAGACCACCCGAGACCTGCTCGGTCACGTCCTCGACACCGACCGTTACGAAGACCCGGGACCCCGGCCGTGCAGGCAATTCGTCGGCCATGGACTCGGCCAGGAAGCCGTCTTCAAGGTAGTTTCGCTCGGCCCTCGAATGGAACTGGACCGAGCCCCGGGCGCAGTGGTGGTTGGTAATCACCAAGCCCTTGGATGATACGAAGGACGCGCTGCAGCCACCCAGCGAGACCACCGCGGCCATGGGAAACTCGGTCAGCTCGGCGAGGTTGTCGGGATCAAGCTCTAGACCGGCTTCGCGCAGGTCCGAGGCGATGTCCGGAAGCTGGTCCGGGGTGAACATGCCTTCCCGGGCATCGGCGAAGCACGCCGTGATCGCCACCAGTCCGAACCCGGCGACGGCGCGAACGGCACTACACATCTGTCCGCTCATTCCGGGGCGTCGGCCAAGGCGGTGGCCACCTTCCGCCGTTCGCCTTGGTACCAGGTCACCAGCGATTCGTCGGACCATTCCCTGGCGAGCCCATCGGCGGTTGCGAGATGCTCTTTGGCGGATGCAACATCCGCCAGTCCGATCTTGGAGGTTGCGGCGGCCAGCTCGATGAAGGCTTCATCCACGGGCTCGTCGCCGTTGGCTGCGATCACGCCGAGCGCCGTCTGCGCAAACTCGAGCCCGCTGGCATGGTTCGCTACGCGGTTGTTGACCAACGCCAGCAGGTACAAAGCCCGCTCCTCGTTGACCCAGGTGCCGCATCGCTTCCAGAACGTGTGGGCGGCTTCGGCGCAGTCCAGCATCATCCGGGCCTGGTCGGCGTTGAGTTCCTCGGACTCGACCAATTCGCTCGCCAGGTTGTTGTTGGCGACCGCCATGCTGCGATTCGAGGTGGCCTCCTCGCCAAGACCCGACGCCAATCGATTGGCCGCGGCGATGACCACGCCGGCATCGGCGAACCGCCCCGTACCGGCCAGCGCACCGGCCAGAAACGACTTGACCGAGAGATAGGCGTCGACCGGGTCCTCCGCGGCGCCGAGGCATTCGATTTCGGCCTGTTGGGCAGCAATGGTGTCGCCGTCCATGTAGCGAGCGACCGCCAAGTGCGCGCCGAATCCGCTCAGATCGTCCGCCGTGGCGTCGCGCACCGCCTCCGCAAACCGCCGAGCGCGCGGCCAGTCGCCCAGGTGCTCGCCGATCGTATGGTTGGAGAGACGTAGGCAGTGCGCCGATGCCTCGCCTTTCAATTCGCCGAGTTTCGCGGCCTCCAATTCACCGGCGAGCCGCTTGCTCTCGGTGTCGTGATAGCGCCAGCCATCGCGAATCAGGTCGTTGATCATTCTCCCTCCGGTAGCCGGTCGATGTTCATACCCGCAGCCGGTCGGCTTCTTCGGACAGTTTCGGCTGCGCCACGCCAGCAACCGAGAGCAGAACGCGCTCCAGCGACTGCCAGGCGTCGCCGCGCAACATGCCCTTCGATTGGAGGTCGAGCAGGGCGCATTCCTTCTGCAGGTCGTCGATTCCGTCGGGTCCGTGGCGTTTGACGGTGGCCTGGAGCACCGGAAGGCGACGGCGCGGGATCCGGGGATTCTCCCCCGCGGCGAGTTCCCGGGCGCGTTGCAGTTGGTTGGCGAGCGCCGCGATCACCATGAAAACGGCCACGCCCTCCTGGCGCAACGTATCGAGCATTCGGTGCACGCGAACCGCACCGCCGGCGAAGGCCGCGTCGATCAACTCGAAGGTGTCGAAATGCGCCGCATCGCCGACCCCGCCCTCGATGTCGTCGGCGCCTATGCGTCCTTTCCCGTGCAGAAGCTTGAGTTTCTCGATCTCCTGCGCGGCGGCCAGCAGGTTGCCCTCCACCCGTTCGGCCAAGGCGTCCAGGGCATCGCGGTCAAGTTCGAGACCCGCCCGCCTGCAGCGCCCGTCCAGCCAGCGCGGCAGCTCACGACCGCCGATCGGCCACACCGGAATCACGGCACCGGCCTTCTCGATGGCCTTGTACCAGGCATTGCTGCGCTGCCGCCAATCCAGGCCCGCGGCGCGGCAGAGCACCAGGGTGTCGGCAAGGGGTGCGTCGAGGTAGCCGCGAATCGCATCGGAACCGGCGCGGTCAAGGCCGCGCGGCGGGATTCGGACGTCGAGCAGGCGCTTGGTGGCGAACAACGACAGGTTGCCGGCGTCGGCGAACAACTCGTCCCAAGGGGCCCGGGCCACGGCTTCGAAGACCGTTCGCTCGTCGTAGCCGAGCCGGGTCGCCGCGGCAACGATGTCGTCGCAGGCTTCATCGACAAGCAGCTGCTCCTCGCCGCTGACAAGATAGATGTGTCTGAGGTCGCCGGCTTGAAGATGCCGGTGAAGTTGCTCAGCGCGAATCTGCATTCGCCGGGTCCGGTCGTCTCGACAACGCGTCCAGGGTTCTCACCATCCGCCCGACCAGCTCGTCCCGCGCTTCGGCGTCGAGCAGTCTTCGTTCGTCGCTGCTGCCGACGAGATTGTCGCGGTCCAGTCGCGCAACGCGTTCACTGCGTAGCACACGCGGGGGCGCGAGTTCGTTGCCTTCGCGGTCCGTTACGCGGAACCCGACCTGTACAGCCAGTTCGTAGTCTGCGGTGCGAGCTCCCCGGGTGACGGCGACGCTGCGCCAGTCGTCGCGCTGGTCCGACAACCGAACCACCACATCGGCTTCGGAATCGACAAGCCGGACGCCCGCGGACTCGAGCGCACGGGCAAGGTCGAGATCCAGGTCGACGCCGCGGTCGGCCTCGATGCGCGCGGTCTCGAAGGTCGACGCAAGCTCCCAGGTGCGCAGTTGGAATCCACACCCGGACAAGACCAAGGCGACGAGCCATGTCCCTGCCCAGCACCCCAAGGCCGGGCCGCAGACGCGCAGGGAAACAACGGATCGATCGGGTCGGGGTGACGGGATTGCGCCCGTCACCCCTCCCACACCACCGGACA
>JAPPAV010000142.1 GCA_026705345.1 Gammaproteobacteria bacterium
CAGACCGGACAGATCATGTGCTAACAAAAGCGGACAGATCTATTTGCTACCGACACTGCGGCACCCCGTACGCTTGCCGCGCGATGTTCCCGCACGCATGATGTTCGTATGCGTCTGTACGGCATTGCTTGCCCCGCCCTACTTGCATCCGTCATTTTCGGACCGCTGTGCAATGCCCAGACCGTGGTCCGAGTGAAGGACGGCGACAGTCTCGTGGTTGATTCCAACGGCCGTGAGGTGGAGGTCCGGTTGGCGGACATCGACACGCCGGAGTTCGACCAGCCCCGGGGCGACGAGGCCCGGGATGTCCTGCGCTCGCTGGTCGACGGCAAAGAGGTTCGCCTGGAACTCATCGGAGGAGACGCCTATCGCCGCATCGTGGCCCACGTGTTCGTCGGTGATCTCGATGTCAACGCGGAACTCGTTCGGCGCGGGCTTGCCTGGGTACGCCGTGCGTATGATCCGGCACCGTCGTTGGTCGCCCTCGAAGACGGAGCACGGCAAGCCAAGCGCGGCTTGTGGGCCGACGAGGATCCGGTGCCGCCGTGGATCTGGCGAAAGACGAAGCAGTCCACCGGCCGTGAGCTAGGCGCGATACCTGAAGTGAAGTGCGGGACCAAGCAGTCCTGCGCCGAGATGACGAGTTGCGAGGAAGCCATCGCCTTTCTGCGCCAATGCAAACTGACCCGGATCGACGGCGATGGCGACGGGATTCCCTGCGAGAAACTCTGCCGGTACTACCGCTGACTTTCCGCTCCCGGGTCGTCAGACTGCTCGTTCGTAGGGGCGGGGCTTGTCCCCGCCCGCTGGGTGTAGCAACACGGGCGACCACATGGGTCGCCCCTACGACGCTGCGGCTCAGAGGCGCGAACCGTAGGGGACGGGCTTGTCCCGTCCCGCACCGGCTAAACGTCGCGTACTGGCGGGCGACCACAAGGGTCGCCCCTACGCGTTTGCTGCTAATCCGATCCGGCCGACGCGACCTCGACGGTGTCATCCGCCAGGACGCGGTAGTCCATGGCTCCGTAGAGCATCTCGTCCCAGGACTGAAGCCCCCACGGTACTTCGCGAGTCGGATCCGGGTTCGCCGGGTTCTGTTCCGAGTTGTCCCACCAGGTCCGATGTACGACTCGGGTTCCCGCGGGGATCCGCTTCGGGTCCGTCAGGAGATACGTCGTCTGCCAGTTGAAGTCGTAGTTCGGCACCGACAGCAGCACCTCCTCGGTGCCGTCCGGGTAGAACGCCCGAAACTCCGATGCCTTGCCGCGGTAGTGGGCGTGGGGCAGCAGGTTGTAGAGCAGGATATCCCGATCGAACGTGCGTTCCGCCACCTCGGCGTGGTTTTTCGAATGCGGCGGAATGCGGATCTTCGTGTTCGCCAGCACCGCGGTGCGCAGTCGGTGCTCAGGTGGTTTGTCGTGCAGGTAGAGGCCGAGGCGCGAGTTATCGGTTACGGCCTTGCCGTAGGGGGTGTAGTGCATCTGGAACACGATGAAGGATCCGGCCGGCAGGTGGATGCCCGTGTTGTCCGGGAAGTTGAACGCGACCATGCCCGGCACGTAGCCACCGAGGCCACCACCCCGACGCTTGCCGTTTTCGTCCCGGCCCGGGATCGACCAGGTAACGATGACATGGTGCAGTGCGGAGCGGTCACCGGGCAGGATGTCCGTGGCCTGCACCCAGACGTCCTGCTTGAGCGGGTTGCGGACATACTGGTATTTGTATTCCACGACACCGGACGCCGGCACGTCGAAAGCTGGGATGTCGATCACCACGTCGGGTTCGCCGTGCGCCCACTCGGGCCATTCCCGGTCCAGTGTCGCCAAGGGATCCGCCCCCTCGCCTCTTGGGGCGCCCGACTCCGCCCAATGGACGATCTTGCGGATCTCGTCCGTGGTCAACGAGCGGTCGTTCGAGAAATCGCCGTGGACCGGGTCGGCATGCCACGGCGGCATACGCTTGGTGCGGATCACTTCGCGAATCATCGGCGCGAAACCGCGCACCATGTCGTAGCCCGTCATCGCCCAAGGGCCGATGCCGCCCTCGCGGTGGCAGGTCACGCAGTTCGCCGCGAGAATCGGACCGACATCGTCGGTATAGGTGATGTCCGCGGGCCGATCGAAGGTCAGCGAGCAGTCACCCGGAACCCCTGCCCCGTCGGCAATGTCCCGGCCGGCAAGGAAGTCGGCAAGCGCGGTGTCCGCCCTCTCACCCCCACGGTAGACCACCTGCCAGTTGGCCGGGTCCACGATCAGGACCTCGCCCGCCGCCTGGAAGCCGAGCGATTCGCCGACGATCCGGGTGTCGTCGACCAGCACCGGCGTCTGGGGCTCGTCGCCGATGTCTCGCCGGTCGGTGAGACCGTCGGCATTGATCATCAGGAATTCGACATCCTCCTCGGCGTATTCCGCCGCCAACGCCTCGAAGCGCTCGATGTCCCCGGCGAAGGCCTCGCAGCCACCGGTGTGGGACATCAGGACAACCGCCTTCCTATCCGACAGGTAGTGCAGTTCGTGCGAGTCGCCGCGGTGGTCGAGCAGCTTGAAGTTGTCGACGCGGTCGCCGACGCCGTTGGCCGCTGCGGTGAGCGCCATCAGGCAGGTTGCCAAACCGAAAGTGATCGAAATGCGAGTCATGGAGTGCCCCCCTTTTCGCCAGCGCGCCAGTATGGCGGCAACGGTCCTTCTGATCAATCCCGACGGCCCGACGAAGCCGGACCCGCAGCCCCGTCCCTCGCCGCTTTGGCTAGCGGTGGCAAGCCGCTGCCATGGGCTGCTGTATGATATCCGGTCATCCCGAAAGGCCCGCCACCGAAGGATGAGCAGCTTGGCTTCGCATACACCCCGAACCGGCTTGATCCGCAGGACGTCCGTCGATTCAACTCAACGTCGAGGTGTCCTCTTGTCGGCGCCTTGCTTGATCGGGTGCCTCACGCTCGCCGCGTGTGGGGGCGAAGAGAAAGGCTCCGACGCGACGGCCACCCGCGCAGATACCACAGACGCCGCCGGTAGACCGGCCCAACGGGGCCGAGCCGCCCGTGGGGGTGACCGCGCAGGAAGGGGCGACGAGGCACCGCCCGTCCCCGTCAACGTCGCCCAGGTTCAACGCGGTACGATCGAGGCGTACTACGAGAGTTCAACGAATCTGGCGGCCGCCGAGGAAGCCGTGGTGGTTGCCCGCACCCAGGGCGTGGTCGAGGCGCTCTACGCCGAAGAAGGCGACGTGGTGAAGGCGGGTCAGTCACTCGCCCAGTTGGAAACCGAACGGCTGACTCTCGAACTGGCACGCTCCAGGGCGCAACTCGATCGTTTGAAGACCGCCTACGAACGCGCCCAGCGCATGTTCGAGGCCAAGATGATCTCCCCGAACGATCACGACGACGCGAAGTTCGCGTTCGAAGCGGAGGAAACGAACCTTCGCCTTCGCGAGTACGAACTGAAGGAGGCCACGATCCGGGCGACCATCGACGGGGTCGTCACCCGTCGCCACATCAAGGTCGGCCACACGTTGAACCAGAATGCACCCGCCTTCGAGATGAAACGCTTGGACGTCATCGAGGCCGAACTCAACGTGCCCGAACGGGAAATCCAAAACATCCGCCCGGACCAGCATGCCCGGGTCCGCATCGATGCGCTCGCCGACGAGCAGTTCGACGGCAAGGTGGCGCGGGTTGCCCCGGAGGTCGATGCCGGGTCCGGCACGTTCCGGGTGACGGTGACGCTGGCGAACGACGACACGCGTCTCAAACCCGGCATGTTCGCCCGCGTCGACGTTCGGATCGACCAACACACCGACGCATTGCTGGTACCGTTGGAAGCCGTGGTCACCCGGCGGGACGACAACAGCCTGTTCGTCGTCGAAGGCGGCATTGTCGAACGCCGCGACGTCACCATGGGCTACGTATCCGACGGCATCGTCGAAATCCTGAACGGCATCGGCCCGGGAGAATGGGTCGTGACGACCGGCCACGGCGGCTTGCGCAACGGCGCCCGCGTGTCGGTCGTGAACGACAACGTCCCACTCGGTTCCGGCTGACCCCGGCTAGCCCGCCCTCGCCGACCCCGGTCATGCCATGAACATCGTCGCGACCGCGATCGCCCGGCCCGTCACCGTCGCCATGGCCACTTTCGCCGTGGCCCTGTTCGGCGGCCTGTCCCTCGACCGCCTCGGCCTGAATCTGCTTCCCGAACTCGCCTACCCCACGTTGACGGTCAGGACGGACTTCGAGGGCGCGGCACCGGCCGAAGTCGAGGAACAGATCACCCGCCGGCTGGAGGAACGCGTCGGTGTCATCAACGGGCTCCGGCGCATGCACTCGATCTCCGCGGCCGAGCGGTCCGACGTGGTGCTGGAGTTCGCTTGGGGAACGGACATGACCAACGCCGCGGTGGATGTCCGCGAGAAGCTCGACCTGGTGCAGTTGCCGTTGGAAGTCGAACGACCGTCGATCCTTCGCCTGAACCCCAACCTGGATCCAATTGTCCGGTCCGCAGTCGTGCTGAAAGAACGCGACGCGGGCGCCGAGAGGGCGCAGCTCCAGGAACTGCGCCGGTTCGCCGAGGACGTCGTCAAGAAGCGACTTGATCCGGTGATCGGGGTCGCCGCGGTACTCGTCAGCGGTGGCTTCGAGGACGAGATCGCCGTGGATGTCGACCAGGAACGACTCGCCCAGCTCGGCATGAGCGTCCAGTCGTTGGGGCAGCGGCTGCAGGCTGCGAACATCAACCTCTCGGGTGGGCGGCTGACGGCACGCGGGGAAGAGTTCCTGGTCCGCACCGTGAACGAGTTCGAGTCGGTCGGCGACATCGCCGAGACCATCGTCTTTCAGGACCAGGGCCGCGTGCTGCGCCTCAAGGACGTGGCGACGGTCCACGAAAGCCACAAGGAACGCGACAGCGTCATGCGGGTCGACGGCAACGAGGCCATCGAGATCGCCATGTACAAGGAGGGCGACGCCAATACCGTGGCGGTCGCCGCCGCCATCCACGAACGCATGGACGAAATCGCTGCGGATCTGCCCGCCAACTACGAGCTCGTGACGATCTACGACCAAGCCGAGTTCATTTCCGCTGCCATCGACGAGGTTCGCTACGCCGCCGTCATCGGTGGCCTGCTGGCGGTGATCGTGCTGTACCTGTTCCTGAAGGACGTGCGCAGCACGCTGATCGTCACCGCGACCATTCCTGTCTCCGTGCTGGCGACGTTCGTACTCATGGACGCCTTCGAGATCACCCTGAACATCATGAGCCTCGGCGGAATCGCATTGGCCGTCGGCATGCTGATGGACAACGCCATCGTTGTTCTGGAGAACATCGCCCGCCACCGCAACGATCCCTTGACCACACTCACCGATGCGGCTCGGCGGGGCACAGGCGAGATGGGCGGTGCCGTGCTGGCATCGACCATGACCACGATCGCGGTGTTCCTGCCCCTGGCCTTCGTCGAGGGAATCGCCGGCCAACTGTTCCGCGACCAGGCGCTGACGGTCACGTTCGCGCTCCTGGCGTCGCTGATGCTCGCATTCACGCTCATTCCCATGCTGTCCGCGATCAGCCGGGGAGTGGCTGGGGCGACGGACGACGCGACCGACGACGCCCCAGCCGTGCCATGGTGGCGTCGTAGCCTGGGAGTGCCCTTTCGGCTGGCCATACAAGGTGGGGTCGCGGGCTGGCGACTCGCCACGCGGACGTTGGCGCTTCTTGCCCGCCCCGCGGAATGGACCTTCGACCAGGTCTACGACCGCGTTTTCCGGGGCTACGACGTCCTGCTGCGCAACGCCTTGCGCTTTCGTGCGCTGACATTGTCCGTCGCCTTCGCCGCCCTTGGCGGTGCGGCGGCACTGGTTCCAAGCCTCCCGGTGGAGCTCATTCCCCCGCTCTCGCAGGGTGAGTTCCGGGTCGACATCGAACTCGAACCGGGCACCCGGTTGGAGCTCACGGATGCCATGCTCTCCGATGCGCAGCGGACATTGTTGACGTATCCCGGCGTCTCGACCACCTACTCGGTGGCCGGCACCGGCGGCCGACTCGATGCGAGCGCGACACGAGGCGGCGAACAGATCGGCGAACTCAGCGTGGTGCTCGTGGCCGGCGCGACGCCCTCGCACGAGGCGCGTGTCATGTCGATGACGAGGGACCGCCTCGAGTCGGTTCCCGCAGCGCAGTTCACCGTGGAACGTCCGCAGCTATTCACGTTCGCCACGCCGCTCGAGGTTGAAGTCGCGGGCAACGACCTGCAGGCCCTCGAGATGGTGGCCGAACGGCTCACCGCGGCCATGTCGGCGTCGCCGTCGTTCAGCGATGTGGAGTCGAGCATCCGGCCGGGCTATCCGGAACTGCAGATCGAGTTCGATCAGGAGCGGACCGCCGCGACCGGGCTGTTCGTGCCCGACGTCGCGAACCGCGTTGTGCAGAAGATCCGCGGCGACGTACCCACCAAGTTCACCTGGCGGGACAAGCGTGTGGACATCCGCGTGCGGCTCTCCGAGGCGGAACGCAACTCGAAGGCCGACGTCGAAAACCTGCTCGTCGATGCCGGGAATCGGCAGATCCGGCTCGGCGCACTCGCCGAGGTGTCGATGGCGGTGGGTCCCGCGGACATCCAGCGCATCGGCCAAAAACGCGTCGCGGTGGTCAGCGCCCACGTCAACCACGGCGACCTGGCCTTGGGCGGCCAAGAAGCGCTGCGCATGCTGGCCGGTATCCCGCACCCACCCAACGTGACCAGCCGGATCAGCGGCCAGGCGGAGGAAATGGAAGCGTCGTTCACGTCCCTGCAGCTTGCGCTCTTGCTAGCGCTCATCCTCGTCTACCTGGTGATGGCGTCCCTCTTCGAGTCTCTGCTGCATCCGTTCGTGATCATGTTCACGGCACCGCTGGCCGCCATCGGCGCGGTGTTGGGGATCTACCTCGCCGGCATCTCGATCTCGGTGGTGGTGTTCATCGGGGCGATCCTCTTGGTCGGCATCGTGGTCAACAACGCCATCGTGCTCGTGGACCGTGTCAATCGGTTGCGGCTAGAGGGACTCGACCGGCGGACCGCGGTGATCACCGGCGCCCGACAGCGTTTCCGTCCGATCATGATGACGACGATCACCACCGTGCTCGGCCTGCTGCCGATGGCCATTGGCCTCGGCGAGGCATCGGAACTGCGCACGCCCATGGCGATCACGGTGATCGGCGGCTTGTTGGGAGCAACGTTGTTGACGCTCGTGGTGATCCCGGTCGTGTACGATCTCGTTGACCGCAAGCAGATCCACGGGGACGTGTTCGAGGAGGCCCGGGCATGATCGTCTCTCGCGCCGCCATCCGCCGCCCGGTGACGGTCGGCATGGTGTTTATCGGTCTGGTGATAGTCGGTGCGTTTGCCGGGCTACGCATGGCGGTCGAGCAGTATCCGGAGCAGGAAAGCTCCTATATCGGCATCGGCATTCCCTACGGCTCGACGTCGACCCAGGAAGTCGAGCGCAATGTCACCCGTCCGGTGGAGGAGATCCTCTCCACCATGGGCGGCATCGACCGAATGTATTCCAGGACGCGCACCGGCAGGGTTTGGGTCTCGATGCAACTCGACGACGGCGCGGACGTCGCTGCCAAGGGCATCGAGGCCAAGGAACTCGTGGAGAGCATCCGGCACCGGCTGCCCGACGACATTCGGCACATCCAGCTCGGCGGCTGGGACGATGGCGAAGACGCCCCGATCCTGTCCTTCGTCATCGCCGCCCCTAACCTGGACCAGGAGGACGCCTGGCGGTTGCTCGACGCCCGCGTTCGGATGGTCCTCGAGCGGGTCCCCGGGGTCAATTCGGTCCACCTGTTCGGCGCCAAGCAGCAGTACGTGCGCATTGCCCTCGACGCCGGTCGTCTCGAGGCACACGGGCTCGACGTGCTGGATGTGCAGAGGCGTCTTCGGGACGAGAACTTCTACCTGTCGGCGGGCAGCATCGATCTGGCGAGACTCGAGACCCAGGTGCGACCGTTGGGTCGGTTCGACGGACTCGACGACATTCTCGACCTGCCTGTCCGGCCCGGTCTCTCGGTGGGCGACATCGCAACCGTCGAGTACGTGCCTCGGGACGAGGCCGACCAGCGCCGCTTGAACGGCGACGACGCCCTGGGCGTGTCGGTATACAAGAAGCCGGAGGCGAACCTGGTCGCGGTCGCTCACGACGTGCGGGACGCCATGGACCAGGCCGCCCAGGATCCCGAACTCGCCGACGCCTCGTTCCTGACCGTCAGCGACCAGGCGGAACCCGTGTTGCGGTCTCTGGAAAACCTCATCCAGAACGGCGTCATCGGCGGCGCACTGTCGGCAATCGTCCTCTTGGCCTTCATCCGTCGCCTATTCCCCACGTTTCTAATTGCCGCAACCGTGCCCCTGGCGCTCGTCGCCACCCTCGGCGCCATGTATTTCGCCGGTCTGACGCTCAATGTCCTGTCGCTCGTCGGGCTGATGCTCGCGGTGGGCCTGCTCGTGGACAACGCGGTCGTGGTGTCCGAGTCCATCGCCCTCAAGCGCCGCGACCACGGCTTGAGCCCATTCGAGGCGGCCGACCGGGGCGTCACGGAGGTGGGCCTCGCGATCACCGCCGGAACGCTCACGACCATCGTCGTGTTCGTGCCCACCCTGTTCCTGGAGATGGTCGGCACGACCACGGCAATGCGCAACGTGGCCATCCCCCTTTGTACGTCCATCGCCGCGTCGCTGGTCATCGCAACAACCCTGATTCCGAGTCTCCTCGCGCGGATGCCCGAGGGTCGCGGCGAACCGCGGCATCGCGTCTTCGAACGTCTGGGCAACGGCTACGAACGGATCGTCCTGTTCACGCTCCGGCATCGCTACTCCGCTCTGCTGGTCGCGGCGTTGATCGCGGCGGCAGGCTGGTGGGGCTACACCCAGCTCGATGTCGACATGGAACCCGAGGAAGACAGCCAGACGCTGCAACTGCGGTTCTGGGTGCGCGGCACGATCGCGCTCGAACGCATGGAGGCCATCGTCGACGAGGTGGAGGCATCGATCATGGGTAGCCGGGAGGAACTCGGCATCGGCGACGTCTCCACGACGTTCGACTACGACCGTGCCGATGTCTACATCAACATGCGCGAAGACGCGCCGTACGCGGCGCCCGTCGTCAAGGATCGCATCCTCGCCATGATGCCGGCCGTTCCCAACGTCAACTTCTACTTCCGCTCCTCCCGGGGCGGTCGAGGCTGGTCCCGCGACGGCGGCGGCGGAATGGGCGTGCGGCTGATCGGCGATTCCACCGAGCAACTGCTCCCGATCGCCGAAGCCGTGATCGCGGTACTCGAAACCCTGCCCTACTTGAGCAACGTGCACACCGAGTCGGAGTCCGGCCGAATGGAACTCGCCGTTCAACTGCGGCCCGAACAGGCCGGGCAGTTCGGCGTGACGGCGGAGAATCTCGCGCGCAGCATTTCCGTGGCACTCGCCGGCGTGCAGATGCGCCGCGGACTCGATCAGGGCGGCTGGGAGGACAACATCCATCTGGAGATCGAGGATCGCGAGAACATCCAACTCGAGGATTTGAAGCGGCTGCCGATCTTCGTGCCGGGCGGCGGCACGGTGGCGCTGGAAGCGGTGGCCGATCTGCAGTTCCGGCCCGCCCTCGGCGGCATCCGCCGCGAGAACAGGGAGACCGCGGCGACCGTCGAATTCGATCTCCGGCAGATCGCCCCGATGGAGGCCGGGCAGCGGGTCGAGGCCGTCATGCGGAACTTCGAGATGCCGACCGGCTACCGCTGGGAGATGGGCCGGGACTTCGACTACGAGGCGGAGCAGTTCCGCGACATGCTGATCATGATCGGTGCCGCCATCCTGCTCGTCTACATGCTGATGGGGGCGCTCTTCGAGTCCGCGCTGTTCCCCAGTGCCGTGCTGTTCTCCATTGCCTATTCCGCCGTGGGGGTGATGCTTTTCCTATGGGCCACCGACACGCCGCTGACCCAGATGGCCATGGTCGGCATGGTGCTCCTGGCGGGCATCGTGGTGAACAACGGCATCGTGTTGTTGAACCGCGTGTTCCAACTCATGCGCGAGGGACGGACACGGGAGGAGGCCATCGTCCAGGCGGGACGGGACCGGCTCCGTCCGATCCTCATGACCGCCGCAACGACCGTCGCGGGCTTGTTGCCGTTGGCGGTGGGCGACGTGCGCATCGGCGGCTCCGGCGAGAGCTACATGCCGATGGCGCGTTCGATCATCGGGGGATTGACGTTCGCGACGGCGATAACGCTTCTCCTGACGCCGCTGTTGTTCGTCCATTTCGACAACTTGAAGCGCGGTGCCCGCATGTTCTGGCGAAGCGCCCTCCCCGCTTGAATCGCCATCTGCGATCCGCCAACCGCATCTTTCGTTTGACCCCGGCGGTTGATCGGGGCCATTCTTGCGACTGACGTCGCCGTCCCTAGGGGGGGGATGGATCTGAACCGGGCGCGGCCCGGCCAAGGATCATGGACGAACACAACGCGATGGACTGCTTCGGGGACTCGGTTCCGGTCGGCTCTCCGGGTCTTCGTCGTGCTGATTTCGGTGGCGGTGTTCGTCGCCGGCGCTCGGGGCCACGGTGACCGCAACGAACATCTAGCCAATCTCGACGCGAAGATCGAGGCCAGTCCGGACGCCGTCAAGCTACTGCTCGAACGTTCCGCCGCCCATCGTCGGCTCGGTCACTACAAAGCATCACTCGCCGACTTGGACCGCGTGCTCGCACTTTCGCCCGACCATCACCAAGTCCACTATCTGCGCGGACTCACGCACCTTCGTGGCGGCAAACTCTGCGAAGCGGAAGTCGCGTTGAGACGCTACCTCGAATCCGTTCCGGAGAGCCCCTCGGGGCGCACTGCGCTAGCCGAGTCCCTCGCCGGGCAAGGCCGATACCTGGCTGCTGCCGGCGAGTACACGCTGGCCATCGCCGCGCAGCCGACCCCAATACCCGACCATTATCTCGCTCGTGCGAAGGCCTTCAGGGCAGCGGGACAACCAGACCTTGCTGTCGAAGGACTGCACGAGGGCATGTCGTCGATCGGACCTCT
Source organism: Gammaproteobacteria bacterium (assembly GCA_026705345.1). Lineage (GTDB taxonomy): Bacteria > Pseudomonadota > Gammaproteobacteria > Pseudomonadales > Azotimanducaceae > VXYL01. Next base: position 11,052 of record JAPPAV010000142.1, read on the forward strand.
CCTCACGATGCAGAGACTCGCGATCGAGATCGAACTCGATCGCGGCAACCACGCCGGGGCGATTGCGCGCATCGACGGGGTGCTTAGCAAGGCGCCCCGAAAGGAATCCTGGCTCGTCGACAAGGGCAGGATTCTCGCTTCCATCGGACGCCAAACCGATGCCCTAGATGCCTTCCGGCTTGCGAGAACGGCCATGAACGCGCTCCCGCCCCGTGTGCGGTCAACGCCGGCGATGACCGAGCTCCGCGCGACCATCTCGACCCACTTGGACAAGGACACCTATCCATGAGACACCGAACCGCCTCTTCCAATGGCACTCGCCTCGCCTCAATCCCCGCGTTGGCCGTCGCGGCGACCGTCTTTGCCTTCGCGTTGCCGAGCGCATACGGCGAAGAGCTGATTGCGCGGGGTGCTGACTGGCGGTACCTGGACGACGGCTCCGACCAGGGTACCGCTTGGCGGGAAACGGATTTCGACGACGCCGGCTGGGAGTCGGGCGCGGCCCGGCTCGGGTTCGGCGGCGATGGCGAGGTGACCGAACTCGACAGCGGCCACATCACCTACTACTTCCGGCATTCCATCACCGTCGACAACCCGGACGACATCGCCAGACTCAAGCTCGCCATCGTCCGCGACGACGGCGCCGTGGTGTACCTAAACGGCACCGAGGTCTATCGAACCAACATGCCGAGCGGGACGATTTCCTACGAGACCCTCGCATCGACCGCGACCGAAGACGACACGTACTACGAGCACTCATTCGACCCGTCCGGTCTGGTGGCCGGGACGAATGTCATCGCGGTCGAGGTCCACCAAAGCAGCGCGACAAGCTCGGACGTCGGTTTCGACTTCTCACTCGAAACCACCGACACCACGCCGGGTGAACTCATCTCGGTGGGCTCGACCTGGTCCTATCTCGACGACGGGAGCGACCAGGGGACGGCGTGGCGGGAGCTGGACTTCGACGACTCCGGCTGGGAGTCCGGGGCGGCACAACTGGGCTTTGGCGACGGCGACGAGACAACGGTTCTCTCAAGCGGCCATATCGCCTACTACTTTCGTCGCGAAATCACCATCGACAACCCCGACGACATCGCGGGGCTCGCGCTGTCCATTCTGAGAGACGACGGCGCCGTCGTGTACCTCAACGGCACCGAGGTCTATCGAACCAACATGCCCGGGGGCACGATCGGCTACCTTACCCGCGCCTCGAGTGCCGTCGAAACCAACCAGTTCTTCGAGCACGAGTTCGAGTCCACGGGCCTAGTTGCCGGGACGAACGTCATCGCCGTCCAGGTACACCAAGCCAGCCTGTCAAGCTCGGACGTCAGCTTCGACTTCTCCCTCGAGACCACGGAAATCGCGCCGGGCGCCCACGACCTCGTGTCGTTGGGTTCGACGTGGTCCTATCTCGATGACGGAACCGACCAGGGGACGGCGTGGCGCGAGCCGGACTTCGACGATTCCGCCTGGGAATCCGGCCCCGCGCAGCTCGGCTTCGGGGAAGACGACGAGGAGACCGTCATCACCCGCGGCGCCACCACGTTCTACTTCCGGCACGACTTCAACATCGACATCACCGGCATCGTTGGGCTCGAAGTCAATCTGCGTCGCGACGACGGCGCCATCGTCTATCTCAACGGCACCGAGATAGTCCGCTCCAACATGCCCGCCGGGGAAGTCAACTACCAGACGTTTGCCTACAACGCCTCGGACGACGGGCAGAATATCCATACCTACACCGTGTCCACCGACTCGCTCGAGGATGGTGACAACGTGCTGGCGGTCGAAGTTCACCAGGTCAACGCGACCAGTTCCGATCTGAGCTTCGATCTCAGCTTGGTGAAGATCGTCGAGTCCCTGAACCCCGAACTGGTCCGGGGACCGTACCTGCAGATGGGGACGCCGTCGTCGATGATCGTCCGCTGGCGCACCGACGGATTCACCGATACGAAACTCTCCTACGGGACGGCGGTCGGCAGCCTCGACACGACCATTGAGATAGCGACCTTGACCAACGAGCACGAAATCTCGATCACGGGCCTCGATAGCGCTACGAAGTACTTCTATGAAATCGGCAATGCGGCGACGACGTTCGCGGGCAACGATGCCGACCACTTCTTCAAGACCTCGCCCCCGAAGGGGTCGAAGGAACCCGTTCGGATCTGGGTGATCGGCGACTCGGGACAGTGCGCCGTCGACACCCAAGGCTGTCAGGACGCCATGGCCGTCATGGACGAGTATCTCCAATGGACGGAGGAGAACGGCGGCCGGCTGGCCGACATCATGCTCCTCCTGGGCGACAACGCCTACAACGACGGGACCGACAGCGAGTACACGAAGGGGCTCTTCGAGTCGTTCGGCAAGGCCCTTCGCAATCACGTCCTCTGGCCCGCCCCGGGCAACCACGAGTTCGGCGCCTCCGATTCCCCCTCGCAATCGGGGCCCTACTACGAGGCGTTTACCCTTCCCAAGGACGCCGAGGCCGGCGGTGTGGCCAGCGGAACCGAAGCCTACTACTCCTACGACTTCGGCAACGTCCATCTCGTCGCATTGGACTCCCACGACACCGACCGGACAGCCCCCGATTCACCGCAAACCAATATCTGCCCCGGCGACGGCACGGGGGGCGCCATGTACAACTGGCTGTGCGAAGACCTGGCCGCGACCACCCAGGATTTCATCATCAGCTACTGGCACCACCCGCCCTACACGAAGGGATCCCACGACTCGGATCAGCGCCTCGACTCGAGCGGGCGGATGCACGACATGCGGGAACGGTTCCTGCCGGCGCTCGAACACCACGGCGCGGATCTGAACCTCACCGGCCACAGCCATTCCTACGAGCGTTCCGTACTGCTCGACGGGCACTACGGGCAATCGACGACGTACCGGGAGGCCACCCACGCCAAGGATGCCTCTTCGGGCGACCCCGAAAGCGGCGGCTACACAAAGGATGACGATGCCAACCAGGGTGCCATCTACTCGGTCGTGGGGAGTTCATCGAAAAGGACGGGAACGTTGACGCAGCACCCCGTCATGACCTCCTGGCATTGGCTCGTCGGATCGGCGGTCATCGACATCGACGGGGCGCAGATGGATGCGTATTTCATCGACGGGGAGGGAACGGTTCGCGACGAATACCGTTTGTCCAAGAACATCGACAGCGATGGCGACGGCGTACTCGACAACGACGACAATTGCCCGACGGTCGCGAACGAGGATCAGACGGACACCGACTCCGACGGCGAGGGCGATGCCTGCGACAACGACGACGACGATGACGGCGTTGTCGACGCAGACGACGCCTACCCCCTCGACGCCACGAGAAGCGTCGACGAAACACCTCCCGAGATCAGCGTTTCGGACTTCACGGTCGAGGCGAAGTTCCCGGCCGGCATCAATCTGACGCCGCCGGTCTATGGCGATCACGTCACCGTGTCGGACGATGCCGACGCGGTGGATCAGATCGCCGTCTCGACGAGCCCCTTGAGCCCGGTTGGGCTCGGCGAGCACACGGTGACGTTCACGGCGACCGACCGTGCCGGCAATTCGGCATCGGCGACGGCCATGGTCACCGTGGTGGACTCGACGCCGCCGGTGATCCACGCCCCGGACACGGTGACGATCAACCTGTTCACCACCGACGCGGGCGTGTTCCTGCCCGCCACACTGATCGCCAAGGACTCGACGTGGCGCTACCTCGACGACGGCAGCGACCAGGGAACGGCCTGGCGCGAGGCGGACTTCGACGATTCGGGCTGGTCAAGCGGCGCCGCGCAGCTCGGCTTCAACGAAGGCGACGAGGCAACCCTCATCGACTCCGGGCACATCACCTACTACTTCCGCCACGAATTCTCGGCCACGAACGCCGCCTCGGTCGAGGCGCTGGCCATCGAGTTGCTGCGCGACGACGGCGCCGTGATCTACCTCAACGGCACCGAGATCCACCGCTCGAACATGCCGGAAGGCGACATCGACTACCAGACGAGGGCGAGCGCGGCCGTTGGCGGCGATGACGAGGATACATACTTTCCCGCGAAGGTCGCCGCGGATTCGCTCCGGGACGGCGAAAACGTGCTCGCGGTCGAGGTCCATCAAAGCTCAAGCACCAGTTCCGACGTCAGCTTCAATTTCGGACTTGATGCGGCTCTGGCCGATACCGACATCGTCCAGGCCGGTGCCACCTGGCGTTACCTCGACGACGGCAGCGACCAGGGAACCGACTGGCGGGGGGCCGAATTCGACGATTCGGCTTGGTCCAGCGGGCCAGCGGAACTGGGCTTCGGCGAAGACGACGAGGCCACCGAGCTCACCTCGGGGCATATCACCTACTACTTCCGGCACGCGTTCAGCGTGGAAGACCCCGCGGCAGTCACCGACTTGAGGCTGTATCTCAAGCGCGACGACGGCGCGGTGGTGTACCTGAACGGCACCGAGGTCGCCCGCGACAACCTCCCGGATGGCGAAATCGGCTTCGAGACCCGTGCCGACAATGCAGCGGACGACGGCAACAACTTCCACGAGTTCGCGCTCGACGAAGCCGGACTCATGGCAGGCGAAAACCTGCTCGCCGTCGAGGTTCACCAAGTCAGCAGCGGAAGTTCAGACCTGAGTTTCGACCTCCGCATGACCAACGTCGCCGAAGCGCCCGAGAGCGGGGTGGCCGCTTCGAGCGCGGCCAAGGTGCAGCGGTTCGTCGATTCCGTCACCGCGACGGACACGGTCGACACGGATGTCCAGTTGGTCAATGACCTGCCCGGCAGCCTGACCATCGACGCGGAGATCGACGTGGTGTTCACCGCCACCGACGATTCGGGCAACCAGACGACCATGACGGTTACGGTCCTGACGAAGATCGGCCCGGATCTCACCGTGCCGGACGACATCACCGTGGTCTCGCCGGACAGGGCCGCGGTGTCGAGCGATGTTCAGGCCATTGCGGACTTCCTTGCCGGCGCCACCGCCACCGACCAGGACGGCAACCCGCTCGACGTCACCCACGACGCCGGCGACACCTTCGACCTCGGCACCACCACCGTGACCTTCTCGGCCACGGACTCCCTCGACCGGACGGCCGAGGAGGCGGCGACTGTCACGGTCGGCACCGACGGCGACGGCGACGGGGTGCTGGACGACGACGACAACTGCCCAGGGGTTTTGAACAGCGGCCAGACCGATACCGATTTGGACGGGGAAGGAAACGCCTGCGACACGGACGACGACGACGACGGCACGCTCGACGTGGACGACGCCTATCCCCTCGATCCGAACCGCAGCGTCAGAGAAACCGACGGCGTGGAGACGGATGATCACTACGTGCTGATGTTCCCCGCGGCGGCGGACCCGAATCTTCAGGGCTTCGCGCGCGTCATCAACCACTCCGCCGAGGCGGGTACGGTCGAGATCGAGGCCATCGACGACCAGGGAATGTCGTTCGGCCCTGTATCCCTGGAGATCGACGCCGACGAGACCGTCCACTTCAATTCCAGCGACTTGGAGAACGGCAACTCGGCGAAGGGTCTGGCGATGGGCACGGGTTCCGGGGACGGCGATTGGCGGCTGGTGCTCTCGACCGATCTCGACATCGAGGCGCTTGCGTATATCCGCACGCCCGCCGACGGATTCCTGACCTCGATGCACGATCTTGTCCTCGAGGGCGAAGACGGTCGACATCGCGTGCCGATATTCAATCCCGGAAGCAACCTCGACCAAGTGAGCCGGCTGCGGTTGATCAATCCCGGCGAGGCGACCGCCACGGTCACGATCACGGGAATCGACGGAGCAGGCGAGTCGCCGGGCGGCGAGGTACAGGTCTCCGTTGCCGCCAACGCCTCGACGACTCTCGATGCGACCGAGCTGGAGTCCGTCGGGAACGATGACGGATTGGGCGACGGCGCAGGCAAGTGGCAGCTGTTCGTCGAATCCGACACGCCAATCCAGGTCATGAACCTCATGGCGCTCGCCCAGACGGGCCACCTCACGAACCTGTCGACGGCGCCGGCCAACGTGGACGAGGCCGGGCACACCGTGCCGATGTTCCCCGCGGCTTCGGACGCCCTGGGCCGGCAAGGGTTCGTTCGCGTCATCAACCACTCCGCCGAGGCGGGCGAGGTGTCGATAGACGCCTTCGACGACACGGATCGGGACTACCCGACGTCGACGTTGACGTTGGCCGCCAACGAGACGAAGCACTTCAACTCGAACGATCTGGAAGCGGGCAACGAGGACAAGGGGCTAGCCGGTGGAACGGGCGCGGGCGAGGGAGACTGGCGCCTCCTGCTCTCAAGCGAACTGGATATCGAGGTGCTTGCGTATATCCGCACGACCACGGACGGCTTCCTGACGGCGATGCACGACACGGTGCCCCTCGAGGACGACCGGTATCGGGTGCCGACATTCAATCCAGGCTCGAATACAAGCCAGGTCAGTCAGCTGCGGCTGGTCAACGCGGGCGACGCGACCGCCGAGGTCACGATCCGGGGCATCGACGGCCAGGGTGCACAGTCCGCAGGCAGCGCCTCTGTCTCCGTGTCTCCCGGGACATCGCGGACTCTCACGGCGCAGCAACTGGAAGACGGTGCCGACGACCTCGAAGGCGCACTCGGGGATGGAGCAGGCAAGTGGCAGCTGATCGTGGAGTCCGAGCAGCCGATCATGGTGATGAGCCTGCTGTCGAGCCCCACGGGGCACCTGACCAACCTGTCCACGGCGCCGGTACCGTAACGTGCGGCCCCCAGCGAGGTTCCGCCACAGACGCGCCGTAGGGGACGGGCTTGTCCCGCCCCGCGCCGTGCGAACGGAGCCGTGAACAACGGGTTTAGGCAAGGGCGCACCCTAGTAGGCATGGAGAGTCGCGTCGACATGGAGTAGGGTTGGGGTTGTCGATCGCGGCGCAATCGGCACGGGCCGCTGGCCCGCGGTCGGTTGCCGGCGCGATCCATGAACGGGGTGGCCGACATGTACGTCACCGGCAAGGCAATCGACCGGCGTACATTCCTCAAGGGAGCGGGAGCGTCCGTCGCGCTGCCGTTCCTCACTGCGATGGTCCCGGCCTTGAAGGCCTCCGCGGCGACTCGCCCCAAGCCCCGCATCGGCTTCTTCTACGTGCCCAATGGCATCCACCCGCCTAGCTTCCACCCGCCGGGCGAAGGCGGAACGGATTACCGGTTCACACCCGTCCTCGAACCCCTTGCGTCGATCCGCGAGCACGTTACCGTCGTTACCGGCCTCAGCAACATCGCCACGGCCCGGGGCGGCGGGGGACATTCCAGTGCGCATTCCGGGTGGCTGAACGGCGCACCCTCCAAGCAGACCGAAGGCTCCGATATCCGGGCCGGCAAGACCCTCGACCAGTACGCTGCCGATCATCTCGGCCGGGACACGATTCTTCGTTCCCTGGAACTCACCACCGAAGACAGCATCGTCGCCGGACTGTGCGAACTCGGCTATAGCTGCGTGTACCGGAACTCGACCTCGTGGCTCACGCCGACAACCCCTCTGCCCCACGAGAACAACCCGCGGGCCGTCTTCGAGCGTTTGTTCGGCACGGAGGCAACGCCCGAGGCCCGAGCCCGCGAACTCGCCAACGACCGCAGCATCCTGGACTCCGTCGCCGAGGAGATGTCGCGGCTCCAACGTCGGCTCGGCGTCGGCGACCGGCGAACCGTCGGCGACTACATGGGTGCCATCCGAGACGTCGAGTCGAGGATCCAGAAGATCGAAAAGAACCAGAAGGACGCGGTCGGATCGGGCTACGAGCGGCCAACGGGTATCCCCGATGACTTCAGGGACCACATCAGGATCCTGTTCGATCTGCTCGTGCTCGCCTACCGGGGCGATATCACTCGCGTAAGCTGCACGCAGATCGGACGCGAGAACGGCAATCGCAGCTATCCCTGGGTCGGCGTCAACGGCGGCCACCACGCGATCACCCATCACGGCAACGATCCGGTGAAGATCCAGCAACAGGTGACGATCGACACCTACCACATGACGCTTTTCAAGGACTTCGTGGAGACGTTGCGCGATATCCCGGACGGCGACGGTTCCCTCCTCGATCAATCGCTCTTGATGTACGGCTGCGGTCTGGGGGACGGCAATACCCACAGTTTCAGCAACCTGCCCGTGGTGATTGCAGGCGGCGCGATGGGCAATCACAAGGGCGGCCGGCACCTTGTCTATCCGATGGATACGCCGCTCATGAACGCCGGCGTCACGCTGCTCGACAAGGTCGGCGTCCACGTGGACCGGATCGGCGACAGTACCGGGCGTCTGGCCCACCTCTAAGGACCTTGCGATGACGCCTTCGGCAAGGTTGGCGACGGCGCTTTTCGCGGCAACACTCCTCGCCGCCAACGGTTCCGCAGCACCCTTGGTCGACGCCGTCAAGGCTGGTGATCTCGCGCGCGTTCAATCACTCATCGAGTCCGACCCATCCGCCGTCAACCAAGCCGGTTCCGATGGTTCGACCGCGTTGCACTGGGCGGTCAACCAAGACCACCTGGCCATGGTCGAGGCGTTGCTTGGTGCCGAGGCCAACGCGGAAGTGCGGAACCGCTATGGCTTTCCGCCGATTGCCCTCGCGGCGATGAATGGAAGCGCCGATGTGCTGACCCTGCTCATCCATGCCGGGGCGAACGCCCGGGCAACGGTGCCGGGCGGCGAGTCGGCGATCATGACCGCGGCCCGAACGGGCGATCCGGATGCCATCCGCGTGCTGCTTGCGGCGGGTGCCGACCCCAACCTCCCCAACGAGGCCGGCCAAACCGCGCTGATGTGGGCCGGCGCAGCGAACAACCCCCACGCGATCGCGGCGCTCGTCGACGGCGGCGCTGACCTCTCGGCCAAGACGCCCAAAGGCCTCGACGCACTTCTGTTTGCTGCCCGTGCCGGTAACCGCTCCGCTACCGAGGCATTGCTCGACGCGGGCGCGGATATTGGTTCCACCATGGAGACGGGCGAGAGTGTCCTGGAAGCAGCCCTGGTCAACACCCATTGGGATATCGCCGACCTCCTGCTCGACCGTGGCGCGGATCCCAACCAAGCGGACGCCGGCTACACCGCCCTGCACCGGGTCACGGTGCAGCGCCAGATCATCCGTGGCGTGGTGACTAGCGAAGAGGCCGCGATACCCATCGGATCCCTCGAGATCATCATGGCCCTGGTCCGGAAGATGATCGCGGGCGGCATGGACGTGAATGCCCGCATGGCGAAGGACCGGCTCAAGGAACAGCGCTTTGTGAACATGCGCGACGTGCTGTTTCGGGTCGGGGCCACGGCGTTCCTGCTGGCGGCGAAGGAAGCGGACCTCGAACTGATGGAACTGCTTCTCGAGGCGGGCGCCGACCCGACGATCCCGACCTTCGACGGCACCACGCCGGCGATGGTGGCCGCCGGACTCTATAGCGACACCGGCAACTACGGACGTTTCGTAGAGCGCGGCTGGGCCGGCCATGTCCTCGAGGCGACGGAGATTTGCCTCGACCTCGGCAACGACGTCAACGCGGTCAACGACGTGGGTGATACCGCCTTGCACGGAGCCGCCTACCGCGGCGCATTGGATGTCGCGCAACTGCTGGTGAGACGCGGCGCCAAGTTGAACGCCGTCGATACACGCGGACTGACGCCGCTTTCCGTGGCGACGGGCGTCTTCTACAAGATGGGGATCTCCCAGAAGCCGCAGGTCGCCAGGTTCCTAGGCTCGTTGATGAAGGTGCGCGGCCTGTCGGCGGAGGTCCTGCCGCCCGACATGGATAAACGCTGCCTGTACTGCTATCTGACGCAGTATGCGCAGTTCGAGGCCGCCAAGAAGCACGCGCAGGAACTCGAAGAGCGCTTCGCCAAGGAGCAGGCAGGCCAGGCGCTCGCCCTGAATCGTTGACGCCACCGACTAGGCGTTCGTTCGCGTCTCGTATACGCTGCTACGACGAAACGCACTAGGACCGGCGGGCTCGAAGGAGGGACTTCAGTTGCAGGGGGACGGCCCGGATGATTTGAGAATGACGCCGGAGGCGATGCGGCGGCTGGCCGGCAAGGCGACCGATGCACTCATCGACCGCATCCACGGCTTGCGCGACGAGAAGGCCTGGGACGGGGAGTTTCGCGAAGTGCTGGAGGGCCACCTGGGCGCTCCGCCACCCGAACACGGTCGGGCCCCGGAGGAGGTACTGGAGCAGGCCCTGCGCGACGTACTTCCGTACGCGGCGCGGCTCGACCATCCACGGTTCTTCGGCTTCGTGCCCTCCGCACCGACCTGGCCCGGCGTCGTGGCGGACTACCTGGCTGCGGGTTTCAACATCAACTCGTGCACGTGGCTTGTTTCGAGCGGGACAAGCCAGCTGGAGCTCGTCGTCGTGGACTGGATGCGCGGCTGGATCGGCTATCCCGAGACCGCAGGCGGCTACTCGCGAGCGGCGGCTCGGCGGCGAGCGTCGAAGCGCTGGTGGCGGCACGTCAAGCCGCAGGGCATCCGGAGCGACCCGCCGTCTACATGAGCGATCAAAGCCACAGCGCCCTGAAACGGGCGGCCCTGATCGCCGGCGTTCGACGGGAACACATCCGGCTGGTGCCCTCCGGCGACGACTTCCGCATGGACTTGGGCGAGCTCTGCCGGTGCGTCGCCGACGACCGCGCCAACGGCCTGCAGCCCATGGCAGTGTGCGCGAATGCCGGCAGCGCCGGCACGGGTGCCATCGACCCATTGGTGCCGATGTCGGATTTCTGCCGAGACGAGAACGTCTGGCTCCACGTGGACGCCGCCTACGGCGGATTCGCGCTGGTGACCCGGGACGGCAAGGAACTGTTGGACGGCATCGAGAGGTCGGACTCGGTGGGGATGGACGCGCACAAATGGTTCTTCCAGCCCTACGAGGCCGGTGCGCTCATGGTGAAGAACGCCAAACATCTCGAAGATGCATTCGCGATCGGCAACGATGTCCTGCAGGACACGGTATGGGGCGCGAATCACCCGAACTTCGCGGATCGGGGGCAGCAGCTGAGCCGGGCGGCGCGCGCACTGAAGATCTGGATGTCCGTGCAGACCTTCGGCATGGCCAAGTTTCGCGCCGAGGTTCAGAAAGGACTGGACCTGGCGCGTCGAGCCGAGGCATACGTCGAGGCCAGTGACGTGTTGGAACTGATGACGCCGGGGTCCCTGGGCATCGTCTGCTTCCGGGTGAATCCCGGCGATCGCGACGAGGAGAGTCTGGAGGACGTCAATCGGAATGTGCTGGCCCGCGTGTTCTGGGATGAGCTAGCGTTCTTCTCGTCCACGTCGTTGAAGGGCACGTTCGCACTGCGCATATGTATCGTGAATCACACCACCACATGGGAGGACGTGCGCATGACGCTCGACCTGGTCGTGCGGCTCGGGCGGGAGGTGTTGGCGGGCAAATGAAGTAGTTCGGCAGACGAAGCGCCGCCAACACTGGCCCATGCTGCGTGGGTCCGCCGGAGGCGCAACGCTTGTCCTCGCCCGTACCCTGTAGCAACGGTGTTCGCGGGACGGGACAAGCCCGTCTCCCTAACGCGGCCGTGTAGAGCGCAGGCTTCTAACCCCGTTCGACATCGGCGTTCTGTCCCCGGTCCCGAAGCAGGTGGTCCATGATCACCAGCGCCATCACTGCTTCTGCAATCGGCGTAGCCCGGATGCCCACGCAGGGATCATGGCGGCCCGTGGTCACCACATCCACTTCGTCTCCGTGGATATCGATGCTTCGACCGGGTTGGGTGATGCTCGACGTGGGTTTCAGGGCAATGCTCGCCACAATGTCCTGACCGGACGATATCCCGCCGAGTACGCCACCTGAGTCGTTCGACAGGAATCCCCCGGCATCGCGTTCATCCCGATGTTCGCTGCCTCGCTGGCGGATCGAGTCGAAGCCCGACCCGAACTCCACGCCCTTGACCGCGTTGATACTCACCAATCCCTTGGCGAGATCCCCATCGAGCTTGCCGAAAACCGGCTCCCCCAAGCCCACCGGAACGCCGCTGCCGACCACAGTGACCTTGGCGCCGATCGAGTCACCCTGCCGCCGGAGACCGTCGATCAGCGACGCGATGGCGTCGACGGCGTCGGGATCCGGGCAGAAGAACGGGTTGTCGTCCACGGCATCGAGATCGACAACGTCGATGACCAAATCGCCGATTTGCGCCAGGTAGCCGCGTATCGTCGTTCCGACGTGCTGCGCCAGGTACTTTCGGGCGATGGCCCCGGCAGCAACCCACATCGCCGTCTCCCGGGCCGAGGCGCGTCCACCGCCCCGGTAGTCGCGCTGCCCGAACTTCGCCTGGTAGGTGTAGTCCGCGTGGGCCGGCCGGAACTGATCCTTGATCTGGCTGTAGTCCCGGGACCGCTTGTCGACGTTCTCGATGGCAAGCCCGATGGGCGTGCCCGTGGTGACGCCCTCGAAGATCCCCGAGAGAATCCGCACCTGATCCGGCTCCCGACGCTGGCTGGTGTACTTCGACTGTCCCGGTCGACGCCGGTCGAGGTCGTGCTGAAGGTCGTCCTCGCTCAAGCGTAAGCCGGGTGGGCAGCCGTCCACGACCGCGCCCAAGGCGACGCCGTGGCTCTCGCCGAACGTGGTGAGCGTGAAGGCCTGTCCGAACGTATTGCCCGCCATTGCGCTAGCTTAACCCACTCGTCCCACACCCACTTTGTTCCCGACCGACACGAACACGCCGAATCCTCCGCCTGGCTGGGGTTCGGCGCGTTCCAAGTCAACCCAAACGGCGCGGAGCTGGGGGAACGCGGCGTCGAACTCGCGGCCGAGCCCACCGGCCTCCCCGACCAGGACTCCGCCTGGGGTCAAGTAAGTGCCGACCTCGTCCACGATCCGTCGCCAAACGGCAAGCCCGTCCGCACCGCCGTCAAGGCCATGACGGGGCTCGTGATGGAACTCGCGGGCCGCGTTGTCGAGTTCCGACGAGCGCGCGTAGGGCGGATTGCAGAGGACAAGGTCGTAGCGCCGCCCGCCGAGATTCTCAAAGAGATCCGACGCGATTACCTCGAGGCGAGAGGAAATCGCCGGGGCAGCGGTGCGGACGTTCTCGCCCGCGGCGTCGACCGCCCTGTCGTCGTCGTCCACCAGGTCTACCTCGGCACCCTGGAACACGTGGGCAGCGGCGATCCCGATACAGCCCGATCCGCAGCACAGGTCGAGTATTCGGTCGGGCTCGCGGTCCAGCCAAGGGCGGACCCTCCTCGCAAGCACCTCCCCAATCGGCGAACGTGGAACCATGACCCCGGGCGGTATCCGAAGTCGCAGGTCCCCATACCAAGCCTCGCCCGTCAGATACGCCACGGGTACCCGATCCTCGATCCTGCGTCGCAAAAGCGCCTCCAATTCGGTGACCCGTTGCGGCGTCAGTCGACGACCGCGAAGCGCCCCGGTGACCAACCGCCAAGCTTCCTCCCAAGCGTTGTCGGTACCGTGGCCGAATACGACGTCTGCCGCCTCGAGTCTCTCGGCGAACGCTTCGATCAGGTCATCGGGGTCGTGGTCAGGGAGCTTTCTTGGCACCCGGAATCACCAGTTCCAGGCGATCAGGCATTGCCTCTTCCCGCGGGAGGAATGCGCCGGCCCCGAATGCGCCGGCCTCAATACCCGCGGCTCGGAGCCGTTCCGAGCCACGTTCGGCGCACGCCTCGGTGAGTCGGCGGGACAAGGCCGGATCCCCGACGCTTCCTAGGTGGCAAACCACGACGATCCGGCCGGCGAACGGCGTCAATGCGGGGGCGAGATCGTCAAGTGCATTGAGGGCGTCTTCGTCGAGTTCGCCCGAGCGGTTTGGCACAGCAGCATTCACGACCGCATAGCCTTTTGAATTCAGCGTGTTGACAACGTTTTCTACCGAACCACTAGAACTGTCGGTGGCGACGACGGCAAAGTCCACCTGGGCGTTGACGCGGCGATTCGGGCGTTGCACCACGTAGATCGAGACCAAGGCGGCGCTTCCGGCATCGGCGAATCCCAAGTTCGACCCGTCGATGGTTGTGGCGAGATAGAACTGCGCCGGGTCGGGTGCCGCAAGTTCCTTCACGCCGAAGACTTGATTGGCCCAAAGGGTGCTGTGCCCGCACTCCTGTCCTTTGCAGGTGAAATCCACCCGCCCGCCCAAGTCATCGGCCACGGCTTCGTAGTGCTCGATAACATCATCGAGTCGGGTGCCGCTTGGCGTTCGGTAGGTCACCCGCGTGAGCTTGGCGGCGGTCCGCATGCTGCGATCGATGCGCACCTCGCGACGAATCCTCGCCACTTGACCGGTGATGAATTCGTAGCTGCGTACACTCGTCTCGGGCGAGTATTCGACGATCCAGGCGCCCGGGAACCTCGCCATGCCGGCCGGATCCGAAGAATCCGGCGCATCGGACTGCGCAAGCGAACCGGTCGCGGCAAGCAACCCGACGCCGATGAGCACCGGCGACGGCCACATCCCATTTAATCCGGTCATTCTTGGTGGCTCCAGGCAGTGGGGGCTACGAATTCGACGTCCACTCGTTGCTCGCTCGTCATGAGGCCGGAGATGATACTCCCCAAGTCCGCCCCATCGAACAACAGGCCGTGCAGCGCATCCGCGAGCGGCATGTAGACCCCGAGCTCCGCGCTCTTGGCATGCACGACGCGCACGGTGTTGACGCCCTCCGCGAGCTTTCCCAGTTCGTCCATCGCAGCGTCCAGCGAGGTGCCCCGGGCCAACTTGAGCCCGAGCTGGAAGTTGCGCGAGTAGGGCGACGTACACGTCGCGAAGAGGTCGCCGACGCCCGACAACCCCAGGAACGTGAACGGGTTGGCCCCTAGCGAGACGGCGAAGCGCCCCATCTCCGCCAGGCTGCGGGTAACCAGCATCGCCAGCGCGTTCTGCCCGACCCGCAGTTCCGTTGCCATGCCACAGACTATCGCGTAGATGTTCTTCAACGCGCCGCCGAGCTCGACGCCGTAGACGTCGTTGCTGGAATAGACGCGGAATGTGGGGCTCGTCAGAATCCGCTGCACGGTAGTACGAAGCTCCGGGTGACGACTTGCCACCACCGTCCCGGTGAAACGGCCGTCCGCCATCTCCTCGGCGAGGTTCGGACCGCTGATCACGCCGACCATCGTTCGCGGCAAGCCCTCCTCCAGGATCTGGCTCATGAGGCGAAACCCAGCCCCGATGCCCTTCGTCGCGCTGACCACGCAGGAATCCTCCCGGACCAGCCCGTCGAGTTCGCTTGTCACCCCCCGGAACGAAGCGCTTGGTACGGTGACGAAGACCACATCGCTCGCGCCGAGGGCTTGTGCCAGGTCCGAGGTCGGGTGAACGCGCTCGGCAAGGGCGTGGCCGGGTAGATAGCGTCGGTTCTCGCCGTGGGCGAGCATGTCGGCGAGTTGCGCTTCGTCCCGCAGGCACAGCTGTACGTCGACACCGTTCGAGGCAACGATATTGGCGACCGCGGTACCGAAATTACCCGCGCCCACGATGGCGGCCTGCAAGGAGTCCTCCTACCTCACCGGACGTTGAGCCCGTTCGCCCGAACTTAAGCGGCACGGGCACCGATGTCCACTATCGGCAACTGACGCCGCAAGGGTGACCCGACAACGTCTCGGTTCGTTTTCTTACCGCAGCAGGTCGACGAGCAGCTTGTTGACCCGCTGAACGTACGCACCCGGCTCCGCCACGGTGTTGCCCTCCGCCAGGGAAGCCTGATCGAAGAGGATCGAAACGAGGTCACCGAATCGGTCTTCATCCGGTTCGTCCTCGAGACGTTCGACCAGAGGGTGGGTCAGGTTGACCTCGAAGTGCGGTTTGCTGTCCGGGGCCGCTTGCCCCGTGGCTTCCATGATGCGCCGCATCTGTATGCCCAGATCGTCCTCCCCCAGCACCAGGCAGGCGGGCGAATCGGTAAGCCGCCTGGACCGGCGAACGCTCTCGACCTGGTCGCCGAGCACGTCGCCGATGCGTTTCAGCAACGGTTCGTCGTCCGATTCGGCCTCGTCGTCCTTGGACTCGGTCGATTCCACGTCGCCGAGGTCCAGTTCACCGCGCGCCACGTCCTGGAACTTCACGCCATCGAACTCGTCGGCGAAGGACATCCACCACTCGTCGATGCGGTCCGTCAGCAGCAGGACCTCGATACCCCGGGCGCGAAACGCTTCGAGATGCGGGCTCGAACGCGCCGCCGCGTCCGAATCCGCGATGAGATAGTAGATCTTGCCGTGGCCCTGCTTGGCTTCCTCGTCGCCGTCCGATTCGTCGGTATCGGCCTCCGGCTCGTCGCTCCCGCCATCGCTGCCGCTCGACGCCTCGTCGGCGTTCATTCGCGCGACGTAGTCCTTGAGCGACGTGCGTTGCGCCGGGTCCGCATCGTGGGTCGAGGCGAAGCGAATGAGGCCGAGGAGTTGCTCCTTGTTCGCGAAGTCCTCGCCCATGCCTTCCTTCAGCACCAGGCCGAACTCGTCCCAGACCGGACCGTATTCCTCGGCGTCCATCTTGGCGAGCATGTCGAGCACCCGCTTGGTGAGCGCGTTCTTGATTGTTCGCGTGCGGTCGTCCTGCTGGAGTAGCTCCCGCGAGACGTTGAGCGGCAGGTCGCTGGAGTCGACGACGCCCCGGACGAAACGCAGGTAGAGCGGCAGGAACGCCTCCGCGTCGTCCATGATGAACACGCGCTGCACGTAGAGCTTCAGGCCGCGCGGCGCGTCCCGGTTCCAGAGGTCGAACGGGGCGCGCTTGGGAACGTAGAGCAGGCTCGTGTACTCGAGCTTTCCCTCGACCTTGTTGTGGCTCCACACCACAGGGTCTTCGAAGTCATGGGAGACGTGCTTGTAGAACTCCTTGTATTCGTCCTCCGAGACATCGCTGCGTGGACGGGTCCACAGCGCCTTGGCGGAGTTGACGGCTTCCAGTTCGCCTTCCTGGTCGTCGTCGCCGTCCTCCTTGGTCATCATGACGGGCACGCCGACGTGATCCGAATACTTGCGCAACACCGACCGCAGCCGGAAGCCCTCGGCGAATTCCTTGGCGTCGTCCTTGAGCGTCAGCACCACGCGGGTCCCGCGCGGCACCTCGGCGCGCTCCTCGACGCTGAACGCCTCTTCCCCGGTGGAAGTCCAGCGGGTGCCGGTCTCGTCGCCGGCACGTCGTGTGAGAACCTCGACCTCTCTTGCCACGATGAACGAACTGTAGAAACCCACGCCGAACTGGCCGATCAGCGCGCTGTCCTTTTGCTCGTCGCCCGTCAACGCGCCGAAGAACTCCTCGGTGCCGGACTTCGCGATGGTCCCTAGGTTCGCGACTGCCTCGTCGCGGCTCATTCCGATCCCGTTGTCGACGACGGCGACGGTGCCGGCATCCTTGTCGAACTCGACGAGGATCTTGAACTCCGGATCGTCCGCGATGAGGGAGGTGTCCTTCAAGCTCTCGAAACGCAGCCGGTCGATGGCATCGGACGCGTTGGAGATCAACTCGCGCAGGAATATCTCCCGGTTGGAGTACAACGAGTTGATCATCAGTTGGAGAAGCTTGCGGGCTTCGGTCTGGAAGCCCCGGGTCTCGGCGGTGGCTTGGTCGGTCATTTCCCTTAAATCCCCTCAGGTGCGCACTATGCGGTGGAGTATCGCCGTCATATAGTGACCGGCCTTCGGCTTTTCAAGGTACCGATCGTAGGGGACGGGCCGAGGAATCCGCGCCGCAGAAACGGCACGAAGTGCCGTTGCAAGGCGCGGAGTCCTGGGGGGGGCTGGGGCCAGACCGCGAAGGAACGAGCGGTCTGGCGGCGTTGTCCCGTCCTGCTCCCGCGGCACGTCCCTGTCCGGCGCGGGCGGGGACAAGCCCCGCCCCTACGGCCAGCCGGTGACTTCGCCGATGGCGTTGCCGATCTCGGCCAAACTCTTGACGGTCTTGACGCCCGCCTCTTCGAGCGCCTCGTACTTCTCCGCCGCCGTGCCCTTGCCACCGGCGATGATCGCCCCGGCGTGCCCCATGCGTTTGCCTGGCGGCGCCGTGACGCCCGCGATATACGCGACGACGGGCTTGGTGACGTTGTCCGCGATGAACGCCGCAGCCTCCTCCTCCGCGGTGCCGCCGATCTCGCCGACCAGCACGATCGCCTCGGTGGCCGGATCGTTCTCGAAGAGTGCCAGCACGTCGGTGAAGTGGGTCCCGGGTATCGGATCCCCGCCGATGCCGACGCAGGTCGATTGACCAAACCCCTTGTCGGTGGTTTGCTTCACCGCTTCGTAGGTGAGCGTCCCCGAACGGGACACCACGCCGACCTTCCCCGGCAGGTGGATATCCCCCGGCATGATGCCGATCTTGCACTCCCCCGGTGTGATCACGCCGGGGCAGTTGGGACCGATCAGGCGGGTACCGAGGGTGTCCAGCCGATCCTTGACGATCAGCATGTCGAGCGTCGGAATTCCCTCCGTGATGCAGACGATCAGTTCGATCCCCGCATCGATCGCCTCCAGGATCGAGTCCTTGCAGAACCGGGCCGGCACGTAGATCACCGAAACCGTCGCATCCGTTGCCGCCACCGCGTCGGACACGGTATCGAACACGGGCCGATCCAGGTGCGTCGAGCCGCCTTTACCGGGGGTTACGCCGCCGACGAGTTGCGTCCCGTAGGCGATGGCCTGCTCGCTGTGCAGCGTACCTTGGGAGCCCGTGAACCCCTGGCAGATGACCCGGGTATCGCGACCGACGAGGATGCTCATGGGCCGCCTCCGGCCGCGGCGACCGCCTTGGTGGCGGCGTCCTCCAGCGAGGCCGCTGTCGCGATGGCGAGGCCGCTTTCTTCTAAGGCGGCCAGCCCCGCGGCGGCATTGTTGCCTTCGAACCGGACGATGACGGGTACCTCGACACCCACCTGCTGCACCGCGGCGATGATGCCCTCGGCGATGACCTTGCAGGACACGATGCCGCCGAAGATGTTGATCAGCACCGCCTTCACCGCGTCGTCCGAGAGAATGATCTTGAAAGCCTCCGCCACGGCTTCCTCCGTGGCACCGCCCCCCACGTCGAGGAAGTTCGCCGGATTGCCACCGTGGAGCTTGACGAGATCCATGGTGCCCATGGCGAGCCCGGCGCCGTTGACCATGCAGCCGATGTTGCCGTCGAGCGCCACGTAGTTGAGGCCGAACTCGTCGGCTTGGGCCTCGCGTTCGTCTTCCTGGGTGGGGTCGCGCAATGCTGCCACCGCTGGCTGCCGGTAGAGCGCGTTGTTGTCGATATTCATCTTGGCGTCGAGACAGTGCACGTCGCCATCGCCGGTCACGACCAGCGGGTTGACCTCCACGAGCGAACAGTCGAGATCCTGGAACAGCCGAACGAGATTGACGAAGACGTCCGCGAATTGGTTGACCTGCTTGCCCTCGAGACCCAGCGAGAACGCTATTCGCCGGCCTTGGAACGGTTGCGGACCCGTCGCGGGATCGATGGATGCGCGTAGGATCTTCTCCGGGGTTTCGGCGGCGACCTGCTCGATCTCGACGCCGCCTTCCGTGGAGGCCATGACGACCACTCGCCGACTGCCACGATCCACGACGGCACCGAGATAGAGTTCGCGGTCGATACTCGCGGCCTCCTCCACGAAGATCTTGGCCACCGGTTGGCCGTCGGCGTCCGTTTGTACCGTTACCAGACGCTTCCCCAGCCATTTCGTCGCGAAGTCGCGAACGCCGTCGAGGTCGTCGACCAAGCGAACCCCGCCTGCCTTGCCGCGGCCACCGGCGTGCACCTGCACCTTGCACACCCAGCGATCGCCACCGAGTTCCTTGGCGGCCTCGACGGCATCACCGGGGGTGTCCACAGCTATGCCCTGCGAGACCGGAAGACCGAAGTTCCTGAACAGGGCCTTTGCCTGGTATTCGTGTAGATTCATCGCCCAGGCCTGCGCCGGTGGAATCTCGTCAAGTCTTCCTCCTGTTCACCATGTGGATGGCGTTGCCGCTGATGCCGAGCGCGGCTTCGTGTACCGCCTCGGACAGGGTCGGGTGGGCGAACATCGTCAGTCCCAAGTCTTCCGCGCTGGCCCCGAACTCCATGGCGATCACGGCCTGGGCGATCAGCTCGCTGGCCTGGGGACCGAGAATGTGGACGCCGAGAATGCGGTCGGTCTCGGCGTCGGCGAGGAGCTTCACGAGCCCCACCCCCTCATTGCCGGCCAAGGCGCGACCGGTGGCGGCAAAGGCGAACGATCCGACGCGGTAGGCGTCGCCGTCGGCCTTGAGTTCCTGTTCGGTCTTGCCGACCCAGGCGATCTCCGGATGCGTGTAGATGACCGAGGGCACGCAGTCGTAGTTCACCAGCGGCTTGTGGCCGGCGATGCGCTCGACCACCATGACGCCCTCTTCCATGCCCTTGTGCGCCAGCATCGGTCCGCGCACCACGTCGCCGATGGCGTAGACCTCCGGCGCATCGGTAGCGCACAGATCGTCCACGTAGAGGAAACCCCGCTCGTCGAGATTGACGCCGCTGTCCGGTGCCAAGAGCCCATCCGTGTAGGGGACACGGCCCACCGCCACGATGAGTTTGTCCACGGTCAGCGACTTGTCGCCGTCCTTGTCCTGGTAGGCGACCACAACGCCCTCGTCGGTCACTTCGGCCCCCATGACGCGGGTGCCCAGGCGGATGTCGAGGCCTTGCTTGCCGAACTCCCGCAGGGCGTCCCGGGCGATACGCGGATCCGCCACCGGGAGGAAGTCCTCCAGCGCTTCGAGGATCACCACGTCCGAACCAAGCCGGCCCCAGACGCTGCCGAGTTCCAAGCCGATCACCCCGGCGCCGATGACGCCGAGACGCGGCGGCACGCTGTCGAACTCCAGCGCCCCGGTCGAATCGACGATCACGTCGTCGGTCAGCGGGGTCGGCGGGATCTCCACCGGCACCGATCCCGGCGCCAGCACGACATGGTCTGCTTCCAGGATCTCGACATCACCGTCGTGAGGTGCAAACTCCACGCGCCGCCCGGCAAGCAGCTTGCCGTGACCGGACAACTGTGTCACGCCGTTGCCCTGGAACAATCCCGCAATGCCGCCGGTGAGGCGATCCACGACGGCGTCCTTCTGCGCGATCATTCGGGGGACGTCCATGGCGAGGTCGCCCACCGTGATGCCGAAATCCGCAAACTGCTCGTTCGCTTCGGCGTACTTGTGCGACGCGTCGAGCAGTGCCTTCGAGGGGATGCACCCCCAATTCAGACACGTCCCCCCTAGGGTTGGCTTGCCGTCCTTGCCGAGCGACTTGTCGACGCAGGCGGTCGCCATCCCAAGCTGGGCCGCCCGGATCGCCGCGGCGTAGCCCGAAGGTCCCGCCCCGATGACGATGACGTCGTACTTGGCCATAGCTACAACTCCAACAAGATGCGCGCGGGGTCTTCGACAAGCTGCTTCACGGTCACGAGGAAGCTCACCGCCTCGCGCCCGTCGATGAGCCGGTGGTCATAGGACAGCGCGAGATACATCATCGGCCGCGCGACGATCTCGCCGTCCACCACCATGGGCCGCTCTTCGATCTTGTGCATGCCGAGTATGCCGGTCTGGGGCGGATTCAGAATCGGCGTCGATAGCAAGGAGCCGAACACGCCGCCATTGGAGATCGTGAAGGTGCCGCCGTGCATGTCTTCAAGAGCCAGCTTGCCGTCCTGGGCGCGGCCCGAGTAGTCGACGATGGCGTCCTCGATCTGGTGCATGCCGAGAGCGTCGGCATCGCGGATCACTGGCACCACGAGACCGCGCGCGGTACTCACCGCAACGCCGATATCGTAGTAGCCGTGGTAGACGATGTCGTTGCCGTCGATGGTAGCGTTCACGGCAGGGAAACGCTTCAGGGCCTCCACGCTGGCGCGAACGAAGAAGCTCATGAAACCGAGCTTGGTGCCGTTGTGGCGCTCCCGGAACTCGTCGCCGTAGCGGCGCCGCATGGTCATGATCGGACCCATGTCCACCTCGTTGAAGGTGGTCAACATGGCGGCCGTTTGCTGGGCCTCCACAAGGCGCGCGGCGATGCTGGCACGCAGCCGGGTCATGGGCACTCGGCGCTCGACGCGTTCGCCGGTATCTGGCTCCTCTACCGGTGCGGCCGGCGCGGGTTCGACGTCGGCCGTGGCCTGCGCCGCTGCGTGAGCTTCGCTGACCTGTCGCTGCACATCGTCCTTCGTGATCCGGCCGTCGCGCCCGCTCCCGTCGACGTTGTCGAGATCGATCCCCTCCTCCGCCGCAAGCTTTCGCGCCGCAGGAGAAGCCGCGACCTGAACCGCTCTGGCGGGCTCGGTAGCCGGTGTCGCGGGTTCGTCGGCGTCGACCTCGTGCAGTCGACCGAGAAGATCCTCCGATTCGACCACGTCGCCTTCGCCCTTCAGAATCTCAACGACGACGCCGTCCGCAGGCGCGAAGATCTCGATCACCACCTTCTCCGTTTCGATGTCGAGCAACACGTCGTCGCGTTTGACGGTCTCGCCCACCGCCTTGTGCCATACCGCGACGGTGCCTTCCGAAATCGACTCCGCGAAGGTCGGCGTCCGGATATCGATCACGGTTTCACTCGCCATTGTCGTCTCCGAACAGTGCATCCCGCACCAGCTTCTGCTGGCGCTGGATGTGGCGGCCGGAATAGCCGCTCGCCGGCGCAGCGAACGCGTCCCGGCCGGCATAGGTCAACGTCAAGCCAGCATCGTGCCGTTCCAGCACGCGGCGCATGTGGTGCTGGCTGGAATACCAAGCTCCCTGGTTCATGGGCTCCTCCTGGCACCACACGGCGGACTCAAGCGAACGGTAGCCGGCGATGGTCTCGCCAAGCTCCTGCTCGGGGAAGGGGTAGAGCTGCTCGAGGCGGACGATGGCCACGTTGTCCAGTCCCGACTCGCGTCGCTCCTCAAGCAGGTCGTAGTACACCTTGCCGCTGCACATCACGACCCGGATCACATCGTTCGGATCGATGTCGTCCACCTCCCCCAGGATGGGGCGGAAGTTCCCGTCGGTCAGTTCTTCCAGGGTGGACACGGCGAGCCGGTGGCGCAAAAGGCTCTTCGGCGTCAGCGCGATCAGCGGTTTGCGCAGCGGTCGGATCACCTGGCGACGCAGCATGTGGAAGATCTGCGCCGGCGTGGTCGGCATGCAGACCTGGATGTTGTGCTCGGCCGAAAGTTGCAGGTAGCGCTCTAGCCGCGCCGAGGAGTGCTCCGGTCCCTGGCCCTCGTAGCCGTGCGGGAGCAGCATCACGAGGCCGCACAGGCGCGTCCACTTGGCCTCCCCGCTGACCACGAACTGGTCGATCACGACCTGGGCGCCATTGGCGAAGTCTCCGAACTGCGCTTCCCACACCACCAGCGTCTTCGGTGTCGTGGTCCCGTAGCCGTACTCGAACGCGAGCACGGCCTCCTCGGAAAGCAGCGAATCGTAGATGTCGAAGGTCGTGTCGTTGGTGAGCCGGTTGAGCGGAACGATGCGCTTGCCGTCCTTCTGGTTGTATAGCGATGCGTGGCGATGGGAGAAGGTTCCGACCCCCACGTCCTGACCGGTCAGCCGAACATCGAAACCCTCGGTCACCAACGTGGCGTAGGCCATCGTCTCCGCGAACCCCCAGTTGAGCAGCATCGCCCCCGCCGCCATCCGCCTGCGGTCGTCGAGGATTTTCTGGACCTGGCGGTGCAGCGCGAATCCTTCGGGTACCGAATTCAACCGTACGGCAAGTTCGCGGATCGTCGGAAGCGCCACCCGGGTGTCGCTTGGCGCGTCCCAGTCGTGTCCGAGGTACGGCGTCCAGTCGACGAACAGCGAGCTGTCCGGCTCCTGCACCAGCGCCAGCGCCACGTGTTCGCCCGCCTCGAGTGCCGCCCGGTAGTCGTCGACCATTCGGTCCATCGTCTCCCGGTCGATGATGCCTTCCCCGAACAGGCCACCGGCATAAAGCGCCCGGGTGGTCGGATGCACGTCGATCTGCTGGTACATCAGCGGCTGGGTCTTCTTGGGTTCTTCGGCCTCGTTGTGGCCCCGCCGCCGATAGCAGACCAGGTCGATGACCACGTCCTTCTTGAACTGCATGCGATAGTCCACGGCGAGCCGGACCGCGAACAGGCAGGCTTCGGGATCGTCGCCGTTAACGTGGATGATCGGCGCCCGCACCATCTTGGCCACCTCCGAACAGTATTCGGTGGAGCGGGCGTCATCCCGCCGGTGCGTGGTGAAGCCGATCTGGTTGTTGACGATGATGTGGATCGTTCCGCCGACGTGGAAACCCCGGGTCTGGGACATCTGGAAGGTCTCCATCACCACGCCCTGGCCGGCGAACGCCGCATCGCCGTGGATGATGACCGGCACCACCAGATCGCCCTGGTAGTCCCGGCGCCGATCCTGCCGCGCCCGTACGGAACCGGTTACAACCGGGCCGACGATCTCCAGGTGAGACGGATTGAACATCAGCGCGAGATGCATCTCGCCGCCGGGCGTCATGACGTTCGACGAGAATCCCTGATGGTACTTGACGTCCCCGCTCACGTCCGAATCGGGGAGCACTCCCTCGAATTCGTCGAACAGGTCCTTGGGATCCTTGCCGAGGATATTGACCAGGACGTTGAGGCGGCCCCGGTGCGCCATGCCGATGACCGTCTCGACGCAGCCGTGGGTGCCGAGCCGTTGCAGCGCCCCGTGCAGCATGGGGATCAGGCTCTCGGCACCTTCCAGGCCGAAGCGCTTGGTGCCCGGATAGCGCGCGTGCAGGTGCTTTTCCAAGCCCTCTGCGGCGGTTAGCCGTTCCAGGATCTCGCGCTTGGACTCGCCGTCGAGTTCCAGCGCGGCGTGTCCAGATTCGAGGCGTTGCCGCACCCACATCTGTTCCTGGGCGTCGGTGATGTAGGTGTACTCGGTGCCCACGGCGCCGCAGTACGTGGCCTCCAGCGCGACAACGATGTCGCGCAGCGTCGCGTTGCCCCCGGCAAAGAACTGCGCCGAGCCCGTCTGGAACACCGTGTCGAGGTCCGCCTCGCTCAGGTGGTGGTAGCCGAGTTCGAGCTCGGGGGCGGGTTCCCGGTGCCAAATGCCGAGCGGATCGAGTTCCGCCTTGCGATGGCCGCGGTTGCGGTAGGCGTTGATCAGTTCGAGCACCCGAATCTGCTTCATCTCGTGTTCGGAACTGACTTCGGTGGCCACCCGCTCCGGTTTCGCCTTGAGGCGGTTGCGTCCGAGCCGTTCGAAGTGGGCGATGATCGTGCTGTGCGGGATGTCTGCGGCGACATCGTCCACCATCGGCAGGCGGTCGAAATCGCGACGCCACTCCTCGGGGACGCCGTTGGGGTTGTCCAAATAGGTCTCGTAGAGTTGCTCGACGTAGGCGACGTTGCCTGCCGACAGGTGCGAACTCCTCCGCATGCGTTCGACGAACGTGTCCGTGGCACTCATGGACAGATCTCCGCCGCGCTCGAGCGCCGGGCGCGGGTCAAATACCCTGGCTGAGGAGCATCGAGCGGATCTTGCCGATGGCGCGTGTCGGATTCAGGCCCTTCGGGCAGACACTGACGCAATTCATGATGCCCCGGCAGCGGAACACGCTGAATGGATCCTCCAGGGCCGCGAGGCGCTCGGCGGTTGCGGTGTCCCGGCTGTCCGCCAGGAAACGATACGCCTGCAGCAAGCCGGCAGGCCCTACGAACTTGTCCGGATTCCACCAGAACGACGGGCAGGCGGTGGAGCAGCACGCGCACAGGATGCACTCGTAGAGGCCGTTGAGCTTCTCCCTGTCCTCGGGCATTTGCAGACGTTCCTGTGCCGGCGGTGGCGTGTCGTTCACCAGCCACGGCGTGATCTTCTCGTATTGCCGGTAGAACTGGGTCATGTCCACGACCAGGTCGCGAACGACCGGCAGTCCCGGCAAGGGCCTAAGCGTCAGCTTGCCGCGCGATGCCGCCTCGGAGATCGGCGTAATGCAGGCGAGGCCGTTCCTGCCGTTCATGTTGATGCCGTCGGAGCCGCATACGCCCTCGCGGCAGGATCGACGGTACGCGATGGACGGGTCCTTCGCCTTGAGAAGCTCGAGCACATCGAGAACCATGAGGTCCCGACCTTCGGGCAGATCGATTTCCATCTCCTCCATTCGCGGGGACTCATCCTTATCAGGATCAAATCGATAGATGTTGATCTTCATGTCTGTTCTCAATACGTCCTAGCCATCGGCTGGAATGGTTCGACCGTCGCCGGGGTGAGATTCACCGCACGTTTGCGAACACCCTTCTCGGCGGCCTCGGCGGCAAAGTACAGCGAATGGCACAGCCAGTTGTCGTCGTCCCGCTCCGTGTAGTCGTTGCGCGCGTGGGCGCCACGACTCTCCGTGCGCGCCTCCGCAACGATGGCGGTGGCTTGTGCCACTTCCAGAAGATTGTCGAGTTCCAGGGCTTCCAGTCTCGCGGTGTTGAATACCCGGCTCTTGTCGGGCAGGTGCGCCCGGGCGATGCGTTCACGCAAGTCCGCGAGGTCGCCGATGCTCCGGCGCATGTGGTCGCCGCTGCGGAACACGTTGAAGTTGACCAGCATGATGCGCTGCAGTTCGCGCTTCAGGTCCGCCACGGACTCGCCTTCGGTGGACTCGTTCCAGCGGGCCAGCCTCGCCGTTGCGTTGTCCACGTCCTCGTCGGCGGGATCTCGGTGACCAACCCCCTGACGCATGGCGTCTTCGATGTGGATTCCAGCGGCGCGCCCGAACACGACGAGATCGAGGAGCGAGTTGGCGCCGAGGCGGTTGGCGCCATGCACCGAGACGCAGGCCACCTCGCCGATCGCGTATAGGCCACCCACCACCGCATCGTTCCCGTCGGCCACCTGGGTCAGCACCTGGCCGTGGACGTTGGTGGGTATCCCACCCATCATGTAGTGGCACGTGGGCACCACGGGAATCGGCTCCTGGGCCGGATTGACATGGGCGAAGGTCTTGGACAGTTCGGTGATACCCGGCAACCGCTTGAAAATCGTCTCCTCGCCCAGATGGTCGAGTTTCAGGAGCACGTGGTCGCTGTCCGGTCCGGCACCGCGGCCATCCATGATCTCCTGGATCATCGACCTCGCGACGACGTCGCGCCCGGCCAGGTCCTTGGCCGTCGGCGCGTAGCGCTCCATGAACCGCTCGCCGTCCTTGTTGACCAGATAGCCGCCCTCTCCCCGACAACCCTCGGTGACCAGAACGCCGGCCTGGTGAATTCCTGTCGGGTGGAACTGCCACATCTCGATGTCCTGCACCGGCATCCCGGCCCGCAATGCCATGCCGATGCCGTCGCCGGTGTTCATGAGCGCGTTCGTCGTGGTCGCATAGATGCGTCCGGCGCCGCCGGTGGCTAGCACGGTCGCCTTCGACTTCACGAACACCACCTGACCGGTTTCGATCTCCAGCGCGACCAGGCCGGAGACGACCCCGTCCTGGTTGACCACCAGGTCCACCGCGAACCACTCGTTCAGAAACGTGGTACCCGCCTTGAGGTTGTTCTGGTAAAGCGTGTGCAGGAGCGCGTGACCGGTTCGGTCTTCGGCGGCGCACGCACGGGATGCCTGGCCCCCCTTGCCGAAGCTCTTCGAGTGTCCGCCGAACGGGCGCTGGTAGATTCGGCCTCTCTCGGTACGCGTGAAGGGCATTCCCATGTGCTCGAGTTCGTAGATCGCCTCGGGACCCACGCTGCACATGTATTCGATGGCGTCCTGGTCGCCGATATAGTCCGAACCTTTGACGGTGTCGTACATGTGCCAACGCCAGTCGTCATCGGGATCTTCGCTGCCGATCGCCGCGGCGATACCACCTTGGGCCGAGACGGTATGCGAGCGTGTCGGAAATACCTTGGACAGCACGGCCGTTTTGAGGCCCGACTGGGCCAATTGCAACGCCGCGCGCATGCCCGCGCCTCCGCCACCGACGATGACGCCGTCGAACTCCATCGTGGGGAGTCGGGCCACGCTAAACTCCTTGAACGGCCTTGATGTTTACACGCAGTTTGCTGTCAAAACAGCGCATCGCATCGCTCCCTAACGGCTCGCGTACTGGCGAGACGCGCTAACTCCCGGACACCTGCCAGACCACGGACAGCGGCCACAGCACGTACACGAAGATCGCGCCCAGACAAACCACCTGGTACGCCGCCAGGTAGACAGTGTGTCGACGACCGAAGTGGTGCCGACGGATATAGTCCGTGCCGACCGTCCACATGCCGATCCAAGCGTGCATGGCCAAGGCGACCACGGCCAGCGTGGTGAACACCTTCATCGTCAGCGAATCGAGGAATCCGACCAGCGCCGCATGGTCGACGTTCGGCGTGGCCGCAAAGAAACCCGCCAGGCAGAGCCCATAGAGACCAAGAAGCACGCCGGACACCCGCTGCAGAACGAAGTCCGCGAGCCCGCTGCGACCGAAACTGGTGACGTTCGTTACCAAAGCCACATCGCCAGGACGCCCCCCGCCACCAAGGCAGCTGCAAGGCTGATCCAGGCACCCGCGCGGCCGCCTCTCAACGTATCCCCGATGTGGAAGTCGAGAAGCAGATGTTTGATCCCCGCCACGACGTGGTACGCCAGGCTCGTGAGTAGCACCCACAGCGCGAGTTTGCCGGGCGGGGCTGCCAGTATCGCCGCAGCCTGCTCGAAGCCCGCGGGATCGGTCGCCGCCCGATCAAGCAGGTAGCAGAGGAAGAACACGCCCGCGAACAGCACGATGCCGGTGATGCGATGGAGTATCGAAGCCGCCGCCGTAACCGGCATGGCCATGGCGAGGCGAGACAGCGGCAGGTTGACCGGTCGGTCGGGGTTCATGACTCGTGGGCTGGCAGATACGGGCGGATCATAGCAAAGGCCACTCGGGTGGTGTCCGCGCATTGACGGAATAGGCAGGGCTTTATAGGCTCATTCAGCCGGGAACGGGGAGTTCATCGAATGGCAAATACAACGGAGGGCGCAGCACGCGGCCCGATCCGCAGCGACAAGCGGGAGACCGGGCAAGTCAGGCGCGCCCGCCTGTTTGTCAACGGCCTCGACCGCCCCATCGAACTTCCCATTCTCAAACCCAGCCTCGGTCAGGATGTCATCGACATCGGCCGGCTCACCGGCGAGGGCTATTTCACCTACGACCCGGGCTTCGTCTCGACGGCGTCCTGCGACTCCAACATCACCTTCATCGACGGTGACGCGGGCACGCTGCTCCACCGCGGCTACCCGATCGAGCAGCTTGCCGAACAGTCGGACTTCCTCGAACTGTGCTATCTCCTGCTCCACGGCGGCCTCCCTTCCGCTGCCGATAGAGCGGCATTCGATGCCGCGGTATTGGCCGAGCGCGACGTTCCCAACGGCGTGAAGTCCATGGTGGGCCAGTTCTCCCGGGGCGCGCATCCCATGGGCATCATGACGGCTCTGACCGGTGCGCTCGCCGCCGAATACCACGAGGGGCTGGACATCACCGACGAGGCGCACCGGATGGCGACCGCGCAGCGACTCATCGCGAAGATGCCGTCGCTGGCCGCGCTGACCTACCGGCACGGCAAAGGCCAGGGCAACCTGCCCCCCCGCGACGACCTGAACTACGCGGAGAACTTCCTCTACACGACCTTCGCCGAGGACGAGAACTACGAGATAAACCCTGTGATTGCGCGCGCCATGGACCGCATCTTCATGCTGCACGCCGACCACGAGCAGAACGCTTCCACATCCACCGTTCGGCTTGCCGGATCGACGGGCACAAATCCCTACTCCGCCATTGCCGCCGGCATCGCCGCCTTGTGGGGACCATCGCACGGCGGCGCCAACGAAGCGGTACTCCAGATGCTCGCCGAGATCGGCTCGCCCCAGAACATCGACACCTTCGTTGCGAAAGCCAAGGACAAGGACGATCCGTTCCGCATCATGGGCTTTGGCCACCGGGTCTACAAGAACTACGATCCCCGCGCCAAGGTGATGCAGGAGACTTGTCACGAGGTCCTGGCGGAGCTGGGCGTCGAGGGCGACCCCATGCTGGAAATGGCACAGCGGCTCGAGAAGATCGCCCTGGAGGACGAGTACTTCATCGAGCGCCGCCTCTATCCCAACGTCGACTTCTATTCGGGCATCACGTTGAAGGCCGTCGGCATTCCCACGGAAATGTTCACCGTCATCTTCACGACCGGACGGACCCCCGGCTGGATCGCCCACTGGCGGGAGATGGTGAGCGAGCCCTACAAGATCGGCCGGCCCCGCCAACTCTATCTGGGCCAGACGAAACGGGACTACATTCCGATCGACCACCGCTAGGGCCGCGGACGCGCAAGGAACGACCGTAGGGGACGGGCTTGTCCCCTACGGCTCCCGCGGCAACGACAATGTCCCGGCGCGGGCGGGGACAAGCCCCGCCCCTACGGGTCTTTCGCCGTGCGACCGGGCAGTCCGTGGGGGACCGGCTTGTCCCGTCCCGCTCCCGCGGCAACGACAAGGTCCTGGCGCGGGCGGGGACAAGCCCCGCCCCTACGGGTCTTTCGCCGTGCGGCCGGGCAGTCCGTGGGGGACGGGCTTGTCCCGTCCCGCTCCCGGGGCAACGACAAGGTCCTGGCGCGGGCGGGGACAAGCCCCGCCCCTACGGGTCTTTCGCCGTGCGGCCGGGCAGTCCGTGGGGGACGGGCTTGTCCCGTCCCGCTCCCGGGGCAACGACAAGGTCCTGGCGCGGGCGGGGACAAGCCCCGCCCCTACGGGTCTTTCGCCGTGCGGCCGGGCAGTCCGAAGGGGACGGGCTTGTCCCGTCCCGGCGCGCCCTACGGGCGCGATCGAGAATGCTGCCGCATTCTCGTGTCCCCGGATCACCGCCGTGCGGATTCCGGCGGGCGACCGCGCGCCCTGGCGGGCGCGATAGGGTCGCCCCTACGCCCGGAGCAGACGATAGTGCTCCGGAGCGGGCGCTCCCCGGGCCAAGGCAGCCTTCAGATCACGCACATGTCGGCACATGCCGCGGTACATGAACCCCTTGCAATCGCAGTTGATGTCGGCCCCCTCCACCTCCACCCGGTGATGCGCCCTCGGGTCCGATGCGCTGGCGACCGCATAGACCACGCGAACGGGTCCAGCCAGCGCCTGGGCCAAGGCCTGGATCGCCCGTTCGGAGACCGGCTTGAGTTCGCGTCGGGCGCGTGCGGACATCGATGCCGCGTTCTCCTCGATGTAGCGCTCGCCCGCCGAGCGCAGCAAATCCTCGATGTCACCTGCGCCCAAGTCCTCTCCACGCAGTCGCGCGGCGTCGCCGAGGTAGGCCGCCATGCGGCGGAGTTCAACCAGCACGTCCGTTTCCATGGCTTCCCCTAGGGACTTTCCCTCCACGACATCGTCGATTAGCCGCGACTTGGTTTCGAGGATCGTGCGGATGAACTCCTCCAACGTGTAGCGCGCCACCATGTAGGTGACATTGACCGTACCGGTCTGACCGATCCGGTGGGTCCGGTCCTCGGCCTGCCAATGGTTCGAGGGCACCCAATCCAGATCGTTGAACACCACCTGTCTGGCCGCGGTCAGATTGATGCCCACACCCGCGGCATGGATCTGGCCGATCAGGACACGTACCGAGTCGTCGTTTTGAAACCGGTCGACGATGCCCTGGCGTCTAGCCGTGGGCACCTCCCCCGTGATGGTAACCGCCAATTCGCCCAACGCCCGTTCGAAGCGGCGCGTGGCATGCGTGAAACAGGAGAACAGCAGCACTTTTTCACCTTGGTCGACCGCTCCCTTGACGTAGTCGAGGGTCTGGGGAACCTTCGCCACCGCGAGGCGACGGCGGGCGCCGGAGAACATCGCGATACCGAGTCGGCGTCCCCTTCCGTCCCGGTCGCCCGACAGGAAACGACCCACTGCATCGTTCAGGCGTTCGCGCACTCCCGCGTCGACATCGACCTCGATCCAGGTCCGCTGCTTCGCCGGGAGATCGAGCACCTCGTCCTTGTTGCGGCGCAGCATGATGCCCTGCAACTGCACGGACAGTTCGGCGACATTGCTCGCCCCAGCCGTGACCCAGTAGCCGTAGTCGTTCTTGTGTCCGTCGCAGTAGCGCTTGGCGAAGGCCAGAAAGCTGTGTCCCAAGGCGTGTCCCACGAGCTGCAGCAGGGGAAATAGATCCCGGGGCCGATTGGTCAGCGGTGTACCTGTCAACACGTGCACGACCGGATCGATTTCTCGATCCACCACCAAGCGCCTGGCGAGCCGACTGCGCTGCGCGCGGTGGTTCTTGAGATAGTGGCCCTCGTCGAAGACGATGCCCGTGAAGGGGTGTTCCAGTAGCGCTTCGATATCGCGCTTCAGGAGATCGTAGTTGATCACCATCCAGCCGCCGAAACCGCGTGGCGGCACCGGGTCGGAGCCTACCACCCATGTGTCGTCGTCGCCGAGCGCAAGCTGGATCTCGCGCGCCCAGTTGTGTTTGACGGACGCCGGGCATACGACGAGCCAAGGTCCCGACGGTTCGGCCTCGGTCATGGCGATGACGGACTGGCGGGTCTTGCCGAGACCCATGTCGTCGGCCAGGATCGACCGGCGACGCCCAAGCAGGAAGCCGACGCCCTCTACCTGGTGTGGGTAAAGTCCGCGCGCGATCTCGCGTGCTCGGCTTGTCGCGGCATCTAGACCCACGGTGGTGGCCCGCTTCTTCGAGGCAGGACGCACGATACGACGACCTCAACCAGGCGGCACCGGCCCGGTTAGCGAAACCGGCGCGGCCGAATGGTGCGACCGCGCCGAAACGCTACCTAGTCCCCGAAGGAGCGCCTCATCGAAATGCCGAAGATTCGGGGCTCCGTCACGAAATAATTCCGGAACAAGCCCGAGGTGTCCGAGGTCAGGTACTTGCCGGTGACGTTCTCGTCGTCGAGGACATTGCGCATCCAGAACTTCGCCGACCACCCCTCCCGTTCGTAGATCAGGGACACGTTGTGCTGCATCCAGCTGTCGATCTCGTCGCCGATCGTGTTGAATTCCCGCGCGTACGAGTCGCTCTGCCAGTACGCATCCCACCGGGCGATCAGGCTCCCGGCGCCGATCTGGAAGGTGTACGCCAAGCCCAACCTGAGGGTGTGCTCCGGCGCATTGGGCAACGTGTTGCCGTCGAGATCCACCGGCACACCTTCCAAGGTCTCGACCCCCACGGCATCGAGGAAACCTCGCGAGAAATAGGCCGGAATGGACACGCCCGCCGAATTCGCCGGATACGACACGGATACCCGCGTCGCCCCGTTGCGGATGTCCAGCGCGGATCCAGACCCGAGGGCCGCCGCGACGACCTCCGCCGTGAGCTGGGACTCCCGGGCGACGTAGTTGACGCCGGTCGTGGAACCGGGATCGATGTTTTTCAGGGTGATGTAGTCCGGGTTGCCCGCGGTGCGTTCCATCGGGTCAATGGACTGCGAGCCATCCACCGAGGAGCTGAGGAACCCGTAGGCGAAGTCGACTGCCAGCGCCGGCATCGCCTCCGGGCGCCAAGTGCCTTCCGCCTCGAGGCCCACGATGCCGGCATCGATATTCTCGTTGATGGAGGTGTTGTTGCGGATCCGAGTCGCCTGCAAGCCCGTGTAGTCGTAGAGGAACGCGGCCGCGTTCAGGATCAGGCGTCCGTCAAGGCGCGTGGTCTTGGCGCCGACCTCGAGCGCGTTGACCTCCTCGGCCTCGAACGTGAACGGCGTCGAGTCCTGGAACTGCGGCGGAATGGGCGGGTTGAAGCCACCGGGTTTGTAGCCACGGCTGTAGAACCCGTAGAGCAACGTGTCGTCATCCAGCTGATAGTCGAAGCCCAACCGACCACTGACCTCGCGCCAGCTCGACGAGGTCGGGCTGCCGGTGACGAAACGAGTCTCGCCGAATGCCGGTGCCGGGCCCACGGCCGCCGCGATGGCACGCAGGCCCTGGCCCGCTGCCTGGAGGCCGGGGTCCCCGCCGATCACGAGAGGATTCCCCGATAGCAGTGCCAACACGGAGTTCTGCACCACCGGCGACAAGCCCAGTTGGGCGAGAACAACCGGCACGAGCTGGGGCGGCAATTGACCGGTCGCAACCAATTGACCGATCGACTGCGCCGCGCCGAGTGCCACGATCCCGCCGACGGCTGCCGGACCGTGCGTCGCCCAGGTGCCCTGGGCGCCATGGAACTCCAGGATCCGCAACGATCCCGGACCCAGGGAGGTCAACGTGCCGCTGGCCATCGCGACCATTTCGCCGAAGATGCCGGAGCGCAGCCAGATCGGCCCTGCGCCGAACAGGTTGCCAAGTGCCGCGTTGGCGTCCGCGGAGTTGAACAGCACGCTGGTGTCGTTCGTGCTCTTGTCGTCCTTGTTGAAGCGCAGTCCCCCGGTAAGCTTGAGACGGTCGGAATAGTCGTAGTACACCTCGCCGAAGGCCGCCCAACCGTTCGACACGGTGCCTTCGATGGGATCGTTGGCGTTGAAGAAGAAGTTCGGATACAGCGGCGGCGCGCGCAGCACGCTCGAACCGTAGGTACCGACCAGGTCCAGGGTGTTGGCGATCACGTAGTAGCCGCCGTAGGCGAAGTTCTCGTAGGCGGTGGCACCAGCCAGGAAGTTGTAGGGCCCGTCGTAGTTCGAATGAACCTTGGCTTCCACCGTCCAGTTCTCGCTGACTCCGTCGAGCTGGTCGAAGGCGAAGAACCGGTTCTGCGCCACTCCCTGTCGGCATCCGCCGCGAATCCCCGATGTGCCCTCCAGCATGTTGCACTGGTCCGACGACCATTCCTCTCCGGCACCGCCGGCGGGTCTCGACGTCGGCCAGATGCCGTCCGGATTCTGCGGGGTGGGTCCGAGCGACGGCCCGACATCCATGGAGTAGTCCTGCTGCGAGATGTAGTCGGCTTCCCGGCGGGCACCGCTCAGCGTGGCGCTCAGTTCACCGACATCGAACTCGAGCCCGAACGCCATGATCTCCTCGTCGTTCTGCAGGATGGGCTGGAAGTCCGTGTGCATCTGCCGGAAGCTGGACATCGCCGGACGCGGGAAGTCGTACGATCCATCGGCCGTCCCGAGCGGCAGCGCGCCTGCGGCACCAGCGAAGATGCCCGCGGTGGTCGACCCGAGATGCGGGGTGCCCCAATCGAACCCGTCGGGCGTGCAACCCGCGGTCGGCAGCCAATGTTGTTCGCAAATCTGGTTGGTGATGCGGGCCCGGTCGTCGTCCTCCTGGAAGCGGCTGTAGAGTCCCCAGACCTTGGCGTTGTCGTTGACCTCCCAGGCGATGGTCGCCCGGTACGAGAGTATGTCGCGCCCGTCGACGGTCTCGCTGATTCCCGACAGCGTCTGGCCACCGACCCCAACCTGCCCGTGGGCCAGGTTGTCGATATAGCCGTCCCGTTGCAGCTTGAAACCGGCAAGGCGAATCCCGACGCGGTCGCCGAGAGGCAGGTTCACGGCACCCTTGCTGCGGCTGTGGTTGTAGTCGCCGAACTCGAAGTCGACGAAGCCGTTGACCTCGCCCATATCGGGCTTGCGGGTGACGAAGTTGATGGCGCCGCCGGTCGCGTTGCGCCCGAACAGCGTGCCCTGGGGCCCCCGCAGTATCTCGACGCGCTCCATGTCGAAAAACTCCAAGGTGTTCAGGTTCGAGACCACGGCGATCTCGTTCAAGTGCTGGGATACGCCGGGCTCCCCGGATCTCGCGATCACGAGGTTGCCGATGCCGCGGATGCTGAAGCTCGACCCACCGAAATTGGTCGCCGTGAACGTCACGTTCGAGGCGTTGATCTGGAGGTCCGACGGCGTGATCACCTGCCGGTCTTCGATGGCGTCCTCGGTCAACGCAGTCACGGAAATCGGCACATCCTGGATACTCTCGGCGACCCGTTGAGCCGTGACGATCACCTCCTCGACAACGCCTTCCGCCTCCTCGCTCTCGGCGGCAGACAGACCACCCGGGGGCGAAAAAACTATCAATACAAGGGGCCCAAGCACGCTCATGGTTTTCTTGGCAACGGCAGTCATGTTCCCGTCTCTCCCGAATCGACTGACGGGCGAACTATACTCCCTGTTGCCGCCCGATATCGATGCCTGACGGGCGACGGGCGCATCCCGCGATGCGGTCCTACCAGTCCTCCTGAAGTTCCCGAATCAGTTCCCCCGCGGTCTGCAGCCGGTCCCCGGGTTCCGACCGCAGACAGTGCATGCAAATCTCTTCGAGCCGAGGTGAAACGGGTGTCTTGGCATGCTTCGACGGGTGGACCAGGTCGGCGTGCAGAGTCTTGTCGAGGATCTCGTCGATGGTGTTGCCGCCGACGGGTGGCACGCCCGCCAACGACTCGTAGAGCACCGCGCCCAGGCTGTAGATGTCGGTTCGGTAGTCGAGATCGCTGTCCATGCGAATCTGCTCCGGGGACATGTAGGAGACCGTTCCCTGGAGGCGCCCGTGCAAGGTCAACGACAGATCCTCCACCACGGCGCTCGTTGCCGGGTCCGGTTCGGTCGCCGAGGTTCCCTCCGGATGCCAAACCTTGGCCAGACCCCAATCCAGCACGAGCACCTCGCCGAAGGGGCCGACGAGGATGTTCTCCGGCTTGATGTCCCGGTGTGCGACACCGTGCCCGTGGGCGTACTCCAGGGCATGGGCGACCTGGATGATGACCTCGACGAGACGGGTGAGGTCGTAGCGCTCCCGATAGTCGAGCACTTCCCGCAACGTGTAGCCGTGCACCATTTTCATGGTGAAGTAGTAGTGGCCCTGGAGGTCGCGGCCGAGTTCGTAGGTGGGAACCGTGTTGGGGTGCTGGAGCATTGCCGACACGCGGGCCTCGCGCACGAAACGCCGCTGCTCGTCGGCATCGTCCGCGAACTCCGCCTTGAGGCTCTTGTAGCAGACCATCCGCATCAGGTGCAGATCCTTGCACGACTGGATGATCGAACGACCGCCCCGGGCGATCAGCTTGAAGTACGCGTACCGGGTATGCGGGTTGACGGTGCGCGGCAACGGCTTGTCGGTATCCGCAAGGTAGACGATCGGGTAGTCGTCCTCCGGGGCTGTCGAGAAACGTGGCATCTCGGGAATACCCGTCGTCGGTTCGGAAACCGACCTACTCCTCGACCCGGCGCAGGCGCTCGATCAGGCTCGATGTGTCCCAACGTCCACCGCCCATCGCCTGGACGTCGGCGTAGAACTGGTCGATGAGCGCCGCCAACGGCATCCGTGCGTCGAGCTTGCGCGCGGCGGCGAGCGTCATGTCGAGATCCTTGCGCATCCAGTTCACCGCGAATCCGAAGTCGAACTCGCGCCGCGCCATCGTCCCGGCGCGGTTGTCCATCTGCCAGGACTGGGCGGCCCCCTTCGAGATGACGTCAACCACGGCATCGACGTCGAGACCCGCTTTCTCGGCGAAATGAAGGGCTTCCGAGAGCCCCTGCAACACCCCCGCGATGCAGACCTGGTTGACCATCTTGGTGAGTTGCCCCGCGCCGGCCTCTCCCATCAACCGGACCGACTTGGCATAGCAATCGATCACCGGCGCAACCAGGTCGAATGCATCCTCGTTGCCGCCGCACATCACGGTTAGCTGGCCGTTCTCCGCGCCCGCCTGTCCCCCACTGACCGGCGCATCCACGAAGCCGATCCCGCGAGCAGCACCCACGGCCTCCAATTCCCGGGCGAGGTCCGCCGACGCGGTGGTGTGGTCCACCACCACCGAGCCCGCCTCGGCACCGGCGAACACGCCGTCGTCACCCAGCGAAACGCTGCGCACGTCGTCGTCGTTTCCGACGCACATGAAGACGACAGCCGCGCCCTCTGCGGCGGCCCGCGGTGTCGGCACCGCACGGCCTTCGTGTTCCGAGAGCCAGCCTTCGGCCCGACTGGCGGTGCGGTTGTAGACGGCAACCCGGTGCCCGGCGGCCGCCAGGTGGCCGGCCATTGGATAGCCCATGATTCCGAGGCCAACGAACGCCACGTCCCTACTCTGCGCCACTTGCCTTCCCGCTAAGCGAACAAGCGAATCACCTTACCACGCCGGATGTGGCGCGCCACGAAATCGCGCCAACACCCGGTGGTAAGCTCGTTCTCATGTCGCGCCGCCAACTTCCCAGCGTCGACCGCGTACTCAACGACCCGTCAGCGTCCGCGGTCGTCGCCCGCTGGGGGAAACGAACCGTCAAGTTAGCGCTTCGGGAGGTGCAGGACGAACTGCGCAGAGCACCTGACATCCCGGCGTGGGCGACCCGCGCCGATGGCTACCACGACGCCATCGACGACTGGCTGCGCCGACACGTGGGCCGGGGCTACGAACCGGTGTTCAACCTCACGGGCACGCTGGTCCATACTAATCTCGGCCGCAGCCCGCTAGCGCCCGAGTTGGCCGCCCACGCTCTCGATGCCGCCACACGCCCGCTGGCCCTCGAATACGACCTCGATGCCGGCCGACGCGGCGACCGCGAAGGGATGGTCGCGCATCGACTGCGGCTCTTGACGGGGGCCGAAGCCGCCACGGTCGTGAACAACAACGCGGCCGCCGTGATGCTGGTTCTGAACACGCTGGCCAGGGATCGCGAAGTCCCGGTCTCCCGGGGCGAATTGATCGAGATCGGCGGCAGCTTCCGGCTGCCGGAAATCATGGAACGCGCCGGCTGTCGACTGAAGGAAGTCGGCACGACGAACCGCACCCACGCCCGGGACTACGAGAATGCGATCAGCACCGGCACCGCGTTGATGCTGAAGGTCCACCCGAGCAACTACCGGGTCGAGGGTTTCTCAAGCGAGGTCGCGGTCCGGAACGCCGCCGAGATCGCCCATCGCCACGCCCTGCCCTTGTGCGTGGATGCGGGCAGCGGCGCCCTCGTGGACCTTTCACGGTTCGGACTGCCGAGGGAGCCGCTTCCCGGTGATCTCCTCCATGCGGGCGCCGATCTCGTCACCTTCTCGGGCGACAAGCTACTCGGTGGCGTGCAGGCTGGCATCATCGTCGGCAAGCGCAACCTGATCGACGCGCTGAACGCCAACCCGATGAAGCGCGCCCTGCGATTGGACAAGATCGCCCTCGTACTGCTCGACGCCACGCTCAAGGCCTACGAAGACGAAGCAACCGCGCTCGAGCAGATCCCCCTATTGGGGACGATCGCCTTGCCCATCGAAGAACTCGAGGAACGCGCTCGGTCGGTCGCCGAGGCACTTGCCCAGGTCGCCGGCGCCCAGGTCGCGGTGGTGGCCTGCCAATCGGAACTCGGCAGCGGCGCCCTACCCGGCGAAGCCATCGAGAGTCGCGCGGTGACCGTTGCCTTCGACTCCCCCAAACGACTCCTGGCATTCGAACAGGCGCTGCGGCAATTGAATCCCGCCGTAGTCGGCCGCATCGCCGGCGGCAAGCTGATTCTCGACATGCGCGGCGCGGCACCGCTCGATGAGTTGCTTGTCGTTCTCGAGGACCTCGCTTGATCGTCACTCTTGCCGGGCACGTGGACCACGGCAAGACATCCATCGTGCGTGCCATGACCGGCGTCGACACCGACCGGTTGGCGGAGGAGAAGCGCCGCGGACTGACCATCGACTTGGGGTTCGCCTACACCGACATGGATGGCCGGCGGGTCGGTTTCGTCGACGTCCCCGGTCACCACCGCTTCGTGCACAACATGGTCGCCGGCATCGCCGGCCGCCAGTACGCCCTGCTCGTTGTCGCCGCCGACGACGGTGTCATGCCACAGTCCCGGGAGCACCTGGCGATCCTGCGCCTGCTTGGTCTCCGTAGCGGCGTCGTGGCGGTCACCAAGATCGACCGCGTCCCACCGCAACGCGTCGACGAAGTCCGCACCCAGATCCGCGCCCTGACCGGCGGCACCTTCCTCGCCGATGCGCAGATCATCGCCCTGTCGTGCGAGACCGAGGCGGGCGTCCAGGATCTCCGCGCCCACCTCGAGCGGGCGGCAACGGCATTGCATGTCGAACCCGACGACCGACCGTTCCGGCTTCCCATCGACCGCGCGTTCACCGTCCGCGGCAGCGGCGTGGTCGTGACCGGCACCGTGGTCTCGGGCTCGGCCAAACTCGACGACGGCCTCGTGCTGGCATCCACCGGCAATCCGCTGCGCGTCCGCAGTCTCCACGTTCAGGACGAACCGTCGACCGCCGCCGACGTCGGCGACCGTGCAGCGGTCAATATCGCAGGCACCAGTGTCGACGAGGTCCGCCGCGGCGATTGGCTTCTAGACCCCGCAATGCGCGAACCCGTCACCCGGTTCGCGGTGCGCCTCGCCGTGCTGGAGGACTTCCCCCGCCCGGTGAAGCACAACGCCCCGGTGCACGTCTACCACGCCACCAGCCACGCCCAAGGCCGTGTCCTGCTCATCGAAGGCACTCCGATCGAACCCGGCGGTACCGCCACCGTGGACCTCGCCTGCGAGGAACCCCTGCACGTGAAGGTCGGCGATCGCATCATCCTCCGCGACCAAGACCTCGGATGCACGCTCGGCGGCGGCATGGTCGTCGATCTGGTCGTGCCGGCGAATCGCCGGCGCTCGCCCGACCGCCGGAAGCGGATTGCTGCCGAAGAACCCGAAGATCCGACTATCACGCTGGCTGCCTTGAGCCAACGCGAACCGTTGCGGGCAACCACCTTCGCCCGGCACTGGAACCTGGCACCTAAGAGACTGGACGCCATCGTCAAGGACCTGGGCCTCGCCGTCGTCGAGGGACACCTGCTCCACCCGGATCTACTCGGCGCCACGACACGCGCCATCGGCGAGAAGCTCGCCGACCATCACCGCCGCCACCCGGACAGCCCGGGACTTACCGCCGACGAGATCTGCACGGGAGACAGCGCGGAACGCGATACCGGGCGTTTGGCGCTGGCATGGCTCGTTGAGCGCGGTTCGCTGCGCGTCGAGAGCGGTCGCTACGCCGATGCGGAACACCGGGCAGCCGT
Organism: Gammaproteobacteria bacterium; assembly: GCA_026705345.1. Lineage (GTDB taxonomy): Bacteria > Pseudomonadota > Gammaproteobacteria > Pseudomonadales > Azotimanducaceae > VXYL01. The sequence goes on from JAPPAV010000142.1 coordinate 51,885, forward strand.
TCCCGCGAACGTCACGCGCCTCTTCGAGGAGGTCCGGACGCTACTCGACTCCGTACAGCCGCCGAGTCTCGGCGACCTCGCCAAGCGTCTCAGGCGACCGTTTCCCGAGTTCGAGCGCGAGATGCGCGCGCTGACCGCCTTCAACCTTGCCGTTCGGATCAGCGATACCCGCTACTTTCTACCGGACCGGCTCCTTGAACTGGCCGAGCTCGCCAACGAGCTCAACTCACAGGCACCGTTCACCGTCCGTCAATTCCGCGACGCCTCGGGCGTTGGCCGCAACGTCGTCATCGAAGTTCTCGAGTACTTCGACGGCAAGGGCTTCACCCAGCGCATCGGCGACACCCGCCGCGTCGTCGGCGACGCGCAAATCATTCACCGGCACTTCGGCAGCGATATACTGCCCCCATGAGCGCCATGAACGACCGACAACGTGCCGCCATCGCACACTTCAAAGGCCTAGGCCGGGCCTTGGGCGACACCCACGTTCCCGAGCCTCCCCCCAAGGACTTCAGGGAACTCATCGACCGCATGTGCGGCATTGATTCGAACTGCGGCATGGGCACGGACGACCCTCTCGGCGGAGATTGGCACTCGCATATGGCGTACTTGCGGAATCGTCAGGTGTTGATAGACCGAAGGCGAGCTCGTGGCCACGGACATTGAACCGTTTGTATCGGCGCTGCGGGACCTCTCTGACACCCTCGACCATGAGGGCATTGACTGGGCGGTTGCTGGTGCCGTCGCCGCCAACAACTACCGGGACGCGACCCGGACGACGACTGACCTCGACGTGATACTCGCGCTCGCAGGCAACGACATCTCGGATGTGCAGGACGCGCTCCACCAACGCGGGTGGACAACGATCGCGGTTGCCGGGGACTCTCTGCTCCGCGTGGGGCACCCGGAGGCCGGACGACTCGACTTGATGGTGTCTGGCACCGACTACGAAACCGGGGCCATCGCCACAGCGCACCCGGTCGAGCACGACGAACGCCTCAGTTTCAAGACGCTGGCCGTCGAGGACGTCGTGATCCTGAAGCTCATCGCGGGTCGGATGCAGGATGGTGCGGATATCGAGTCCATCCTCGTGGCCCAGCCCCACTTCGACCACGAATACATGGCAGGGTGGTTTGAGGAGTTCGTCCACCTCAGCCTAGGCGAGCGCTTCAAGCGGATCGAGGCCAACGCAGTGGAACGCGGATTGCTTCGCAAGAGAACCGTCCGCAAGTCCGACCTACCCGACCACTGAACGGCGCAGACAGGACCGGATGCGCACCGAGAACCGACTAGGCGCCGACCACGATGTACTCTCATTGATGCCGCGCGTGGCTTCTGCGCCATTACGAGATACGAGACCGCACCAACCAGCCATCCGGCCGATCGCTTAGAATCCCCGTTGGAAGAGCATCGTCTCCGGTGGGGCGCGCGGCCTTCAAAGCCGTTGGGACGCTCGATAGGCGTCCGGTGGGTTCGACTCCTACCTCTTCCGCCACCTTTTGATCCAATTAATTGTTTTATATGCAATTTTTTAATAAACGCGCCTTTGTTCCCCCTAACGTTCCCCCACCCGAATCCCGTGCCTGATTGAGATAGTCCGCCCAACCCTGCATTAGCACGGCACGTCGCCCGAACATCGTCGACCGCGCATACGCAGCCTCCGTACTGTCCTTCACAACGTGTGCGAGCGCCGCTTCTGCAACCTCGCGCGGTACCTGCGCGTATTCGCTGCACCAGTCACGGAAGCTCGATCGAAAACCGTGCGGAACGGCAGGCACACCAAGGTCCCGCAGCATCTTGCTCAGCGTGTTGTCCGACAAGACCTTGCCAGTAGCGCTGGGAAACACGAGCCCGGAGCTATCCTTGACGTCGATCATCTCCTCAAGGACCTCCACCGTCCGGTCGGCGAGGGGTACCCGATGCATCCTGCCGGACTTCGTGGCTGTCTCGGGCACCGTCCAGACACGCCCCTCCATGTCTACATCGTCCCACCGTGCGTTGCGCACTTCCCCACTACGGCATGCAGTGAGGACCAGAAACTCGAAAGCCGCGATCGTAGAACGCCGGGATTTGCTCGCGCGAACCTTGGCAATGGCACCGGCGACCGCAGAGTGGGGCAGCGCTGCATGGTGCTTCCGCCTCCTGGCTTCGCGCATCGGAAGAGCCGCCTGCAGCACATCGCCCGCAGGGTTGTCCGTGCGGTAACCGCTGGCGATCGCCCATTGCATTACGGCTCGGATACGCTGACGGACGCGCATCGCGGTCTCCCGCTTGACGTTCCAGATCGGCGTCAGACAGCGTAGGACGTCCGAGGTCTCGATAGCTGAGAGCTTCATCCCGCCGATGACGGGAAATGCGTACGCCGAGAGCGAATGCTCCCACTGCTGCCGTGACTTGACGGCGTTCCGCCAGGTCTCCGCATAGAGATCAATGACGGTAGCGGCCGCTTCGCGGAACGTCGGCTCCAGCACGCTCCGCCGGCGCGTCAATGGACTCTTGCCCCCCCGCACTAGCCGCCGGTTGTCTGCTACGGCCCGCCGGGCCTCTGCGAGTGAGACCAGTGGGTACGGACCCAAGCCGATGTCGCGGCGTCGACCGTCGACAGTAATGCGCTGCACCCAGGTGCGTCGACCGGACGCCTTCACAAGCAAGAACAGGCCATCCCCGTCCCGGTATTTCCCGGGAGCTACCGCGTTGCGTAGCTTAGCGTTGGAGAGCCGTCTGCTTGATCGGTTCCGCGGTGCTTTCGGGTCCATCTCGCTCCTTCCGCGAAGACCGGTAGATCACGGCAGGAAGCGCGATGTCGTTCCCCCTATTGGTCCCCCTATCGTAGTACACAACAGGGCCGCAACGGACCGTACGCGTCTCCGCGAGATCCGCGAATTGGGATCGCGGTCCACCCATCGACGAGGCCACGCCTACCTACTTCCATCGGCCGCGCTGGCAGTTGCAGCGAATCACAGTCACCATACCACCGCGTCACCAAGGCGACATAAGGGAAGTGCTTAGCGCGCTGCTAAGAGTGATCGGGTGAACCCAGTTCGCCAAGGCGGCAGCCGGTTAACCCCAAACCCCTACGTGAGCGGCATTCCACCGCTGCCACGCACCGTTGGCCCGCCCGGACATTTTCAATTGTCAGAAACCGGACGTTTTTCGGCGGACATTGATACAGCCGACCCACGAGGGTTTGGTCACTTGGACGCCCCCGGCGGTCTGGCGTGGAGAGTTGCGCGCCGTCCCTGTCACCACGGTTGGCGCAAGAGGCGCAAGGGAACGTTCAGGTGTCTGGCCGGGCCGTGCGTCCATCCGTGACTCCTCCCACGCCGGGATGTCTTTTGGCCACCCGGGCGGCGACAGATCTCGATGGACCGCATGTGGCGCCGGGTCACGAAGCCGCAGACCAGAAAGTTGAGCAGACCCGTTGGCGTCACTGGCCTAGAGGTCGATTTCGCCGCCTGTCACTACCCCTTTTCTGCTACCCGCTTCCTTTCACGGACGGGCGTAGTGACAGGCGGGAGCTTGACTCCGCTGTTTCCCTAAGCTCGACGACAGCCCCACAGAGCTTGCACCTCGGAACCAAGAGCCCCAACATTTCGCCACGTCCAATGAAGCGGCAAGACTCTTGTCCAATCTTCGCGACGCACCGGCAGTTCTGACAGAGGCCTAGCACCCACGACCTGACTTACAAGGCCAGCACGATGCCAAACGTTCCAATCGACCTCCTCGAGCCCCCAGATCGCGTCGTCGATACCTCCCCTGTTGTCAGTCGGCTGACCGAGTTGCCGTTCGAGAGGCTCTCTTGGCAGAACTTCGAGAAGCTAGTATTCCGGTTAGTCCTTAAAGAAGCGGACGTCGAGTATTGCGCACGCTATGGCCGCTCCGGCCAACGGCAGGAAGGAGTGGACGTCTATGGCCGCCTTAAAGGAGGCCGTTACACCTGTTGGCAGGCCAGGAATCGGAAGGCCATGTCCGCGACCGACATCGCGTCCGCTGTAAAAGACTTCTTGGACGGCGAGTGGTCCCCCAAGTCAGAGCGTTTCGTGCTCTCCACTCGAGCAGGCCTTGCCGATACCCAGCTACAAACCGCGATCGAGACGTGCGCCGACCAGTTGCGCAAGAAAAGCATAGTCTTCGAGGTGCTCGACGGCGTCCAGCTCACCGAAAGAGTCAGGGGTCACCCTGACATCATCGACGACTTCTTTGGGCGACCCTGGTTAGTCGCCTTTGCAGGCGAGGACGCCGCTGCCACGCTCGGGCGCCGCCTAGACGCGAACCGCATACTCACCCTTCGCGCCCGCCTCGCCGAGATCTACCAAGCGCGATTCAGCCACGTCGATCCGGGCATATCCCTGGATCCCGGTCGCGCGTCGGATTCCGACCTCCGTGACCGCTTCGTCCTGCCCGACGTCGAGCCCGCCGATCCGTTCGAGGAATCGGTTATTGAACGCGAAACGCCGCCCGACCCTGGGCCGGACGATGACCGCCAGTGGAACTTCCAGGAGGACGCCGAGTCTTGGCTACCCACGTATCGCGCTTCACCCCCTAGTCACCCTCCAGCTAAGCCTTCTGTTCCGCTTGACGAGTGGTTATTGGGAAATGAGCGATCACTATTGGTATTTGGGTCGCCCGGGTCGGGCAAGAGCACCATACTACGCTGCTTGGCGCTCGACCTCGTCCAAACACCGAAGCTCTTCCCCAACGTCCTAGAGCGTATCGGCCAGCGCCTTCCTCTCCTCATCCCGTTCGCGCTCTGGACCCGTCTAGCCGCAAAGCAAGAACGCGAAGTCGGCATCGCGGACGTCATTCGCGAAACATTTGGGGCGTTCGTGCCAGCGGATGAACTCCACGATACGTTCATCGAAGCCCTTTCCGATAAGAGACTCCTCCTCCTGATCGACGGCGTGGACGAATACAGCGACGAACAGGCAGCCCGCACAACCCTCGCTACCATCGAGTCGTTCGTGCGCACGCACGACGTGTACACCGTCCTGACCGCCCGCCCAGCGGGGTTGCGGCGACTCGGGCCGATTACAGGCTTCTGGACGACAGCAAGGCTCGCGGAGCTCACCCGATCCCAGCAACGCGATCTTGCGAGTAGATTGCTTGCGCCTCAGGACACTGCCGACGGTCCCGGTGCCTTGCGCGTTGAACAGTTCTTCGACCAGTTGGAAGCCGCCGGTCGCCTACAAACCCTCGCCGGGAACCCGCTCCTCCTTTACGGGCTCCTGTCCGTTGCCGTGCGTCAGATCATCCTCCCCAAAACAAGGTTCCTCTTGTTTCAGCAGCTAACGGACATCCTATTGGACGTGCATCCCAATCGACGCGCCACTGCCGCCTCCGAGGTTCGATCCGCAGCGAGGATGTTCGCGACAGACGACGTCAGGCGCGGCGCCCTCTGCAAACTCGCCTTCGATGTTCAACTCCGGGGAACGGACGCGGGCATAGACCGGAATGACGCCCGTTCAATCATTGAAGACTTCCTCAGGGACCCGGAAGGGCCCGGCTGGACACGCGACAAGGCGCGCCTCGCCGCGCGAGAGTTGGTCAACGTCGACGCCGAGACTTCTGGTCTCCTAGTCGAGGGCGGGCCCAACGAGATAGCGTTCTGCCACCCTGCTTTTCGTGAACACTTGGCCGGCCTTGAACTCGAAAGCTGGCCGCTCAGCCAGCAAGCAGACTTTGTGTCGTCCCACGCCGACGAGCCCCGTTGGCGCGCCGCGATTATCACGCTCGTCCAGTCGTTCAACCGGAGGACCGACGTCGAGCGTATTCTCAATTCGATCCAAGGTTCGACCGAGCACGCCTCAATCTCGGTTGACCGACAGCTCCTCCTCGCCGACTGCGCGTTCGCCGCAGGTCCTTTGTGCGGGACAATCGGTCGTCAAGTCTCTCTCGCCGCCCTCGACCGGGTCGAGACCAGCACAAACGAGGCCGAACGGCGTGAACTCCTGGGACTGGCCTTAGATGGTCCCCGAGCCGGCCCGATTGGCGAGGAAATCGTTAGGCGCATTCGCACCTGGTGGCCCAATATCGTGCACTGGCAGGATTCCCTCTACACGCAACTCGGTCGCTGGGAGCCGTCAGCCCGGCTCGCCCGAACATTGGAACGAGCACTGCACGCGGACGATTGCCAAATCTCGGCCGCGACCGGACTCGCCACAGCATTCGCAGGCGACCCGGAAGTCGGGAACCGCCTGGAAACGCTGATCCGCACGTCGACGGACCCGTCGGTTACCGCTGCTGCGCTCCACGCCGTGAGTCAGGGCTGGCCGAACACCCGCGGTCTGGACGATTGGCTCCATGCGGCCCAACGCTCGCCTAGCGTCCACGTGCGTAGTGTCGCCGCTCTCGCACTGTGCCGCCTCGGACAGCGGGGCGACGCCACGAAACACTCGCTGCTCCACGCATTGAGCGCCGTTTGGAGCCGGTTTCGGTCGAGCCTCCAACCCGAGATTGTTGACGCGCTGGTTACTCATTGGGCTCATGACGAAGAAATACAGAACGCCTGTTGGGAGGCAATCGGCCACCGCAGCCCTCGAGAGTACGACGTCGGACCAGACACAGCCCGACTCATCCTGATGAGAATCCACGAACACGACCCTCGAGTCGCACCCTGGATCCAACACCAAGTCCAGTCCGAAGAGCCCCTAATGTTCGGCGTCATGGCAGACGACATAGCTCTTCTAGAGCCGGTTCTTGCTGCACAGCCAGCGATCAAGGACGCCCTGAACTCCAGGTTCGGAGAAGGAAAGGCCTCAGCCCTCGACTATCGAGCCGCACAGATGGCAGCCATCCTGAAAACGCCAACAGCCAAGCGCGCCATGCTGAAGCAACTGGACGAATCCGAGCACTATCCCTCCTGGCCAGTGTGGAGCTTGCTAAGAGGCTGGGGCATGGGCGACCCCGAAGTTGCCAACGCGCTCGGGCCACTCGCGAGAGCGTCCCCTGAAACGAGGCAGCACATCGCCCACCACATCCCGGCCATCGTCGGCTCGCCAGTCGAAAGCTACTCCCGTTTAATGGAGATCTGCCATCTTTCTAGCGTCTCTCGGCCTGACTTTCTCATAACGGGATTCTCGGCCCTCGACGATGTCGACGATGCGGCGGTCGTAACCGCTGTTCTCCCTCACGTCGAGACGCCTCGCCCCTTTGCAAGCGGCCAAGATGCACTGATTGGCCGGTTCCATGCGGACCCACGCGTTCGACACCTCGCCATTCAAACCCTACGGGCACCATCCCCGCCTCTACCCCTAATCGCGATGGTCTACGCCAAGGATCGGGAAATAGCCTCCCTAGTGTTGGACCGCGCAGCGCCCCTGCCGACCGTCCTCCGCCGTTACATAGCGCAACGAGCGTCCCAGCGCTTGGACGACGAGCCGCTGACCCGGGTCTTGGACGAATCCGACCTAGAGACCGACACACACGCCATGTGTCAGGCAACAATCGGACTATCCCTCGCCGCTCTCGCTTCTCCAAGCCGCGCTGACACGAGAGTCGAAGAACTCGGCACCCAACTTTGCTCGATCGGCCCTGCCATGGACGAGCGTCGATCGGCAGCCTTCGCCGGCCTCGTGGCTCTCGGCCGGATGGACGTTTTCGCCGCAGCCACAGAGGAGAACAACAAACCTCTCAAGATCGGGCTTGTCAGCATTCTCAACGACTTCACGCCCGCCGTTGCGATAGCAGCCGAACACTGGGACGAGCTCGAAGATCTAATCGGTACAACCGAACTCGTCGAGCGTCTCACCCATTGGGGCGGAGGGACTGCCGGCTTCTGGCGGGCGTTCGCACCGCACGTGCGGCGCTCCTCCCGTCTGGAATCCGCGTTTCTCACATACTGCGGCGATCCATCTGCCGAACTGTCTGCCCCAGCGCTAAGTGCGCTCTCGCAGCTGCGGCCCCGTAGCTCGCTGTTGCTAGACTCGTGCGTTCGAGTCCTTGCAGGAGCAGGGGGCCGCCAAACTGCTGACGCATTGGAGACCGAGCACTCCGCCGTGCTGGCGTCCAAATGCTTGGCGATGAACTTTGCAGACGACCAGGCCGCTATTGCCGCCCTCGTCGCGGCGTGCGAGCACCCACGAGGAAGTGGCGGTGCGCTTGTCGGCTTGGCATCACGTTGGCCAGAGCACGACATCGTTGTCCAAGAGTGGCAGACACTCTCCAAACAGCCACCCTGGTCCAACTTGCTCTCGTGCGCCCAAGCATGGCTACTCAGCGCGCATGCCCCCGTCGACCGTTTCGTCGCCTCTCTTGCCCGCTTCGCAACACGCGGTCAGCCGAGCCCATGGGACTTCGCCGAGGAAGTCCTGGCCGCCTTCCAGGCGCGCTTGGAACGCGATCCAGAAGTCAGGTCGGGCGTTCTGCAACTCGCACAGAACCGAGACGAACCTAGCATTCGCACGTCTTCGGTGCGCCTACTCGCCACGGTCTCCCCGAAACAGGTCCGCAGCTTGGCGGACGAATTCCTTTCGACTGAACTGGACCGGACTGGTCCCCCGAGATTTGCCCTGGATCTCCTAACCAATCGCATACGACCCGCGAGGGACCTATTGCGCGAAGCCGTTCGGAGTGCCCCCGATTGAGCCAGGCCGCAACCGCATGCCCCTTCCCACCGACTGGCCCATACCGACCAGTGCGCTTCCCGGCTCTCCCCCTGCGATACGACATCTACCGGGTCTACGGCCACAGCGGCGAGAACAAGCAGGGCTAGTTCGAGGATCACGCGTCCCCCACGCCTTCAGAGTCGACCTCGAGAACAACCCGTCGTCCGCCAGCGTCACCGGCGGCGCTCCGGCGGGCCAACCGTCATAGCCTGCGCGGCGCCTGCCGTTCGTGGAATTGCGGGAGGGCCAGCGTCACCCCGACCCTGTCCAGCGTCCTCGGCGGGAGCCGCGCGCCGCGAAGCAAACGGCGGTAGGCCGGTGACAGTCCCTTCCCCCTGTCGGCCACCAGCACTTGGCCCCGCTCGTCGAACGTGAACAACCCTGCGTCGAAGAGACGGTGCAGGTCCGCCCTGAGCGCGATGCCGTTGCAGGGCATGTCGTTCTCCCCGTTCTTGGCCGGTACGAGGTGTGCGGCCTCGAGCGCGGCCACCGAACCGTCCCCCGTCACGACGCACTCGTGCCCGTCGCAGTCGAGGACGATGCGCGTGAACCGCCCCTACCGCCTCGAGCGCAGATACCCGACGACGGGCCTTGCGTGGCTCCTGCCCACGTCGAACGCAAGCCAGCGGAGCTCCCAGGGCTTCGTCCCGCTGGTACTCTCCCAGCGGCATTTGCCCTCCACGACCGGTTTGGCAGTCGCCTCGTCGACGGCAATGACACCGAGTTCGAAGCCGGCCAGCTCGATCGAGAATGGCAGACCGCGCCGGAGCACGCTTAGAAACCAGCCTTATGCCCTCAACACTAGGATCATCTCCCTTGCCTCTTTCCTCGCGGCACGGATGGTCGCATTGCCTCCCAGCGTGCTGAAGCTAGACTTCGCCGTGCGCCGCAACACGTGGAAGAACTCCCTCGCTGTATCTTCTATCCACTCGCCAGACACTCCGTTGCTACACTCCCCCAGCGGGAAAGTCAGAACGACCTTGCAACCTCGTTGAGACAGGCGCATAAGCAGTTCACTGATCGCCGCCCGAGATTTCGTGCGCTGGCTGTAGAGCGAACGTGGCCGCTCCTCCCGAGAGGGATATCTGCCCGTACCCCTGACCTCGCCACACCAACCCCGCGCCACCGTTTCAAGTACGTGATAGAAGCGACTGTACTGGACTGCGGAATACGGCGGATCCACAAACGCCACATCCGTCGCCCGAAGACAACCAGCGATCTCGTTCGCGTCGCCCACTACGGTCGTTCCGCGCCGTTTGACCGAAAGCGGAGCAATCCGCCTCAACGCAACGGTCGCCGCTTGAAACGCGTCCCGCGACCATGCCTCGAGCAGGTACTTCGACGCCGTTTCCGTCGCCTTGAAGGGTTGGGCCGTGTGACCCGGTGCTGCGGCGCACCGGCTAGCCGCTACGATGGCCGACGCAAGACAAACATCCCGCGCCTCGGGGGCCTCCGGTAGCACAGCCAACATCGCGTCCAGGGACAATGCTTGCATGGGGCTGAAATAGTGACCTCCATAACGGCTGGTCACGAGCAGTTCGTCGTCCTCTTTCCAGCTCTGGCACAGTCTCTGGGCCCGCCGGTGCCACGCAGAGTCCTTCCCGCGTCTGCGTTCCAACTGCGCCGCGTCCGCCCACGCCGCGTGTTCCCGCCGCCAAGCTCTTGCTTCCTCAAGCCAACCTCGTTCGAAAATCAGCGACTCAAGAGGCCTATTGCGCGCGAGTACCGCGCGTGCCAACACCACCGCGAACTGCTGCAGGTCGCACGCCAACACCTCCCTGCCGAGTTCCGCCGCCGCGAACCAAGACACCGCCGCACTTCCACAGAACAAGTCGACGACTCTCTCACCTGCCCTTGACTCCTCTTCAATGACGTCGCCCAGACCGTTGAGTAGCAGCGATCGTTTCGAACCCATGAATTTGATCAACTCGACCTCCAGCGAGCACTCCCACCGCGTACCACGACCGCCCAACCCGTCATCACCTTCGCAAGCCGAGATCGCCTCGCCGCACGCCCGCGCCACGAGGTTGCAGCCACTCCCCGGTGTCACGTCCCCAACGCGCCAGCGGTCGCCGCAACGCCAGTTCCGCGCGCCACGCGGGGGCACCGCCAGCCTGTCACCGCCCCTCGTTCCTGGTACAGCACGTCCGCTCGGGCGCGCTCACCGCGGGATCCGAGTGGAACCGGATCGCGACCACCCCGCGTGCGCCTAGGATGATTTGGCTACTCGCGCACTACGCATTTCGCTCCGCACTGCTCCGCCGGCTCCCACCCCGAGACTCGCCCAAACAGCCGACCGCGCCTCCGGTAATAGGGTTTGTCCTACAACCAGTCTCGCGGCCACCCGGTTCCGCCCGTCCTCCTCGTGACGTCAGCAACCCAATGGAAGGCTTAGCCCCGGCCAACCTTGTGCTATTGCCTAGAGCTCGGACCAGCCAACTTCCAACATCAACCGACGATATAGAGCAGAAATCCCCGAACTGCCAGGAATGAAGTTCTCCCTCGTGAAATGCTCCCCGTCGATGTCGATCCTCCCAAATAGGTCCTCGCACGACTCCCTCGAAAGGACCTCCCCCGCCTTCTTGCTTTGCCTGAGGTAGACCTGTCGGAGAAAACGCATCAGTGCGGCGTAGCCGGTAGTCCGATTCAGTATCAAGCCCGGCCGACCCTCCGGGTTGTCCCAAACCCCCGGCCACCGCAACCTCACAGCCTCGAAGTAATTGCTAAGGCAAAGAAACACGCCGCTGTCATCCTCCGCGTCGAAGAATGGCTGAAAGATGTAACGCTGCCATGCGTCCGGTGCGCGCCGTGATTTGAAAACTCCTCGATAACGCCTATTCCGCTCCCCCTCCGGATCACCGGAGATATAGTCCACAATCGGCCTAACTACGGTCGCCTGCGCCAGCGTCTGAACCTGACCCTTCCCGGGGTCCGCCTTCCCTAGCCGTTTTACCTTGTCGAACAGCGGTCCCTGCTCGTCACGGTTCATCGCTAGGACAATTTCGTGCGCGAACTTAACGGGCCCACGCTCCTCGAAATATGAGGCCAAATCCACTACGAGGCTTTGATTGACCTTAGTCTGGGCCTGATTGACCCGCGCGAAGATCTCCGCCTTGTCGGCATCCGATGCCCCAACAAAGATCGAGACATTCACGTCGAAATTCCGATCGTGGTCCAGATTTTCGAGCCCCGCGAGTCGGTGTTGCCCATCAATGATGAACGCAATCTTGTCGAGAGGAATGTGGTCGTCGTCGCCCGGCGCTCCAAACGGCGAAAGAGCGAGCGAATAGGAGTCCGCCGTGTCTTCCGATCCGTGCTCGATCTCTACACACTCCGGTTCTACCGCAATAATGATAGATGTCGGAAACGTCGCGTAGTCCAGATTGACGTACTGCTTGATCTGTTTGATTCGTCCCTCCGACCGCTCTCGCTGGATTCCTGCGATCTTGTCTTGGGTTCCGTCGACAAACCGCCGAATCTCGGTGTAGGAAATGGCTAGCAGCGTTTTGGCGTCCATACTACCCACATAGAACTCCCCGATAGGTTGCGTCACCTTCGACACTGGTAGCCTGATGGGCATCTCAAAACCGTTATCCACGACCGGTATCTCCTGCACTCATCATGTTCCTTATGCGTTGTTCCCGGTCCTTGTCGGCCTCTTCGATGGAGTAGGCAACGGGCTCAAGAATCAAGACGAGAAACCACAGCAAATGGAAAGCTCCGTAGATTGCCCAGAGCGTCATGAGGTTTCCCGGGCCTAGACCACCGGGCCGGAATCCTGGGTTCATTCCGATCATGATCGCCGTGCCAACTATCGGAAGCAGGAAAACGACGCTGACGACTCGTACCAATTCAGGGCTTGCTTCTTTGTGTTTTCCAAGGAGGGCCAGAATGATGATGCCGGAGAGAGACAGTATGGGCAGACTAATCTGACCGCCTTCAAAGTAGCCTGCGAACAACGTGTACACGTTCGCCTCGATCTCCTGTTGAGACACAATCAATGCAATGACGAACACCATCCCCAAAGTCCCGCCGATTGACGTCCCGACTTCGATCAGCGCGTTTTTCCAGTTCCCCTGGATTCTCTTCTTCATCGTATCAAGGACCATATAGATTGGCCTTCTCAATCCTCTCCTGAGTGATAATGCTGCGGTTTCCTCCGCAACATCACTGTTCCGTCTCGCCAAACCCGGGCGGCGCGACGCGTCACGCGTGGAACACGTCCTTGCGGACTTCCGGTACACCTCGGCGGTGACAGGTGCTGCCACCCAAACTTCTCGCAGGGATTCACGAGCCTTCGCCACCCTCGGGGCATCGCTAAGCATAACCCGACCCGCCGCCTGCGCGCTTCCCTCGGCGTCTTCGCGGATCCGCCTTCCTCTCCAAGTGGCCCTCGTTCGCGTCCCCGTCAAGAGCGCAGTGAACCGCCGGTGGCGCCGCCTTCCCTGCGGCCGCGCGCCGCAGCTCCGTGCGATCCATGGCTCTGCGCGATCCATGGCTCCGCGACAGCACTCCGCGGCAATGCAGCACGCAAGCTCGCCGGCATCGCGACGCGCTACCTGCGACGCTGCAGCCAAACACCGCCATCGGAGCGCCTTTGTCGCTCTCCATGGACTTGCGACCGATGGGCACACGCGCACGGACGACCGATTCCCGTTGACAGCTTCCCGTCCGCGCGGCAGATTGCACCTGTCGTGGGCACTCGCCCGCACGTCCCTCGTTCCGCCCACGCGCGGTCCAAGGAAACAGGACCATGGCGACTCCGGCCAAGCTCGGAGACATGGGCGCGGCATGGCCTATTGCGCATGCCGGCTCCAAGACCCGGGAGGATCCCGTCTACCGGAAACTCATGCGACAGCGCGAAGAAGCCCGGCCCGTCGCCGTCCCGGAGGCAGCTCCGCGGACGGCTCGACGACCCAGAAAGCAACTTTCCGCCGAGCGTCCGTCGCGGCTAGGCCGACCCGTCCCGCAAACCACGTCCCGAGACGTGAAATGACCGCTGTCGCCAGCCACGACTTCAAGAGAACGGCGGTAGCGCGCGGCGGTTTTGAGTACCAAGACCTAGTCGCCGTCGAGATCCTGATCGATTTCCTCCGGCATCCAAACCTCTACGACTGGGTCCAGGTCGAGGCCGAGGACGGGAGGTACCAGGCGATAGACGACGTCGTGGCTTGCAGGAAGGACGGACGGCTCGAACTGACCCAGGTCAAATTCACTCCGGATCCGCAGAACCCGGACCGCGCTCTGAGCTGGGAGTGGCTGACCGGCCACACGCCGAATGGAACGTCGCTTCTGCAAAAGTGGGCCAAGACAGTGCTGGCCCACCGCAACGACGACAAGTTGGCGGTAGCGTTATTGAAGACCGACCGCATGCCGGACCTGCAGTTCGCCAAGTGTCTGGACGGCCGGCATGTGGACTACCGTCGCTTGTCGCCGGAGACGAAGGCCCTCGTCGACGCACAGCTCGGATCGGAGGGGTCCGCCGTCGCGTTTTTCGAGTCCTTCGAGTTCGCGCACTCGATGGAACGCTTCGACGACTACGAGGAAACCCTGCGATCCCGGCTCCGGCACGACACAGACAAGGGCGGGTGGGCCTACCTCAGGCAGGAAGTGCGTCGTTGGGCCATGCGCAAAATGGTCCCACCACCGGACGGTAAGATCCGGCATTTCCACCTCCTGGGTGTCTTTTCGCCGGACCGTCCGGTGGCCCTGCGCCAAGACTTCGCGGTGCCGCCGGGCTACAGAGTCCCCGACGACGGCTTCCACCAGCGATTCATCGGCGAAGCTGCCGCCGCGGACGGGATCGCGGTGCTGTGGGGCCCGCCCGGACGCGGGAAGAGCACGTACCTGAGTCACTGCGTGTCCGAACTGGCGCACGAGGACGATGTCGTGTGCGTTCGGCACCACTACTTTCTCCGGCTCGATGAACGAGGAGAGGGGCGTTTCAGCTACTTCGCGATCGAGCGGTCCCTGATCCAGCAGCTGTCGGACGCGAACCTGCCGGGCGCGCAGCAGAACGACGGCCTCGCGCGCGCACTGGCGGCGGCCGCGTCCGAATTGCGCGCGAGCGGTCGCCGTCTCGTCGTCGTGGTCGATGGTCTCGACCACGTTTGGCGCGACCAGGGAGACACCGCGCAAATGCAGTTGCTCTTCGCCGCGCTGCTACCGCTGCCGGAGGGCGTGCGTCTACTGGTCGGCACACAGAGGGTGGAGAACGAGCACCTGCCGAGGCAGCTGCTGCGCGCACTGCCGAAGGACCGGTGGACCGAATTGCCGACGATGTCCGTCGCCGCTGTTCGCGATTGGCTGGGGTCGCGCGCGGCGGGAGACCGGGTTCGCGTGGCGGAAAGCCCTGTTAAGACGGACGAGGAGGTCATGGACGAGTTGGGCTCGGCGTTCCACAGGATCTCAGCAGGCCTGCCGCTGCACCTCGTCTACTCCCTCGAGGCGCTTGTCAAGTCCGGGGAGCCGTTGACGGTGGACGCGGTCCTGCAGCTACCGCCGTGTCCAAGCGGCGAGATCGAACACTACTACGAGACTCTCTGGGTCCGCCTCGGCAGCGCCGCGAGGCGCGTGCTACATCTATTGGCCGGTTTGAGGTTCGGCCCGCCGTCCTTGGGATTGGGAACGTCCCTGAACGCCGATGTGAGCTGGTGGCAGGTGTTGGATGAGATCGGGCACCTGCTCGAATGCCGCGAAGCGAGCGTGGTTCCGTTCCACGGCAGTCTTTTCGCGTTTCTCCGCGATCGCCCCGACCACCGGCTCGCCTTTCTGTCGCTGGCCCCGAACGTGCTGACGTGGCTCGAGCGGGCGGCGCCCGAGTACTGGCGGCGCGCCTGGCTTTGGGTGATGCGGGCGGACCTCGGGAACGCCGCCGATCTCGTCCGCAAACCGTCCCGGGACTGGTCAATCGACTGGCTCGCTTCCGGCTATCCCGTGGACCAACTGGTCTACATCCTCAGCCGGGCCGAGGAGGCAGCGCTCGATGCCTTCGACCTGCCGAGACTGATCCGCCTCCGCTCCCTGAAGACCAGGGCGCTGAACGCTCGGAAGTACCAATCGAACGAATGGGGGTCGTTCTGGGAGACGTCGTTGGCGCTGTCTCGCGACCAGCATCTCGGCGCGGTGCTGTGGGACCGCTTGCCGGGACTCGAGACCGAAGAGCTTCCGGCCGTCGCGGATTTCCGGCTCGGGATTCCCGCAGATGCGGGCCAACTAGCAATCGACGAACTGAACCGCCGCAACGCGGCGTCGTCCTCCGGCGACGACCATGGGCACTGGGATACCTACTCGAGGGCCGTCGTTCGGGTCGTCGCGCGCCAGCCGGAGGAGCACGCCGAGCGCGTGATCGCGTTCGCGCGAGACTCCGGTGCCGAGGGGCTGATCGACGTGTACACGTCGGAATCGCTTGCGGCCGGCAACCACGGCCACGTGTTCGCGGTGGCCTCGCGACGAAGCGCGCATCGGTTGGACCGGGATGCGTTCGCCGCACTATGCCTGGAAGGCATCGGGCCGGGAGCCGGACCGGGCCTCGCTGCCGACCGGCCAGGTCTCCGCTGCCTGGCCCTACTGACGGGCGCCGACCCGCCAGGGCAGATCGCGGAGACGGAGGTCTCCCACCTCTGGACCATAGAGGAGGACTTCGGCGTCGGACACGCCGTCCGGCAAGCGGGGCACGAGGTGTTCTTCGCTTCGCTGGCAGCGGCACTGTCCGGGAAGGTCGCCCGCGCTCGCGCCGATCTCGGCGAGGCCGCGAACGGCACTTGGCTCGGCAGTGCCATCCGCGCCTTGGAGAATGAGGCGGGTGCGATCGGCGCCGGATGGCTGGCCGCCGACCGATGGCCCACGCTGGGCGACGTCTACCGGAAGTTCACCTTGCCGTTGCCGGCGGGCCCTTCGTCAAGGGAGCAGAGCGCCATCGGCGGCGTGAGACTCGCGCTGCAGGACATCGCGGTCGATCTCTGTCTGTTGGGCACCGGAATCCTGGGCCTGCCGAAGATCGACGGCCGAGACGTGCGTGCAGCCGAAGCATCCCCGCTCTGGTCCATGGAGGCATGGCTCGAGACCTTCTGCGAGCGAAGGGTGCCGGTCCATTCGGCGGAAGGCGCCAACGTGCTGTTGGATCTGGTGGCTACGCACCTCGATGCGCGCGTTGTCGAATTCGGCGAGAGGGCGACAATCGCGGCCAGGGCCGCGCGGTTCGCGGTAGACCACGGCCTGTACGACCGAAGCCGGGATCAGCTGCGCAGAACCGCGGATTGCCTGCTCGGCTACGGGTACCGCAAGGACGTGTTCGTCTTCGAGGTACTCAGCGCGCTGCGGCTTCTGGCCGATGAAGGAGACGAGGAGGCGCGGGATACGTTCCTTTCGCTGGCCAGGGAAATCGAGGCCATCACCGACTACACCGACGGAGACGAGACGAGGCACGCGCGAACCGAGCTGCACCAGGGCGTCGCCGAACTGTTTCCCGAAAGAGTGCCCGCGCTCTACGCCGAGCTCGCGGCCGCGCAGGAGTGGTACCGAGCCGAGGAGCTGGCCAAGATCTGGGCCAAGACGATTCCGGCCGGTTCTGAACCCGGTCGGATGCTCCTGTCGACATTCATCGCGCCCGGCGAATTCAACGCGGCGTGGGATGCCGCCGGCACCATGGACGAAACCGGTACGCCGATTCGCGAGGCGCTCGCGCGGCTAACGGGCAGGGACCGCCCGCTGCCCAATCGACACGGCATAAGCGGTTCGTCCAACGACGAACCGCGGGAGATCCCGGACGCGTCCGAGTTCGAGCCGGGACGCTTGGCCGACTTCATCCGGTCCGCGCGCGAAGACGGGCCCCTGTACGACAGGGGGGCCGTCTCGCAATGGCTGGCGCACTGGGACGCCCAAGGCCGGCATGCCGACGCGCTGGCAGATCTCCGCAGGCTGGCGGCGGACAGGGCCGTCCGCTACGACCTCACCGACGCGCTGGACACCGCGTTCGAGATCTCGCGGAACAGCCAAGGCCGCTCCGAAGCCTACGTCTGGCTGGTCCGGGCGATGGTAGAACACAGAGGATGGGTCAGGTGGTGGTCCAGCGACGCGACGTTCCGGCAGCGCGTCCGGGCGGTTGTTCGGGACTATCCGGAGAAACGGCGCGAGTTCGTCGTCGAAACAAGCCGGACCGAGCCGCTCGGCGAGCTCGAGGACAACGGCATCGCGGTGGGGTTGTCCAGGCTGGTCTACTTCCTGGTGGAGGTCGGCGAGAAGGAACTCGCAAAGCGCTGCGCGATGGAAATGGTCGAGGTCTTCCGCGACGAAGTGTCGGAACAGCCCCTGACGTCGCCAGACTGGGCACGCTGATGGACCCGTCGCTCGGATTGCTGCTCGAAAGGCTTCATTGGCCCGTTCCGCGGGTCCGGTGGGAGACCGCCCGCGCTCTCGCCAGGCTCGTGCGGACCGGCGAGGACGGGGCGCTCGACGCGCTGATCGGGTGGACCGCGGACCGCACGCTGGAGAGCGAGTGCCTGCTGGGGCTAGGCGTCATCCACGCGTTCGAACTGGCGGCCCATTGCCCGGAGGACGCGGCTAAGCGAGCGGTATCGAAACCGAGTCCCGCCTCCGACTGGATGCTCAGGGCTATCTACGGCACGCGTGAGCGAAGCGCCCCGTTCCGATACGCCGTCTCGCCGCGCACCCCGGCGGGTCTCGACGACGACGACGACGCCCTGTTCGACAGGTTCAACGCCAGGGCCGTGCCGCCTGCTTTTCTGCACACCCTCGAACGGCTCGAAGGCGCGCTGGACTTCGCGTTCATTGACCGTTGGCGGCACGACTGGGCCTGGATCTGTCGATCCCATGGAACGCGTGCCCCAGAGACGCAGTTTCTTCTCGGCCGGGGAAGAAGCGGCTCGCTAAACATGCCGCTGGGTGAGACGCTCGTGTCCGCCTACCTGCGCACCCTCGCGTATGCCATGCATATCGGAACGCTGCGAGCGGACGAGGCGGAGTACCACGCGATGCTGGCACTTCCCATGAATCGCGGACTGGCAGCCTTGGAGCCGGTGGATCGCCCGGCCTGGAGCCGGAACCTGCTGCGTCGTTGGCGGGAATCGGGGCGCACGATCGTCGACGAGCTCTGGGCGCAGGCCGCGGCCTGTTGCGGCGAAGGCGAGATCCCCGCCTCGCTGCGGCTGACCGAGGCGTGCGAGAAGGACTTCATCGAGATCCGGGTCGACGTCGTTGTCGGGCACGGCGCCTTCACCGCCGCGGAACCATCAGCAGAGTCCCCCGAATACGCCTGGGACGATGCCGAAACGGGGTCCATGGCCGGAGACCTCCGGCTGCGCGAGGGCGCGCTCGGGCCCGTCACGGGACCTTTGACATGGGCGTGTCCGGTTGCTCCCGAACACGTGGGCCGGATCGAGACCACCGTCGCTCTCCAGGTAAGGCTCGCGTGCCTCGGACTCGGCTGGCGTGGCGCGAGAGTCCGGTGCCGCGAGAACCACGTCGAACTGCAGGCGAACGACGAAGTGGTCTCGCGCTGGCACCATTGGTACGCGAACTGGGAACCCTCCAAGTTCGCCTGGCAGGACTCCGACGTGTCGGGCATGACGACCGTTCGACGATCCTGGGTCCGGGGCTACTCGGAGTCGTCCGGCCTATCCGTAGCGCTCCTGGGCCGGGTCCGCGTCGGCACACGGAAGCACACGTACCAAGACCACACCGTCAGCGTCGACGAGTTCTGGACCGACCGGGAGGAGCACGAGATCCTCGCCGCACCTGCCCTCCCCTGACCTTTCCATTCGCGCATTGGAGTGCCGGGTGGCCTACTCGGCCTAGCCAGGCATCGCCCACGATATGCCCTCCCCGCACCAATCGGCCCGCAAGCGCATCCTGCGCGCGATGCTTGAGGCGAGATCGTTCATGCTCGCGGAGGGTCGGATCGACCTGCTGCTGCACTGGCGCGGCGGCGACCACACGCGACTCGCCGTGCCGCGCAGCCGCACGGGCAGCACCCCTTCCGGACGGACGCGGAGACGACCGTTCTGGTCCGCTGGCCAGGCAGCTGCCGGACGACGGGATC
This sequence comes from Gammaproteobacteria bacterium, assembly GCA_026705345.1. GTDB lineage: Bacteria > Pseudomonadota > Gammaproteobacteria > Pseudomonadales > Azotimanducaceae > VXYL01. The sequence continues at coordinate 71,547 of JAPPAV010000142.1, forward strand.
GCGGCGATGCTGAACCGGCTGGGGCGCGGGTGCGCAGCCACCGCCGCAGTCACGGCGCGGCCGTGCACCGGCCCGGCGAGATGGCGGAACGCGGTAGCTGACGCTGACCGAGGCCGCCGAGCGGCTCGGCGCGAGCACCATGACAGTGCTGCGGCTGATCGCCGACGCGCAGCCGGCCGCCGCTCACCACGACCCGAACGCACTGGGGTTCCGGCCGCGGCCGTGCGCCCCGTACCGGGCATCCTCCGCCCCTGTGATCCGACCGACCGCGGCACATGGTCCTGCTCCCTCATGCGCCCTACTCCCTAGCCATTCTTCAGGGTCGGTTCTCGTGGCGCCAGAGGGTCAGTTTTACGTGTCGCCGAACACCCCGCCCCCGCGTCGACCGTGCAGCGTGCCCGGCGCATCTCGCCATTTTTGTGCCATGACGTCGCTCCAAGTCCAACGCTTTGTGGTGGGTCAGATGTGGGGTCTCGCCATTGAAATACCAAAAAACAAGTTTATAATCATAAACTTATGACCCGATCGACCTCCTACCTCTTCCGCCAGGTTCATGCGGCTTCATGGGGTTTCATGAAGCCTTTTGACGACTCGAAAATAGCGTAAAAACAATTCCATACAAGAACTCCTAGGCAACTATGCGGAGTCGCATGAACCGTCCGAAACTCAACGAAACGAATGCGTTTGGTGGGGTCGAACGTGGAGTCAAGGATGTCGTCTGGAACTCACCTCGGATACCTGCAACTTTGGCGTCAGCTTGCAGCAGTGAACGGCACGCACCACCCGCCACCCTAAACCAAGAGTCCTATTCCGTGGCGCTCCAGAACATCCGGTAGCTCCACGTGCTCCTCCAGTTGCCCGACCTCGCCCACATTCAGCTTTCTGACACTCCGTTCATAGATCGCATAAACATCTTCGCCGGTCAGCCGCGACGAATAGACCAATCCGTCGACATCCTCGTGTGAAGCATGGATAGCCTTGCCAAAGGCGCGCCCTGCTGCATGATTCCTCGCCTGAACGACGTCCGTCGGCGCCCCGATGCGCGTGCAGCCATCTGCACGAAGGTCGAGAAACGTCAGCCCCGTGCTTGATTCCGCCGATATGCGGACCCACACCCGTTCCGTAATCTCGCGAAACGCGACCTTCCGCGTTCGGCGATGCACGAACCGGTCCCTGACGATTGTCTCGATGAATGCCGTGGTGAAGGCGGGCGCTGAATACAGCACCGTATAACTCCCGGTCCGGGTTGCGAAGCGGGAATCTGCAGGAGTTGCTCCCAACGGCGATCCGACATGCCGCCGCGGGATGATCCGGTAGCTATCCGGAAACGCTGTCCTGACCAGCAGCCGCTCGATCAGGCTCCGCGGATAGCGGTCGTCGCTCACGTAAAGGTCGAGCCGAATCCCGCTGCCGCCGATAGAACCTCGTCGAGCCCACCGGACTGCAAGCGCTCGATGGGCCGGGCCACGCCGTCCTCAAAAGGCCATTCCTGACTCAGGAAAGTCCAGGCAAACTCCGGCTCCCCAACAACGTCCACGACTTCTGCCAATCCGTCAACGACCCGACCGGGCCCGACGATCTGACCTGCCGGGATGTTCAGTCGGCGCTTCGTGGAACGCCAGGCTATCAACGTGTTCCTAGCCGCCCAGTCGTAAACGGTCGTACGGGACACACCCAATCGTGACGCTGCCTCCGTAGCGCCAATCAGATCCTCTCCTTTCGGATCCACCACGAACCGCCGGAGCCGCGCAGGCACATCCCCCGTTGATCCCATCGGCTCTGCCTTAGATTGTGCTGCGGCCGTTTCCAGAGCCACCGCTACCGCGACGCGCGCCTCCTCGGGATGCACGCGGACAAACTCCCGCGCGCCGCTCGACAGCTTCGGCGGTCTCTTCACGAGGAAGCCCAACATCGTTCCTGGCGACTCTGCCATATCGCTCGAGCCATCTGATCTTTACAACCGGATGATTGCCCACAATGTTCAGTTTGTAAAGTGACCCCGAAGATTCCACGGTCGATCGGGCCGTGCGCCAAGCCATCGAGGAGTCGGCCACCGGCCCGTTGCCGTACGGCTTGCCGAACATCGGCGCCGCCGGACTCCTGAAACCCATTGCGCTTGGAGTCGACTCGGCCGAGGAGGATCGCACGCAGGGGTTCCGGGACATGGACGCGTGTGCGTTCTTCCGGATGCTCGACGCCGAATGGGAAGCCACCGTCAGCCAGTACGTGGGCTACAAGCCCGGGTTCGTCGTGGAGAAGCAGACGATGAGGGTCGACACACGGATCCTGGCAGGCGCCATCCACGCCTGTCTCGCGCTCGCCGAGCACATCGTCGGCCCGGAAGAGGACCCGACGGACTAAGGTTGGGTGCTCTCACGCCGTGACGCGCCCGAGCGCTTCCTCGCCAGCACTCACCCGAGTTCCTGGTCCGACAGGATCGAGGAAGCCGAGATCTTCGACTCCTTCGAGAAGGGCATCGAAGCGGCGGGCGGCGACGTAACCGATTGGATCGGATTCCGCCGCGGCAGAGACCTTCCGACCTGACGATCTACAGACGCCACGAGTCCGCCGGCGACAATCCCGTGGGGCCCTTCGGGAGAAAACACGCGCCGTCCCGGATCAAGGCGGCTTCTGGGCGGTCGCCCCGCGAACCGCATGGCACGCCCCGGTCCGAGGGCGCGGGGTAGCCGTGTTCGAAGGTCGGGGCGACCGCATGGCCGAGAGCCTCCGGCGCATACCGCGCCCCCGTCGCTATCCGATTGGCAGACCGGTCCGGGTGCCGTGCCGCCGGCCGGGCGCGAGGGCGTCGAGACATACACGGAGTTGCACCAGCACCGGTCGTTGCTTCATCCTGTTCGTTTCGATGGACCACCACCACGAACCACGGAAGGTGACCCGATGAGCGAGCACGCGAGCGGCGACTTCGGCGCCGGACTCGGCGTCCGTCCGAACTGGGCCGCTGAGGTGGGAAAGCCGCAATCCAAGGGGATCAGGGTCAATGTCGGCGTCCGTCTCTCAGGGTGCCCGCGCGACGGGCTCGACTACCAGATACGCGGTGTCGTGGACGTGCCCTCGCCACCGTACGGCGACGACGAAAACACCCACCTGGCAAAGGTCCTCGCCCGGAACGTGGAGATCCTGTGCGGGAAGGCGTACGAGTACGCCGTTCTCGACTGGCGCGAAACCGACGGCGGCGACGGCGTCCGCGTGCACTCGTGGAGGGACGTACGGGCTTCGGCGGTCACCGACGACGACATCATCGCACCCATCGAGGTGTTCACGCCGCCCGAGTTCGAGGACGCCGCCGAGAGCATCGCACCGGAAGACCGCGCCGAATGGGGTCGCGAGTACGCGGCGAACAGGTACTGCCGGCACGAGACGAGAACGGAACTCAACCAGCGCTACCAGGATCTCCTGGTCAACCTCCAGGTTCTGACGCTGTCCGGGAAGCTGGGGCAGACCGCCGACCCGAGCTGGCACCGACTGCTGCACCACGTCCTCGCCGAAATGGACATGCGCGCACAGCCGCCGACGCCTTGGAACCTCGATCCCACCGTGCGGGAGGCCCGCCCGTTCTTCGACGGTGAGCTCTGCCGGACGGCGGCCAACGTCGTCGCCGCGCGGGGCACGGCCCACCACGCGATCGTCAAGTACGGCAGGCGCGAGCACATGGAGAGGCTCATCCGGGGCGAGGTCTACCTGAATTCGGCCACTAACTACAACGCCTCCGTGCACAACCAGGCCGTCCGGGACGACGAACACGCCATCGACTTCAAGGGCGGCTACCTCCGCGCCCTTCACCCAACGCAATACTACAACCGGGACAGCGTGCCGCCCGCGAGCGTGGTCGAGCGCGGGTCGGGTTTCCGCCCCGTATTCGACGCGCCCGGCCTGGCACCTGACGAGTACGCCACGACGACCGTCAGGATGGCGACGGACTACTGGATGTTCTGCGCGTCAGACCTGCTCGACCCGAGGCTGTTCGCCGACTTCGAGGCGGACTGTTGCGTCGTGCTCATGCGCAGGCCGTTCGTCGAGCGCCTAGCGAAGGTGCTGCCTCCGCAACTGCGCGACGTGAAGATGTCCATCGGCCGTGTCCACTACGTGGATCCGCTGGGCGCGATGTCGCCAGGCATGGCGGTAAGGCCGTCGATGCCCGTTCACATGACGAAGGTGTTCCGCTACGCCTACCAGCGCGAAGTCCGGTTTGTCGCGCTGCCCAACTCGCACCAGGAACGACTTGAACCGAGGCCCGTACAGATCGGCTCGCTGCTGGACATCGCCGAACTGGTGCCGCTGCCCGAATCTTCCTAACCGATTCGGGTAATCGGTCGGGGGTAGAGCACGCCGTGGCCGAAGACCACGCGCTCCGAGCCGCCACCCGCCCGGCGCCCCGGAGGACCTGCCCACCGAGCCAGGCAGCGGCCACTCCCGCCATCGGCAAGAACGCGTACGTCCCGGATCCCCCCCAACGCACCGTCTCACGAGCCTCGCGCTCTCCGTCTGCTCTCGCGGTAGAAGCGCCTTGCCCTGCGCTGAGCGGCGTTGACCCGCCAGGCGCGCGGTGCCGAGAGCCTGCACGCGATCCACCGCCCGAAGCCCTCCTTTCCCGAACCCTGACCAGACAGAGGAGCTGCCAGATTCTCAGCGCGGCCCTCGACCTTAGTTTGGATCCGACGCTCAAGCCCTTCCCGTCGCGGTCGTGGACGAACCGTCGAATGGCCTCGACCAGGTCCGGATAAGGTCCGGTCGCCCTCGATTTCTTTCGCGTCTCCACGCTCAGGTGCATGTTCATGGACGGCGCCTCGCTCTCCGGCGTCGCCGTCTCCGCCAACGCCTCGTCCAGCGAGTCCGCGACCACGCTCCACAGCCGAATCCCCAACGGGTTCCGCAGGGTGGCGTTGGCAGCGTCCTCGTACTCCGGCGACCTGTCCGTCCGCCACGCCCGCAACGCCTGCGGGCTCGTGTCCCACAGCACGACGACCTTCCTGAACGGGCAGTCCCGCCTTCCCAGCAGCTCCCTCTTGATCTTCGCAAGACCCGGTAGCGCTCGCGTCGCGAAGTCGTCGACCGCGTTCTCCGGCCGGAACGGGTCACTCGCGGGCGTTGCGAACCAAAGCGGTAGGCCCACGACCAGCGTTCCGTAGCCGTACTTCCCGACCAGTTCGCGGTAGGACTCCTTGGCGAGCTTCTTCTCGATCCGCTCGATCACCTCGTCCGCCGCCCGCTTCTGTTCGGCCCGTCTCGGACGCGTCAGCCGCAAGTTGCTCCGAAACTCGCGGAAGTCCAACGGGTTCCTGTCCGGGATGCCGTTCCACGCGCGCATGGCCCGCTCGATCTCGCGCGCCGACACGGTCGTGAACGCCTCCGTGACCTCCAGCCACTCGAACCGGTCCCCCATCGACGGCATCATCTCGAGCAGGTAGACGAACCCGTCGCCCGGGTCGTACGCCGTACTCCCCAGTTCGCGGCGGTCCGGCCGCCACTACAGCCTCATGTTCACGAACGCGCCCCCACGGGACTTCGAGTCGGCTCGGCGCATCCAATACACTTCCCGCAAGCGACCGGTCCGGTCCCGCTCCGGGATTCCCGGCCAGTCCTTCTCCTGGGCAGCCTCCTTGGTGTAGAGCACGCTCAACCCCGTCATGGCTCCTCCTGCATCGCGCCGCCCTGCATTTCTCGCGCCGCCCCCCGACCCTAGTCGAACACACCGCCGTCCGATGTTGATCCAGAAAACTGCATGGAGTCTCGTGCTTGGTGGTGGGTCATATATGGGGTTGCAGATCCCAGAACCAAAAAAGTTAGTCTTAACAATATGTTGCAAGGTACCTCCCCTCCTACCTCTTCCGCCAGGTTCACCGTAAAGCTGCCAAACGCTAGGCCCTGAACGACACGCCTGCGTTGCCCCGGATGATCTTCCCAGGCGCTGCCGCTCCGGAACGGTGTCCGCTGGCAACGGCCGGGGCGCGTTAATGCGGCTTCCCAAATTTCACTCATCATGGCATTTACACCAAACGGTGAAATACAGGGAATCACAAAACGAGCTCGAAGCGATCGCCGTGGAGGCTGTCCGGGATCTGCTCCGTCGCCTGCCGGCCGCCGGGGTCACGCCGGTCGCGGAACTTCGTCGGACCGACCACGGGCCCCAGGCCGACGCATTGATTCGCGTGCACTACGGCGGAGCCGTCCGGCTGCTCGTCATCGAGGTGAAGGCACACGGTGCCCCCCGGTTCGTGCGCTCGGCCGTGTACGAACTGGAGAGCTACGTGGCACGCATCAGCCAGTCCCCGGCGCACGCTGCCGAGCAGGTCGTACCGATGCTCGCCTGTCCCTACCTATCCCCCGAATCGCGCGCCATCTGCCGCGATCACGATGTCGCTTACCTCGACCTCGAAGGCAACGTCCGCCTCGTCTTCGACGGCTACATCGAGCGGAGCGTCCCCACCAAGCCGAAGTCCGAAACCCGCACTCTCCGGTCGGTCTTCACCCCGAAGGCGTCCGCCATCCTCCGGGCCCTGCTGCGGGAACCGGATCGGCCCTGGCTCGTCACCGACCTCGCCGCGAGCGCCCACGCAAGCCTCGGCCATGTCAGCAACGTGTGCAAGGCGCTCCTCGAACGCGAGTGGGTCGCCCGGCGGCCCGACGGCATCGTCCTCACGCAACCCGATGCGCTCATTCAGACCTGGCGCGAAAACTACCGTCGCCCCGGGGGCGACCGGTTCGACGCCTACACACATCTACATGGCCGGCAGTTCGACGACCTGGCCCGCAAAGCGCTCAATGCCCGACCCGGCTCTCCCCGCGCCGTCTACGCGCTGGCATCCGCCGTCCAGTGGATCGCCCCCTTCACCCGGGACGCAACCCGGTCTTTCTACACCGACGCGGCCGGCGCCCGGGTCCTGCGGGAGAAATTGGACGTCAGACCGGCCAGCACGGACCCCAACGTCGTCGTCCACGCCATTGCTGACGAGAGCATCTTCGACGATGCGATCGAGCCGCTGCCGGGCCTCTTCTGCACCTGCCCGATCGTCACCTACCTGGATCTGTGGTGCGGCAACGACCGCGAACGCGAAGCCGCCGCCCACCTCGCAAGGCAGACGCTGCCATGGATCGCGTAGAACCCCAGTCCGCGAACGACTACGACGACCGGACCACCGCCGCGATAGAGAGCGTGTTGGTCGAGATCGGCCAGATCCTCGGCAGCTTCGAGGGCAAGTTCGCCGTAATCGGCAGCGCCGTGCCGTGGCTCCTGCTGAGCAAGACCGAAATGCCGCAGGTCGGTACCGCAGATGTCGACCTCGCCCTCCATGCCGAAGCGCTGGGCGACGACGAATACGCGCGGCTCGTCGAGCTGCTCCAGCGTCAGGGCTACCGGCAGGCGCAGGACCTGCGCCGTTTCCAGCTCCAGCTCGTCCGCGAGGTCCCGGCGCGCGACGGCGGGTCGCCCATTGACGTCATCGTCGACTTCCTGATGCCCAGGGACGCGGTCATCGCGAAGAACGACCCGCCCTTGGTCAGCAACTTCGCGGTCCAGCGCGCCGACGGAGCCGAGCTGGCGTTGAACTTCTACCAGATGGTCGCCATTGACGGAGGCATGCCGGACGGCGGCCGCAACCTCGTCTCCATTGCCGTTGCGAGCATCCCGCACTGCTCGCCATGAAGGGCTACGCGATCGCGCAACGCCAGAAGCCCAAGGACGCCTACGACATCTACTACTGCGTGCTCAACTACCCCGGTGGCGTCGACGGCTCGTAGCGGCCACCCTGCCGTTGCTCGAGGTCGACATCGCCAGAACGGGTTACCGCAACATCGTCGGCAAGTTCCGCACCGTCGACGACTACGGCCCCGTCTGCGTTCGGCGGTTCGTGGACGGCTCACCCCTCCTCGCTGGACGGACGGCAGATCAGTGGCAGCAGGACGCTTTCTAGCGAAACGCAATTCCCCGTGTTCGGCGACGCGCGGACCTGCCCTTGGCGACTCTTTCTATGAAGGCGGTGATGAAGTCCGGCGCTGCATGAACACCCGCGCAGGTTCCCGGTCCGTGGCCCCGGCGTCCGGCTCAACCTCAAGCCATGGCTTGGGCACCGCGTCCTACGGCGCGCCGGACTCCTTTCCGTCCGTGGTCTCGATCATTAGCAGCGGGACCTGTTCGCCGTTGCGCCCGCGCACCGCGTCCGTGGGCGACGCCCCGGCGTCGAGCACGAGCCAGCGCACGCCCGTCAGTCGCCCGAGCGGGGAGAAGTCCGTGATCGGATTCCCCGAGAGACGCAGCCACGCGAGCTTCGGAAGGTCGCCGAGCGCCGAGACGTCCCGCAACCGGTTCCCGGCGAGATCCAGCCGTCGCAGCGACCGTGCCTCACGGAGAAAGACGGCATCCCCCATGGCGTTGTTCCCCAGACTCAAGTGGGCGAGTTCGGTCAGGCCCCACAGCGGCACGAGGTCCGACACAAGGTTGTCGTCGAGCAGCACGACCTCGAGGCCGTGCAGCGCCGACAGCGGCCGAATGTCGGCCACCCGGTTGCCGGAGAGGTCGAGGCGGCGCAGGCGCGTGAGGCCGGCCAAGGGTGAGATGTCCGCGACGGCGTTGTCCGACAGGTCCAGCACGCGCAGGCCCTCGAGACCGCCCAGCGCCGAGAGGTCGGCCACGGCGTTGCCGCGCAGATCGAGCTGTTCCAGCCCCGTCATCGCCGCCAGCGGCCAAAGGTCGGCGACCCGATTGCCGCCGAGGTCCAGCGCCTCCAGGTCCGCGAGGCCCGCCAGCGCGGACAGGTCGGCCAGACCACGCGCGGACAGATCCAGTACCTCGACCTTCGTCGAGTTCCAGAGCCTGGTTACCCTCAGCGGTTCGAGCGAGGGGTCGCCCGGCACCCCAATGGCATTCGGCTCCCCGGTTTGGGCATGCCGGACCGGCTGCCCGCTCACCGTCGACGCCGGGTTGTACGAGGCGTCCTGCAGCGGATGCATCGCCGCGGGCAGGTAGCTCACCGATACGTTCTCATCGGACCCGACCGCCCGAGAAAGGGTCAGCACGGCCTCGCCGCCCGTCACGGCGACCGACTCGACGGGAGTCGCCACCGCGTCAGCCGGAGAACCCGCAACCACCACGAAGTCGCCCGGCGACGGCACCGAGCCGCCGTCGAGGGGCCGGTCGAAGCGGAGCGTCAGAACCGCACCGGACACCGTCGCACTCGCGAGCGAGTTGCCGGACGCCGCCCCGCACGACACGCCGACGTCCTCCGAGTGGCGGCAGTTGTGCAGGCCCCAGCCCCCGAACGGGCAGTCCGCCAGCCGCGACTCGCTGCCCGCGCACTGCACGTCGTCCATCCAGATCGTCCCGGTGCCCTCGCCGAACGCCGCCCGGGTGTGCACCTCGCCGCCCGTGTAGCCAAGTTGCCGGCACACCACCTCCGCGTCGTCCGAGACGAACCGGTCGTCGCACACCGTGCCCCACTCGTTGTTGTGATGGATCTCCACGCGGCCTTCCAGCTCCGTGCCGCCCTCGACCAGGCGTACGTCGCCTTCGGCGGCGCCGCCCGAAGCGTCCGTGCGCCCGGACGCCGCCGGCGACCAGTCGCCCGCGCCCTCGGCGTTCGATGCGCGCACCCGCACTTCGTAGGCGGTGTCGGCGACCAGGCTCTCGATGCGTTTCGTGGTCGACGTGCCCGCGTGAGAAGCGTCCTGCCAGTTGCCGCCCGTCGTGCGGTAGTGCACGTCGTAGTCGGTAATCGCAGAGCCGTTGTGCGCAGGTGCCGTCCACGACGCCTCGAGCCACGTCGACCCGGCCGTCAGCGTCGGCGCGGACGGCGCGTCCGGCGCTTCGGCCGCCGCATCCGTGCGCCCCGACGCGGCCGGCGACCAGTCGCCCGCGCCCTCGGCGTTCGATGCACGCACGCGCACTTCGTAGGCGGTGTCGGCGACCAGGCTCTCGATGCGTTTTGTGGTCGACGTGCCAGCGTGGGAGGCGTCCGTCCAGTTGCCGCCCGTCGTGCGGTACTCGACGTCGTAGCCCGTGATCGCTGCGCCGTTGTCCGCCGGCGCCGTCCAGGACGCCTCGAGCCACGTGGTCCCGACGATCAGCGTCGGTGCGGACGGTGCGTCAGGCGTCTCTGCCGACGGTCCCTCGATCGTCGCCGAAGCCGGGGCCGACAGCGGCCGGCCGTCCGGCGTGCAGATCGCCCCCGCGGCACCGCAGTCGCCGGTCGTCGCCGGTAGGTCGACCGTCACGTCGCCGTTGCCGGAAGGACGGATCCTCAGTATCCACCGGTCGTAGGAACCGCGGACAGCCCGGCGCCTGCCCGCGACCGTGCCGCCGGTCAACTGGATGGCGTCCTGGATCGCCTGGTTCTTGTCGAACGACTCGCTGCCGTCGAACACCGCCTCCGAGAACGCGAGCTCGAGCGTGAACACGCTCGACCCGTCGTGCTCGTCGGGCGCGTTCTCGAACGAGGCCGTGAGCATCGCCTCGGCCTCCGTGTCGTTCGTCACCGCCTGGTCCGCGAAGTCGACGACCTCGTTGCCGTTGGCGTCCTTGAGCGTGTTGTCCGTGCCGGTGGCGGGTTTCGCGTAGCTCACCTTCATGTCCTCGTCGGTGGACACCACTGCCGTCGCCAAGGTCAGGGTGACCGTCGCGTCGCTTATCGTGGGCGAGCCGCCAAGGGTGACCGTCTCCTCGGTGCCGCCGGACGGTGTCTTTTTCACCGCGAACGCGCCGTTTGCGAGGTTCGCGGCGGCGGCGAGGGACTCGTCGAAGGTGATCACGAGCGAGTCGCCGTCCACCGTCGCGCCGGTCGCCGTCGGTGCGGTCGTGTCGCCCGCCGCCCGCGTCACCACCACCGTGTAGGTCCGGGTCGTCTCGCCGTCGCTGGCCGTCACCTTCGCCTTGATCGTGTTCGCGCCGACGGCGAGGCCGACCTGGAAGCCCCTCGCATTGCCGTCGGCGTCGGTCAGCGCCGAGTCGGCGCCGTCGTGGTAGACCACCGTGGCACCGCTGTCGCCCTTGGTCTCCTTGATCGTGATCCGGTCGACGCCGTGGGCCACGCTCGCCGCGTAGGCCGTCGTCGACGCATTGAATACCGGGTTGAGCGCGATCTCGGTTTGGACGCCGCCGTCGTCCCAGGTCAGGCCGAGACCGCTCAGCGTCGCGTCGCCGGAGAGGCCGACGTCCACCCGCACCGACGCCGAGCAGTTGTCGGTGGTATCCGACTCGTCGGCCACGGCGTCCACGCAGGCGCCGTAGTAGTACGTGCCGGCCCCGGCCGGCGCCGTCAGCGGGATCGACTGCGGGCTCTTCGCGCCGGGTGCCAGCGCCGCGACCGCGTCCGTGCCCACCGCCGTGTCGCCCGTCGACACCGTCGCGTCCGCGGAACGGTAGTAGCGCAGCGTCGTCGACGTCGACTCACCGGCACCCGCGTTCCTTGCCGTCGCGGACAGCATGAACGCCCCGCCCGGCTCCGGGTCGGCGTCCGTCACCGTCGCGGCCCTGACCTCCAGATCCGGGCTGCCGGACGAAGGCACGACGTCGACCGCGCGGGCCACGCGCAATCCGATCACATCGGTGGTTAGCGAGATGTCTGCCGAGCCGCGGTATCGGGCGCGAAGGAAGTCCGGGTGGCTGTCCCAGGCGCCGCCACGCAGGACTCGCATGTTGCAGCGGCCGGTAGTCCACGCGCTGCCGTCCGCAGGCGCCCCCGCGTAGCTCGGGTTGTCGCAGTCGGCCGTCCACTCCCAGACGTTTCCGTGCATGTCGAACAGCCCCCACGGGTTCGCGGCGAAGCTGCCCACGGGAGCGGTCCGGTCATGGTCCCATTGGCTGTCGCATTCCGTGCAGTTCGCCCGGTTGACGCCGATCGTGTTGCCCCAGTCGTACGTCGTCTCCGTGCCCGCACGTGCGGCGTACTCCCACTCCGACTCGCTGGGCAGGCGGTAGTCCTTGCCGGTCTGTTGCGACAGCCACGACACGTACGACTGCGCGTGGGCGTGATTCAAGCGGATGACGGGACGATCGCCGCGACCCCAGCCCCGGTCGTGAGCGCGGTAGCTGCATCCTCCCGCATCCACGCACGCGTCCCACTGTTCGAACGTCAGCTCGTACATGGACAACGCGAATCGCGGGACATTCACGGTGTGGACCGGAAACTCGTCGGAGTAGCACCCGCCGTCGTCGTTTAGGCAGCCCATGCGGAACGACCCTGCGGGAATCACCACCATCACCGGGCCCAGGCCGCCGGACGCCAGGGCGTCGGTGAACGTCACGTAGGATTCGTCGGCGTCACTGTCGGAACCGCCCGACATCGAATTCGCGGCACCACCCTCGCGTTCGTCAACGGCCGCGGCCACAGCCGCAGTCAGCATCGCGACAACGACTGCAGCTACCCTCATAGACAGCGGCGTGACCTTCCTGCGCCGGTTTCGACGCGGCATGAGCGGATCTCGACAGCCCGCCGCACCCGGCAAACGGCTCTGGTTCACCTAACCTCCAACGGTCCTGAACTAACAATGCGTTTGAAACTTAGGCCGGAGCTGCCAGCGGCTCGTCCCGCGTCACCACCACGGTGTAGGTCCGGGTGGTGCTGCCGTCCTCCGCCGTCACCGGCACCTTGATCGTGTTGGCGCCGACCGCCAGATCGACCTGGAAGCCCTCCGCATCGGCTTCGGCATCGGCCAGCACCTGGTCGTCGCCGTCGAGGTAGGCCACCGTCGCGCCGTCGGCGTCGGGCGCGGTTCCTTCGATCGTGAGGTGGTCGACCAGGGCAGCTGCACTTGAGGTGTAGGAAGTCATCGACGAGTCGAAGCCAGGGGACAGGACGGTGACGAATCGGGGCATCCCGTCGGGGTCGGGTTGGTCAGCGTGTAAAGGCTGAGATAGGGGGTTCCGTTGGTCCTGCCGCTGAAGATCCGGACCCGGACGCCGTCCGACGCCGCGGCGTCGGCGAGGACGGCCTTGACCGATGTGATTTTGTACCCACGCTCGCTGCTGCCGGTCTGGAATCGAATCGCCTGCGCGAACTGACCGGCACCCGACGAGCCGACGGTCAGATTGACATCAGCGGTCTCACTCAGATTGCTGAGCAGCACCTCGGCCCGGGCGTTGCCAAAGAGGAGAACGCCGAACGACATGGCCAGGGCGGCCTGCACCAACCGGTCTCCGAGCATCAACACTCCCTGTCCGCGGAATTTCCTTACCGGGCACGACGCCGGAGACACTCCCGCTTCGCGCAGAGTCCAGAGCATAGGGACGGGCTCGCCCCTTCGCGTCCCCAACATTGGGGAAAGTCGCGTGTTCTACGCTTGCCGGTCAGATCACCCGAACCTCGAGTCCGTCGCCGCCGGCGTCAGATTGCCGTTCAGGGGTTGGCGGTTGTTGGGGATGTCGCCGGACCGCGAATGGCCCTGCGCTATTCGCGCAGGCGCTGCACCGTCCTATCACCCGTCCGGTGCTGAACCGTTTGTCTCCTCCATCAGCAACACCGGCAGCCGTTCGCCATTGTGTGACGGCATCGCCCCCACGCGGAACGTCCCGGCACCAAGCTCTACCCATCGCACGGCCGGCAGCCGTCGGAGCGACGAGAAGTCAGTGATCGGATTCCCCGAAAGACGCAACCACACCAGTTTCGGCAGGTCGCCGAGCGCCGAGACGTCCCGCAACCGGTTGCCGGCGAGGTCCAGCCGTCGCAGCGAGCGCACGTCCCGGAGCAGCGCCACGTCCGCCACGCGGTTGTCACCCATTCCGAGATGGGCGAGTTCCGGCAGCCCCCAAAGCGGTACCAGGTCCGATACCCCGTTGCCGTCGAGCAGGAGGACCTCAAGGTCGCGCAGTGCCGACAGCGGCCGGACGTCGGCCACGTGGTTCCCCGACAGGTCCAGGCGGCGCAGGCGCGTGAGACCCGCCAGGGGTGAGATGTCCGAGACCGCGTTGCCCGACAGGTCGAGCACCCGCAGGTTCGTAAGCGCAAGCAGCCCCGAGAGATCCGCCACCGCATTGTCGCCGAGGTCGAGCCGTTCCAGCCCCGTCATCGCCGCCAGCGGCCACAGGTCCGCGACCCGGTTGCCGCCGAGGTCCAAGACCTCCAGATCCGCCAGCCCCGCCAGCCCGGACAGGTCGACCAGGCCGCGCGACGACAGGTCGAGAGCCTCGACCTTCGCCGCGCTCCGGAATCCGGTCTCCGGCAGCGAGTCGGAGGATACGATGTCCGGCACCGAAACGTCGTCCTGGTCCACCGCTCGGACGTGCCGGACCGGCTGGTCGGTCAGCGCGGACGCCGGGTTGTACGAGGCGTCCTGCAGCGGATGCATCGCCGCGGGCAGGTAGCTCACCGATACGTTCTCATCGGACCCGACCGCCCGAGAAAGGGTCAGCACGGCCTCGCCGCCCGTCACGGCGACCGACTCGACGGGAGTCGCCACCGCGTCAGCCGGAGAACCCGCAACCACCACGAAGTCGCCCGGCGACGGCACCGAGCCGCCGTCGAGGGGCCGGTCGAAGCGGAGCGTCAGAACCGCACCGGACACCGTCGCACTCGCGAGCGAGTTGCCGGACGCCGCCCCGCACGACACGCCGACGTCCTCCGAGTGGCGGCAGTTGTGCAGGCCCCAGCCCCCGAACGGGCAGTCCGCCAGCCGCGACTCGCTGCCCGCGCACTGCACGTCGTCCATCCAGATCGTCCCGGTGCCCTCGCCGAACGCCGCCCGGGTGTGCACCTCGCCGCCCGTGTAGCCAAGTTGCCGGCACACCACCTCCGCGTCGTCCGAGACGAACCGGTCGTCGCACACCGTGCCCCACTCGTTGTTGTGATGGATCTCCACGCGGCCTTCCAGCTCCGTGCCGCCCTCGACCAGGCGTACGTCGCCTTCGGCGGCGCCGCCCGAAGCGTCCGTGCGCCCGGACGCCGCCGGCGACCAGTCGCCCGCGCCCTCGGCGTTCGATGCGCGCACCCGCACTTCGTAGGCGGTGTCGGCGACCAGGCTCTCGATGCGTTTCGTGGTCGACGTGCCCGCGTGAGAAGCGTCCTGCCAGTTGCCGCCCGTCGTGCGGTAGTGCACGTCGTAGTCGGTAATCGCAGAGCCGTTGTGCGCAGGTGCCGTCCACGACGCCTCGAGCCACGTCGACCCGGCCGTCAGCGTCGGCGCGGACGGCGCGTCCGGCGCTTCGGCCGCCGCATCCGTGCGCCCCGACGCGGCCGGCGACCAGTCGCCCGCGCCCTCGGCGTTCGATGCACGCACGCGCACTTCGTAGGCGGTGTCGGCGACCAGGCTCTCGATGCGTTTTGTGGTCGACGTGCCAGCGTGGGAGGCGTCCGTCCAGTTGCCGCCCGTCGTGCGGTACTCGACGTCGTAGCCCGTGATCGCTGCGCCGTTGTCCGCCGGCGCCGTCCAGGACGCCTCGAGCCACGTCGTCCCGACGGTCAGCGTCGGCGCCGAAGGCGCGTCCGGCGCCTCCGCCGTTGGCCCCTCGATCGTCGCCGTAGCCGGGGCCGACAACGGACGGCCGTCCGGCGTACAGATCGCGCCCGGGGGACTGCAGCCGCCGGTCGTCGCCGGGAGGCGCACCGTCACGTCGTCATCGCCGGAAGGCCGGATCCGCAGTATCCACCGGTCGTAGACGGTGGGGACGGCCCGGCGCCTGCCTACCACGTTGCCGGCAGTCACCTGGAGGGCATCCTTGATCACCTCGTTCTTGTCGACCGACTCGGTGCCGTCGAACACCGCCTCGGAGAACGCGAGCTCGAGCGTAAACACGCTCGAACCGTCATGGGCATCAGGCGCGTTCTCGAACCCGGCGGTCAGCGGCGCCTCGTCCGCCTGCGTGACGTTGGTCACGGCCTGGTCCGCAAAGTCGGCGACCTCGTTGCCATTGACGTCCTTGAGCGCATTGTCCGTGCCCGCAGTCGGCTTGCTGTAGCTGACCTTCACATCCCCGTCGGTGGACACGACGGCCCTCGCGAGCGTGATGGTCACCGTGGCGCCGCTGATCGAGGGCGAGCCGGTGAGGCTGACGGTCTCCTCCGTGCCTCCGGATGGAGTCTTCTTCACCGTGAACGCGCCGTTCGCGAGATTCGCGGCGGCGGCGAGGGACTCGTCGAAGCTGATCACGAGCGATGCGCCATTCACCGTCGCTCCCGAAGCCGTCGGTGCCGTGTTGTCAGGGTCGTTGGCGAGGATTTTGACCGTGGCTGTCGCGACGGCAACCGTCACGTCGCTGCCGCTCGCAAGCGACAGCGTCGACTGGAAGGTCTCGTCGTCTTCCGGGATGGTGTCGTCCACGATCGTGACGGTGTGCGTCCTGGAGGTGTCGCCAACTTCGAACTCGATGAGTTCGTTGGTGACGCTCCCGTAGTCGCCACTTTCCGCAGTCCCGTCAGCGGTGCTCGCCCGCAGGTCGAACGCCCTGGGAGCGCCATTGGCGGCGTGGCTGCTCACGCTGACCGTGAGCGTCACGCTCCCAGCGTCCTCGGCGACCTCGTACGATGCCGCGTCGTAGCCCACCGTGATCGGGTCCGTCTGTGGATCGGTGTTGTTGGTCACGGCCTGGCCGGAGAAGCTCGCCACGTCGTTGCCGTTCGCGTCCTGGAGCTTGTTGCCGGTGCCGGAGGCCGGCCTGGTGTAGCTCAGCGTCACCGCGTCGGTGGAGACCACCGGCACGGCGAGCGTCAGCGTGAGGGCGGCGGCGCTGATCGAGGCCGAGCCGGTGAGCGTGACGGTCTCCTCGGAGCCGCCTGACGGGGTCTTCTTCACCGTGAAGGCGCTGTTGGCGAGGTTCGCCGCGGCAGCCAGGATCTCGTCGAACGTCACCACGAGCGAGGTCCCGTCCACCGTGGCGCCGGACACCGTCGGCGCGGTCGTGTCGGCCGCCCGCGTCACCACTACCGTGTAGGTCCCGGTGGTCTCGCCGTCGCTGGCCGCCACCTTCGCCTTGATCGTGTTCGCGCCGACGGCGAGGCCGACCTGGAAGCCGGCCGCGTTGCCGTCGGCGTCGGTCAGCGCCGTGTCGGTTCCGTCGAGGTAGTCCACCCTGGCGCCGCTGTCGCTCTTGGTGCCGGCGATCGTGATCCGGTGCACGCCGTGGGCCACGGCCGCGGTGTAGGCGGTCGTCCCGGCGTTGAATGGCGGGTCGAGCGTGATGTCGGTAGCGGTGCCGCCGTCGTCCCAGGTCAGGTCGAGGCCGCTCAGCGTCGCGTCGCTGGAGGGCACCACGGCATGACCGGCGACCTCGACGAACGGCACCTCGTCAGCCGTTGTCCAGACACCCGTATCCCGGATCCCGGTATGCCGAAAGTTGTTCATGCTCCAGCCGTCGGCGACCTTGCTGATTTCGTCCGACTTCGTTCCCCAGATCTTGTAGAACCTATAGAGTTGCGAGGATCTGGAATCGATTACTACGAAGTACCGGGTGTTGCTCTCGAGGGTAGCGTTCGCCGGCGGCTCGAACGTACTGGCGGGGGAGTCGTCCTCCGGCGGCTGGTCCGTGGTGGGGAGGACGACCGAGCCGCTCAGGATGTAAAGGCTGGTGTCCGGATCGCCTTCCGCCGTGCTGCTGAAGATCCTCACCCTCGTGCCCGCCGAGTGCGTGATCTCCCAGATGAGAATCTTGACCGAGGTGAGGACGTATCCGGCTTCGTTGCCGCCGGTTTCGAATCCCAGTGCGTGGGCACGCAAGGTCTTGCCGGGCTCGAGATTGCCGACGTAGAGCCTCTTGCTGAAGTGCTCGTCAAGATTGCTGGCCAGCGCATCCGCCGACACCCTCGACTCCTTCCGCGTCACCACCATCGTGTAGGTCCGCGTGGTGGTGCCGTTCTCGGCCGTCACCCGCACCCCGATCGTGTTCGCGCCGACTGTGAGATCGACCTGGAAACCCTCCGTGTCGGCGTCGGCGTCGGTCAGCAGCTGGCCGTCGCCGTCGAGGTAGGCCACCTCGGCGCCGTCCGCGTTGGCGGGAGTTGCATTGATGGTGATCTGGTCGATCAAAGTGGCTGCGGTCGAGGTGTAGGAGGTCATTGACGGATCGAAGCGCGGGGAGTAGCCGGTGCGGAATCTGCTGTCCCCGTCCTCGATCGAAAGCGCGCTCAGGTTCGCGTCGTTGGCCAGCACCAAGGCGTCGCCGCTGATCTCGACCAGCGGAACCTCGTCAGGAGTTGACCAGAACAACGATTCCGGGGTCTTCGCGACGTGCCGGTCCGTGTTCAGGCTCCAGCCAACCGCCTGGCTGTTGAGGGATTCCGACTCCGTCCCGCGGATCTCGTAGTCGTTGCCGTCGCCCGAGGCCGTCGAGTCGAACATCACGAAGTACGAAGTACCCTTCTGAAGAGTGGCGCTGGCGGGCGCGGTGAACGTCAGGGTGCCGTCGGAGATGACCGGGTTGGCCAGGGTGTACAGG
>JAPPAV010000026.1 GCA_026705345.1 Gammaproteobacteria bacterium
CCCGGGTGTGGGGATGGCTCATCGCCGCCGCCCAGGCCTGGGCGTCCTTGGCGCTGTCGGCCCGGAAGAACTCGTAGTACGGGTCTTCGGGGGCTTGGAAAACCTTCGACATGCTCGACTCCTTTAGGACCATTCCACGTCTTGACGGGCCGGATTGCCGCCTTGCCGGTGCCGCCACGGTCGGGCGTTGTCGTCCCAGGGATGGGCGGCCAGCCACTCCTCGCTCATCGCGACACCGAGACCGGGACCGGGGGGCAGCGAGAAATAGCCATCCTTCTGCACCGGGAAGTCGCCGACGGTGGCGTCCTGGTACCAGGCGTGGATTCCCCCTTCCTGGATCAGGAAGTTCGGCGTGCACGCGTCGAGATGAAGCGACGCGATGGTGGCGAACGGCCCGTAGCAGTTGTGGGGTTGGATACCGACATAGTGCGCCTCGGCCATCGCGGCGATCTTCTTGAGCTCCAAGATGCCCCCGGCTTGTACAATATCCGGCTGGATGAGATCCACCGCGTGCAGCGGGAACAGTTCAGCGAAATCGAACTTGGTCAACAGCCGTTCGCCGGTGGCGATGGGAATGTTCACGTGGTCGGAGACCTTCTTCAACGCGTCGAGGTTCTGGGGCGGCACCGGTTCTTCGTAGAAGAACGGCCGGAACTCCTCCAAGCGGTTGCCGACCCGGATCGCGTCCGAGGGGGACAGCCGGCCATGCACCTCCACGAGGAGTTCGACGCCGTTGCCCACTGCTTCGCGCACGGCCTTCATCTTCTCGACGGCGAGATCCTCCGAGTCCCGGTCGATGAAGATCCCGCGATGCTCGAACGGATCACCCTTCAGCGCCGTAAGGCCCTGCCCCACGTGGTTCATGGCGTTCTCGACCGAGAGTTCCGGCGTCGGGCCGTCCCAACGCCCGTAGGTCCAAATCCGATCGCGCACGCGGCCGCCCAGCAGTTCGTACACCGGTGCTCCCAACGCTTGGCCCTTGATGTCCCAGAGCGCGATCTCGATACCGCTGATGGCGCACATCTGGATCACGCCGCCGCGAACGTGGAAGTGGTGGTAGAGGGTTTGCCAGTGGCGCTCGATCTCCATTGGATCGCACCCGGTGATCACCTTGCCGAACTCCTCGATCATCGTCGCGGCAGCCAGCGGACCGCAGGTGGCTTCACCCCAACCCGTGAGGCCTTCGTCGGTCTCGATCTTCACAAAGACGAAATTGCGGGGCACCTTGGTCGGACTCGCAGCGGGAAAGGCTCTCACCGAGGTGATCTTCACGGACTAGCTCCTGGCGGGGTTTGGTCAAAACCGATCATTAGACCACCAATCGTGACCTGGTGGTGGCAAAGGGGCACACGAAATCGTTGGTGGACGTGACCGTGGGGGGCGAGGCTAACGCGCCCAGAGGGCGCGCCCTCGCCCGTGTCCTCGCAACCAACGCTCCGCGTCGCGGGCGACCACAAGCCGAGCGGGCGGCGGGCAGCGCTTTGCGACGCGTTAGGGTCGCCTCTACGTGACGAGGTCCACCGGAAGATGGTCGATGCGATTCAGGTATCGCAGCATCACCGATTCGCCATCGAAGTCCAGCCGGCTAATGCCGGTGTTGTGGTTGCTGAAACGGATGTCAGGAACGTACCGGCCCAGCAACAGGTGCTGGATGAGCAGGCTGATGAACGTTCCGTGGCTGACGATCGCGACCCGCGATTCCTGGCCGGCGATGTCTCGGCGGACGTCCTGCGCCACGCGTGCGGCACGGCGCACAAGGTCGTCGCGGGATTCGAAGGGACGATTCCACCACCCGGCCTCCGTGACCGCATCCGGCAGCTCGAAACCCGGGAACTGCGTCGCTATCCGCTCTCGGGTCAGGCCGGCATGGCCGATGGCACCGCGACCATCGCCCTGGTCCAGCCAGATCCCGCCCTCTTCGTGGACGTCGAGCCAGATCTCGGGGGTGAGACCCAACGCTTCTGCAATGGGCTGCGTCGTCTGCAACGCCCGCAGCATCGCGCTCGTATAGAGCTTGTGGATTCCGTGATCGTCTCCGACGGGCGTCGCGTCGCGCACATCGGTCTTGTCTGCTTCAGTCGCGAGATACCCGGCCACGCACTTCGCCTGGGCGTAGCCGGCTCGCGTCAGGCTCGGATCGGAAGTACGGGGCGCCTCCTCGGTCGCGTTCGCCTTGGACTCGGCTGCAAAGGCGTTGTTCTGCGATTGGCCATGGCGGATCAAGTACAGTTCGGCCACGTCGGCTCACGTGCTCAACG
The DNA here is from genome assembly GCA_026705345.1 of Gammaproteobacteria bacterium. GTDB lineage: Bacteria > Pseudomonadota > Gammaproteobacteria > Pseudomonadales > Azotimanducaceae > VXYL01. Next base: position 2,259 of record JAPPAV010000026.1, read on the forward strand.
AGTCGTGGAACTCGAAGAACGTACTCAACGCCAGTTCAGGATGTTCCAGCATGCCGTTGTGTCCCACGTCTTCGAGTACGACGAGCTGGGCATTCCGGGCGTTGGCGGCGATAACGCGGCTGGACACCAGGTTGGGATCGTGGCTGCCGGTGCCGATGAGTACGGGCATGGCGAGTTTGCCCACGACCTTCGAAAGATCGAACTTCCGCCCGGCCTGCATCGCCTTCCCCACCTCGTCCGGATTCCGATGCTCGGTGATGCCCGCAGGGACGGGGCTCGGCTCGATGCCCGCTTCCCGGCGCAGTTCCGCCGCCCGCTTGGTCCCGGTGCGCTGCGCCGCCACATCGGCCGCATCTGTGTTGGCGGCATAGAGGGCTGCGGAGATCACCCGGTCTGGGTGGAAGGCGCAGAAGACCATCGCCGGCCTCGAACCCCACGACTGCGACCAGACGTGGCAGCGTTCGATTTCCAAATGGTCGAGCACGTCGCAGGCATCCTGGGCGTACCGCTCGAACGTGTATTGCGTCTCGGGGTCCGCTGCCGGCGAACTCTCGCCAAAGCCGCGGATGTCGATTCGCACCACGCGGAATCGCTCCGCCAATCTAGGAACCAGGTTGTCCCAGGTGCGGACGGTGCACGTGCCGGGCGGCCACAGGAGGAGCGCCGGATTGTCCTCGTCGCCGTCGACCTCCACGTGCAGCGTTGCGCCTTCGACTTCCACCTTCATTACACCACTCCCATGGTCATTTCCCTCTCGGCGGACGATGCCGATTCGGTTCGTATGGCGGCCACTTCGATCCCCTCGGCGCGCAATCGAGCGAATCTAGCACCAATGTGCGTAGAAAATCAGTCCGCCTGAGCGTCAGAACACCAGTTGAACGGTTTCGCCGTGGGTTTCCCCAAGGGTGGACCGGTACGCAGGCAATATCGGCTCCGGCGCGTTCTCGCCGTTCCACCTCTCCCATGCCTTGGTCAGCCGTTCGACCAACTCGGGCCGACCCGCCGCGTAGTTGATCGACTCCGAGGGATCGTTGGCCAAGTCGTACAGCAACGTGACCTGGCCGTGGGGCGAGTCGTTCGGCCATCCGCCGTCGGGCGGTATCAGCCGACCGGAACGGTCGAGATCCTGCCTCGCGAAACCCGTGCGATTGTAGCGAATGAGTTTCCAGCGCTGGTCCCGTACCGCCCAGTTGGGACCGGATCGCCAGTAGAGATAGTCGTGCGGTGCGCCAAGGTCCGTGCCATCGAGGTAGGGTTTGAGGTCGACGCTGTCGTCGCTCGCCTCGCCTCGGCCAGCCGCGGCGAGGAAGGTGTCCATGAGATCGAGACTCACCGCCATGTGTCGGAATACGCCGCCCTCGGGCAAGGCGTTGGGCCAACTGACGATGAACGGCACGCGTATGCCGCCTTCGTGAAAGTGACGCTTGAAACCCCTGAGCGGCGCGTTCGAACAGGCGTTCGCCACGTAACCGGCACAGCCGTTGTCGCTCAAGAAAACGATCAGGGAATCGTCCCGGAGTCCTTCGCGCTCCAACGCGGCGACGACCGCGCCAACGCTGTCGTCCAGTGACGCGACCATGGCCGCGTAGACCCGCGCCGCGTCGTCGTCGAGGTGCCGGTACCGGTCCAGGTACTTGGCCGTGGCCTGCAACGGCGTGTGCGGCGTCTTGTGGCTGAGGAACAGGAAGAACGGGCTCCGGGCATGGCGTTCGATGAAATCGACTGCTTCGTCCGTGAAGCGGTCGGTGAGATATTCCTGGACAACCACTTCCTCCTCGAGGCCGCGGATGATCTTGTTCGGACGGCCGATGCGTGGAGAGCCCCACGACTCGACGCCGGGTACATCGGCGTCGATGTAGATCGACCCGCCCTCGACCATGCCGAAGAACTCGTCGAAGCCCCGGTTGACCGGGTGGTGTTCAGGTTCGGATCCGAGGTGCCACTTGCCGATGAGACCCGTGCGATAGCCAGCCGCCCGCATGACATCGGCGAGGGTTTGTTCCTCGGTGGACATTCCCGCGGCGCGGTCGCGGCCCGCCGGGTTGAACTCCCAGCCGTGTCGCTGCTGGTAGCGCCCGGTGATCAGTCCGGCCCGGGATGGACTGCACACCGGATGGGAGACGTAGCCCTGGGTGAGACGAACGCCGCGCGCCGCCAAGGCATCGATATGGGGCGTGGCGATCATCGTGCCGCCGTTGGCGCCGACGTCGCCGTAGCCGAGATCGTCCGCGAGGATCACGACCACGTTCGGTCGCGCCGCCGCCGCTGCCGCCGCGACAACCATCGCCACAGCCAATACCCCGCGCCCCGCCATACTGCCTCCCGGCCGGTACTACGACCGCAAGTGTACGCCTACCGGCGAGGTCCCGAGTTTCCGCCTGTTCCTGGGCGGCAGCTCAATAGCCGCCGTCGTGGTCTCGGTTGAACAAGCGTATGGCGGTTCCCGCAGAGCGCGGATCCGTCCGCACACTGGTGACCTCGCCTTTGTCGCCTGCATCGCGTTGGTAGGCCGCTCGACGACCGCTGGTCAGAGGATGCATGACGCCGGCGCCATAGGGCCAGATGCCGGGCTCTTGCCGGATGAAGCGGCAGAGGCGTTGGGCGTGGGGGGAGAGCGTCTCCCAGACCTCGTACGGCATGGTCTTTTGCGAGCCGGCACCGCTGCGCCAGGGCGCCGAATATTCGATGCTCGGCAGCGCGCGAATCTCCCGCGAGAGATTCGGGGTCGCACCATGCCAGGTGCGAACGTCACGGAAGATGGCCGAACCCGCCGGCGCGCCCACCAACGTGGATAGCCGCATCCACTCCGGCTCTTCGTCCGGGACCGGGGGCGGTTGGGTGGCTGTCTGCGTACCGGGAATCTCCCGGATTGGACCGTTCTCCCAGGTCAGGTCCGTCATCGTGAAGTTGATGGTCACGCCGGTCGGCGTCCGGTCCATGACTAGGCGCTGGGTCCGGAAGTCGAGATCCGCAAAGGACTTCCCCGGCTCGACGTCACCACCTTGGCGCCGGAAATAGGCTAGCCGCCCCTCGGCATCGCCCCCGGTCGGCTGTGTGTCCACGCCATCTGTATGCAGGTGCTGGTACTCGATGGCCCCCGGTAGGCTGAGATCGCCGCCCCCGCCCCAGACGAGATAGTCGTCCGTGGCGAAAATCTCCGTGAGGATCGGTGTCGTGGTGGGGAGGTCGATCATCGAGGTCCAGGCCGGGTCGTGCATCATCTGCCGGGAACCCGAGGTCGTGCCGTAGCAGTAGCGGTGGGGCAGTCGCCCGGTCTCGGCCATGTACTTGCGACCGTCCCGACCCGGATGGGAGAGAATTTCCCTGAGCCTGCGCGCGCAGCCTTCGCGGAACAGGGCGAGATGCTCGTCGTCGAGGGCATCCCTTACCACGACGAAACCGTCGCGCCGGTAGATCCGGGCAGCCCGTTCGACCTCGTCAGGGGTGCAGATCTCGAGTCCCCGGATGCCGTTGTTCACACGGAGGTGATCGCGCAGCGCTTGGACGTCCGGATCGTTCGGATCCCGTTGGGCGGGCGTGCGCGGATCGGATTCGCCGAAGCCCCGCTCCCGCAAGGGTGTTCCGTGGTCGTCAACCACTTCGTTCGGAAGCGTTGCCGGATCCCAGCCGATGGGCGTCGGACCGTGTACCCGGTAGTTGGCGAGATCGCTGTCCATCGACGTTCCCACTCGCGTTCCTGACCTAGGATTGTACGGGCCTTCGTGTCCGCTTGGTTGGCCCTAGCCCGTGAACGCCTGAATGCCCGTCTGGGCTCTGCCTAGGATCAAGGCATGGATGTCGTGCGTGCCCTCGTAGGTATTCACGGTCTCCAGGTTCATGACGTGGCGGATGACGTGGTATTCGTCCGAAATGCCGTTGCCGCCGTGCATGTCCCGGGCCATCCGGGCGATGTCCAGCGCCTTGCCGCAGTTGTTCCGCTTCAGGAGCGAGATGCTCTCCACCGGGAGGCGCTCCTCGTCCATCAGGCGACCCATGCGCAGGCAGCCCTGCAATCCCAGCGCGATCTCGGTCTGCATGTCGGCGAGCTTTTTCTGGATCAACTGGTTGGCGGCCAACGGGCGACCGAACTGGGAACGGTCCATAGTGTAATGGCGCGCCGCATGCCAGCAGAACTCGGCGGCTCCCATCGCTCCCCAGGCAATGCCGTAGCGGGCGCGGTTGAGGCAGCCGAAAGGGCCACTCAAGCCGCTCGCATTCGGCAGAAGATTGGTTTCCGGCACGGCGACGTCGTCCAGGGCGATCTGGCCCGTCGCCGACGAGCGCAGGCTCATCTTGCCCTCGATGGTTGGCGTGGCGAACCCGGGTGTGCCCCTTTCTACGAGAAAGCCGCGAATACGGCCGTCGAGTTTCGCCCAGATGATCGCGACATCGGCAATGGGCGCGTTGGTGATCCAGTTCTTGGCACCGTTCAGGACGTACCCGTCGGCCGTCCGCTCGGCGCGGGTGGCCATGCCGCCGGGATCCGAACCGTGGTCGGGTTCCGTGAGTCCGAAGCATCCCACCCATTCGCCGCTGGCGAGCTTCGGCAGGCATCTGGCACGTTGCTCCTCGGTACCGTAGGCGTGGATCGGGTGCATGACCAGGGACGACTGCACGCTCATCGCCGAACGGTACCCGGAGTCCACCCGTTCGACTTCGCGGGCCATCAGCCCGTACGACACGTAGTTCACGCCGGCGCAACCGTACTTCGGCGGCAGCGTGGCACCGAGAAGGCCCAGTTCGCCCATTTCGTTCATGATCTCCCGGTGGAAGCGCTCGTGGCGGTTCGCCTCCAGTACCCGGGTCATGAGTTTCTCCTGGGCGTACGCCCGGGTCGTGTCGCGAATCAGCCGCTCGTCTTCGCCGAGTTGCTCGTCAAGTAGCAACGGGTCGCTCCAGCTGGAAACGGCGTCATTGGGCATGTTCTTCTCCGGCTACGAATGGGCGGTCGAGCGGACCGCGTCGCGTGCTCTTCGCATCTCGTCGCGCAGTTGGACCGCGGCGTTCCTCGCCGCCTTGGCGAAACCGTCGCCATCGCCGGCATAGATGACGCTCCGGGACGCGTTCACGACGAGGCCTGCGCCCTCCTCGTCCAGACCCTGGGCGAACACGGCGTCCACGTCGCCGCCCTGGGCACCAACGCCCGGCACGAGGAACGGCAGCCGCGGTGCACGAATCCTGACCCTGCCGAGTTGCCCGGGATGGGTCGCGCCAACCACCAGCATCAGGTTTCCCCGGTCCTTGACGACAGCCAAATCCGCGACGCGCAGGTAGGCGGGACCGGCCTCTGGATAGTCTTGCAGCCAACCACTGTCGGGATTGGACGTGAGGCAGAGGACCACCGTGCCGCGGTCGGGATACGCAGCAAAGGGCGCGATGCTGTCCCAGCCGAGATAGGGATTCACCGTCGCCGCATCAGCGTCGTAGCGCTCGAACAGTTCGCGGGCGTACTGCTCGGCGGTGTCGCCGATGTCGTTTCGCTTGGCGTCGAGAATCACCGGAATCCCCGGATGTTCGCGGTGGATGTGGGCGACCAACGCCTCCAGGTCGGTCTCCGCCCTTTCGGCGGCGAAGTAGGCGATCTGGGGCTTGAAGGCACAGACAAGATCCGCCGTCGCGTCGACGATCTCGCGGCAGAACTCGAACACGGGTCTGTCGGTCTGCTTGGCAGGCATGCGGTCGCGCCGCGGGTCGAGTCCCACGCACAGCGCGGAGTCGGAATTCCGCCAGGATTGGCGAAGGCGGTCGTGGAAGGTCTGAGACACGAGCGCATTGTAAGCCCGTTGCGCCGGCGAGCTGACCATCGTTTAGACTGGCTCGTTTCGATGATTGCCGGAGTACCCATGAGCCGCGACTGGAGCGAGCCCGTCCGCTATCCCGATCCTGCCGTGACAGTGCTGGATCGACGCTTCCGGCAGTACGTTCTCGGCAGCGCCGCCGTGGAAAGGTTGTATGTCGGCTGCCGGTGGGCCGAGGGTCCGGTCTGGTTCGGCGACGGACGCTACCTGTTGTGGAGCGACATCCCGAACGACCGCATCCTGCGCTGGGACGAGATCACCGGTTCGGTGACCACCTTTCGCCGGCCCGCCGACAACGCCAACGGCAACACGCGCGACCGCCAGGGACGTCTCGTGACCTGCGAGCACGGCGCACGACGGGTCACGCGCACCGAGCACGACGGCACCGTGACCGTGCTGATGGACAGCCTCGACGGCAAACGCCTGAACGCGCCCAACGACGTCGTAGTCCACGCCGATGGCGGCATCTGGTTCACCGACCCGGGCTACGGCATCCACGTCAACTACGAGGGGCACAAGGCGCCGTTCGAGTTGCCGGAACGGACCTATCGGCTGGATCCCGACACGCTCGAGCCCACGGTGGTCGACGAGACCCTCGTCAAGCCGAATGGCCTGGCTTTTTCGCCGGACTACTCGATCCTCTACATCGTGGACACCGGCGCCTCTCACAAGCCGGGCCATCCTCGAACGATCAGCGCCTTCGACGTCATCGACGGCAGGACGCTCGCCAACGGACGCATCTTCTGCGACATGGGCAACTGCAGTTCGGACGGTATCCGCGTCGACATCGACGGCAACGTCTGGTCCGCCGCCGGCTGGGGCGGCGAAGGCGTCGACGGTGTTCACGTGTTCGCCCCCGACGGGGACAAGATCGGCGAGATCCACCTGCCGGAGACCGTCTCCAACGTCTGCTTCGGCGGCGTGAAGCGCAACCGGCTGTTCATGACCGGCTCGCAGTCGCTCTATTCGATCTACGTCGAAACCCAGGGCGTTCCATACGTCTAATCCAAGGAGACCGCATGAGTTCGGACAACCACCCGCCTTCCACACCGCTTGACGTCCGGCGCGGTGTCACCGACCCAGAAGCCGTCGCCCATCCGTTGCGTTGGGGCATTCTCGGCGCGGGTTCCATATCCGCGCAGTGGGTCGAGAGCCTGCGTGCCTGCAAGGGCGCATCCGTGACCGCCGTCGCGGCTCGGGAACTGTCGCGCGCCCAAGCCTTCGCCGACGCCCTGGGCATACCCAAGGCCTACGACAGCTACGCCGCCATGGCGGCGGCGGACGACGTGGACATCGTCTACGTCGGCACCATCACCCGCCTGCACAAGGAACACAGCCTGATCGCCATCGAGGCCGGCAAGCACGTACTCTGCGAAAAGCCGCTCGCCGAGAACGTCGACGACGCCCGGGAGATGTACGCCGCCGCCGAGGCCAAGGGCGTCATGCTCCAGGACGCCATGTGGACCCGGTTCTTTCCCGCCGTGGAACACGCGCGATTCGCCATTGAGACCGGCCTGATCGGCGACGTCTCCCTCGTGCAGTCCGACTTCTTCGATCCGATCTACACCATCCAGGCCGCACCGCTGGCGTTCGGCGCCGACGCGGAAGTCACCAACGTCACAGCGGCCGGGCTCCGGCGCGGCGGCGCCGCCATCGTCGAGTACGGCGACCGCGGCTGCGCCGTGCTCACGTTCCCGCCGTTCAACTGCGAACTCGGCGAAGTGACCGAGATCGCCGGCACGAAGGGCCGGATCATGCTCGGCCAGCCCGGACACTGCCCCACGAGCTTGACGATCCGCATCCCGCCCCAGGGCGGCGTCCCGTCGCGCTACCGGACCCGCAACGCGGCATCGCCGGAAGAACGGTTCGACTATCCGCTACCGGGCAACGTCGCCATGGCGCGGGCGTTCCCGAACCAGCACGGATTCCTGTACCAAGCGGAAGCGGTGCACCGGTGTTTGGCGGCGAACCTCAGGGAATGCCCGCAATACGGCAAGGCGGAGTCTCTGCACGCGATGGACCTTCTTACGCGTATCCAACTCGCGCGGAGCACGGCACCTTGACCGAAAGCCGGTTTCGTGTCGTTCACTTTCAGCCAGATCGCACAACGGCCCGGGGCGATGTCGCACGGCATCCGTCGCGGGATGGGCGCACCATCCACCTGCTACAATCCACGAAGCGGAACAATGATGATCCCCGCCGTGATCGACACGTTGAAGTTCGCCGACCGCCTGAAGAATGCGGGTTTCCCGCCGCCCCAAGCCGAAGGTCTGGCCCGCGTCCTGGGCGATGAACTCGGCGAGCGCATGGTCACCAAGCGAGACCTCGATGATGCCGTCCAGACATAAACGCGACCATCGGGGTCCTGGATGCCAAGTTCGAGTCCAAGTTCGAGGCCATGGACCAGAAATTCGAGGCCATGGACCAGAAATTCGAGGCCAAGTTCCTGGCCTTGGAACCGCGGTTCGACGCCATCGACGCAAAGCTGGAGTCGCAGAACCGGGAGTCCTCGACCCGATTCAACGTTCTGTTCGGGGCCATGGCCTTGGGGTTCACGTTGGTGATCGGGCTCATCGGCTACAGTCTCTTTTCTCCACGCCCCGCCGGATCCGCTTCTCCCGCAGTTGAGCACCGTGTCGCCGACGCGACGCCTTGGCCCTCGCGCGGGCTACGGGAACATTCCTAGCCCGGCACGCGAGCCGAGGCGCAGGTCTCGGAAACCCCGCTGGGCGCCGGATCGTCCCGTCACGTTGACCATCGCCGATGCGTGGGTACGCCGAACGTACCCGGTACCCGCCGCGACCGTCGTTTGCGGAACGTCAATCCGCTATGAACTCGATTGACAGCGAGTAAGGCCCGGTTCGGGTCGAAAAGCCGCGCACCTCGACATAGTGAACGCCCGCCGCGACCTTGATGTCGATCAGGAAGTTCAGCCCCTCGCCGGAATCGTCGTTGGTCGCCAGCTGCGCGCCCTCGGCATCCAGCACCGTTCCGAGCGTGTCCGTCGGGCCGCTCGAGTGAACGCGGAGCGTGCCTTGGCCCGCCGCCACGCGGAACACGTCCTTGTCGCCGCTCGACTCCACATTGCCCAGCAGCAGCGCGGGAAGCGTCGCCGCCAGCGTAGCGGAGTCCAGCGCGTCGCCGTGGTCGTCGCCGTGGTCGGAGAGGTTCTCGAACCAGGCGACCTGGTCGTTTCGCCAGGCAAACGACAGGATGTCGGCGTCGCCGTCGCCGTCCAGATCCGACGCGTACACCGACCCGGCTTGCCCGACGTCCGTGGAAACGACGTGCTGCGCCGAGAACTCGCCGCCACCCAGGTTCTCGTACCAGGCGATCTTGTAGTCCCGTTCGGAGGCCGACAGCACGTCGATGTCGCGGTCGCCGTCCAGGTCCGCGCCGTACACCGAAACGGTGCCATCGGCGTCCGTGGTGATCACGCGCTGCACCGAAAACTCGCCGCCGCCCAGATTCTCGTACCAAGCGATCGTGTCGTCTTCGCGGGACGCGGACAGTACGTCGGCGTCGCCATCGCGGTCCAGGTCCGTCGCGAACACCGAACCGGCGCCGTCCGCATCCGTGGTAATGACGTGCTGTTCCGAAAACCCGCCACCAAGGTTCTCGTACCAGGCGATCTTGTCGTCGCTAACGGAAGCGGACAGTACGTCGGCGTCGCCGTCGCCGTCGAGGTCCGCCGCGTGAACCGACACGGCGCCATCGGCATCGGTCGTGATGATGCGCTCGGCCGAGAACTCGCCGTCGCCCAGGTTCTCGTACCAGGCGATCTCGTCGTCGCCGAAAACGGCAGACAGCACATCGCCGTCTCCGTCCCCATCGAGATCGGCCGCGTGAACGCTGTAGGGAATCCAGCCATCCGTGGCGATCAGGTGCTGCGACGAGAAATTCCCGCCGCCGAGGTTCTCGTGCCAAGCGACCCTGTCGTCATGGTGAGAGGCGGACAACACGTCCGCGTCCCCGTCCCCGTCCAGATCGGGCGCATGGACCGAAAGGGCACCGTTGGCCGTCGAGATGACGCGCTGAGCCGAGAACTCCCCGCCGCCGAGGTTCTCGTGCCAGGCGACCTTGTCGGCCCGGTCGTGGGCGGACAGCACGTCGGCGTCCCCGTCGCCGTCCAGATCCGCCGCGCGCACGGACCGGTCGCCGATGCGTCCGGAGGTGGGAAGGCCGCTGTCGCCCGCATGGATGACGCGCTTCGAAGCAAAGGCGACAACCGGGGCGTCGACCTCGAACTCGATGACGAGCGTATACGACCCCGTGGCGTCGCCGCCTGCGCCGGACACCTCGACGTAGTGCGTCCCGTCCTCGACAGCGGCCACGATCTCGAAGTTCGATCCGTCGCGCGAGTCGTCGTCCTGGGCGACCACCTCGCCGCTGGCGTCCGTCAGCTTCCCGACCGTGTCGGTGTCGCCGGTCGTGTACACGGTGAGCGTGCCTGACTCGTCGAGATCGATGCGGAACACGTCGCGGTCGCCCTGCCGCTCCAGTTCGCCGGGCCCGGACCACGGCAGCGAAGCTACGGACGTGGCCATCTCCGGGGTGCTGCCGTGGTCGTCCGCGAAGACGAACTCGATGGAGACCGTGTACGGTCCGGTCGCATCGGGCGCGCCGAACACGTCGATGTAGTGAACGCCCGCCTCGACTTCGGCCTCGATGAGGAAGTTGCCGGCGCGGTCGTCCGACACCAGAAGATCCCCCTCCTCGTCGAGCAGCCAGCCCTCGGTGTCCGTGGGGCCGTTCGTGTACACCTTGAGCGTGCCTCTGCCCGTCGCGAAACGGAACATGTCGTTGTCGCCGTCCGACTCCAACACGCCGTGCAGGAACGCCGGCAGCGCCGTCGCCAGCGTCGCCGATTCCTCGTCGTCCCCGTGGTCGTCGCCGTGGTTGGACAGGTTCTCGTACCAGGCGATCTTGTCGTCACTGTAAGACGCCGACAGTACGTCGGCGTCCCCGTCTCCGTCCAGGTCGGCAGTGAATACGGCAAATGCGGCCTCGGCAACGTCCGAAATCACATTCTCGTCGGAGTACGAGCCATCACCCAGGCTCTCATACCACGCAATCTTGTCGTCGTAGTGAGACGCCGAGAGCACATCACCGTCGCCGTCACCGTCGAGATCGGCCGCGTGGACCGAAATAGCGTAATCCGCTGTGGTCGCAATAGCCTTTTGCGTGGAGAACGACCCCGTCCCCTGGTTCTCGTACCAGGCCACCTTGTCGTCGCCCGAGGTCGCCGAAAGAACATCGGCATCGCCGTCCGAGTCCAGGTCGGCGGCATGTACGGCGCCGTTCCTCAGCGGTATGACGTCGGTTGTGATCACCCGCTGCTGCCCAAACGAACCGACTCCATCGTTCCGATACCACGCGATCTTCCGTTCGTTGTACGTGACGGCTACGACATCCGCATCGCCGTCTCCATCTAGGTCTGCGGGAAACACGAACAGGGTTCCTTCCGCGTCCGTGGTAACGATCCGCTGTTCAACGAAGCTGCCTGCTCCGTCGTTGCGGTACCAGACGATACTGTTCGCCGCGCCCGAGGCGGAAAGCACGTCGGCGTCACCGTCTCCATCCAGGTCGGCAGCGTGCACCTTGGCGTCGCTGGCGTCGTCGGCTATCACACGCTGTTCGGAAAACGACCCGGCGCCCAGATTCTCGTACCACGCGATCTTCTCATCATCCTTGGAGGCAGAGACCACATCGGCATCGCCGTCGCCATCCAGATCGACGGCATGCACCCACTGTGCGCCGTCAGCTTCGGTGGTGACGACCCGTTGCAGTGAGAACTCCTTGTCACCCAAGTTCTCGTGCCAAGCAATCTTGTCGTCCAAATGAGAGGCCGTGAGAACATCGACGTCGCCATCACCGTCGAGATCCGCAGCGAATACGGCATTGGCACCGTCCGCGTCGGTCGCGATGGCCCGCTGCGCAGTGAATCCGACGCCACCTTCGTCGGCCACGAAGTCAACGGACAACGTATAGGATCCCGTCGCCGTCCCGTCGGCACCGGATACTTCGACGTAGTACGTGCCCGCCTTCACGTAAGCCTTCATCTCGAAGTTCGGCGCAACGCCCGAGTCGTCGTCCTCGGCCAGCAAGTCGCCGTCGGTGTTCGTCAATCTGCCGTAGGTGTCGGTATCGCCCTTCGTGTAGACCATGAGCGTGCCTGGGCGGTCGACCTCGATGCGGAACATGTCGCGGTCGCCCGCCCAATCAAGTTCGCCTTCGCCGGACCCGGGCAGGGACGCCAAGGACGTGGCCGTCTGCTGGGAATCTCCGTGGTCGTCCGGGACGGTGTTGCCGACCCGCTCGAACACCGTAATGCCCCGGTCAGGCGTGCTCGCGTAGGCGTGGCGGCCGTCGGGGCTCGCGGCGTATCCCGTTCGGAAGTTCCAGCGTCCGAAATCGGGCACGACATCGTTGAAACGGTTGGCGCGCCAGTCCGCCACCAAGTCGGTGACAGCCAGTTTCCCGTCGCGCCATGCCAGCGCATAGGCGTCGCCATTGGTGCAGAGAACATCGGCGGCGGGCCGCGCAGCGCGCGCCGTCGCGAAGCGACAAACTGGGGTATTCCAGGAGTTCTGCTGCGGCAAATCGACCGTGCCGAGCAACGCCGGCCGAGCAGGATCCTCCACGTCCACGACGGCGGATCCCCCTGCCCCCCACGTGAACACGCGGCCATCGTCGTCAGTGACCGCAATGCCCTCATGGGCGTGGGGAAGTCCCAACGAGGCGACCTCGGTGAGTTCGCCGGTTTCACCGCTTTCGAACACCGTGAGGATGCCGCCCCGCACGGCGTATACGTGCCCACCCCCGTTCGAGACGGCAACGGCGTCGTTGCGCGAACTCAGCTGAACGGGGGCCAACGTACCGTCCTCTCCGATCGAGAAGACGCTGACCTCGTGGTAACGGCTCACGAAATAGAGGAACGACCCCATCGGATGGGCGAGGACGGTCGTGTAGCTCTTGTCGACATGGAGACCGGGGGAGCCTGCGGCAACTGAGACCTCCCCGACATCTTCGAGGTCCAGAACATCGTCGTCCGTCGGCACGTAGGATCTGACCGACGCGTCGCCGTGGCCGTGGAAGACCAGAAGTCGATTGCGCGGCGCGTCCCAGAGCAGCCGTGGATGGGATTCACCACGAACGAGATCGACGAAGTTCAACGAGCCATCGTCGCCATTGCGGTCGAACACCGCCACGCCATTGTTCGTGCCGGCGTAGAGCGCTCGACCGGACCCGTCCAACGCTATCGAACGAAAATTCGAGGCTGCAAATGTCCGCCCGTCGTGATCCACGTATTCGTAGCGATCAGCCGTCCGCCCGAGGTAGCGCAGCCACACGGGCGGTTCGCTGTCTTCCCAATTAAGCGTGAACTCTCCGCCCTCGTCATCGCCGCGGGTTCCGACGCGGATGGCGAACCGTTCGCCCGCGTCCTCGGCGTGCACGTACACCTCGATGCCCACGGCGGCACCGCGCTCGCTGGATGCGACCATCTCGAGGCTGCCGGGCAGGTCGACCGGATCGTCGGCGTACGCGGCGAGCGTGAACGGCGACGAAATCTCGTCGATCCAGAACCTGTACCAACCGGCCTCTGGGGCCTCGAACGACCACCACAGCGACGAGTGACCCACGTCGTAGGAACGCTCGCCCGTCTCGATCGTCGCGAAGCGGTTGGACGCCCGCACGGTCCCCGTAGCGGCCACGATGGGCGCCGCGCTGGACCATGCGTCGTTCGAGGGCGTCGGGCCCCAGACCACGTTTCCGCCGAAAGTGCCGCGTAGCGTGAACACGTAGTCACCCGCTACCGCAGCGGCAAACCGGTAGGCTTCGCCGGCGTCCGCATCGACCGCGAACCCGCCGGTCGGGCCGCTGGTCGAGCCAACCGGAACCAGAACATCCAGCGCGCCTCCCTTGAATGCCGTCAGGCGGATATAGTTCGACTCGAACAACCGCCATGTGTACTCGCCGCTCGCCGGTGCCGTCCACGAGTACCACGCGGTGCGCTCGCCGGACTCGGCGGGCTCCCCCGGTTCGACGGTAAGGCGACTCCGCACATACACCCACCCGCTGGACGACTCCTCGTCCGGAAGTGACGACGCGTTTTCCAGGAGATCGTCAAATGATCGATGGTCTTCCAACACCGACCACGACAGTTCGAATTCCACCCCTGCCGAGTCGGCGTTTTGTGAGGCAACCGCGATGCGGTAGACATTGCCCTCCTTCGCGGGAAAGCGCAGGTTCCCCTCCGGGAAGCCGGAGACCAGCCGCACGTCGCCCACAGACTCTGCGTCTTCAAACGCGAGCACTTTCAAATGTGCGGCACTCGAACCGAACTCGTACCAACCGTCGTTCGGCGCCGTCCACTCGTACCAGACCGTCGCCGCGAGCGGTCCGAACTGCTCGCCCGCCTCCAGCGTCGCGCCCGCGTTCGTGCCCTCGACCTGGCCCTCCACACCTTGCAGGGGGACGGCGGCGGTGAAGGCGTCGTTCTCGGGCGCGCCACCCTCGCGGAAGCTCAGCCTGAATGGCACGGCACGGGCCCGTCCGGCGATCCGGACGAAATAATCGCTGCCCTGCTCGGCAAGGAACGACGCACCCCACGGGGCCGAGGCAACCGGCTGTCCGCCCGCGATGGTGCTGCCCTGGTACACGTCCACCCGCGTCTCGAAGGCCTCGTACAACTCGCGGTCGGGGTAGGGCGCGTAGCTGAACGCCTCCGTCGGCGCGAGTGAGAAATGGACCGCACCGTCGTCCTTGGCCGTCCATCGGTACCACACCGATGCCGCAGGCCGCTCCGTGCCGTCCTCGAACGCCGGCTCGCCGGACTCGGTCGTGGCCGTCAGCAGGTCGCCTTCAACCGGGCCTTCCAAGTCGACCGCCTTCACGAAGTCGTCGTTGGGCGGCGCAGCGAACTCCACGTCCTCCGCTTCCTCCGCGAACACGACCGCCGTGTCCCCCTTGGCGTTCCAGCCGGTAACCGTGAAGTGCATCCGCGCCTCCGCGTCCGCCCCCAAGCCGCGGAAACGCACCGTCCGCGGCTCGCCCGGCCGGATCTCGCCGAGCAGGACGAAGTCGCCGGGGCCAACGGTCCGGAAGGCCGGGGCGTCGTCCTGCACCTCCTGGTAGGTTCCATTCGGGTGGCACGGGGCTCCTTCCGCCGTGCGGCAGTCCATCACTAGGCGCGTGCCCGCCGCCACGTAGCCGTCGGTGGATACGGTGAGTTCCACATCGCCGTTCGGGCCCAGCGTGTCGCTCGCGGCGACGATGGAGAGCTGCGGCGTCGCGGGGCCGCGGATGATCGTATAGGCCAATGCCGCGCGAGGCTTCTCGCCATGGATCCGCTCGGCCTCCACGCGCGCCCGCCAGCGCCCGCTCTGCGGGTTGCGGACGATCACCCATTCCACGTTGTCGCGTCGGGACCGCGAACCGAGGTCGGCGTCAAGACGCGGCAAGGGTCGTTCCAGCCAGAGGTCCAGATCGTTCAGCACGGTGTTGGCGATCACGTCCGCCGGCGGCTCGTCCCAGGTCAGCACGACGTCGAGGCGGCTCGCGTCCGCCGGCACGTCGATCACGTGCTCGCTGGTCTCGCCGGCCTCGAGAAGGATGCCGTGCCAGCCGCCCGACTCCCAGCCGTCGTCCTCGGGCCGGTCGAACACGCTCGTCGTACCCGAGACCTTGCCGAGACCGAAGCGGGCGTGCAACGCGCCGGGCCCGTTCGTGTTGTCGGACGGAAAGGCGTCCTCGGCGTCCAGCCAGGCGTCCGGCTTGACCGCGCTCGCCATCAGATGCGCTCTCGCCAGCGCCGCGTTGCCAACGAGATCCGGCTGGGCGTCCATGGTGAGCGCCGCGACGCCGGCGACCGACGGCGACGACATGCTGGTGCCGTTGAACCGCACGTAACCGCCTCGGCTGCCATCACCCCGGGCCGAATGGACGTGCACGCCGGTGCCCACCACCAGCGGCGCGAGGCGTCCGTCGGCGGTGGGGCCGTGGCTGCTGAAGCTCGCCAGTTCGCCGCTGTCCCACGCCGCCCCCACGGGCAACGAGTTCTTCGCGGCACCGTAGTTCGAAAACCCGTGGACGCCGGCGTTCGAATTCGCTACGACGTAGAGCTGGCCCGTGTCGTAGACAACCGCGTCGAGCTTGCGCGCCGCCGCATCGCGACCCTCGAACGTCAACGATCTGGCCGACAGGCTCATATTCACGATGGGCGGGGCGACCGCGTCGTCGGCCCAGCCGGCGGCGGCGCAAGCCGACGCCTCGGTCAGGAAGTCCATGCCGGCGAAGATCCAAGAGCTAGCGCCATATCCCTCGCTGTGCAGGACCTTTGCGAAGCGGATGTGGGGCACTAGCGGCGCCATGCCCGCGTAGCGCCGCTCGGCTGCCCCGTTGCCCGCGATGGTGGTTGTGACGTGGGTACCGTGAAGGCCGGCGTCCACCCACAGGTCCTGCTCCTCCTCCGTCGAGGAAACGAAGTTCGCGCCGCAGACGCTCAAACGGCTCGACTCGACGTCCAGGTGGTTGATGTTCAGGCCCGTATCCATGACGCCGACGGCGACGCCCTGCCCGGCCGTGCCGGCGAACCCCCCGGCGTCCGTGTACGTCCAGTACGCGTTGGCACCCATCGCTGGCACCGCCGTGTCGTTCGCCGCCTCAACGATGCCCACGGGCTCCACGTACGCCACGAAGTCCGCCGCCACCAAGGCTTCGAGGTGGCCGTACTCGACGTTGGCAACGTAGGACCGAGTGTGGGCGTCGTACACGCCTACCACGACGCCCAGGCCTTCGAGCGCCGCCCGCCACCGACCGTCGTTGTCGCCCGCCGCTGCAAGCGTAACGAATACCGGCACGATCTCGTGGGCCGGCTTGCCACGCGCCTCCTCGGCGAACGACGCCGGCAGCTTGGCCGACGACGGCTGCGCCCCTAGGCCGTCTAGGGTGGGGAGGGCCGCAACTATCTGAAGCCGGTCGGGATCGCTCGGCAGCCTGGCCCGGAGGAGGTCTCCCGCCTGCCCCTCGACGACGACGCCCAGCGTAGCCAGTTCCGCCTCGGCGTCCTCGAGGCGCACATCCGGGCCGAGCCGAACCCAGCCGAACGACCAGTCCCGGTCCGCCGCCTCGGCATTGGCCGCGACCGCTGCCAGAGAATCCGGCGACGAGAGCCAGGCAGGGGCATGCGAACGCGGCTCCTCGTCGCGCGCGACCTCCGAGTGTGTCGGGGGTCCGGCCCGCTCGAACGTGGCGTAGGCGTAGCCCTTGGGAGCGTGGGGACGTTCGACTGTGCCAGTCTGCGGGTCAGCCCGGGTCGGAGAGGAATCCCGCGGCGGCGGTGCCTGGACCGTCGGCGGAGTTCGACCGCCGCGACTCTGCGCGTTGATCGCGGCCACCAACTCCTCGACGATTTCCCGGCGCTGAGACTCCGCAGTCGGCGTGTCCTCCGGCGACGATTCAGGTTCCGCCGGATCGGACGAAACGACCCAATGGATCCCGACCGCAGCGAACAACGCGAACAGACATCCCGCCACCACAACACGACCGTAACGAAGCTCCGTAGGCGCCGATGCGGCGGTCGATCCGTTCATTCTTGCCCCTAGCTAGCCCCTGTGTTGCGACGTGTCACCGTGTTCCCAGCAAGACACCGCGATGTGGAAGCACAACACGGGGCGGAGCTAGGCGTCCCTATCAGAATTGATAGTTTTCACGAGACACGACGACCAGGGTTTCCCCGTGGCCCGCCTCGCTGGTTGAAACGCCCGCCGTCAGTGGCGCTCGTTGAAGATTCCCGGCGTCGACAACACGACCCGGACGAGGTCCAGCTGGCGGGAAAGGCCCAGTCGGGTCAGCGCCTCGCGGATATTCCATCGCACCGCAGCTTGCGTCCGATGTGTCGCTGCGGCGATCGAAGCCGCCGTGCCGCCTGCGGCGAGCGCGGCCGCCACGCGGGCCTGAGCCGGCGTGAGCCCCAGGGCCGCCGCCAGGCGCTCCGCGTTGACCGCAGGCGCGGCGAAGGGTTCCGCAAGCAGGATCCGGGCGACGCAGCGGTCCAACGGCGGCGGCACCTCTGCCGGGTCCGTGGGCGTAGCGTAGAGCACCAGCGGTGCGCGTTGCGGCCGGGCAATCGGCATCGATCCACCGCGGCGTTTTCGGCAAGCCGCGTCGACCAGCCCCGCCATGCGGTCAATGTCCGCCGGCGGGACGCCGACTAGGTGACCCTGGCGATCCGACATGCCTTCGCCCCGTGCGAGCAGGATGCGCGCGTGGTCGTTGGCCTCGACAATCCGGCCCTCGCGGTCCAGTAGAAGTATCCCAATACGGCGCGTGTCGAGCAGCGCCGTAGTACTCATGCCATCGGCGCGGGCATCGGCCAATGCATGTCGGACTCGGACGAACTGGCGTACATGGGGCAGCAGCTGCCGGATCGCATCGATCTGGTCGGTACGCCAATCACTCGCGTGCCCCCCTCCCGGCCCCACCAGCGACCAAGCAACCTGCAGGTCGCGCGTGGCGGTCATTCGGACGTTCAGGCAGTTCTCGCCGGCGTTGGGCACGAGGTATTCGTTGTACGTCGGGGAAGTCCGGCGTACGCCGTCCGGCAACAGCGAGGCCGTGTGGACCAGTTTTCCGAACGGCTCCCGGAGAACCGCAGCAGGACGCTCGTCGATCGCCGCATAGTTCTCGGCGTAGTCGCGTTTCAAATCGGGTCGTGGCTCGCCGCGCAGCAGGAGCCACCGGAGCTTGATGTCCATCCCGCCCAGCGGGTGCAGGCCCGCCAGAAGCAGGTCGTTACCCTGGAGGCCGCAGGTGTCGTCGATCAACGCCGATGCGGCCGGCCACTTGGTTTCGTCGAGTTCCGCTTCGCGCAGCAACTCGACGATCTCGTCCACACGATCCCCAATGGGCACCAACGTCCGCCAACTCCCCCTTCGGTCCGATCATAGGCCCAAGCGTAGGGTTACGGGTGCGCAAAATCCGGTAGTGCGTCGCACGCATTGCCGTCAATACGGGCGACCGCAGGGTCGCCCCTACGGTACCTTGCCGGTCCGAGGCTAGCGGGCGGCCCAGCTGGAGATCACGCCGTTCGGCAGCGCGTTCGGCACTTGGGCCTGGAATCTCGCTCTTCTCGCCTCCCGGTCGGTGTCTTCGTCGAACAGGGCCAGCACGCGCACCTCGATGGTCTCCCGCAACGGGGCGTCGTCGGGGGTGGTCGGATCGGCGATGGCACCGTGGTAGGTGGTGCGGAGGTTCGCCACCTCCTGGCGGGTGTCGTACTGCTTGAAGACCAGCGTCTCCCTCGGCGTCATGCGCGGGAAGTAGTACCACCGCTGGGCGGGGTTGTACGCGAGCCGGTAGCTGACCAGCCTGCGGCGCGGGAGGATGCCTCCCCAAGCGTCCGCCGCGATCATGTCATCGAACGCGACCGTCTGCATGTCGCAGACCGCGAGCGGCATGACCTCGATGTCGTGTTCGAGGTCGGTGCTGCGCCAGACGTTGTACATGGCGCAGTGCCGTCCGTCGACGAACTCGTTCCAGCGGTTCTCGGCAAAGGGACTGATGTCGGCGTGGGTGCCGCCGTAGCCACCCGGGCTGCCGTTGGCGGTGGGCCGGTGACCCCGCGGATGCCCGGCCGGCAATCCGTTGTAGCCGTTGCGGTACTGGTGCTGGATCACCCGCGTCCCACTGCATCCCGTTAACCGGCGCACCAGCCGTGAACACTCGTCGTAGAACCGCCTTGTCACCATATCCTGATCGTGCAGGTCCGTGACGGTGGTTTCGGCGTCGGCGAGCGTGAAACCGTGTTTGTCCAACGACGGCGGCGGTTCCAGCAACCGCGCGTCGTACACCCGGATCGACTTTCGCTGATACATGGTGTTGCGCTCATTCGCGTCCGGCACCCACTCCGGAGGCGGCATCCGCACACGGCGATAGCGATCGTTGGCGAAGCTGCCAGTGGAATCGACGAACGGCAACGGCGTCTGGCTCATGGTCGGCTCCTTGTCGTCGAGGACTTCCAAAGGGTACTTTTCGCAACGATGATTCGACAACCCCGGCGCGGTCTGCGGTGATCCCCCTGCGCGTTCTCCAGGTGGGCACCGACCCATCCGTCGCGTACTGCGGACTGCAGTTCGCCCTGTGGGGGGCCGACGTGGCCGTGTTCCGGGTGCCTGGGGAAGCCGTTAGCGATGCGCTGACGGAACGCTATCTCTCCGCCAACAAGCGCCTGGTCACCCGTGCCGCCGAAGCCGCAGGTTCGGATATCTTGCTCACCGCGCAATCCACGGCCGCGCTTGACCGGCTCGGCATCGAACACCGGGATGCCATCGTGTCCCGAGTCATGCCCTACGCCGAGAACGGCGCTCTCGACGGCACGCCGTCGGTGCCTCTCTTGCTGGAGGCCGCGTCGGGCTATCTCAGCATCAACGGCAGCCCTGATCGGGAACCCCTGCGGGCACCGGCCAACCTTGCAGCCTACATCGTTGGTGCCAGCGCGTTCGGCGCGACGCTGGCGGCGGTACACAAACGGCTCTCGACCGGCGAAGTCGAGCGGGTGGTCACCAGCGGACTGGATGTCCTGGCTTCGATGACGCCATTCCTGCGTAGCCAGTTGACTGGCCGGGCGGACGAGCGCCACGGCGGACCCGCCACCGGCGTTCGGCTGTTCCCGGTGGGCGACGGCAAGGTGTCGGCGAACCTGGCCGACGAGTCGACGTTCACGATGGCATTGGGCGTTCTGGGCATCGACCGTACCTCAGTACCGGCGGACCTCGACACGCCCGCCCAGCGCCATGACGATCCAGCGGCCTTGGGCGAGTTTCTTCGTTCGAACAGCGCGGGCAGGAGCGCGGAGGCGTTCTTCAAGGCGATGATCGACCTCGGTGCGCCGCGGATCGGGCTGTTTCAAGAGCCGAGCATGCTGCTCTGCAACGAACACATGCTCGCCACCGGGTACTTCCGAACACTCGATGATCCGAAACATGGGGAGACCGCCTACCCGGGCATGCCAGCCGCGATGAGCCGGATCGACCCCCCGCCGCTCGAACCGATGCGGAATTCCGGGAACGGATGGATGGCCGCAGACATCATGTCGGGGCATCATCGAAGCCGCCGCCGTCCCTTGGAGGGTCTTCGCATCATCGACTTCACCCAAGCCTGGATCGGACCGTTCGCCACCAACATGCTGGCCGACCTCGGCGCGGACGTGATCAAGGTCGAAAGTCATCGCCGGCCTGACATCTGGCGCAATTCGCGGCCAGCGAGCCGGACGCTCCGAAACCCAAGCGCACACCCGCTCAACACAAGCGCCAACTTCGCCAGCACCAATCGCAACAAGCGCGGCATTGCCGTCGACCTGAACGACGAGCGGGGGCGAAACGTGGCCCGGGAACTGATCCGCACCGCCGATGTCGTGACGAGCAATTTCACACCCCGGGTGATGCACAAGTTCGGACTCGATCACGCCTCGCTCGCTGCAACCAAGCACGACATCATCACGGTTACCTGGTCCGGCTACGGCGAGACGGGCCCGTATGCGGCCTACAAGGCCAATGGCGCGACGATCGAGGCGATGGCCGGATGGGATGCGTTGTTCGGCTACGCCGACGGCGACCCCATGGTGATGGGGTTCTACCAGATGGACGCCATCACCGGACTCAAGATGGCCGCCTGTGCGCTGCTCGCGCTGGTGCATCGCGACTTGACCGGCGAGGGTCAGGAGGTGGTCGGTTCGATGATCGCCTCAGCCGTCCCCTACATCGGCGAGGAGGTCATGCGCGCAAGCATCTCGGGGGGTAATACGCGTTGGGGGAACCGGCACCCACGGATGGTGCCCCATGGTGTCTATCCGGTCGAAGGCGACGACCAATGGATTGCGCTGGCATGCCGGAACGACGAGGACTGGCACAAGCTCGCCGGCCTGATCGGCATGGACTTCGATGCGTTGAACTCGCTTTGGGCGCGACGAGCCGCCGAGGACGAAATCGACAGTCGAATCGAGGACTGGTCCCGATGCCGGTTCCGCGCCACGGCGGTTGCCGAGGCCGTCGCGGCCGGCGTTCCCGCCGCGCCCGTACTCGACGTGCTCGAAATACTCGACTACCCCGAGTTCGCCGAGCGTGAGTGGTTTCCGGAACAGTGCCATCCCGACTTGGGAACGCTTCGATTCGGCGGGTTCCCGTGGGCATTCGCCCACGCCGAACTGGCCGCCGAACGGCCACCGCCTCGCTTGGGCGAGCACACCCGCGAGATACTCATCGAGATAGGCCTCGACGCGTCCGAAGTCGAGGCGTTGTACCGGGACGAGGTAGTCGGCACCGTGTTACGTTCGTAGGCTCCAATACGTATGCGGAGTGGCGTATCTACACCACGTTGATCGGTGCAGAGGATCTCGCGGGACTGTCCCCTGCCGAAGTCCGTATGTTCGATTGCAGGTTCGATCTCACGAATGCGGATGCCGGTAGCCGCCGCTACAGGGATGGCCACATCCCCCGGGCCGCATACCTGCACTTGAATATCGATCTGTCCGGTCCCGTAGAACCTGGCAAAAGCGGGCGCCATCCCCTACCGAAACGCGCGGCGTTCGAGGCCTTGTTGACCGAACACGGTGTCACCGACGAAACGCAGATCGTCGCCTACGACGACGTGGGCGGCATGTTCGCCGCCCGGCTTTGGTGGATGGTCCGGTGGACCGGACACACCGCCGTCGCGGTACTCGACGGCGGTTACCAAGCCTGGCTCAAACGCGAAGGGGCGCACGCGGCAAGGGATACTGCCCGGGCGCCTGTTGTTCCGTCTCCGGTGTCGATGCAACAGGTTCGCGAACACGTGGACGCCGGCACTTGGACCCTCGTCGACGCCCGGGCCAGCGACCGGTTTCACGGCAAGAACGAAACCATCGATCCGGTCGCGGGCCACATCGCCGGAGCGCTGAACGCGCCATTTCAAGGCAATCTCGGCGATGACGGCCGGTTCCTCGAACGGGCCGAATTGCAACGCCGGTTTAGTGCCCTGCTCGCCGGCGAAGGCGGCAAGCCGGTGGTTTGCTACTGCGGTTCCGGCGTGACGGCGGCCCACAACGTGCTCGCCATGGTCCACGCCGGCATGCCGGAGCCCGCGCTCTATCCGGGTTCCTTTAGCGAGTGGATCACCGACCCCGGCAATCCCGTCGCGACATAGCACGCCGACCGTTAGCGGAGCGCGCCGATGCCACGCAAGTGCTCGATCTCCTCGTTTTCCATTCCCAGGTGATCGCGCAGCACCTCGTCGCTGTGCTGGCCGAGACACGGCGCAGCCGAGCGCAGCCGCTGTGGGGTTCGGGAGTAGATCGTTGCCGGGCCATCGTACGGCGTCGGTCCCATGACGGGATGATCAAGCGTTTCGAAGAACCCCCGGTGGGCTAGCTGGGGATCTTCGTACAGGTCGCTTGGCCTCATGACGACGTAGGCAGGGACACCGACCCGACGCAGCTCCGCCGCCGCCCCGAAGGCGTCGCGTGCACGGCACCAGTCACCAAGTTCGACCCCGTTAAGCATCGTTCCGAGTGCTTCACGCTCGTCCGGCGTTTCGACACCGACGGCAACGTAGCGTTGCTCGCCCGCGCACGCAAAGACGCCGTGCGGATCGAGGCCGGGCGAGGCCTGACCCAAACGCTGCGCGACACGACCGTTGGCGGCGTAGTCGAGGATCAACGGTTCGAGGAACCGGATGCCGCACTCTATCTGCGCAAGATCGATATATTGGCCGAGTCCCGTACGACGTCGATCCATGAGCGCCGCAACCAGCACGCTGATGCCGAAACGCGGTGAAATGAAGTCCGTGTACGCGCCCCAGGGACCCGATGGTTGCCGGTCCGGCCAACCGACCAGGTCGAACAACCCCGCTATGCACGCGCCCTGTCCGCCGAAACCGGAATATCCGCGTTCGCGACCGGTCTGGCCACGCATCGACGTGGACAGCATGACGAGGTCGTCGCGGTTCGCACAGAGCGTCTGCCAATCGAGGCCGAACCGGGCCATCGTTCCCGGCGAATAGCTCTCCAGGACCACATCCGCCCAGTCGGCCATCCGACGAGCCAGTTTCGGTCCTTCCGGGTTCTTGAGGTCGATGGTCATGCCAAGCTTCGAGGTGTTGAAATTGGCCATGAACTGCGCTCGATCCTGACCCGGTTCGTCGTCCTTGAACGGCGGCGCCGTACGCAACAGGTCGACCCGGTTTGCCGACTCGATGCGCACCACGGTGGCGCCGTGGTCGGCCAGCGCCTTGCCGATCATGGGTCCGACGCCTACCCAGCTGAAATCGGCCACCTTCAGCCCGGCAAACGGCGCGGTACGGGTTCCCGCCCCCTGCCTACGTGGACGCGGGGAAGGCGGACTCGAGGACCCCAAGGCCGGTGCTTTGCGGTTCAACGACAACGGCGTTCTAGACAGCCGGGCAAAGGGGCCGGCATGGACCTGTACGGGGACGCGGCTGGTCAACTCGTGCCGATTCGTTGTGCTCGTCAGCCAAAAGTCGCGATCAGCCAGTTGCGGATCGCGCAGGAGGTCGGGAATCGTGTGGATCGCGGCCAAGGTGAGACCGTGTCGGGCCGAGAAAAGCTGGACTTCCTGCAGGGTCTTCGTAGTAAGCAGTTCTTCGATCAAGTCGGCCGCCGTCTGGGCTGCTTCGAGGTCCAGTTCACCGGCACGAAGCAAAGAGAGCCACGAACTGAGGTCCATTCCACGGACGTTGTCCGGGACGTCCATCCCCGAAGACTCCACCCAGCGCAGCAGCGCGTCGAAGGTGCGTTCACCGATGTGGCGCATCTGAAAGCGAACTTGGACCAATCCGTCACGACACTGGACATTGCCTGGCAACTTCAGTCGCTGCCGGGCCGCCGACGGCGGTGACTGGCCCCGGAACTCGCTGGTTCCGGGCGGATTGCGGCCCGTATTCGGCGGATAGCCCGTGGCGTTCATCAGCGTCCAGACGACGCATGCCTGGGCAGAGACGTCCAGGTGCTGGCCGAGCCCCGACTGCTCGCGTTCGTAGAGGGCGACGACGATGTCGGCCGCGGCTTGCACACCGGCGTGGAACGCGGCTTGCGGCATCGCGCCCATCGGGACGGGCGGACGGTCGGGGTCGCCCTGCAGCCCCACCAGCCCGCCCGCCGCTTCGACGGTCACTTCCGCGGCTGGTGCGCCGGCGAGCGGTCCCGTCGTGCCGAAGGGGGTGACGGACACGTGGATGAGCCCGGGAAAGTCCCCAGCGAGATCTCGGCAACGCCCGGATTCGATGAATACGTCCGCGTCAGCCAGGAAGGGCGTTGCGTCGTCGGCGACAACACTCTTCTTGCCCGCGCCGACGCACGCCCAATACAGCGACTCGTCGCCATCGAACGGTCCCATGCGGCGCGACTCGCATCCCTCCGCCGGCTCGATCTTGAAGACCTCGGCACCAAGTTCGGCGAGTACCTTTCCGGCGAGTTCACCCCAGCGCGTGGTGGCGTCGATGACGCGGATGCGATCGAGTGGCGGTTTCACGAAAGCCTTGGCGTAGTGCCGATGACACCGTCGCGTTCCAGGTCGTCCATCTCGGCCTCGCTCAAGCCAAGCAGATCACCCAGCAACTCCCGGTTGTGCTCGCCCAGGGTCGGTGCCGGGCGGTCGATGTCGAAGGGTTCCTCGCCGACGCGGTACGGCGCGGCCGGATGCGGCAGCACGCCGACGTGGTCCCGCTCCATCAGCTTCCAGAATCCACGCCCGGCGAGATGTGGGTCGGTCGCAAGTTCCAAGCCGCTCGCCACGTAGCCGGCCCGCACGCCGACAGCCTGGAGTTCCAGCATCAGCACTTCGGCCACCTGGCCTTCGGTGAAGCTCGCAATCGCGGCATCAAGCTCATCGACCCAGCTCAAGCGGTCCGCCACGTCGCCGAACCCGTCAATACCCGAGAACGCCGAGAACGCATCCCACTCGGTTTCCGACTGCACGGCGATGGCGATCCACTCGTCTTCGCCGACGCACCGGTAGACGCCGTGGGGCGCATGACGCGAGGAGCGGTTGCCGCGCCGCGGCGGCGGCGCGCCCGTGACGGACTGGGTCAGAATCCCCTGCACGCCGAGCGGGAACAGGCACTCGGATTGGGACAGGTCGAGGTGTTGGCCTTCGCCGGTACGCTGCCGTTCGTAGAGCGCAGTGAGCAACGCGGCGGCACCGTTCAAGCCACCTACGGAGTCGCCGAGCGCAACGTGCACCATCGTCGGCGGATAGTCGGACTCGCCGGACAGATGCGGCAGTCCCGACGCCTGTTCCACGGTGGAACCGTAGGCCCGGTAGCTGGACCACGGACCATCCGTGCCGAACGCCGGCATCGAAATCATGACCAAGGCCGGATTGATACCCGACAGCACGGGGTAGTCGAGGCCGAGTTTCGGCAGCACGCCTGCCGAGTAGTTCTCGACAACAACGTCGGAGACAGCCACCAAGCGCTTCAGCAGGTCGGTACCCACGGGTGTCGACAGATCGAGGGTCACCTCGCGTTTGTTGCGGTTGACCATGTTGAACGCCGGGTTCTTCTCTGCGCCGTGGCTGTCGATCCACCCCTGGGTCGCTTCCCAGCCTCGCCACCAGTCGAAGCGCACGCAGCCCTCAACCTTGACGACGTCGGCACCCATGTCCGCCAAATGGCGCGCCGCGAGCGGTCCCGCCCAGCCCATGGACAGGTCCACGACCCGCAAGCCCGCGAGAATCCCCGGCCGGCTCACTCGCCGTACTCGCCGTTGGACTCGCCAAGCCGGGCCACCGTGCCGCCCGCGGTAGACGGTGTACGGAACAACCGGAAGGGCGTCGCGGGCACCTGGAAACCGGTCCCGTTGCACGAGATTTCCGTGAACGCGCCCCGGTGGACGTACTGGTCCACCGAGAACAGTTCCTCCATGGTCGGTACCGGCGCGAGCGGGACACGCAGCGACTGGCCCCGGATGACCAGTTCGGCGGCGGAACGTTTTCGCACCCGCTGCCGGATGATCGGTTCCAGCGTGTCGTAGTCCATCAGCCGACCGATCGCGGTCTGGTAGTCGGGTTCGTCCGCATACTGATCCATCGCGAGCAGCGAGCAGAAGTTCTTCCACTGCCTCGGCGTCAAGGCCGTCACGCCAAGCCAGCCATCCGCACAGGCGTAGACGCCCAGCGGATAGGTCGGGGCGAAACGGTTCACGCCAAGGCGCTTGCCCCGCCGCCCGCTGCGGTAGCCCCCGACACCGCCCACCTCGGTAAAGCAGAGGTTGGCCTCGTGAATGCTCGTGTCGAGCCGCACCGGCCCCGTGGCATTGCCCATGGCGCGGGCGATCACCTGTCCCATGGTGCCGATATACGCCGCCAGGCCGCCGACGATTTCCGCCCCGCAACCCGTTGGAACCCAGGGCGGTCCTTGTTCGGGACCCACGTTCCGCACCATGCCGCCCAGCGACCAGCAGACGGCGCCGTTGCCCTTGAAGTCGGCGTAGGGGCCGTGGCGACCGAACCAGGTGATCGTGGAGACCACGACCTCGGGTGCTGCCCCCGTGAAGGCGGCACAGTCGAAATGACCGTCGTCGAGGACCACGGCGCTGCCCTGCGCCAAGCGCACCAGTCGCTCCGGTTCGGCCCCGACGTCCAAGGCGACGCTCGCCTTGTTGGTGCTGAGGTAGGCGTGCAAGGCGCTCGATTCCGGCGCGTCGGACCCGGGAATGAACGGGGGCTCCCGGCGGGTTTCGAAGCCGCCGTCCGGCGGCTCCACGTTGATCACTTCGGCGCCGTGATCCGCAAACAGCTTGCCGCAATAGCCGCTGGCGATCGTGCCGGCCACGTCCAGAACCTTGAGGCCGGCCAACGCCCCTTCAGTCGTCACTTCGGTTAGTCACCCCCTCGCGCCGGTGAAAAAATAACCTAAACACGGCGACGATTCATGCCCGTTGCGTCACGCGCGCGGCCGCGCGAGCCGTAGGGGACGGGCCCCCGTCCCGCCGACCTCCCGCCTCATCCAGGACGGGCGACGAGAAGCGTCGCCCCTACGGCCTATGCACAACGCTGGAGTCGTCCGTAGGGGACGGGCTTGTCCCGTCCCGGCGCGCCCTTCGGGCGCGATCGAGAGTGCTGCCGCATTCTCGTACCACAACCCCGACGATGCGGGTTCGGCGGGCGACCACAAGCGTCGTCCCCACGGCGTCATGCAACGCTGGCTATCGACATCGTTTAGGAACCACAATATCTGTGGGGAACGAGCATGGCCACAGCCGAAGAACGCCACGTACCGCGGTACCACTTCGTGGCGCCGGAGGGTTCCTGCGCGCCCTTCGATCCCAACGGGGCGTTGTTCTGGCGCGGGCGCTATCACCTCTTCTACATCTTCCAGGATCCCGGCCTTCCACGCCGTGGCCACTGCTGGGGCCACGCATCGAGCACGGATCTCGTGCATTGGCGGTTCCATCCGCCCGCACTCGCGCCTGGTCCGGACATTCCCGAGGAAGGCATCTTTTCAGGTTGCGCGCTGGTCACGCGGGAGGGCATCCCGGCTCTCGTCTACTACGGCATCAACGCGGGCATCTGTATCGCCTTCGCAGAAGACGACCACCTCGTCCGGTGGCGACGCCACCCCGCCAATCCGGTCATCGCCGAGCCCAAACGGGGCGACCCCGCCTTCGACGTGTACCGGGTCTTCGACCCCCATGCCTGGCTAGACGGCGATGTCTACCACATGATCCTGGGCGGGCTCGTCAAACCCCACAACGTGCGCGACACCGCCTACCTGTTCACGTCCAGCGACCTTGAAAACTGGGACTACCAACGACCGTTCTACAACCCGAATCCCAACTGGACCGATGGGAACGAGGATTGTGCCTGCCCCGACTTCTTCAAACTGGGCGACCGCCATGTATTGATGTGCATCAGCCACCCGCGCGGCACGCGCTACTATCTCGGCCGCTACCACGCCGGGACGTTTATCCCCGACAGCCACCATCGGCTAACCTATCCCGGCGGGGCGAGCTTCGCGCCGGAGTCCCTACTCGATGGCATGGGAAGGAGGGTGTTCTGGGCCTGGGCCATTGCCCAGCGCCGACCGGGAACCGACCAGTTCGCTACCATGACCCTTCCCAGCGTGCTCACCGCCACGGACTCCGGGGGTCTCATGATCGAACCGGCGCGCGAGGTCGAACTGCTGCGCCGCAACGCCCGGGAGACGGCTGCCTTGACGCTCGACGACGAGCGACTCTTCCCCGCGCTGGCTGGCGATTGCCTGGAACTTCGATTGGCCATCCAGCCACGCGGCGCACGGCGGGCGGGCTTGAGTGTCCGTGCCGCCCCGAACCGCGTCGAGGAAACCCGAATCGTCTACGACGCCGCGGCACGCACGCTTTCGATCGACTCCACCCGGTCCAGCCGGGATCCCGCCGTATTCCGCTCGTTTCCCATGGCCACCAGGGCCGAGAAGCGCGACCACCCGGTCCAGACGGCGCCCTGCCCCCTCGACGAGGACGGCATGCTTCGGCTGACCGTCTTCCTGGACGCATCGATCATCGAGGTCTACGCCAACGATCGGTGCAAGTTGACCGGGCGGATCTACCCGACGCTAGCAGGCAGCCGCCAAACACGACTGTTCGCGGAAGGCGGGCATGCTGCATTCTCGCCCGTGCAAGCGTGGGACATGGCGCCCCTCGTCTATTCGACGCACGACTCGCACGTAGACGGTGCGCCGTTGCCGGCGCGGGCGGTTGCCGATGTCGATGGTCTAGAGTGACTGACCGTGCATTCGAAGAACGAGGCCACGCCATGACGACGCCCTATCCCGATCATCCCCAACTCCGGGGCAACTATGCACCGATCCGGATGGAGTGCGACATCGACGACGTGATCGTCCGCGGTGAACTGCCCAAAGACCTCGACATCACCTACTACCGCAACGGCCCGGATCCGCAGTTCCCGCCTCGCCACGACCACCACTGGTTCGCTGGTGACGGCATGCTGCACAGGTTCCACGTCGGCAACGGTCGGGTTCGCTACCGAAACCGCTGGGTGCGCACCGGCAAATGGGAGGTGGAACGGCGCGAGGGGCGCAGCCTCGTCAATCCGTTCAACCCGATGCAGAACGACCGCGCCGCGCGGAAAATGGTGGACGACGGGCTGGCCAACACCAACATCGTCTGGCACGGCGGCAAGCTGCTGGCCCTCGAGGAAGCCCACGCACCGTTCGAGATCGATCCCGACACACTGGACTCCGTCGGCGCTTGGCGTTTCGATGACCGCTTGGCTGGACCGATGACGGCACATCCCAAGATGGATCCGAAGACCGGCGAGATGCTCTTCTTCGGCTACATGGCGTCGGGGATGTTCAGCAAGGACGTGAGCTACCAGACGGTTGATGCATCCGGGACGCTCACGCGTTCCG
This sequence comes from Gammaproteobacteria bacterium, assembly GCA_026705345.1. GTDB lineage: Bacteria > Pseudomonadota > Gammaproteobacteria > Pseudomonadales > Azotimanducaceae > VXYL01. The sequence goes on from JAPPAV010000026.1 coordinate 32,459, forward strand.
AGCGTTTCAAGGCACCTTTCGCCAGCATGATGCACGACTTCATCGTCACCGACGAGCATGTCGTGTTTCCCGTATTCCCGGTCACCGCCAGCCGAACCCGGGCGATTCGCGGCAAGCCCGTGTTCGCCTGGGAACCGGACAAGGGAACCCACCTTGCCGTGATGCGCCGCGATGGCTCGGTCGCCGACATCCGCTGGTTCGAAACCGACCCCTGCTTCGTATTCCATCCCATGAACGCCTACACGGATGGGAATCGCATCGTCGCCCACGTGATGCAGTTCGACGAGATCCCGCTGTTCCCCAACGTCGACGGCACGCCGACGGCTTCTGCCCAAGCCCGCCTGACGGAGTGGGTCATCGATCTCGCCGACAATTCAAACGGCGTGCAGCACCGCGCTCTCGACGACACGACCGGCGAGTTCCCGCGCTTGGACGAACGTTTCGCCGGCACGACCTACCGCCACGGCTACTACGCGGCGGCGTCCAATGGCAGCAGCGACCTGACCCTCAACAGCATCGTGCGCCACGACTTCGGAAGCGGCCGTCATGCCCGCTACGTGCTTCCAGACGGCGATACCACCGGCGAGCCGGTGTTCGTCCCGAGATCGAGGAACGCCGCCGAGGGGGACGGCTACCTGTTAAGCGTCGTCCACCGCGGGCGCGAGAATCGCAGCGACCTCGCGTTCTTCCATGCCGAGAACCTCGCCGATGGACCCATCGCGTGCGCCGAGTTGCCGCACCGTGTTCCCTACGGTTTTCACGGGAACTGGAAATACAACGACGTGTCCTGACGCGTTTTCGCCCGCCGCCGCAACGGTCCGCCCTACGGAAAATACGCGCTCGGAAGGATTTCCTCGAAGGTTAGGCGAAGGCCCGCGACGGCCGTGGCCTCCAGTTCCTCGCTCCATCCCAACGTGCGCGAAGCGCGATAGCCTTCCGCGGTCGCGTCGGTATACACGGTGATGGTTCGTGCACGCACGTCGACGAGCCACGCTTCGGGCACGCCCGCCGCCGCATAACGCGGCATCTTTTGCTCGCGATCGTACTTGAGCGACGAATCCGCCACTTCGATCGCGATGAGAATCTGCTCCGGCTGCGGATGGTGGCGCAGATAGAGCCGCGAGTCGCGACTCACCACGGCCAGGTCCGGTTCGGGCTGGGTGTACCGGGTTAGCTGGACGGATGACTGAACCCGCAAGCGCACCGCCGGGTCAAGCAGACCGGGAAGAACATTGGCCAGTTCGTTGACGATCCCCGCGTGCTCGGATCCCATTGGCGGCATTTCGACAAGCTCTCCATCGATGAGTTCGACGCGGTCGTCGGCCGAGAGGATTCCCACTTCGCACATCTTGGCGAAGTCATCCACCGTGAGGCGGCGGCGTTGCGGTTTCTTGACCATCGACGTCTTCGATGAAGCCAGTCCGGGAACCCCGATCATAGCAAACGCGCCTTCTTTCGCTCGGCAGTGGCCGACAACCAGGGGTTCCACTTTAGGCATTCAAACGCGACGGGTATGCAGTCCAACAACCCCAATTCGCGTGCGAAATCTCTCAACCGCCGTCGCGGACTCAGTCAGAAACCGCCTCCCCGGTCCAGATAGGCTCGCTCTTCGGAGGTGTCTACCCGCCCGAGGATCGAGTTGCGATGCGGGAACCGACCAAAACGCGCAATGACGTCCCGGTGGGCGTGGGCATAGGGCACGAAGTCCGCGGCGAACTCGCCCCATTCCTCGGGCGCTTGTGCCGCGAGCGTTTCGAAGAGGACCACGGAGCGCTCCTGATCCTCTGGGTCCTCGCTGTGCTCGAAGGGATGGTAGAGAAACGCCCGTCCGGGGCAGGCGAGTCTTCGATCGAAACCACGCTCTACAGCGTTTCCCGCAACGGCCAGTGCGACCGGGTCGCCCGCGAAGGCATCCGCCGTTCCTCGATAGGCGTTGCGAGGAAACTGATCGAGCAGGATCACCAGCGCTAGGGCGCCATGGGGTGTTTCCGCCCAATCCGCAAACGAGCCCCGTTGCGCTTGTTCGATCGCCGCGCCGAACCGGTCCCGGATCTCGGTATCGAAGCCGTCATCGGTGCGGTACCAGCGCTTCGACGCCACGGTTACCGACTCGAGATCGTCGGGTGCGGCACCCAACCAGAACTCGACGACCTGCATCGGCGTCATCCGCGCTCTCCTACCGTGACAACCATTGCGATACAGTAGTCGATCACCCGAAGGGAGACACCGTTTTGGCACCTGCCACGTCCGATCAAACCGTCGCCGAGACCGACGAGAACAACGCCTGGCGGCTCTCGACGCCCGGCATCGAAGGCTGGAGCCGCACCGCCCGGCCGGACGACCCCAACAAGTACTTCATGGTGTCCACGGACGGCCACGTGCAGGAACCCGCCGATCTCTGGCGCACCCGGATCGACAAGCGATTCCGCGATCGTCTGCCCGGTGTCGCCGTCGATGCGCGGGGCCGGAAGTACCAGAAGACCGAGGGCTTCCGCCCTGTCCGCATCCGCAACATCGTCTTCGACGGGGAAGACCGGTTGCGCAACGGCGCCGGGGAGACGCCGGAACAGCGCCTCGCCGACCTGGCCGCGGACGGCGTCGATGCGGAGGTGCTCTTCCCGAACAAGGGACTCACCATCTGGGCAACCCCGGATGCCGAGTTCAGTCAAGCCATGTGCCGCGTGTGGAACGACTGGGCCTGGGAAGTGTTCGGTCCACACAACGACCGGCTATCGCCGATGGGCTGCATCGCCGCCGCCGATTTAGGCGGGGCGGTGGAAGAGATCCAGCGCGTCGCGGCACTCGGATTCCGCGGTTTGGCGTTGCCCTGCAAACCGGTCTGGGGACCCCCGGACCACGAGCAGGCGAACTACAACCTGCCCGAGTTCGATCCGCTATGGGCCTGCATCACCGAGGTCGACCTACCCGTCACGTTCCACGTTTCGACGGGACGCGATCCGCGCACATCCCGGGGCAACGGTGGGGCCGTGGTCAACTACGCGGTCCATTCGCTGGCACCGACCATGGAACCCATCGCCAATCTATGTGCTTCCGGCGTTCTCGAGCGATACCCCGACCTGCGCTTCGGCAGCGTCGAGGCGGGTATCGGGTGGGTGCCGTGGACGATCTGGGCGCTCGACGAGGCTTACCGGAAACACCACATGTTCGTCCGTCCGAAGCTCAAGCGGCTGCCGAGCGACTATTTCCGTCAGTGTGGATTCGCCACCTTCCAGGAGGACAAACCCGGACTGGATCTGGCCCGGGAGCACAACCTCGTCGACAACTTCCTCTGGGCCAACGACTATCCGCACCACGAGGGCACCTGGCCCCATTCGGCCGAGGCGATCGAGCGAACGATGGGGCAACTCAGCGACGCCGAACGGGCGAAGATCCTCGGACTGAACGCCGCCCGGGTGTTCCGCTTCCCGATACCCGAGCGCTATCGCAGGCAGGAGGATGTCAGGGCGTTCCTGAACGACTAGCGCACAAGCCCGTTAAGCGTTCGTTCAGCATCCACGTGAGAATATTCGGTGCGAACATTCGCCCTGCCCTGCATAACAAGGAGACCCGATGACCCCGTTGCGAATCCGCTTCTCGTTGACCTGCGCCGCCGTCGCCACCGCATTGGCCCTAAGCGGATGCGTGTTCGTGGTCGAGTCCGACTCCCACTACCGCTACGGCAGACTCCATGGCAGCGCGTCCCTGGACGCGATCCAGCCGGGCGTCACGACCCGGGCGTGGGTCGTCGAAAACCTCGGCCAGCCGAGCAGTACCTACCTGAACGAGGTGGGCAACGAAGTCCTGAGCTACGTGACCGTGCGGGAGCAGGACACCGAGGTGGCGTTCTTGTTCCTGTTCAACATCGACGTGTCCGAGGAGGAAGTCAAGACGCTGCACGTCGAGATCGAGGAAGATTGGGTCAAGTCGTTCTGGCTTGAACGTCCGTAGGGGACGGGCTTGTCCCGTCCCGCCAGTGACACGCCTCAAGGCGATGCGGGCGACCACAAGGGTCGCCCCTACGGACCTGGCCAGGACCGTCGTAGGGGACGGGCTTGTCCCGTCCCGTTGCCCATGTTGGTCTTGGCGGAGCCGGTGCGACCGTTTAGGATCGGCCGAGTGAGGTGCATCTCTTTCCCTTGAGTCCCGCTTGTACGACTGCCACGCCCACCAGGGAAGTGACGTTGGCCGCCCGTCAGTGATTGAGTCCCCATGATCGAGACCTTGGATGCCGTGACGCTCGCGCGCGTGCAGTTCGGCTTCACGATCATGTTTCACATCATCTTCCCGGCATTGTCCATCGGGTTAGCCAGTTACCTGTTGGTCCTGGAGACGCTTTGGCTGCGTTCGGGCAAGGCGGTCTATCTCAACCTGTTCAGATTCTGGATGAAGATCTTCGCCGTCGCCTTCGGGATGGGCGTGGTGTCGGGAATCGCCATGTCGTACCAGTTCGGCACCAACTGGTCTGTCTTTTCCGACAGGGCCGGCCCCGTCATCGGTCCGCTCATGGCCTACGAAGTGCTGACGGCCTTCTTCATGGAGGCGGGCTTCCTCGGCGTGATGCTCTTCGGCATGGGGCGTGTTTCGAAGTCCCTGCACGTGGTCGCCACCGGCATCGTGGCCGCGGGCACACTGGTATCGGCCTTTTGGATCCTCGCGGTGAATTCCTGGATGCACACCCCGGCCGGTTTTTCGATCAACGAGGTGGGCCAGTTCGTTCCGGAAGACTGGCTCGCCATCTTGTTCAACCCGTCGTTTCCCTTTCGCCTCGTACACATGGTCCTCGCCGCCTATCTGACCACCGCCCTCGTTGTCGGTGCGGTTGGCGCCTTTCACCTGTTGCGGGAGCAAACAAACGCCGAAGCCCGCAAGATGTTCTCAATGGCCATGTGGATGGTCGCAATCGTGGCCCCGCTGCAAGTCGTGGCCGGCGACCTGCACGGGCTCAACACGCTGGAGCATCAACCCGTCAAGGTGATGGCCATGGAGGGGCACTACGAATCCTATCCTCACGGGGCGCCGCTATTCCTTTTCGGAGTACCCAACGACGCGGACCAGCGCCTCGAGAATGCCATCGGTATTCCGGGAATGGCCTCCTTGATCCTGCATCATGATTTGGACCATCCCGTCACAGGGCTAGACAGCGTGCCCGATGAGGATCAGCCACCGGTAGCCCCTGTGTTCTACTCGTTCCGCATCATGGTGGGGATCGGCTTGCTGATGGTGCTAATGGGTTTGTCCGGCCTCGTCCAGCGGCTGCGGCGAAGACTGTTCGAGAACCGGGCATTGCTTCGAGCCGCGGTCGCGATGGGCCCGGCGGGGTTTGTCGCCCTCGTCGCAGGCTGGGTTACCACGGAGGTGGGGCGGCAGCCGTACACCGTCTATGGGCTGTTGTTGACCGGCGACTCGGCCTCGCCCATCGACGCACCCGCCGTCGCGGCTTCGTTGACCGCGTTCGTCGTCGTCTATTTCATCGTGTTCGGATTCGGCATTTGGTACCTGCTCCGAATGATGCGTCGCGGCCCCGTGGAGGCCGAAACGCGTCCAAGTGGACGACAGCACACAGGCCCGCATTCGTCACCCATGACGCAACCACTCGGCGACGGCCATGATTGATCTCCCGACCGTCTGGGCTCTTATCCTGGCCTTTGCCGTCTTCACCTACGTCGTACTAGACGGATTCGACCTGGGCATCGGCATCGTCTTCCCCCTGCTCGGTACCGACGACAACCGAGCCAGGGCGATGAACAGCGTCGCACCCGTCTGGGACGGCAACGAGACCTGGTTGATTCTCGGCGGCGGGGGATTGTTCGCCGCCTTCCCCCTCGCCTACGCCGTTCTGATGCCGGCGTTGTACGCCCCCATGATCGCGATGATCCTGGCGCTGGTATTCCGGGGCGTCGCTTTCGAGTACCGGTGGCGTGACCCGGCGCACAGAACATTCTGGGATCGTGGTTTCCACCTGGGTTCGCTCGCCGCGACCTGCGCCCAGGGAATCGTGCTCGGTACGATCGTCCAAGGCATCGAGGTGGAGGGCAGATCCTATTCAGGCGGTTGGTGGGATTGGTTGAGTCCCTTTTCGGTCATGTGCGGGCTCGCACTAACCGCTGGCTATGGTCTGCTGGGTACGACCTGGCTCGTCCTCAAGTCAACAGGCGATCTGCGCGAGCGTGCCTATGATCTGGCCCGTATCGCGGGGGTCGCGACGCTCGGGTTCATCGGCGTTGTCAGCCTCTGGATGCCTTTCCTGTCACCGGAAATCGCGGCACGCTGGTTCACCTTCCCGCAGATTGTCTTTGTCCTGCCGGTCCCTACCCTCACGGCCGGCCTCGCGGCCTTGCTGGCGTGGGGTCTGATCGCAAAACGGGACGCAATACCGTTTCCCGCTTCGATCGGGCTCTTCGGCTTGTGCTTCGCCGGGCTCGGTATCGGTCTCTACCCCTACATCGTGCCCCGCGCGATCAGCATCCAGAAAGCCGCAGCACCTGACGCCAGCCTTCAGTTCATGCTGATCGGCGCGGTGATCCTCCTGCCGATGATCCTGACCTACACCGGGTATTCCTACTGGGTCTTTCGGGGCAAGGTCGACCCGGACGCCGGCTATCACTGATGTTCAAGCGTGTCGGTAAAGAGCTCGACCACATCGACAAGACCGGACCGAAGGAGATCGTCTGGTTCATCGTGCTTTGGATTCTCGGCGTGGCTGGCGTCGGTGTCCTGGCCGTGGTGATCAGGCTCGTTCTTGGCGCGTGGTGAGGCCGTGTAGCGCCCGAGTGCCGCGTCGTCTGCGGGACGGGACAACGCCGCCACGGCTCGTGCCTCGCCGTCTGGCCCCAGCCCCCACCAACGCCAGACTCGCCAATTGCAGTCCCCGACCGCTAGACGTCTTCGATAACGCGGTACCACTCCCAGCGCAAGCCGTCGGGTTCCCGGGCCCAGACCTTGTTCTGGCGGGCGTGGCAGCACGTGGTGTCGTTCTCGTTGAAGTGCTGGATGCCGCCCGCGCTGACGCGCTGCCTAGCCTCGCCGACGTCGACATCATCGAACACCTCGACGCCGAGATGGTTCAAGCGTTCCGGCGCATCCGGCTCTTCGAACAGCACGAGCTTCAAGGGCGGCTCGTCGATCGCGAAGTTGGCGTAACCCGGCCTCACCTTCGTGGGCGCGACGCCGAACATCTTCGAATAGAAGTCCACAGCCGAGTCGAGGTCATCGACGTTGAGCGCGAGTTGCAAGCGCATCACGACGCTCCGGCAGCAGGAGGTTCCCAAAGTTCCACGCCTCGGGCCACGAAGCTGATCTGATCCGCCGTCCCGTCCGGCTGCTTTTGCACGGTCGCGCCTTCGCCGACGAGGTGGTCGACGTCGCGCTTCGACAACCGCTCCCGAACGAACTCGCCTTCGAGGCGGGCCGTCCAACCCATCGAGTCCTTCGGCACGAAGAAGCCGTAGTTCTCGAACGTCACCCGCACACCGCGGCTCTCGCCCGATGGCATCAACTCCAACCAGCATCCTTTCACCTGGCAGACCTTGTCGACCTTGCCCTCGACGACCACGGATTGACCGATGTGTGCCTCGGGAGAGGCGATGGCGCTTTTGAGATCAACGATCGGGGAGTCGCCAATCGCCGCGCCACGGCGAACGATGTCGTCCGCAAGCGTCGGAAGGCCAATGGCAGTCAAGAGAACCGGGGCAAGCAAACCGGGCCAACGAATAAGACTCATAGCAGTCACCAAAGCCAAAGTGCTGGCCTGAACATATAGCCGTCCGCTTCAGCCATCAAGCATCGGCCAAGCGCCGCCCGCGTTCACTTCTTGTCCGACAACTCGAACGTCACCGGTACCATGACGACAATCTCGGTCTCGGACATCCCGTTGGGAAACGGTGGCAGCGGCTGGGCACGCGCCAACATCGACAACGCGGCTTCATCGAACTCCGGAAAAGGGGCGGACCGCGCTATCCGGGCATCCAATACACCACCTGATCGGTCCACGACCAAACGCAACCTCGCCGTACCTTCCCGCCCCTGGCGCCGCGCCGAAATCGGGTAGCTCTTGTAACGGTTCAGATGCGCGGCCAATACCCCGGCGTAGAATCGTCGCAGTCCCACGTTCCCGCCCGCCGATTGGGAAGACGCGCCGGCCGCTTGGCCCCGTTGGCGCGACGTGCTCGGCGGTGGCGACGGTTGCGGACGGGCGGCTGGAATCTCCACCGACGCGACCGGCGGCACATCGCTCGCTGGTGCACTCGCTTCGATGATCGGTGTCGGCGCCGGCGGCAACTCGGGCTCGGGCACCGGCTCACTCACCGGCGGTGGTTCCGGTTCGGGTGTCGGTTCGGGTTCCGGCGGTGGCTCGGGCTCTTCAGGTTCGGGTTCCACTTCCGGCGCAGGATCCGCGGCGTCGCCTAGGTCGCCGAGAAGCCCCAGCCCGATCTCAACGCCCTGCTCACCCGGTCCGCGAGCACCTTCCAGCGGCGGCCAGGCGACGAGCAAAGCGCCATGCAGGAGCAACGACGCGCCGAACGCCACCAGCCATTGACGAGCGTTCTGCATCAGCTGGGGTTCGGCGTCGTGGCGAGCGCCGCGCGCGAAGCACCCGCGCGAAGGAGTTCCTCCAGGATGGCCTCGAGTCTCGTGACTTCGAGGTCGGCATCGGCCTTGACGAGAATGTCGCGCCCGTCCGGGTTGCTGGCCGTCAAGGCAGACACCAGTTCCTCGAGCGGAACGGCTTCGCCTTCGAGGTAGACGGTCCCGTCCGTGACCACGACCAACTCCAACCGCCCCACCGCAGGCACGGTCTCGCTGATCGACACCGGCGGCGCGACCCGTACCGCGTCCGAACGCTGGATCTGTCCCGCGATCATGAAGAACGCGAGCAGCAGGAACACCACGTTGATTAGCGGGACCAGGCCATGGTCGCCCCGGGGACGATCCGGGTTCGAATGCGCACCGATGATCACGATTCGGTCTTCGCCAGCGAGACCTGGGCCGCGCCGGCACGCCGCAACCGGTCCACGACATCGACTAGCGTCTGTGTACGCATTCCCGGGAATCCACGCACCGCGAAGACCGCCTCAGGCCTTTCGCCGACGAACGCCGCCAACGCCGACGCGTCGTCAGTGAGGTAGCGATTCCCCTCGATCTGGATGGCCCGTCCCTCCTCGACGACTTGCACAATGAGTAACTCCGTGGGTACCACGGGTTCTCCGGGCACCGGGAATGACACGTCGATCTGCCGCCAGGGAACGAATCCTGTGGTCAGCATGAAGAACAGCAGCAGGATGAAAACCACGTCGATGAGGGGTGCCAACCGTACACCCCGGCGCCGTCGGCGAAACATCGCCAGAAACCGCACGTCAGCCGTCTTTCCCGTGCCGATCAAACTCGAGGAAGACCTGGGTTACGGCGTCGTTCATCCGCATCGCCACACGCTCGACCTTGCGTTCCATCCAGTTGTGGACGGCGATCACCGGAATCGCAACGCCGAGACCAACGGCCGTCGTGAGCAGAGCCTGCCAGATGCCGCTCGACAGCGTCGACGGATCCACCTGTGCGCCCGCGACCTCCATTTGCTGGAAGGCGACGATCATGCCGAGCACGGTACCGAGGAGTCCGAGCAGCGGACTCAGGGTCCCGATGCCGTCGAGTGCCGGCAGGTGCGCACGCAGACGATTCAGATGCACGGTCGCGAGGCGGTCCACCTCCTGCCGGACCATGTCGTCGTCGATCCCGTTCATGAGTTCGTCCATGGACAGCGCCACGACGACGGAGACCGGATGTTCGGAGTCTAGGGAACGACGCGCCTCGTCCCAGTCGGCGGCGCGCCACCGGTGCAACGCGGTGTCGACATCCGGACAAGTCTCCGGCCGTTCTCGACCGAACTGCCAGACCTTGAGCATGACGATGGCCAACGCCGCGACCGAAACGGCCAGCAGCACCCACAGCACCGGGCCACCGGCAGCAAGGAAATCCGTACTAGGCAAGTGTCGGTCTCTCAGACGCCGACGCGCGGGCGGTCAAGCCTGTCGTACGATCACCTCAGATGTCCAGCCCCAACTCGACCCAGAACAGTCGGCCCGACGTGAACCGGCGACGATCCGACAACCGCAAGGAGTTGGTGTCCACGACATCGTCCAGGAGGTTCTTGATCTCCAGGCGCACGAAGCCGCGGCTGTCGGCGATCAGGTCCGGGCGCCACTCGACCCGCGCGTCGAACGTCCAGTGACTGTCGAAGTCGAAGTCTTCGTAGATGTTGTAGCTACCCTCGCAATAGTCGATGTCGTCGTCGTCGCAATCGGCACCCGAATCGCGGGCTATGGTGCCGCCCCGGCGAAGTTTCGCGAAGTTGGACCACGTAAGGTTCCATCGGGCGAAGCTCGTCACCGTGTAGAAGCTCGTCGAGAACGGGACGTTGTAGTCCCACGGCGGTAGGTCGGCCTCACGTATCAGGTCGCCGTTGTAGTAGATCAGGTCCGGGTCAATCTCCTCGTCGTAGGTGTCGGTGCCCTGGCGGGTAGCGTCCTTGTAGCCCAGGGAAACCGCGAAGGTGGTCTCCGTGGGGCCGAGGCGTAGCGATTCCGCGCTCGACAATCGGAGCCCCACGCTTTGCGTCGAACTGCGTCCCTCGTTGACGTAGGTGTAGTTGAATTCACGACACCGGGCATCATCCGGATCGAGGCAAAAGCGCGCCCGGTTGACACCGTCGCGGCTCTCGCGATTGACGAACTGCAACCCCACCGACGCCTTGCCGAGAGCCTGGGTCAAGCCCAGCATCCACTCGTCGGAATAGGGGGTGGACAGGTCCAAGTCGCCGGACCGGTCGACATAGACGAACTCGCGACGGACGCTGCCGTTGGAGTTGAACTGGGTTCGTTCCCTCCAAGCGCTGATCGCATCGTTCAGTTTGTAGCGGAAGAAGCTGCGCCCGTAGTAACGGTTCAAACCCCCGACCACGACGGTACGATCATCGCCGAACACGTCGCGCTCCACCGAAAAGCGCGGGGAAAGATCGACATTGCCGAGGTAGTCGTTCCAGTCCACACGCATCCCGAGGTTCAGCTGCCACTGGCCGATCGCCATCCGGTCCTCGGCATACAGGGCTGCCGATCCGTAGGTCAGTTCGACCGAGGCGGCAGTGAAGATCTGAAGGTCACGGAGGTACTCGTCCTCCGGGCCGCTAACGCCGTCGCCGTTCTGGTCCTGGCATCCCTCCCGGCCTTGGTCGCGCACGCACCAGTAGAGTTCGGCGACCACTTCCTCGGGACGCTCGTAGTAGCTGTCGGTGCGCTGCAGTTCGCCGCCCAGAACGATCCGGTGTTCAACCCCGCCAACCGTGCGCGGCGCAAACGTGAGTTTGGGCTTGACCGTCATCCGCGTTTGCGACTGTTCGGTGTCGCCGTAGGACCCTTCGAACTGCGCATCGGTCGCGCTTCCTTCTGCCGACTCGTGGTAGACGTACCGATTGTCTTCGCTATCGATGATGTCCCGCAGGCGGTCTAAGCCGATGGTGACCTCGAGCCGGCCCAGGGCCACAGCGGTTTCGATGTCGATTGTGAGGCCGTTGCCATCGTGGGACTTATCGAAACGACCGTCGTAGGTGGTCGAGGTCAGCCCGTCGTGCCGGCGCCTGGCGTGGCGGAACGAAACCCCGACGGCGGTCGCCCCGAGGTTGCCATCCACCTTGCCGACTATGTTGTCTATGACGTCGTCGTAGTCGAGGTACTGGGTCTCTCGGCGAGCGAAGTGATAGAACTTGTCGTAGCGTTGGGCGAACGTCGAGTGACGGCGTGAAACCGACAGGGAAAGTCCGAGGTCGCCAATGCCTCGTTGCACCCCCAGAACGAGCGAACTCCTGCGGTAGTCAGGGGTGTAGGCGGCCGTCCGATAGTCGTTGATGCCCACATCGTCTTCGGTGACGTGGAACTCCTCCCACTCGTCCCGGCGGAGGCTGTAGGCGATGGAGACCGTGTCTTCGCCGTCGTAGTCCTTGAGCTCGGCAGCAACCACGCCACCGGTGAAGCCGCCGTATTCCGCAGGCACGTTGCTGTCGTAGACCTCCACCGACTCGACAAGTCCCGTGTCGATGTAGTAACCCTGCGGCGAACTACCGCCCTGGATCTGCCACGGGCCCGGGGCATCCCAAACGTCTTCGACGTCGGCCGGGTTCAGGTCGTTGGCCGTGTCGATGCCGTCGATCAGGAACGCGTTCTGGTAGAAAGGCTGACCGTGGATGGAAATCTCGGCGGGCCGTTGCACGGCCGTGCTGCCCGACAACTCGGCGTCGCGGGAGAAGTCCACCGCCGGATTGACGCGGAGCAGGTCCGCCAAGTTGGCTTCGCCACCGGGCATGCGCGATATCGATTCGGAATCGAAGCGGACGTGTCCGGGTTGGACTTCGATCTCCGCCGCTTCCACGAGAACCGGTACCTCGATCGCTTCCTCCTCGATCGCCGAATCCGCCTGCTCGTCGTCGACCTCGGTCGTGTCCGCGTCGGCAGCGCCGACGGACGCTGCGATCAGCAGCCCGAGAAGGGATAGTGCTGCAGTACAAAGCGCAGTTGCGCGTGTGTGCCGTGGATCCATGGAGCCTCTCCCATTCCAATGGTGAAGGAACGCTCCCACGAGCCCACGCTGAACGTCCTTGTTCTCCGTACTCCGGGTAGCCGTTCGCCCGGCGAAGTTCCCCAAGAGTCGACCGACTAGGACTTCGGGAAGGAATCTCGTTCTTGTTGTGCGCAGTGTCCTCCCATGGGAAGCCGAAGTCAAATGTTAATGGTTTGCATTTGCCTTTAAGGCGCGAATTGCACGCGATGCGGAGCGCAGAGCCCATATCGACCATGGCCTGAGTCTGGCACGGTTCGGAGGCCACCCGCTGGACGCAGTCACGTAAGATGGTCCGCTTGCACCGGCAAAGCGATCGATGGACGTCTTGCGACAGCCCACAACGACCGATTCCTCGACCGAAACTCCGATCCGCCCGAGGGGTTTGGGGGGCCGCGCCGGCATGTTCCAGGCATTGCGTCTCCCCGACTTCCGGCTTCTTTGGATCGCCAACCTCGTGGTCTCGTTCGCGATGCAGATGCAGATGGTGGCCCGGGGTTGGCTGATCTACGACATCACCAGTTCGCCCCTGGCCCTCACCTGGGTCATGCTGTCGTTCATGCTGCCGTCCTTCGTGTTCTCGCTCTGGGGCGGCGTGATCGCGGACCGGGTGCGCAAGAAGCCGATCATGATCGTCGGCCAGGTCGTAAACGCCGCCGCGACGGTGGCATTCGCCATGATCGTCTATCGGGGCGATGTCACCTTCTGGCACTTCATCTACTTCGGTCTCTTCAACGGCGCAATCATGTCGCTGTCGATGCCGGCCCGGGCCGCCGTCGTTCCCGAGATCGTGCCGGAGCGCATCCTGGTCAACGCCATGGCTCTGCAAAGCGCCACGTACTCGGCGGCGCGGGTGGCAGGGCCCGCCATGGCCGGCTGGCTGATTGCCTGGTTCGCGGGCAGCGATGCCAACGACTCGACGCACACATCCGCAGCCGCCGTCGGAATCGTGCTTTTCATCATTGCCGCCATGTACCTGGTCTCGGTGGTTGCGACGGCCCTGCTCCGCTACCAGGGCGATCCGACGCCCCGGCCCGACGCCAAGATACTCGACGACATTGCGGAAGGGTTCCGCTACATGAGCCGGGAACGGATCGTGCTCGGGCTCCTCGTCATGGGCATCGTGCCGATGATGTTCGGATTCGCGCCGTCCTCCCTCGCGCCCGTGTTCAACAAGGAGATCCTCGACGGCGACCCCGAGACGCTCGGCTACCTGATGACGGCGATGGGCGTCGGTTCGCTGGCCGGTTCGCTACTGCTTGCCCGGCTCGGCGACATCGGCCGCAAGGGCAAGGTCATGTTCGCATGCTGCTACGTCTGGGCGTTGGGCCTTGCCGGGTTCGCGCTGTCGCCCACCCTCGCCATCGCGGTGGCCTTCGGGATCTTCATCGGCATCTTCGGCTCGCTCGTCGGGTCGTTGAACATGAGCGTGGTCACGCTGGCCATCGCGCCGGAGGTCCGCGGTCGCGTCATGTCGATCATGATGATGAGCTTCGGCATCATGCCGATCGGTATGATTCCCATTGCCGCGGCGGCCGAGTTCATGGGCATCGCCCCTGCCCTGGTGGGAAGCGCGATCCTTCTGGCCGGGTCGATGGCGGCTCTGGGGTGGTGGTTCCCGGAGCTGCGCCGGATCGACAAGGGTCACGGCGGTGCGTAGGGGACGGGCTTGTCCCGACCCGCGACCTTGCGGCAGACCGACGCGGGCGACCGCGCGCCCTTCGGGCGCGTTAGGGTCGCCCCTACGAGCCTATCAACAGGAGGGTATTTGGCCAGATGAGCAACGACGCAATCACCTACGTGACCGACGAGATGCGGGCGGCCCAAGGCCAATGGGGCGGTACTCGCACGGCACCGCCCATCACGGAGACCGACATCCGGCGCTGGGCGATGGCGACCTACTACCCGCAGCAGCCGCCCCGGATCTACTGGGACACGGACTACGCGGCGACGACGCACTGGAGCGGCATCGTCGCGCCCCCGGACTTCAACCCGTTCGCGTGGCCCGTGGAACGACCGCGCGGCGGTTCGCCCGGGCTCTCCGGCCGTCGACCCGACGGCAAGCCGCTCACCGGCATGAACGGCGGCCAAACAGACACGTACGGGATCCCGATGCGCGCGGGCGACATCGTCAGCGCCCGGAGTCGACTACTCGATTGGTGGGAGCGCGAGGGACGCCTAGGGCATACTCTGTACGTGCGCACGGAGATCGAGTGGCGCAACCAGGACGACGAACTCGTCCGGAGGCGGCTGTCGATTTCGATCCGTTACTAGGGAGCATCAATGTCTATCGATTTCGACAACGTTCAAGTCGGGGACAAGCTTCCCGATTGGTCCCGGCGAACGGGATTCGCGGAGTGGAACCGCTACGCGGCCGTCAACGAGGAGTTCGTGCCATTCCACATGGACGACGAGGCTGGCCGACGCGCCGGCAACGAACAAGGCGCGTTCGGCATGGGCAACCTGCGCTATGCCTACATCGTCAACGCGCTGCACGACTGGATCGGCGATGACGGCATCGTGCGCGAGGTCGGATGCCAGTACCGGGCCATCAATCAGAAGAACGACGTGCTGACGGTCGTCGGCGAAGTCACCGAGAAGACGATTGCGGACGGCGAGAACCGCATCCGCCTCGACATCAACGTCCTCAACCAGGACGGCGGCGCGACTTGCCCGGGACACGCCGTCGTGGTGCTGCCGTAGGGGCGACCCTAACGCGCCCGAAGGGCGCGCGGTCGCCCGTGAACTGCCATGAGCTACGCGTCAACCGCAGCGCCGTCGGTGCCGGCCATACTTGACGCCGACAGCCACCTGATGGAGTTGCCCGACTTCCTGTCGCGGCACGTCGAACGTTCGATGCGCGACCGCATTCCAACGCTGGACGAGATTCGCTTGGCGGACGTTGGCGAGCGGATGCGATCCTACCGAGATGCCCGGGAACATGCGCCGGAGACCGTCGCCGAGCTTGTGTCCCTGGGTGACCGATTAACCCGAGGGCCCAAGTGGCACGACGCCCTCGGCGCCTTCAACGGCCGCGAACGCGGCGTGGCTCTGGATCTCCTTGGTTTCGAACGTCAAGTGGTGTTCTCGTCGTTCAGCGCCACCAAGATATTCCTGCATCCGGACCCGGTCATAAGCCGGGCCACCGCAGCCGCCCACAATCGCGCCATGGCCGAGTTCTGCGACGGCGACTCCCGCCTGATCGGCATCGCCATCGCGCCGTTGGACGAGCCGGACTCCGCCCTCGCGCTGATCGACGAGGCGCTTCAACTGAACCTCGGCGCGGTGTGGATTCCATCCCGCGCACCCG
The DNA here is from genome assembly GCA_026705345.1 of Gammaproteobacteria bacterium. Lineage (GTDB taxonomy): Bacteria > Pseudomonadota > Gammaproteobacteria > Pseudomonadales > Azotimanducaceae > VXYL01. Next base: position 48,366 of record JAPPAV010000026.1, read on the forward strand.
GCGGCCGTTCGCCTGGCCATCCGCTTCACGATCCGATCTGGCGAAAACTCGAGGAGGCGGGCACGCCGTTCATCCTCCACGTTGGCAGTTCATCGCTTAGCGTTCCGGACGAATGGATGAACGACGGCCAACCGGACCGCCGAAGCGCCCGCGGCGGCGTCGAAGTGATCGGCTCCAAGGACCTCACGGTGATCTTCCACTCCGCCCAGCGGTTCGTCTCGGTGCTCGTACTGGATGGCGTACTCGAGAAATTCCCCAAGCTCATGGGCGGCGTCATCGAACTCGGGGCCGGCTGGGTGCCGGACACGATCCGTCGTCTAGACCACGCGGTGGACATCTGGGCACGCGCCGAGCCGCACCTCGGCGAGTTCCGGCGCAAGCCCTCGGAACAGTTCCGGGAGCAACTGCGTTTCACCCCCTACCCTTTTGAAGACGTGGGAGCGCTGATCCGAGAGTCGATGCCCGAGTTGTACCTGTTCTCGTCCGACTATCCCCACGCCGAAGGCGGGCGGGATCCCATCGGACGTTTCAACCGGGCGCTTGCCGGTATCGACAAGGCCGATCAGGCGCGTTTCTTCGCGGGCAACTTCCGGAACCTGTTCGGGTCCGGTAGCGGCGTCTCGGCTTGAAGGCCGTCCGGTCCGTCATGCAGATCCTCCTTACCGTCGTCGGCGCCTATATCGGCGTCTGCGCACTGCTATGGGCGTTCCAGGAAAAGCTGATCTTCCATCCGAAACCGGTTTGGGACCGGCCCCCGAACCCGCCCGCCGAGCCCATCGACATAGCCCGGCCGGATGCCCTCTTGCGCGGTTGGGTGGTCAATGCCGAGTCGGACGGACCGCTCATCGTCTACTTCGGCGGCAACGCAGAGGAGGTGTCACGGAACGTTCCGAATTGGGCGGCGCGCAAGGCGACGACGATCCTGGTCAACTACCGTGGCTTCGGCGACAGCACGGGCAAGCCCGGGGAAACCGCGCTGCGACGCGACGCGATCGCTGCGACGGATTGGGCGCGCACGCAGTATCCCGACCGGCCGCTCGTGCTCTTCGGCCAAAGCCTCGGCTCAGGCATCGCCATCCTGACCGCGTCGACGGTCAAACCCGATGCCCTGATCCTCATCAGTCCCTACCGGAGCGTCGAGAACATTGCCAAGCGTACGGTACCGTTCGTTCCCGTCCGGACCCTGCTTAGGCACCGATTCGATGCCGAGGGTGCCGTCGCCGACCTGCCGCGCACGTTGGTCATCGCATCGGAACGCGACGAGGTGATCGGCTTCAAGGAGAACAAGGCGATGATCGACGCCATCACCGACGTTACCGAGGGGGTCGTCGAACAGACGTTCCCCCTCCGCCACAACCAGTTCTTCAACCACCCGCCGGTCTGGCAAGCGGTGGACGAATTCCTAAAGACAATTCAGGACAGAGAAGACGATGGCCAGCCACCCGTTCCTTGATCTCGTGCCCATGCTGATGTGCGAGGACGTGCAGGCGTCCATCCGCTTCTATACGGACGTACTCGGTTTCGAGGTCAAGGGTCGCATGGACGACGTCGGCGCCACCGGCTTCGCAAGCCTAAGGAACGGCAAGGCGGCCGTCATGCTGGCTAGTCCCACGTACGTCCCCCAGGGAAAGAAGGTCGACGGGTGCTTTCCGCAGTCGAACTACTATTTCTACGTCGCCGACGCCGAGGGGCTGCGCCGGTCGATCGTCGACAAGGGATGGGAGGCAACCGAGTGCGTGGACCGGTTCTACGACATCAAGGAGTTCGAACTCGTCGATCCCGACGGCCACGTGCTAGTCTTCGGCCAGGACATCCAGTAGTCGACATTGCCGGTCAGCCAAGACGCGTCGAGTTTCGTAAACTTGGCGTGGAACAACGCGACTAGGAACCCCGTGACCTTCAATCTCGCTACCGTCAACGAAGCCGTCGCAGAAGCGGTGGCGGATCGCGAAGCCATCGTCTTCAGAAACCGGCGCATCACCTACCGGCAACTGACCGAGCGCACGCGGCGTTTCGCCAATTTCCTCATCGGTCACGGGTTCGGGACGCATACCGAGCGCGAGGCACTGGCGGACTGGGAGTCCGGGCAGGACCACCTCGGAATCTACCTCTACAACGGCAACGAATACCTCGAAGCCATGGTCGGCGCGTTCAAGGCACGCGTCGCGCCGTTCAACGTCAACTACCGCTACGTCGACGAGGAGCTTCTCTATCTGCTGAACGACGCGCGTACCAAGGCGCTGGTCTTCCACAGTTCGCTGTCTGAACACGTCGCGGCCATTCGCGACCAGGTACCGACCCTGGAGGTGTTGATCCAGGTCAACGACGAACCCCGGCCGTTGTTGGAAGGTGCGGTCGAGTTCGAATCGGCCTTGGCGGGTTCGAGTCCCGACAAACCCGACCGCGACTGGAATCCCGAGGATCTCTACATCCTCTACACCGGCGGGACCACGGGGATGCCGAAGGGCGTGTTGTGGACGCAAAGCGATATATTGGTCGCGAGCCTGGGGGCGCGTCGCACCAACGGCGAGGTGATCGACAATCTGGAGGGTTTCGTCGCCCGGGCGCAGGCCAGCCACCGCAAGACGTTGCCGGCACCGCCGTTCATGCATGGGGCCGGCCACTGGAGTTCGTTCCAGGCCTTCCACACCGGTGGCACCGTCGTGATCCAGGACGAGGTCAAGCGTTTCGACGCCGCCGACGTCGTCCGGTCCATCGAACGCGAGGGTGTCAATATCCTCATGCTGGTCGGCGATGCCTTCGGCCGTCCCCTGGTGGACGCGCTTCGCGAGTCGGGCGCGACGTGTCCGACATTGCGCAACGTCATCACCGGCGGGGCGATCATGACCGCGAAGCTAAAATCGGAACTGATCGACATCCTGCCCCACGTCAACATCATCGACACCGCCGGATCCTCGGAGACCGGTGGTCAGGCTTCCCACACCAGCAACGCGAAGGTCGGTGCCGCAACCGGCAAGTTCAAGCTGTCGCCCCACAACGCCGTGCTGAACGAGGACATGACGCGCATTCTGGAACCCGGTCACGACGGCCTCGGCTGGTGGGCACGAGCCGGCAACATCCCGCTGGGGTACTTAGGGGACGAAGACAAGACGCGCCGGACGTTCCCAGTCGTCGACGGCGTGCGGTACTCGGTGCCGGGCGACAAGGTGCGCCTGCTCGACGACAACACGTTGGAACTGCACGGCCGGGAATCGGTTACCATCAATTCAGGCGGGGAGAAAATCTTCGCCGAGGAGGTCGAACACGCCATAAAGCACCATCCGGACGTCTACGACGCCGTGGTGTCGGGGCGACCGTCACAACGGTGGGGCAACGAGGTGGTGGCCATCGTCCAGACCAAGGGCGGCCTCAAAGTGACCGAGGAGAGCCTGTTGACCGAATGCGCCAAGCACATCGCGCGCTACAAGCTACCGAAGGCGTTCGTCTTCATCGACGAAATACTCCGCAGTCCCAACGGCAAGGCAGACTACCGCTGGGCGAAGGAACAGGTGGCACCCGCCCCGGGAGACTGACCGACCCATGCGTCGCTTGTCGATTGTCCTGCTGATGCTCTCGGGCGCCCTCGCCGCCCCAGGAGCCGACTCCGAACCCACCGATACGGGAGATCAACCGGTGGCCAAGGAGCCAGATGTGGAGGAGATTCTCGACAACCCGCTTGCCGACGATGACTACCGGGAAGAGAAATCCTGTCTGCGGCAGCGGCAGATCGACAGCGTCGAGATCATCGACGAGAACTTCGTCGTCTTCCGGGGCCGACTGCGCAACAAGGTGTGGCTGAACAAATTCGCCCAGCCGTGCATCGGCTTGAGGCGCGACATGCTCATCGCAACAGGCAGCCGTACCGGGTCGATCTGCCGGTTCGATACCATCGACGCCCGACCCCGTGGCGCCAGTCCCTTCGGAACCGCGGTGCGATGCCACCTCGGCAGCTTCGAAGGCATCGATGAAGTGCAGGTCGAGGCAATGAAAAGAGGCGTGGATGAACGCGCCAAGGCCACTCGCACACCGGGCAAGTCCGACGACAACTGACCGCGCACCCGGCAAGGCGCGTGGGCATCACCGATACGCAGCCGCCTGGATCCCGTAGAGTTCCGCATACTGACCGCCCTCGGCGACGAGTTCCTCGTGGCTTCCCACCTCGACCACCCGAGCGCCGTCCATGACCACGATGAGATCCGCCATCCGCACCGTGCTGAAACGGTGCGAGACGAGCAACGTGATCCGTCCATCGCCTGAGGGGTCACCTCCCTCCGCCCCGCGCTTCCCCTTGGCCGCATTGGCGTAACGCTCGAAAAGGGCGTGTTCGGTTTCCGCGTCGAGCGCCGCCGTGGGCTCGTCGAGCACCAGCAGCAGCGGTCCGTCGCGCATGAAGCCCCGGGCCAGCGAGAGCTTCTGCCATTGACCGAAACTCACCTCGACGCCGTTCGGCCATGTCGGGCCCAGTTGCGTATCTAGGCCGTTGGGAAGTGTTTCCACTACGTCTTCGGCACCCGCACGCTCCACCGCCTTCGCCACGGCTTCCACTTTTTCCAAGCGCGGCTCGTCACCGAGTCCAACCGTTCGCTGCGCCCGGAATTCGAAACGAAAGAAATCCTGGAATGTGCCGGCGAGACGATTCCGCCATTCCGCCGCCGGCATGCGGGCGAGCTCCGCCCCGTCGACCAGAACGCGCCCGGCCGTGGGCTCGTACATCTTCGCAAGCAGCTTCACGAGGGTGGTCTTGCCGGCTCCGTTCTCGCCGACCAAGGCGACCACGGCCCCGGCGGGCAATTCGAGATCGATCTCCTTCAAGACGAGCTTGTCGGTCCCCGGGTAGGCGAAGGAGACCTGCTCCAACGAAATACCTCGGCGGATGGCGTCCGGAACCGGGCTGTCGGCGTGCTCCGCCTTGGCGGCGGCATAGTCTTCGAGCCAGGCCAAGCGTTTCGAGCCGTCCATCCAGATACCGCGAAGGAAACCCACTTCGCCCACGGTGGCGCTGATGTAGGCCGACAGCCGCGACCCGGCGGCCAGAACCAGCAAGACCTCCCCCGGCGTGGCTTCGACCACGGTTGCCACGAAGACCACCGCGCCGACATAGCCCGCGCCGAACACCCCCCAGCCCACGGTATGCCAAGCGGCACTTGTCCATCGCGCCGTTGCCACCCGGGCGTACCACCGCTCCCAAGCCGCCCGGCGATCGCGAACAAGCCGCTTCCCGATGCCCGAAACCCGGACCTCCTTGCCCGGCGGGGCCGTGGTCGCGACATCGAAGAGGTGCTTCGCCAGCCGTTGTGCCTGGGCACCGGCTTCCTCCGCCGCCCGCTCCACGGCCGGACGCCACGAGGATGTGGCCACGGTCGGCAACGCGAACAACGCCAACACCGCGAGAAGCGGGTGTATCGACACCAGGAGGGCAATGGTCACGACGAGCCGGAGGATCCATCCGCAGGTCGTGAACAGCGACATGTACATGTGGTCCAGCACGAACACCTGGTCCCGGAGGATGGACAACCGGTCAAGGTAGTCGGGACGTTCGTGATGTTCGACGGTGACGACGCTGGCTTGGAGCTCCGCGACATGGGATTCCAGCGCGATGGTCACCCGGTCCCGAAACCGGCGCTGGGTCCGGTCGCTGATCACCCGCAGCACCCACGTCAACGTCGCCGACACGGCCAAACCCCCGGCGGCAACGCCCACGAGCATCGGCACGCCTCCCAACAGACCGTCGGCGAGGAATTTCAGCCACAGCGCCATAAGTGCATCGGGCAGCGCAGCAATCAGCGACAGCGCGAAAGCGATCGCGAGCAGCGCTGGCTCCGCCGCGAAACCCCGCTTCACCGCACGCCACATGGACGGCAACGCGGCAGGCAACTCGTCGAGGTTTCGGTGTCTACTCGAGGACATCGAGTTCCACCTCGTCGGGCTCGCCAAGTCCCTGCTCGAAACGCTGCGCCTGGAGGTCGAACATCGTCCGGTAGCGACCACTCAAAGCCATCAGTTCGTCGTGGGAGCCGAGCTCGACGACCCGGCCGCCCTCGAGCACGCAGATCCGGTCGGCGTGTCGTACCGTGGAGAAGCGATGCGAGATCAGGATCGTGGTGACATCTCGGATTTCCTCGAGAATGCGGTCGAAGATCTCCGCCTCGCCGCGCACATCGAGTTGTGCGGTGGGTTCGTCAAGGAGTACCACGCCGGCTCCTAGCCTGACCGCCGCGAGCGCACGTGCCAGGGCGATACGCTGCCACTGGCCGCCCGAGAGATCCGTGCCGCCGTCGTATCCCCGGGCGAGAGTCGTGTCGAGTTCAGCAAGGCCGGCGGCGCCGGCGCGGTCGAGAGCCGCCTCGACGAGGTCGTCGGGGCCGCCCCCGGGTACGACGTTGTCCCTCAAGGGAAGTTCGAACCGAACGAAGTCCTGGAACACCGCGGCAATGCGCTCCCGCCAGGATTCGATGTCGAGCTCCCGGATGTCCACGCCGTCCACCTCGATGCTGCCACCGGACGGCTCGTAGAGGCGGCATAGGAGCTTGGCCAACGTCGTCTTGCCGGCACCGTTTAAGCCCACGATGGCGAGCGACGAACCCGCCGGAATGGTGAGGTCGAAGCCGTTGAGGACGATCTCGCCGGGGGTCGTCGGGTAGGCGAATACGACATCGCGGAAACAGATTTTCCGGGCGGGCATCTTGTCCGCGGGACTCGATCCACCAGCGAGCGCTCCCTTGGGTGCCATGGCACCACGCAATCTGAACACCGCCGCAGCCGGCGCTGCCACGTCGAGCGCCCATGACAGCCCGCCAAACGCGATCATGCTGGTCGCGATCGCTGCGCTCGCGAACATGACCATGCGATCCAGCGCCAGGTTGCCCGCGTTGACATCCATCGCCATGGCCGCAAACACGGCTACGTTCGCAACGGTGACCAGCACCAGGCTCGTCGCCAAGGGGCGTTCGCGCAGCTTCGTTGCCTCCCAGCGCAGGTCATGCAGCTTGCGGCGGTGACGGCGAAAACGATCGACGGTCCATCCCGATAGCCCGAACAGCCGAAGTTCCTTGGACGATGGCGCATCGACGGCCAGCCTATAGGCGTAGTCGGCGTGGCGTTGCGCATCGCGAACGACTTCGGTGTTGCGGTCCTTCCACACCCCGCTCTCGCGCAACAGCCAGTGGGTCGCGAGCCATGCGCCCCCCAGGACGAGGGGCGCCCACCACGCATACGCCGCAAGCACCGCTGCAGAGGCGAGACCCGCGAGCAGTTCCACCAGTCCCGAGGCGATGAAGTCCATGGAAATAGACAGCGGCGGACTGCTGATGCCGAGGTCGAAGTCTCGAGCCATGGTGAGGTCGTTGATCAGTTCCGGATCCTCGAGATGTGCCATCCCCGGCGGTTCGACGCACGACTTCGTCAACTCGTCGTACAACCAAGCCGCCGTTCGGCTTCCCAGGTTGGCACTCAACGCCACGTGCAACGGTGAGAGAACCTGCACAAGGACAAAAACCGCGCCGACCAACGCCAGCGAGCCGACCATGTCGGTCTCGGCTTGCACCGCGCCGATCAGAAGACCCATGGCGATGGCGAACAGGGCCGGGAGAATGCCTCGTGCAATTAGGATCAACCACCACAGAGCCGACAACAACGGATCGGCCCGGCTGAGAACGCGGATGAGCTGCCACTCGTCGCGGGCGCGGAGACGTTCGAGCATCGACAAACCGTTACCGATCGTCGGGCGCGCGTCAAGCAGCGTTGCTTGGGCGTTCTTGGGCGTTCTTGGGCGTTGTGACCAGGTCGCGAACTACGCGATCATTCGCCGCTTGATCACCACCCGAGTCATTCATGAAGCTAGGCGTTGTATTCCCCCAAACCGAGATCGGCACCGATCCCGCCGTGGTCGCGGAGTTCGCCACAACGGCCGAAGCCCTCGGCTACGACCATCTCATCGTCTACGACCACATCCTGGGAGCCAGCACCGCCACCCGCCCAGACTGGCGGGGCCCGTATACCTCCGAGAGCTTGTTTCACGAACCGTTCGTGCTGTTCGGCTACCTCGCCGGGTTGACGACGACGCTGGAACTCGTCACCGCAGTCATTATTCTCCCGCAACGCCAGACCGCACTCGTGGCCAAGCAGGCGGCCTGCGTCGACGTGCTGTCGAAGGGGCGCCTCCGACTCGGTATCGGCACCGGCTGGAACGCCGTCGAGTACGAAGCCCTCGGGGAGAATTTCCACGACAGGGGTGTCCGTTCGGAAGAACAGATCGATCTGATGCGCCGCCTTTGGGCGGACGATGTCATCAGCTACGACGGCAGGTGGCACAAGGTGACGGAGGCGGGACTGAACCCGTTGCCCACCTCCCGGCGCATACCGGTGTGGCTCGGCGGCATGGCGCCACAGGTGATCGACCGCGTGGGTCGGATCGCCGATGGCTGGTTCCCGTTCTTCAATCCGAATCTGGCCGAGCAAATCGCGGCCGTTCGGTCCGCTGCCGAGGGTGCCGGGCGCGATCCGAGCGACGTTGGGATCGAGTGCATGACGGCGCTTTCCGATGCACAAGGCGCAGAAAGACTGCGCCATCTTGCCGACCTCGGCGTGACGCACACCGCCGTCGTGACGATGAATGCCGGCAACGACACGCCGCAGGCGCACATCGAGGCCATCAAGAGACACTGGGACGTCATGTCCCCATTCGCGGACTGAGCGACGACTGGAGGACGACATGAGCAGCATCACGGAATACAAGATCGACATACCGGACGCGGATCTGGACGACCTCCGGAAGCGGCTGGCACGCACACGCTGGCCGGATCCGGAAACCACGGACACGGGCGAGTCGCTCGATTGGAACCAAGGCGTCCCGCTCGCCTACGCCAAGGAACTCGCCCACTACTGGCTGAACGGCTACGACTGGCGAGCGCGGGAGGCCTACTACAACCGCTTCCCCCAATACGTCACCGGGATCGACGGCCTTAGTGTTCACTTCATCCACCGACAGAGTCCCCACCCGGACGCACAACCGCTGCTGATTACCCACGGCTGGCCCGGGTCGGTCGTCGAATTCCACAAGGTGATCGACCCGCTCGCCGATCCGACCGGCCACGGCGGCAACGCCGAGGACGCCTTTCACGTCATCTGTCCGTCACTTCCGGGCTACGGCTTCTCCGGCAGGCCCACGACAACGGGCTGGGGCGTCGGCAAGATCGCCGAAGCCTGGGACGAGCTGATGGGCCGGCTCGGCTACGAACGCTACTTCGCCCAAGGCGGGGATTGGGGTGCTGCCGTCACCACAGGCATCGCCATGCAGAACCACGGACGTTGCGCGGGCATCCATCTCAACATGCCGAGTGCCGGCCCGACACCCCAGGCCCGGGAGAATCCGACGCCCCGGGACCAAGCTGCGCTCGACGGCGGGCGGTACTACCAGGAGTGGGGCGCTGGCTATTCAAAGCAGCAAAGCACGCGTCCGCAGACGCTGGGCTACGGACTGGTCGACTCGCCCATGGGACAGGCCACCTGGGTGATCGAGAAGTTCCTCGAGTGGACCGACTGCGACGGCCATCCGGAGAACGCCGTCAGTCGCGAGGAACTCATCGACAACGTCATGTTCTATTGGCTGACGGCGACCGGGGCGTCTTCGGCGCGGCTCTACTGGGAGAGCTTCAACCGGGCATTCAGCGACGGTGGCGACAACACGGTCAAGCTGCCCACCGGATGCAGCATTTTTCCGAAGGAGATCGTCCCCACGCCCCGAAGCTGGGCAGAACGGCGCTACCCGAACATCGTCTACTGGAACGAGTTGGACAAAGGCGGGCACTTCGCCGCCTTCGAGCAGCCAGACGTGTTCGTCCAGGAGTTGCGCGGGTGTTTCCGGGCCATGCGCTGAGGCCGCCCGGACCAGGGTCGCCGACATACGGTAGGCTACGCCTGCCCCCTGAAGAGAGATAGACGATGCCGCAGAGGAAACTGCGTTACGGGTTCATTGGTGCCGGTGGCATTGCCGGTGCGCACATGCGCGACCTGGCACGGCGCGACGATGTGGACATGGTCGCCATGGCGGACATTTCCGAAACCAGCATGGGCCGTCATCGCGACCAGTTCGGGATCGACGGAATGTACGCAGACTGGACCGAGATGCTCGATGCAGAGGAACTGGACGCGGTGTCGATCTGCACCCCGAACAAGCTGCACGAGGCCCCGACGATCGATGCCCTGAACGCAGGCTGTCACGTTCTTTGCGAAAAACCCCTTGCCCATTCCGCCGAGGCCGGGGAACGAATGGTCGCCGCCGCCCGGGAGACGGGGCGAAAGCTATGCATCGCGTTCCAGTACCGCTACAACCCGCGGACGCAATTCCTTCGCCGGGCGTACGACGATGGCGAGTTCGGCAATATCCTCTTCGCACGGATCAAAGCGCTGCGGCGCCGCGGCATACCCAACTGGGGCGTGTTCGGCCGCAAGGACCTCCAAGGCGGCGGGCCGCTCATCGACATCGGCGTGCATGTCCTGGAAATGACCCACTACGCGATGGGATCGCCCGACCCCGTCAGCGCCACCGCTGACATGTTCACGTACATCGGCGACAAGCCATCGGATCGCGTGGAGTCCGCCTGGAAGGGCTGGGACCACAAGTTCTACACCGTTGAGGACCTTGCCGTCGGACGCATCCGCTTCGCCAATGGCGCCGTGGCCCACATCGAAGCCGCTTTCGCTGCGCACATCGAGAAGGACGACTGGAACTTCGAACTGATGGGCGACGAAGGTGGCGCAAGCTGGAATCCCCCGCGAATCTTCACCGACGAGCACGGCCACATGGTGGACAAGTCCCCGGGGTGGCTCGCCAACGCCGCCTTCGACAACATGTTCACGCGCAAGATGAACAACTTCGTCGACCACTGCCTGTACGACAAGCCGACGCTCGCACCCGGCGAGGACGGGCTGGCCGTCCAACGGATGCTCGATGGGCTCTACCGATCCGCGGAGAACGGCGGTAGGGAAGTCGAAATCCGCGCGGCGGATCGTGCCTAGCTGCGCCCGGCCGAAACCCGGCGCCCTGGAGTCACGCCTTCAAGCCCCCCGGACCGCAGTCGTTCGCTAGGTAGTCGATCATCTTCCCGAAGAAGGTCTCCTGATGGTGGTAGAACAACGTGTTGTAGAAGTGGTCCGCCCCTTCGAGCTCTAGGTACTCATAGGGCTTCTCGTGCTCGTCCAGAAGTTTCAGGTACTTGTGCGCATGGTCTACTGGCACCCGTTGATCCACGTCGCCGTGGACGATGAGCATGGGTACGTTCACCTTCTCCACCTCGTCCAACGGCGAGACCGCCTTGTCCCAATAGTCGATCCACTGTTCCGACGGCGCTCCCCGCATGCGCCAGCGGATGTAGTTGACCTGCATCGTCGGATCGGAGACGGCCGCGCCGGCGATGACGCACTGGTAGACCTGGGGCGTGCGCGACGCCGCCACGAGCGCCGCGTAGCCGCCGTATGACCACCCGAACATCGCCACCCGGTCCTTTTCGGCCAGCCCCTGCTCGATCAGGTGCAGGGCGCCGTCGTCCTTGTCGTCCTGCATGGCACGGCCACCTTGGCTGACGCCCGCGAACGCGGCCTGGTTGAATTCCATTCCGTAGTTGAAGGATCCTCGGTATTGCGGCTGCAAGACCATGTAGCCGTTGTTGGCAAGCATCTGCGCCCACTTGTCGTAGGAGACCGTCTCCGTCACGAAAGGTCCCCCGTGGGGCAGGACGACGAGCGGGAACGGGGGCTCCCCGTTCGGCACGGTGACCCAAGCGGGAATCTTCATGCCATCCCGGGCTTCGTAGGTGATGAATTCCACGTCCGCCAGCTTGTCGCTCTCGAACATGGGTTGCTGGCCGCCGACGATGTCGAAACGACCATCCTTGACCAGGTAGTAGGATCCGGGATCCCGGGGCCCGGTGTTGGCGACCACCATCGTGTTGCCGTCGCGCGAGCGGCTTGAGATCCGGACGTTGTAGGCATTCGGAACGATCCCCCGCAGTTGCTCGCGGGTGGCACCCTCCAACTCGTCGAACCACTCGTAGTGGAACCTGCCCTTGTTGTACGCCACGCCGACAATCCGATCAGGATGCTCCCAGCCGTTCGAGTGGCCCACGACACCGGCAATGTCGACGTCCGAGCGCCGGTAGACAGCCTCGTACTCGCCGCTGTCCACGTCGTAGGTCCACAACCCCGAGGTGTTGTTGCCCCGGTTGGCGATGACGAACAGCTTGTTGGGGTCGTCTACGTCATACCCGGCCACCCCGAAATCCTCGAAGCTGTCCTCGCTGTGTCGCAGGACGTCGCGCCAGCCCTTCTCGCCGCGCTTGCGGTGGTACCAGACGTACTCGTCGCTGCCTTCGTCGAAACCACGGCCGAGCCACGGATTGCCGTCGCTGTCGAACGAAATCTGCCCCAAGGAGATCTTGCCGCGGATCAGCAGCTTCTTGGTGCCCCGGCGGAGATCGAGTTCCCAATAGGAAAGGGGCCTGAAGGCGGGCCTCAGCTTCGCACCCGGCCCATCGCCGCCGCCTTCTGCCAAGGCCAGGATCACCTTGTTCGGTTTGTCCGGCAGCACCCCGACGATTTGCGCCCGTTCGGCAGAGAACGAACGCAGTTTCCTTCGCTCGACATCGAGCATGCCCCACTTGTATTCGTAGACGCCCTGGTTGAAGCCCTCGATCTGCTTGCGCACCTGCTGGCGAAGCCGGAACAGGATGTCCCGGTCGCTGACCCAGGAGAAGAACTCGATCTCCATGGGATCCGCGTCCATCCGGAACGGCGCCTTGTCGAGGTCTGCGGCGTCGTAGACTTCGACGATCGGGTCGCCGTCCTTCGACAGGATCTTCATCAACGCGAGGTGCTTGCCGTCGGGCGAAACGCTCACGTTGCTGATGACCGCCCGCATGGCGAAATAGTCTAGGGGATAGGGCGCGCTAGTCGGTGCCGCCCGGGTCTCTTCGGCAGCGCCTAGCAACTCATCTGCCCTGCCGAACATACAGAACGCAACCAAAAACGCTGCTAGTGAAACTCTGGTCAATCTCTCCACGACTCTACTCCGTGTTCGCAAACAAAAGGCGGGCACAGGATCCTACCCAAGTGCCCGCCAGGACTGTCCTTATATTTTCTTAAGGACCGCTCAGATCATCCGCCTTGGAACAACCGAATGCTGGCGCTCAGGAACAGCGTCCTGCCATCCAGGTCGTAGCCTGCGCCGATCGGGGCGTTCTTGATCGCCGACGGACCTTCCGTCTCGTCCACCAAGGGCGGCGCTTCGTCGAACAGGTTCCGGGCACCGAAGCCCACGGCCCAAGTGTCGCCGCGGTACCAGGTCGACAGCGAGTGGATCAGGTAGCTCGGCGCATCGCCCTGGTCGCGACACAGCAGGTCATCCGGGGGACCCAGGCAGGTGTCGCTGGTGAAACCCGTGCCGCCGTTGTCGTATATGTCGCTGAAGGCATCGACGAAACGTCGATCCTGCCGGCCTGCGGACACATACCGCATACCCCAGGAGAGACGCCACCGGTCGTAGTCGAGACGAACGGTGGCCTGCCCCCGGTACTCCGGGAAGTACCATTCGCGCTGGAACTGGTTGAAGTCCGGAACACCGTCGTCGTCGACGAACAGGGTGGTTCTTTCCATCACCCGGTGGGCATTGACGTCAACGCCCAGTTCGAAGGGCCGGTCGAACGCCGTGAACGTGGTGTCGAAGGCGACGTTGAAATCAACGCCGCGCGCGGTCTCGTTGTCGCGGTTGATGAAACCGCGATCGAGATACGTGATGAACGGCCCCGTGCCGTCGCTTTCCAACCCGCCTCGGGTGATCCGACTGCAGAACGGGCTGTTACCCGTCTCCGAGTAGTAGCAGTTGTTGACGATGTAGCCGGCGGACGGCTCGATAACGGTGTTGTCGATTTCGATCTGGTAGTAGCTGGCGCCGATGGTCAGGTCGAACGCGTTGGTGAACGGCTGTTCCCAGGCGAATCCGGCGGTGATGGACTCCGACGTTTCCTCCTTGAGATCCAGCGCGCCGCCGGCCGCCACCTCGACCGAATACGCGTTGAAGCCGTTGTTGTGCGCGGTCGTCGGATCGATGCCGTTGGCCCGGCAGTTGTCCAGCACGTGCGGCTCGCGCTCGTCCAGCTCCGGCTCGTACTCGTCGGTGATGTCGTTGATGGCCGCCTCGGGAAGCAGGCAGGGATCGAACACCGTGAGGAACCCCGTCTGGTCCTGCAGGAACAGTTCGCGCAGGTTCGGCGCCCGGAACGACGTCCCGCCGGTGGCGCGGATCATCAGGGAGTCGATGGGCCGGTAGGCAATCTTGGCCGAGCCGGTCCATGCGCTACCGCCGTACTGGTCCTTGGTCCACCGCGCCGATACGTTCAACGTAAGCTCCGACGCGGCCAGCTGTCCCGCCAGGATCGGCAATTCGACCTCGCCGAAGGCTTCCTGGATGTTCTTCGAGCCAACCGCGCCGCCGTCGGCGAAGAAACCCCAGAACAAGCCGTCGCGGGCAACGTGATCGGGTATCGACGTGATCTCGTCTTCGCGGTACTCCAAGCCGAATCCGGCGGAGACCGCACCGGCAGGCAGTTCGAAGAGCGAACCCGTCATGTAGTACGTAACGACCGTTTGCTGGTACTCCGTGGCGAAGTCGCGGTTGTCGAATATGTAGTCGCGTTCGGCGTCGGTCGCGAAATCGCCGACGAGGGAGTCGTACAGCGACCGGGCGAACATGTTGACCGGCACGCAGCCCGGTGCCGTGTCGAAGGCCATCTCCGTTTCCGTGCTGTTCTCGCAGGGGATATCGTTCTCGGAGTAGGCTCCCAACGAGAGCAGCAGGCGGTCCTCGCGAATCCCCGGCCTGCGGACCGTCCCGTCCGAACGGGAATGGACGTACGCGAACTCGAAGGACCAATCCGACAACTGCCCGAAGTTCAACATCGGCAGGTCGCCGGTGACGCCCGCCACGTAGCGGAACTGCTCCAGGTTGCGGGTGTAGTCCGAGCGGTCGCCGCGGATGGTAACGATGGGCGTCGTAGGCTGCGGACCAATGGGGCCGACAGTCAATCCGAACGCGTTGTACAAGACCGGCGCGCAAATCGGGTTCGGAATCCCGAACGAGGCGCATAGACCTGCCCAACGGACATTGAACTTCTCCATGAAGTTCGGGTTGAGCAGCAATTCGTCGGACGCCAACCCGCAGTCGATGCCCTGGCCTTCGGGATTGCAGATGTTGAAGGGGTTGCGTGCAGGAACCTCCTGGAAAATCTGCCCCTCGTCGCCGAAAGCGATGATCTCGTTCTCGACATAGCCCAGTTCGAAGAACGGCGTTAGGTTCATCTCCCCATCGAAGGTGTACTCGCCGAACACCATGTAGTTCTGGGACTCGAACGTCGGGTAGAGCTCGGCATAGTCGCGGCGACCGTTCAGACTGTGATCGCGGTAGTTCACGTCCGGCTCGCCGTCGCCGTCGTTGTCGATGGGAAATCCCCAGGACTCCGACTCCGAGAAGCTGGGCCAGCCCCCGTTGCTTCTCCCGGCGGTGTAGTACACGGATCCCCTGAACGGGACAACAATCCGCGAGGACAACGGAAATATGCTGCCGCAGCCTTCCATGTCCATGCCGTATACGATCGGGTAGTACAGCGGTTCGGTTCGGGTGCGGCCACCCTCGTCGATCTCGATATTGCGCGAACAACCCGCGGTCCAGGGACGATCCGCCAGGGTCACGGGATCGCTGCTGTTGTACTCGGCACCCACGCCGATGAAGCCGCGATCGAAGTTCTTGCCCCAGGTCACCGCGAGGACATCCTGATCACCGCCAGCGTGGGCAGGCCGACTGGGGAAGGTCTCGACCTCCAGTCCGTCGAAGTCCTTGCGCAGGATGACGTTCGCCACGCCGGCGATCGCGTCCGAGCCGTAGATCGAGGACGCGCCGTCGAGGAGGAGGTCGTATTGCTGGACCAGCGAACCGGGAATCAACCCGAGGTCGGGCGAGGTGGGCGCGCCCTCCACGCCGGCGGGGCCCATCCGGCGGCCGTTGACCAACAGCAAGGTCCGGTTCGAGCCAAGACCCCGCAGGTTCGCCGTTTGCGTGCCGGGTCCGTCATCGAGCACGAAACCGGAGAACGTCACGTCGATCTGCGCGCCCGCGGAAACCGTGGACTTCTGAACGATTTCCTCGGCGTCGATGACACCCGCCTCCCGCGAGACTTCACCGGTGATGATCTGTAGCGGCGCGACGCTGGTGTAGGTGTCGCGCTTCAGTCGAGAGCCGGTGACGATGACCTCTTCAACGGCACCGCTAGCATCCTCCACGACCGTAGGTTGATCCTCCTCCTCTTCGTCCTCGTCCTCTTGTGCCCACGAGGTCGGTGCGACCACGAGGCACGAGACCGCCGCCAAGGCAGCAAGAATAAGTGGGGCGGAAGCGTCCGAATTCGCGCGCCCCCAAGCGCACCGAACCGGGATCAAAAGCAGGGACAGGAAAATTCGCATAGTTGTACCTGTCTGTCTAGAAATGGTGGCCGGATGGTACAACAAACCCCGTAAGGATTCCGCAACATCCGGTGTCATTTGGTTCACAATCTCGGGGGGCTCAACCCCGCGTCAGGCAACGGGTTTTTGCACTCCTCAGCCCCTCGCACGGAACAAGCCCACAACCCGCTGAATCACACGACCAACTCCGTGGGGGCGACCCTATGGTCGCCCGTCGCGATTCCGCGTCGTGGCCTCGCTAAACACGATCGCAGGGCGCGCCGGGACGGGACAAGCCCGTCCCCTACGGACCGACAGCCGACTCGATGGTGCGTTCGCTCATCGATTCGAAGTCGTCCTCGAAGAAGAAGCGCTCCTCCCCGAAGGCCGGCTTCAACTGGTCGAGCCAGGTCGCCTTGGGGTCGAAGGCCGCGAAGAACGGCACGCCGACCCAGTCGGGGTTGCGTCCCTGCAGGAACCGCAGCACGAAGACCTTCTCGCCCTGGACGTCCTGAACGCCGACGATCTCTACCTTGCCCGGTGCCGCGCTCATGCTGGGGCCTCGCGCCGTTCGGGCCAGACCCGACACCTTCCGGATGGCCTCCGAGTAAATCCGCTGCGCCCGGGCGAGCGGTACCTCGAAGTAGCGCTTCGCGCCGGTGTCGCGTTCCACGAACATGTAGTAGGGAACGATGCCTAGCCGCACCTCGTCCTCCCACATCCGCCGCCACACCGCCGGGTCGTCGTTGATGTGTTTGAGCAGGGGCGCCTGGGCGCGGACAACCGCGCCGGTGTCGCGCAACCGTCGAATCGCCTTCTGCACGACGTCGGTGGACAGTTCCCGCCAGTGGTTGAGATGCGCCATGATCGCCATGTGCCGCCCGGACGCCACCACCCGTTCGAGAAGACGCAACAGCTCGTCGGCGTCTGGGTCCGTCACGAACCGGTGCGGCCAGAAAGTCAGCGACTTCGTCCCGATGCGGATGTTCCGGACATGGCTCATCTCGGGTGATTCGAGGATCGGCTCGATATACCGCGCCAACACCGATGCCTTCATGACCATGGGATCTCCGCCCGTCATCAGCAGATCCGTCACCTCCGGGTGGGTGGAGAGATGACGGTGCAGTCCGGTCATCTGCTTGGCGTAGATCTTCATGTCCTTGCCAACGAACTGCGCCCACCGGAAGCAGAAGGTGCAGTACGCATGGCAGGTCTGGGCACGGCTGGGGAAAAAGAGGACCGTTTCGCGATACTTGTGCTGGATGCCTTCGAGGGTCCCGTTCTGATCGTCCTCCGGGATGTTGAGCTCCCGCTGGCCGGCCGGATGGGGATTGAGCCCTTCGCGGATCGACGCAACGAGCGGCGCGATCTGTTCGTCGGTCGCCCCTCGTTTGAGAAGATCCGCAATCCGATCGAAGTCGCCGGGATCGAGCATGCCGCGCTGCGGGAACGTCATCTGGTAGATCGGGTCGTCCGGTACCCGCGACCAGTCGATCAGGTCGATCACGTAGTTGTTGGTCCGGAACGGCAGCACCTGGCTGACGACCCGCATTGCGAATCGTTCGTCCGCGGGCCGACCGGCCAACTGTGGTATGCGGTCCAGGCGCCGCTCCGAAATGGCCCTGTACCGAGGCGTAGAGCCCTGTCCGTTGACACGCGCCGCCTGCCGACGGCCATTCGCCATGGGGCCATGTCGCGACGACCCGCCGGCATCACCGACGACTCGGCTCTGATCCACTACGTGGACGTCGATGGCGTCCATAGACTCCCCCAGTTTGTTCATCCGCTAGGCGCCCAACGTCGCGCCGACAACGCGAGAACCTCCCCAAGCAGTCCCACGGAGCATAACAGACGATCCGTCACCGGACCGCGATCACCAGAGGCAAAGAGGTGTCGAACCCGGCAGTGCCGCTCGGCACCGCCGGAACGCGTCGATGAGAAGCGGGATTGGCTCCGCCTGCTGGGCTCGAACCAGCGACCCGCTGATTAACAGTCAGCTGCTCTACCAACTGAGCTAAGGCGGAAAGGTCCCCGTGCCTCGAGGAGCGCGCTAGTGTACCTGCTTGCGGACGCACGGCAAGCGCAAATAGGCTGTCGGTAACGACTCCGACGCTCCGGTCCGGCCCGAGCGCTATCGTGCCTGCCCAGCCGACTGGGCCAGTGCCATCATGGCCTGCCGGTCGGTCTCGCTGTCCTTGCGAATACGTTCTGCGATGTCCAGCATGGCCTGTCGATCATTGGCGGCGTCCCGACGGTCGTTGGCAGCATCGGTGCGGAACCCTTCGGCCAAGGCGAACATCGCCTGCCGGTCGGCGGCACTTTCGGCGCGCATCGCGCGCAGTTCCTCGCGCATGTGATCCTCGGCGCGTTGTATGGCCGCGGTGAGCTCGCGCCGCAATGCGTCGATCTTGTCCGTTACGCCAGCGGCTTCCAGCGTGGCGGCTCGTGCCGCCTTGGTGATGAAGGGCATTACTGCGTTCCCCAATGTCCGCTGCGTTCCGTAGAAGAACGCCGACGACCGTTCGCGACCGCCATTTCTTGATCGCGTGGCCCTACTCTACACACTCGCCACAGGGATGTATGTGGGAAATCTCCCATTGTTGGATGTCTCAAACGCCACGCTGCCTACGTGCACGATGGCGGCCGCCGTAGTGCCCCAAAGCCAAGGCCGGCCGCGTCCGAAGGACGCGCGCCTTCGCCATTTGCTATGCGCGCTAACGCGCCGTAGGGGACGGGCTTGTCCCGTCCCGCCAGCCGAGGAGCGCGTAGGACGCGGGCGACCACAAGGGTCGCCCCTACGGGTACTAGCGCGACGCCCGCAGCAGTCTGCCCGGTGTCGCGCCGGTGGGTTCGTTGTCCCGGAGCAGCACTTCGCCGTTCACGACCGTGGCAAGGATGCCCTGTGCCGTCTGCTTGAAGCGCTTGGCTCCCGCAGGCAGGTCGTGGACGACTTCCGGCATGTTCGGCGCGATCGTGTCGGGATCGAACACCGTGACGTCGGCCGCCATCCCGAGGCGCAGCATGCCGCGGTCGTGGAGCCCCCAACGGTGCGCCGGCTCTGCGGTCACCTGCCGCACGGCCTCCTCCAAGGTGAGCGCCTGTCGCTCGCGAACCCACTGGCTGAACACGTTGGTCTGCAGCGAGCTGTCCATGATCTGCGAAACGTGCGCGCCGGAATCGGAGAAGGTCACCACGGAATGGGGGTGCTTCATCATCGCGAGCACGTCCTCGTCGTTCTCGTTGTTGAGCGGCATCCGGAACAGCGTCTTCAGATCTTCCTCGACGGCGAGATCGATCAGCAGTTCGGCGCACCGGACACCCCGTTCCCGGGCGAGTTGGGCAACGCTCGCATCGTGCCCGTCGGTGCCGCGCATCACGAAGAGCCGTTCCCAGTCCGGCGGATTCACGGTCATGCCCCGGGCCTTGTGCCGCTCGCTCGGGCGGCTCGCCACCTCGACCAGCTTAGCCTTCAAGGCCGGATCCTTGAGCTGCGCCCTCTGCTCGGCCAGGGGCAACCGACGAATGTCCCGCCACGCATCCCAGGAGTCGAAGGGCAGGTGGGATTCGAAGGTGTAGATGACGCAGATCGAGCGGGAGTGAACCTGGGCGAACATGCGGCCACCGGCCTCGGCGACGTCGTCAAGCAGATCGAAGTAGCTGCGCCAGACTTCCGGCACCTGGCGGTTGGCGAACATGCCCCAGGTCACGGGCACCCCTGACTCCAGGGCCAACGCCTTAAGGCGTTGCTGGTAGTCGTGCATCCGCGACGGATCCCGACCGGTGGCCTCGGCGGCGATCTCGAACATCCCGAGACCGGTACGCCCCATGGCGTTGACCAGGCGGCGCACTTCCTCCCAAGACGCCACGCGGCTTGCCACGGGCTTGTGGTCGGAGGTCTGGTGGTTCGGGGAACGGGAGGTCGTGAAACCCACCGCGCCGGCGCGCACCGCTTCCTGGACGATGCCCGCCATGCGCTCGATGTCGTCCTCGGTCGCCTGCTCCTCGAAGGCGCGCGGTCCCATGACGTAGGTACGCAGCGCCGAGTGGCCGATGTAGCCCGCATAGTTGATGCCCTTCGGCAGGGCATCGACCACATCAAGGTATTCCGGGTAGGTCTCCCAGCGCCACTCGATGCCGGCCAGCATGGCTTCCCGGGCAATGTCCTCGGCGCGCTCGAGGTTGCGGAATACCAGATCCGCCTCGCTCTCCCGACACGGCGCCAGCGTGAAGCCGCAGTTGCCCATCACCACGCTCGTGACGCCGTGGTAGCACGAACAGGATCCGAGGTGATCCCAGAACACCTGGGCATCCATGTGCGTATGGCCGTCGACGAATCCGGGCGCGACGACATGGCCTTGTGCGTCGATCCGGTTCGCGGCCCTGCCCGGATTCCTCCCGATGAAGGCGATTCGTCCGTCGGCGATACCCAGGTCGGCGCGGTAGCCGGGCGATCCCGACCCGTCGACGACGGTTCCGTTTTCGATCACCAGGTCGTATGTCATGCGTCCGTCCCCCTTAACGGAATACCATACACCAACCCTCGGTCGGACAGCCTGAGAAGACGTGCAACGAGACTACCCCGACATCGCCCTCCACGTGCCGACGCTGCTCCTGCCCCGGCCGGGAATCCCACTCCCCGCCTGGTCGGTGATCGCCTGTGACCAGTACACCTCCCAAGGCGAGTACTGGGAAGAGACGCGACGCCTGGTGGGCGAGACGCCATCGACACTCGACCTCGTGCTCCCGGAGGCACATCTGCAACGGGGCGACCGGGAGGAGACGATCGGTCGCATCAACCGCCGAATGGCCCGGTTCCTAGCCGACGGCACGCTGATCGAACACCCGCCGGCGTTCATGCTGGTCGAACGCGATGTCGGTCGAGGCTCGCCGCGTCAAGGCCTGCTGGTCGCGCTGGACCTCGAACGCTTCGACTTCTCCGACGGCGCCCGCGAATTGATTCGCAGCACGGAGGGGACCGATCCCGCCCGGTTGCCGGCCAGAATGGCCGTTCGGCGCCACGCGCCTCTCGAGGCTCCCCATATCCTGGTTCTGATCGACGATCCGGATGGAACGGTCATCGAGCCGCTATCCCGTTGCCAACTGCCCCAGGCCTACGATTTCGAGCTGATGCAGGGGGGAGGCCGGGTCCGCGGCCGCTGGGTCCGCGACGAGAGGCTGATCGGTACCACTGCGTCCCGTCTCCGTGCGCTGGTGCGCGGCGACCCACCGATGCTCTACGCCATGGGCGACGGCAACCATTCGTTTGCCGCCGCGCGCGCCATCTGGGAGGAGTCGAAGGAGCGGGAACCCGCGGGGACCGACCATCCGGGGCGTTTCGCGCTGGTCGAACTGGTCAACATTCACGACCCGGCACTGTGCTTCGAGCCGATTCATCGGCTGGTGGACTCGGTCGACCCCGAGGAGTTATTGGTGGCGATGATCAAGGACTTCCGAGATCAAGGCGTCCGGCATTGGACCTACCCCGACGAGGGAACCTGGCGGCAGGGTTGCGCGGTAGAACGCGCGTCAAACCCCCATCGTCTCCCCTACCGGACGGCGACCACCTTCGGCGTGTTGGAGATCGATGCGCCGGCTCTCAAGCTCGAGACCGCCACCCTGCACGCCTTCCTGGACCGGTACCTCGAGGAAAACGGGGCGGCGAGGATCGACTACATCCACGGCGAAGCGGCGCTTGCCGATCTATGCCGGACCGAGGGACGAATCGGGTTCATATTGCCCGCCATGGACAAGCACGATCTGTTCGCAAGCGTGGTCGAAGAAGGCGCAACGCCACGCAAGACCTTCTCGCTGGGAGAAGCCCACGAGAAACGCTTCTACTTGGAGTGCCGACGGATCCGTCCGTAGGGGACGGGCCCGGGACGGTGGGGGCTGGGGCCAGACGGCGAGGCACGAGCAGTCTGGCGGCGTTGTCCCGTCCCCGCGGCAACGTCAATGTCCCGGCGCGGGCGGGGACAAGCCCCGCCCCTACGGCCATGTGCAATGTTGGTGGATGATCCGAAGGGGCGGTGGGGCCGGCGGAGTCAGCGCCGCCGGTACACCCGTACCGAACGCACGTCCTGCCCGCCCGTCTCGATATCGACCGTCACGCGCAGGAGCGTACCGTTGCGTTCGAGCGCGAACGTCTCTCTGCCCTTGATACCGCCGCGAACGGATCGAATAACCAGATCGCCTTCGTCCCAGCCGGCGTGCACTCTCCAAAGATGCCGTTCTCGTTCTCCCCAGCTGACATCCCGGTAAAGGGTCCCGTCGTAGCGGATGCCCATGGATACGTCGTCCTGCTCGACTTCGAGTCGCGTGGCCGTCAACACCGGGAAGTCCTGCACGGCGAAGGTGGCCGATGCCGCCGCATCCGACTGCCGACCCCTTACCACGTCGCGATCCTCTCGCCGGCGAATGGCCTCGAGGTCGGGCGGTGCATCGCTGGCCTCGCGGTCAAGCACCCAGTCGCCGGTCAGATCGAACCCCCGGGGCACGATGGGGTCCAGCGTGTTGCAAGCCGGCACGAGAAGCACAACACCGAACGCCAGCGAACGCCGCGGACAATAGGGCATCAGTGACCCCTTGAGAAAATTGAAGCAAAATCGTAACCCGCACGCGCTTCCACAAAAAGCTCCCGAGGAACCCCATGCGCTACGAAGTCATTTCCGCCGATTGCCACGTGGACTTGCCGTGGCTGCCGGAGAACCTGTTCACCGACGAGGCACCCGCAGAGCTCACGGACCGCATGCCGTATGTCGAGGAAACCGACGGCGACCGCTTCTGGGTAAGCCGGAAAGGGGCCCGGTTCGGGCTCCAGAACGGCATGGGATCGGCGGGGCGGCGCTACGTGCCCGGGCAGATCCACCGCTCCGACCGGATGGCCGAACAGGGCCTGTACCGCGACGGCGAAGCGGGAATCCGCCGCCTGACCGAGCCGAACCTGCGCATCCGCGACCAAGACCTGGACGGTGTCCAAGCCGAGGTGCTGTACGGCATTCTCGGTGCCGCGATGCGTCTGGACGACAACGATGCCGCCGACGAAATGATGCGGATCTACAACGCCTGGCTCGCCGACTTCTGCGCGACCCACCCGGATCGGTTCGCCGGCCTCGCCAACATCCCCAGCCACGACGTCGATGCCGCCGTCCGGGAAGTCGACCGCGTCGCCCGACGCGGCGTGCTGCGCGGCATAGAAGTGGCGAATACCCACGACATGGCGCCGCTCTTCGATGCCTGCTGGGAACCGCTCTGGGCCGCCGCCGAGGACGCCGGGCTGCCGGTCCACTACCACACCATCGGCCCGCGCATGGACTACGACTTCGAGTCGATGTCCGCGCTGGGCAGGCGCCAGGCGTTCGCGGTGCACATCACCAGCTTCCAGCTCGCCATGGCGAAGATCATCATGGAGATCATCTACGGCGGCGTACTCGAAGCCCATCCCGGGCTGAAAGTCGTCATCGGCGAGAGCGGGATCGGCTGGATTCCCTACATCCTCGAACACATGGACCTCGAGTGGGAGGACCAGTTCAAGGATCTGACACTGGCTATGAAGCCGTCGGAATATTGGCGACGGCAGTGCTACGCCACCTACCAGAGCGATCCGATCGGCATCCGCCTGCTCGACATTCTCGGCGAGGACAACGTTATGTGGGGCAGCGACTTCCCCCACCCCGACGGGGTCTGGCCAGACTCGCAGGAGTTCATCGCTCGGGAACTCGACGGCGTGTCGAGCGAGACCCGAAGGAAAATCGTCTGCGACAACGCGGCAAGGCTCTACGGCTTCGAAAGCCAGTAAGTAGTTTCACCTATCCGGTAAGTTGGCGTAGGCTTGGGGCATTCCAAGGACAAGCTACCCAACAAGGAGAAGTTAGATGGGTACCGAAGTCATCGCCTTGGGCGCTTCCTTTCTCGCTTCCGTCTTCGCGTTCGGCGTGTTCATGTGGCGCGTGGTCGTGAAGATGTTCGAGCAGTTCGGCACCAGGATCGATCAGCAATTCGCCAATCTCGACGGCAAATTCAGCGACCGTTTCGAGACACTCGACCGCAAGATCGACGACAGGTTCCAGACGCTCGATCGCAAGATCGACGATCGTTTCGTGACCCTCGACCGCCGGATCGACGAGAAGATCCAACCGATCGAAGCGAAGGTCGACAAGCTTGACAGGAAGGTCGACGAGTTGGCCAAGGACCATCAGTCCTTGGCGCGCCAACTCGCCGAGTTCCGGGGCGAGGTGCGCGGACGTCTTGGGGAACTGACGCTGCCCGGTCCGCAGCAGGAGCCGGTATAGGACCGCGCGGGGACGAGGTCAGTCCGGGAGACTGAGCAACTCCGCGTTGCCGCCCGTCGCGGTCGTGTTCCAGGTCACCGTGCGCTCGACGGCGAACCGCGCTAGGTAGTTCGGACCCCCGGCTTTGGGTCCAGTCCCGGACAGTCCTTCGCCGCCGAACGGCTGGACCCCGACCGTCGCCCCGACCATGTCGCGATTGACATAGGTATTGCCGACCTTGACCGTGGCCATCACGTCCGCCGCGCACCGATGAATGCGCGAGTGGATGCCAAGCGTCAGACCGTAGCCCGCGTTCTGGATATCGGCCAGCGCACGATCGAGGCGCGGGGCCGCGAAGCGTGCGACGTGCAGGATCGGACCGAATCGCTCCGTGTCAAGCTCCGCGATGGAGCCGACCTCGATCAGCGTGGGACCGATATAGCATCCCTCGAGTCCCGGAGGGACTTCGCACTGGTAGACGATCTTGTCCCGCATCGCATCGACATGGGCCTCGAGCCTATCCAACGCCGCCCGGTCAATCACGGGCCCGACATCCGTCGCCGGATCCGCCGGAACGCCGATCACGAGCGCGCGCATCGCACCGACGATCATCGCGATCAGCTGTTCGGCGATGTCCTGCTGGACGTAGAGCACGCGCAGCGACGAGCAGCGCTGTCCGGCCGACCGGAATGCCGACGCGACGACATCGTCCGTGACCTGTTCCGGCAGTGCCGTCGAGTCCACGACCATCGCGTTCTGGCCACCGGTCTCGGCAATGAGCGGAACCAAGGGGCCGTCCTTGTCGGCGAGCGAGCGCTGGATCGCCTTGGCGGTCGCGGTCGAGCCGGTGAAGGCGACACCGGCGAGGTAGTCGTTGGCGACAACGGCCGCGCCGGTATCCACGCCTCCGCAGACCAATCGGACGGCGTTCTCCGGGACGCCGGCCTCATGCATCAGTTCCACGGCCGCGGCAGCGATCCGCGGCGTCTGGGGCGCCGGCTTGGCGACGACGGTATTGCCCGCCGCGAGGGCCGCAACGACCTGGCCCGCGAAAATAGCCAGCGGGAAGTTCCAAGGCGAGATGCAGGCGAACACGCCGCGACCATGCATTTCCAGGGTATTCGACTCGCCGGTCGGTCCCCGCAAGACCTGTCCATGTGCGAACAATCGTTCGCATTCCACGCCGTAGTAGCGGCAAAAGTCGGCGGCTTCGCGAACCTCCGCGACGGCATCGACCAGCGTCTTGCCCGCCTCCTCGGCCATCAGCGCGACAAAGCGGGGGCGGTTCGCTTCGATCAGGTCCGCGAGCCGGCCGAGACATTCGCGGCGTGAGGCGGCCGGCGTTGTTTCCCAAGCCGGAAACGCTGCGGCGGCACGCCGGAATTCTCGGTCGACATCGGCTTTCGGCACGTCGTCCAGAACGTCGCAGGATGTTGCCGCGACGAGGAGTTCATCCACGCGGCTGCGCTGTCCCAAGTCCAATCCGGTGGAGTTCCGACGGTCCCCATAGAGATCGGGAGGCAACGAGATCCGGGGATGTGGCGACCCGCCGTAGTCCGCAACGACCTCGAGGGGGTCGCGCACCAGTTCGTCCACGTCGATGTTGTCGTCCAGGAACCGATTGACGAACGACGAGTTCGCGCCGTTCTCGAGAAGCCGCCGCACCAGGTAGGCAAGCAGGTCCTTGTGCGCGCCGACCGGTGCATAGACACGTACCGGCGGCAGATCGTCGAAACACCGTCGCGCCTCGTCGTAAAGCAGTTCGCCCATACCGTGCAGACGCTGGAATTCGTAGGGTCCACAAGCGCTTCGAGCGAGTTCCAGCACCGCCGCCAGGGTGTGCGCGTTGTGCGTGGCGAACTGCGGATAGATGTGGCGGCAACCGAAGAGGCGCGCCGCACAAGCCAGGTACGCGAGATCCGTGGATGCCTTGCGGGTGTAGACCGGGTAGGAGCTTAAGCCCTCGACCTGGGCCCGTTTGATCTCGGTATCCCAGTACGCGCCTTTGACCAGGCGCACCATCACCGGCCTACCCAGCGAGTCCAGCCAATCGATTACCGCCGGCGCCCGTTTCGAGTACGCCTGCACGGCGAGACCGAGCCCCTCCCATCCATCGAGCTCCGGCGCCCGGGCAAGGCGTTCGAGCAGCACGAGGGACAATTCGAGGCGCTCGGCCTCCTCGGCGTCGACGGTCAAGTGGATGTTGCGCTCTGCGGCTTCCCGGGCCAGGTCGAGCAACGTTGGCCCGAGTTCCTCGACAACCCGTTGGCGCTGCAGCGGCTCGTAGCGTGGGTGAAGCGCCGAAAGCTTGATGGAAACCCCGGATGCGTCCATGGGAGTCCCTCCCGGAGAGGCGTCTCCCACGGCGCGAATTGCGCGCCGGTAGGATTCCGTGTAACGGGCCGCATCCTCGTAGGTCCGCGCGCCTTCGCCGAGCATGTCGAAGGACGACAGTGCCACGCCGTTCGCGCGTTCTCTCGACAGGGCCTCCTCGATGGTGCGCCCCTGGACGAACTCGCCGCCAACGATCCGCACTGCCCGCGACATGGCGGCCCGGGCCACGGATTCGCCGACGCGACCTGCCAACCGGTTGATCCATCCACCGACGTCGGCTGTGACGTCGTCGCCGAGACCGATGACATTGCCGGTCAGCATCAGCGCCCACGTTGACGCGTTCAAGAACACGGAGTCGGAATGCCCAACGTGCTCCGCCCAGTTCGCCGTGCCGATCTTCTCGGCGATGAGCGCTTCGGCGGTGTCGTCGTCCGGTATTCGGAGCAGCGCCTCGCTGATGCACAAGAGGGCGATCCCCTCTTCGTTCGACAACCCGTATTCTTGGAGGAACAGGTCGAGCAGCGACCGCTCGTCGGCCCGCCGCCGACAGCCTTCAACCAATCGCCGGGCCGTCTCGAGGACCCGTTTCCGTTCGGCGTAGGTGAACGGCACCTCTTCGAGCCGCGTGCGCACGGCATCGCGTTCGCCCTGCTCGCCGGCACTCACGATTGCGTCCCATTCCCTCGTCATGTCAACCGGTCCCGGCACCGCTGGCATTGTGGCCTGCCGTTCGACCGAACACCGCTCCGGCGGTCAACCCGGTGCCGCCCGGATAGTTGAAGTAGTAGAGTCCGCCCACCAGTTCGCCAGCCGCGAACAAACCCGGAATCGGCGAGCCGTCCTCGGCCAGCACCCGGGCTTCGGCATCAACCGCAAGACCGCCGAAGGTGAACGTAATGCCGCAGCTGACGCCGTAGGCTTCAAAGGGCGGCGTGTCCAAACGGTTCGCCCAGTTCGATTTCCCCACCGCGAGGCCGACGGTGCCGCGACCGTCCTTCACCGTGGGATCGAAAGGCGTCTCGGTATCGACTGCGGCATTGAACCGGGCGATCTCCGCCACCAACGCCTGGGCGTTCATTGTCTCGGTCGACGCGATCCTCTCTGCCAATGCCTCCACGCTATCGGCCGCGGCCTTGGTCACCTTGCCGATGCGGTACTCGTCGCGCAGCAGGTGGGCGACCTTGGCATCGAAGATCTGCCAAGCACATTGACCCGGCTGGTTCAGTATCTCGCGTCCATAGCGTGCGTAGGTGTAGTTGCGGAAGTCGGCGCCCTCGTCCACGAACCGGCGCCCTTCCCGGTTCACGACGATTCCGAACGGGTAGGAGTGCTTCTGGAAGTTGTCTCCCACGTCCAGGTCGCCGAATTCCGGTGCGTTCATATCCCATGCGACCGCGTGGCAACCGGAAAAGTTGCCTCTCGTCGCTGCCCCGACGCCGACAGCCATTCGTATGCCGTCGCCGGTGTTGAATCGCGTACCCCGGACCTTGGCGAGATCCCAGCCGGGGCCGAGGTACCGCGCCCGCCAAGCGGGGTTGGACTCGAAGCCGCCACAGGCGAGCACCACGGCATCGGCGTCCAGGCGGGGTGCTTCGGAGGCACTCCCCAGGCGAACTTCGAAGCCCTCCGGTGTTCCTTCGAGTCCGCTCGCGCGGGCACCGTAGCGAATCTCGACCCCCGATTCCCGGGCGATGTCCGTCAACGAGTCGATCAGTCCGGGCCCGCCGCCCCAGGCTTCGACGGTCACGCCGCCCCAGAAACGGACCCTCCCGTCCATTTCGAACGACTGCCGCCCGTAGAGCGGCAGGAAACGCACGCCCTTGTCGCGCATCCAGCAGAGCACCTCGAAACTCGAATCGATGAGGCGTTCGGCGAGTTCGGGGTCGGCGCGGTAGTCGGTCACTCGGCCTAGGTCGTCGTAGAACCGTTCCCTGGGATAGGTGCCGAAATCCGCACGCCGGACTTCGGCCTCGGTCAGTTCCGGCATCAGGCGGCGTAGATCGTCCACCCCGGCGTAGACGGTACGCATCGCGCCGGCGGTGAAGCGGGAATTGCCGCCCCGCAAGGCGTGCGGCGCCCGTTCCAGCACGGTAACGTCCGCCCCCCGCTCCCTGGCGGCTATTGCGGCGACCAACGCGGCGTTGCCTCCGCCAATCACGACGACATGGGGCACGCATGTTCTCCTGAGTCTCGGGGACGCAACTATGCGAACCCCGGAGAGTCCCCGCAAGCCGCTACACTTGGATTTCCGGCACGACGAAAGGAGACAGATCGATGCGCACCGATACGATGCTATTCGCCAAGGACGTCGTCGCAACGTCCCGCTGGTACCAGGATTTCCTCGGCATGCAGTCCGGACATGGCGGATCGGAGTTCGAGATGCTGATGGACGGCGACACGGTACTCCTCGAACTCCATGAGATCGACGCGGATCACGACCATGGGGTGGCCACCGCCGAACCGCTCGGCCACGGCGTCATTGTCTTCGTTCACGTCGAGGATCCGGGCGCAGCGCTGAATCGCGCCCGGGAGTTGGGGATCGACGTCGTCAGCGACCTTCAGTACAACCAACAGGCCCGCATGACCGAGTTCACCGTCCGCGACCCCAACGGCTACGCGATCTGCGTGTGCAAGTCCGACTGGGGTTGATCCCCCGCGCCACGCCAACAGCGTTCGGTTGCAATGCTCCTGTCCGCGCTTGTTTCAGGCGAGGCTGATAGGCGGCCTGCAACCGTTCTCGAAGGTGACCGAACGATAGCTACGCTTATCGGCCAGCAGTTGCCTCACCAAGCCGTTGTTGGACGCGTGGCCGGATTGGTAGCCGGAAAACGCCCCGATGATTGGATGGCCAGCAATGTAGAGGTCGCCGATCGCATCGAGGATCTTGTGCTTGACGAACTCGTCCTCGCAGCGAAGACCCTCGTCGTTGAGCACCCCGTCGTCGTCGACGACCACCGCATTGTCCAGGCTGCCGCCACGGACCAGGTCCATGGCGCGCAGCCGTTCGATGTCCGATAGGAAACCGAACGTGCGGGCCGGACTGATGTCGCGAATGAACGCCCGCGAAGAGAAGTCCACGGACGCATGCTGGCAGATTCCCTCGAAGTAGGGATGATCGTAGTTCATCGTGTACTCGAGCCTGAACCCGTCGTGCGGCGATAGAGTGGTGGTCGCGCATCCATCCGTCCAACTCACCTCCCGCGTGACCTCCAGGAAGCGCTTAGGTGCGGGTTGCTCCTCGATGCCCGCCGCCCGGATGAGCCGAACGAATGGTGCGGCGTTGCCGTCCATGATCGGCAGCTCCGAGCCGTTCACATCGACTTCGGCATTGTCGATGCCCAAACCGGCGAAGGTCGCCATCAGGTGTTCGATCGTGGAAATCCGGACATCGTCGTCGCCGAGGGTCGTCGCAAGTTGGGTGTCGACGACGTTTTGAGCTTTCGCCTCGACGCTGCAGCCCAAATCGCAACGCCGAAACACAATGCCCGCGTCCGGGTGCATCGGGCGGATCGTCAGGTCGACCTCCTGACCGGTGTGGAGCCCCACTCCCTTCGCGCGCACCGCCCTTGCTAGCGTTTTTTGTTTTGTCAACTGACGCCTGCCGTGCAGATGTACTACGTCCCCGGCGTCCCCGAACGCCCCAACGCCGAGCTAGGTGGTGCAGTTCGATGCCTTGGCGGCATTCCGTCGTCGTTCGTCCCCACGACGGCATCGTCCAAACCCCGCGCACCGACCAACGAGCCGGCGACCGAATAGTAGCAATCGGTTCGAACCGCCACTGCCGAACTTTTGTAACAGTTTGTATCGATTAGATTTTTGGGGAGTCGAGGTGCGAACAGAACTGATCATCCAATCACCCCCGGACTCCAGCGCAGACGTCGCGGAGGCCGAATCAACCCGGCAGACAAGCTCTAGCGTCTGATCAACCCCAATTCTTTGGCCACCTTCAGTGCCTCCGTTCGGCGTCTCACGGACAACTTCCGGTAGGCATTCTTCAGATGGTACTTGACGGTGTGCTCCGTCACGTCGAGTCCGTACGCTATTTCTCTGTTGGATGCACCCTTGTCGACTTCAACCAACACCTGCAGCTCCCGGCGGCTTAGGGGGACAGGATCGACACGAACTGTTTGTTCCAGCGCGTCCGGCAGGGGCTGATGAATGGCCACCCCGGCTCGGTTGGCACCGTCCATCCTAGACCCCTCGCCGTTCATTACTATGCGCTCCAGCGCCGCCGCGAAGGCTTGGATCAAACCCGATTTGTCCTTTCCTGACGGTTCGTCATCCCTTCCGGCCGCAAACGCCACAGCGGCGGGCACTATCAAACTCGCGAGTCGCCCGTTTGGCAATTGCAGGAGTTCGGGAGCCGCGCTCTCCGCGTCAAGCCGCCGCTGCCAAAACTCGGCGAGTCGTCTATTCAGCGACGCCAAGACCTGAACAACGGCGGGGTGCTTTGGTCCCGAGTTCGCGGCGCAAATCAACGCCGCCAAGTTGCCCCGACTGAGAGTCCGAACCGAGTGCCGAAGGGTTTCCGACAGCGTCGCACGCTGGGATTCCAAATGAGCGCCTAGGGCGTCTAGCAGTCGATCCGCCGCAAGTTCGAATACAACGACGTAGAGCTGCATCTTGTTGCCGAAGTGCCGGAACACCGTCTTGCACTCCACGTTGGCGCACATTGCGATGTCCTGGACCGACGTGGCCTCCAATCCCCGACGCGCAAACTGATCCAATGCCGCGTCGAGAATCTGTTGCTTCGTTTGCAGCTGTCCCTGGTTGTTTGCCACGAGAGTCACAACGCACGAAGTCGCCCGACGGTTCCGAGCGCACGTTCCGCGATTGGATCGGGCCGGTCAATCGAATATCGCCTCAAGTTGTGTCGTCATTTTCGGCGGGAGACCCAAGTGTCGTGTCCCACCAGTTCCTGCTACTTCAGTTCGGGGCAAGGGGTTGGGGCAAGGGCCGGAGCCACGAGGCAACGGCGTTCGTTGCGCTAGCCCCCCTGCAATCGTTGATGTATTACTATGCGAATACACTTGTGTCCATGTACTCACTCAACGCCGTCTCCGGCACGCCGATCTACCGACAGATCGCGGATCAGACCTGCCAGCTCGTCGCCAGCGGCCAACTGAGGCCGGACGAACATCTTCCGTCTGTCCGCGTCCTAGCGGGACAACTCGGCATTAACCCGATGACCGTTTCCAAGGCGTATTCCCTTCTCGAGCGGAACGGCATCGTCGCCCGCCGACGCGGTCTCGGCATGGTCGTCGTCGAGACCTCGATCACACCCGCCGAAACGATTCGCCCGCAAACCGTTGCTCTCGTCGAGGCCGCGCGGCGGCTCCAGCTAACCCGCAAGGAGGTCGCGGCAGCCATAGACCAAGCCTGGACAACAGACGAGGAAGGGTGACCGATACCCCTCACCAGCGTTGTCGTTAGCTACCGCCGAATCGACCGATCCTCCTAGACATCAGTCTCGTGGCTGCCTAGTTCGATCACAGGCCTCGTCTGCCGCCGATGGCGCGGAAGGGCGCACGTGTGGGCCACGCCAGCTCATCGGCATCAGCTCAGCGTTCTGATACTGCCTTCCGGAGCGCTAGTCCGCCTGTCGACGCAGGAACGCCGGGATGTCGAGGTAGTCGGGATCCGATGGCGCCGTCCTCGTCGGCGCCTCATCGTTGGTGGGGTTGTTGCGCATTACGGTGGGACGATCCAGGTCCCGGTAGTTGGTCACGCCGATCGGATTGCGCACGGAAGTCGATGTGTCCGCGGATTCCGACTTGGCGCTGCCGAGGCCGGTCGCCACGACCGTGATCCGCATCTCCTCGCCGAGCGTCTCGTCGCTCACGGTGCCAATCACGACGGTTGCTCCTTTCGAGGCCAGGTCGCGGACCGAATTCCCGATGTCCTGGAACTCGCGGATGCCGACGCTCGGGGCTGTCGTGATGTTCACCACGACGCCTCTCGCGCCGCGCAGGTCGACGTCCTCCAAGAGCGGGCTGTTGACAGCCTCTTCGATGGCGTCGCGAGCGCGATTGTCACCGGATGCCTGACCGGTACCCATGATCGCCATGCCTCGCTCCGACATGACCGTACGGACGTCCGCGAAGTCGACGTTGATGCGGCCCGGCCTGATGATGATGTCCGAGATTCCTCTGACGGCGCCCAGCAGGACGTCGTCCACCGCCGCGAATGCCTGGTCCATCGTGGCATCGTCGTCGAATACCGATGGCAGTCGGTCGTTGGATATGGCGATCACGGAGTCGACATGCTGTGTCAGCTCCACGATGCCCTGTTCCGCGACCTTCGTGCGGTTTTCGAACTCGAACGGTTTGGTCACCACCGCCACGGCCAACGCGCCGATCTCCTTGGCGACCTCGGCCACGACCGGTGCCGCGCCGGTTCCGGTACCGCCGCCCATGCCCGCGGTGATGAACACCATGTCGGCCCCGGCCAGCACGTCGTGAATTCTGTCGCGATCCTCGATGGCCGATTGGCGTCCCACTTCCGGGCTTGTTCCTGCTCCGAGACCCTTGGTGATTTCGGCACCCAACTGAAGCGTCGTCGGCCCCTGAAGGGTGCCGAGCGCCTGCGAGTCCGTATTGGCGGCGACGAAGTCGACGCCCTTCACACCGCTCGCGATCATGTGCTTCACGGCGTTGCCGCCCCCGCCACCCACGCCGATCACCTTGATCACTGCGCTGCGCGTCGGACTGTCGACCAGCTCGAATGGCATATCCGTCGTCGTAGTCATTTCCACATCCTTGTCAAATGATTTTCAAACCCGAGTGTCATCGCTGCGGACTTCCCCGCGGCAAGAGGCCGCACCCGGGTCAAGTTTTCGATGCCGTGTTGTCACCATCACTCGTCCCAGCCGGGTGCCTCCGCTAGAGGTCATTGAACCACGACCTCAATCGCGCGAATGCGCCGCTCTTGTTCGTCTTGCGACCACGGCGGCCACTCTCCTTTTCCTGCTCCATTCCATACATCAGCAAACCGACGCCCGTCGAGTAGATCGGGTTGCTGACAATGTCTGCGATGCCGGCGATCCGCTTCGGCGCCGCGACGTCCACCGGCATGTGAAACACCTCTTCGGCCAGTTCCACGACGCCTTCCATCTTCGACGAGCCGCCCGTCAAAACCACGCCCGAGGCGACCATCTCCGTGTTGCCGCTACGGTTGAGTTCCCCCTGAACGAGGGTGAACAGTTCCTCGTAGCGGGGCTCCACCACCTCGGCGAGCGCTTGACGGGACAGTTCCCGCGGTGGCCGGCCCCCGGCGCCGGGAACCTGTATGGTCTCCTCCGCCCGGGCGAGTTGGGCCAGCGCGCAGGCGTACTTGATCTTGATCTCCTCGGCGTGCTGCGTCGGCGTCCTGAGCGCCATCGCGATGTCGTTGGTCACCTGATCGCCGGCGATGGGAATGACCGCCGTGTGGCATATCGCCCCGTTCGTGAACACCGCAATGTCGGTCGTGCCGCCACCTATGTCCACGAGGCAGACGCCGAGGTCCCGCTCGTCGTCGGTAAGCACGGACATGCTCGAAGCCAATTGTTCGAGAATGATGTCGTTGACCAGGAGTCCGCAGCGTTCGATGCACTTCTCGATGTTCTGCGCGGCATTTACCGCGCAGGTGATGAGATGCACCTTTGCCTCCAAGCGCACGCCCGACATCCCTAGCGGTTCCTTGACGCCCTCCTGGTCGTCGACCAGGAACTGCTGGCGGAGCGTGTGCAGCACCTTCTGATCCGCGGGAATCGCGACCGCCTGCGCCGCGTCGAGCACGCGGTCCACGTCCTGCTCGTACACCTCGCGATCGCGTATCGCGACGATGCCGTGCGAGTTGATGCCACGGATATGGCTGCCGGCGATTCCCGCGTAGACCGAGTCGATCTCGCAACCCGCCATCAGTTCCGCCTCCTCGACGGCTCGCTTGATGGCTTCAACCGTGGACTCGATATTGACGACGACACCTTTTCTGAGTCCCCGCGAATGATGGGAACCGATGCCGATCACTTCGAGATCGCCGGATGCCGATACCTCGCCAACGATCGCCGCCACCTTGCTGGTGCCGATGTCCAGTCCGACGACCCGGTGCGAATCGCTGCCCATCGTCCTAACTTCCCGAGTCCCAACGCACCGCGACACCGGTGTGATAGCGGGCATCGACGCGAACGACGCGTTCCGACGCCTGGGCGAGTTCCCTGCCATATACCACGAGAAACCGATCGAACCGCTCCCGCAATGCGACCGATCCGAGGACGACCTCCATCCCGTCGGCGAACGCCACCCGCCAGTTGCCGACGCCGTCCTCGTCCAATCGGACGATGGAAAGGCCCGCGGCTCGTGCCGGCGCATTGAGCAGATTGTAGATTCGCATCGTCTCCGAGCCGTCGGACAAGGAGCCCGACAGGATCGGCAGGTCCGAGTCCGGACCGTCGCCGGAGTCCGGCGGCACGGGAACGACATCGCCGCCCGTCGTCAGATATGCGTCGTCGCCCCAACCCGCGGCCAGCGTGTCCCTGACGACCGCGACATGCAGCGTATCCGGCCAACGGCGCCGCACCAGCACCTGGCGCACCCATCCAATAGACTCGATGGCCGCCGCCACATCCTGCGCACCATGCACGCCCGGCCGGGACAAAACCGTGGCCACGACCTCTTGCACCTGCCGGCTCTCCGGCACGGTGAGTTGCCCTTCGAGCCGCACAAGCCCGACATCGACCGTCGCCACCGCCTCGGCGAACCGGAGTCCCCCGAAACCAGCAGCGGCGACAACCGCGAGCCACACCAGTGATCTGACCACCTAATCCGCCCCACTGCGGCAAAAGGCGCTCACTCGAGCTAGCCGTTGATGCCGTCCTATCATCATCACTCGTCGAACCCCGTACCGCCGCTAGCCGTTCCTCAATGCCTCGGCGACCCAAGCAATGTCGCCGGCGCCCTGTACGACCACGACGTCGCCGTCGGCCGCTACC
Source organism: Gammaproteobacteria bacterium (assembly GCA_026705345.1). Lineage (GTDB taxonomy): Bacteria > Pseudomonadota > Gammaproteobacteria > Pseudomonadales > Azotimanducaceae > VXYL01. The sequence continues at coordinate 84,423 of JAPPAV010000026.1, forward strand.
GTCCCCAAGTGCCCCAACGCCGACTCGGGCGTCGGGACGAACGTCGGACGATGCCCGTCGGCCAATCGAATGTCACCCGCCAAGGCGGCACCGTCGGCACCGGCGATGGGAAGTTCGCCGGCCGGGTAGACCTCGGCGATGAGCAATTCGTCGCAGTCGGACAGAACATCGACGAACTCCTCGTAGAGATCGCGCGTCCGACTATATCGATGCGGCTGGTAGACCATCACCGTGCGCCGGCCGGGCCAAATGCGGCGTACCGTGCGAACCACGTGTTCGATTTCCGTGGGGTGATGTCCGTAGTCGTCGACCAGCATCAGCGTCTTCCCCGCGAATCGGCACGCGCAGGTTGCGAACCGCCGGCTCACACCGCGGAACCCGTCGAGTCCCGCGACAATGCCGTCATCGGCAATGCCTTCCTCGGTCGCCACGGCAACCGCCGCCAGCGCATTCTGGACGTTGTGGCATCCGGGCAGCGGCAGGGATATGCGGAGCGATTCCCGATCCGGGCGCAACGCCGTGAACGTCCATGGCCCATCACCGCCGTCGACTTCCACGGCGCGATAGTCGACGCCTTCGTTCAGACCGTAGCTGCGCGATGGTCGGCCGATTCGACCAAGCATGCCAGCGGCGAACCGATCGTCCCCGCACACCACCGCGACGCCGTAGAACGGCAGGCGCTGCGCAAACTCGACGAACGTATCGAGCAAACGTTCGAAGTCTTGATCGTAGGCATCCAGATGATCGCGGTCGATGTTGGTGATGACCGACACGATCGGTGCGAGGTGGAGGAACGACGCGTCGGACTCGTCGGCTTCGGCAATCAGGTGCGTCCCCGTTCCCAACCGGGCGTGGCCGCCGTGGTCTGCCAACGGCGCCCCGATAACGTAGGTCGGATCCAGGCCGCCCGCCTGGAAAACGCTCGCGATCAGACTAGCCGTGGTGGTCTTGCCGTGGGTTCCCGCGACGGCGATTCCCTGGCGTCGACGCATCAACTCGCCGAGCATCTCGGCGCGCGCCACCACCGGAATCCGTAGCCGATGCGCTGCCGTGACTTCCACGTTGTCGATGTTCACCGCGCTCGATACGACGACCACGTCCGCGCCAGCGACCGCCTCCGCATCATGACCATGACGAACGTTGGCACCTCGTGCCGCCAGCCGCGCGGTCGCCCCTGACCGCTGCAGGTCGGATCCGGTAACCGCGTAGCCGTGATCGATCAGCAACTCGGCGACGCCGCACATTCCGGCGCCGCCTATGCCGACGAAGTGCGCTCGCCTGACGCCGCGCATCCCGAATACGCCGGTAGCCGGTTCAGGCGAGGGCATCGGCTCGACTCCTGGTACGCGGCGAAGAGTTGTCACTCGAGTCGAACGTCGATGCCGACGCCGATGCCGAATAGTTGCCATCACTCGTCGCCGTGGACTCCGCCGCCAACTCCGGAGCGGGTTCGCGGCGCGGTTTGACCACCGGACGACGGCGTTCGTAGTTCACGCGCAACGCCAGCGCGACAAGCCCCGAACAAACCAGCAGACTGTTGCCGCCGAAGCTGACGAAGGGCAACGTCAGACCCTTCGTCGGCAGCACGCCGGTATTCACCCCGACGTTGAATACCGTTTGCATCCCGAGTAGCAGGGCGGCGCCATACGCGACCATGCCGGCAAAGACCCGGCGTTCGGCCACCGCATCCCGCCCAATCCGACAGATCCGCACGGTCAACGCCACGAGCAGCGCAAGTACCGCCACCGCGCCGACCATGCCGAGTTCCTCGGCGATCACGGCATAGATGAAATCGTTGTGGGGAAAGGGCAGATAGAGCAGTTTCTGCACGCCCTCGCCGATGCCCAGCCCGAAGAATCCGCCGCTGCCGAACGCAATCAGCGCCTGGGTGAGTTGGTAGCCGGTGCCGTAAGGGGTCGCCCAGGGATCGGTAAACGTCATCAGCCGCTCCACCCGATAGGGTTCGACGACGGCCACCGCCGCCATGGCCACGCCACCAAGGACGGCCAACAGCAGGAAGTCGCGCAACCTGGCGCCACCGATGAACAGGATGCCGCCCGTCAACAGCGCTAGCAGCACAACGCTGCCGAAGTCGGGCTGGTAGAGAATCAGCACCAGGACGACCACGACCAGGGCGACGGGCTTGAGCAGGAGTTGCCAATGCGTCGACAAGGCGTCGCCCGCCCGCGCGACGCAGCCGGCGAGATACACCACCACCAGAAACTTCGCCGCCTCCGCAGGCTGGAAGCGGATGAGGCCCAGCTCCACCCAACGCCGACTGCCGTTGATCTCCTGGGACACCCCGGGCACCAGGACCAACGCGCACAGTACGACCGCGAGTACCAGGCAGGGCACGTGCATGACTTCCCAGACCCGAAGCGGCACGCAGGCGAGGCTAGCCAAGACGACCAGCGACCCCAGTACGTAGACGCCGTGCCTCGCCAGGTAGTAGCCCGAACCTTCCGGCTGCGACGCCGTGGCGGACGAGACCATGACAATTCCCACAACGACCAGCACCAGCCAAGCCGTCACGAGCGAGAGGTCTACTCGCGCGATCACGACGGCGAGACCTCCGTCGACGCCGGGCATTGCCCGTGCTCCAGCCGCTGGACTTGGGCGGCGAAGTCTTCGCCGCGTTCGCTGAAGTCGGCGTACATGTCGAAGCTGGCGCAGGCCGGCGAGAGCAGCACCGTATCCCCTGAACCCGCGGCGTCGTGCGCCGCCGCGACCGCTTCGCTCATGTCGTCAACGCGCACAGCGGGTACGACATTGCCCAACGCCGCATCGATCTTGTCGGCGTCCCGCCCAATCAACACCAACCGGGATACATGACGGCGCACCGGGTCACGAAGCGCGTCGAAGGACGCACCCTTCGCATCCCCGCCCGCAATCAAGACGAGGTTCTTCTCGCCGGTGCCGAGGCCGTCGAGAGCCGCCAGGCAGGCGCCCACGTTGGTCGCCTTAGAGTCGTCCACGTACGACACGCCGTCGACCTCCGCCACGAGATACGAACGGTGAGGCAGGCCGCGGAATCCGACCAGGGCACCGATATCGATCTCGACTTCCGCCAGATGGACAATAGCCGCCGCGGCCAACGCATTGAATTGATTGTGGCGTCCATTCAGAGCGAGGGCCTCGGCTTTCACCCGACGCCCGCCGATCACCAATTCCTCGTCCTCGATGCACCAACCCGGATCACCGTTCAACGCGATGGCGGGGACGGGGTCGTCCGGCCGGGTTCGGGGGTCGTCGGCGTTGTAGACGGCCCGTTGCACGCCACGGAAGATCCGGCGTTTGGCCTTCGCGTAGCTCGCGAGGTCCGGGTACCGGTCGAGGTGGTCGGCACTGACATTGAGCACGGCGCCAACCGCGAGTCGCGGCCGATCGAGCCGCTCCAACTGGAAGCTCGACAACTCGAGAACGTAGCCGTCCATGTCCTCACCGAGAAGATCGAGAGCCGGGGTTCCGAGGTTGCCGCCAACGCCGACATTCCGGCCCCCTGCAGCGAACAGCTTGCCGACCAGCGTCGCCACCGTGCTCTTGCCGTTCGTGCCGGTGACACCGACGACCGGGCGGTGCGCTGCCGAGAGGAACAACTCGATATCGCTCGTCACGGGAACATTCGCCGCTTTCGCCGACACGACCGCTTCATGATCCATGGCGACGCCGGGACTGACGACGACGCGACTCGCTTCGCCGAGCGCATCGGGCCAACTCGCCGCATCGACGATGTCGACATCGGGATAGTCGCTCCGCACGGCGTCCAGGAACGGCGGCGTCTCACGGGTGTCGAACGCCAACAGGCGTTCGCGACCCGCAAGGTGCCGGATGCACGAGTATCCCGTCGCGCCCAGGCCAAGGATGATGGTGGCGGACTCGGTCATCGCAGCTTCAACGTCGACAGACCGATTAGGACCAGGACCAGCGTGATGATCCACATTCGGACCGTCACCCGCGGTTCGGGCCAGCCGAGGAGTTCGAAGTGGTGATGAATGGGCGCCATCCGGAAGATGCGTTTGCCGGTGAGCCGAAAGGAGATCACCTGGACGATCACCGAAACCGCTTCGACGACGAACAACCCGCCCATGATGAGCAACACGATTTCGTGGCGAACGACAACGGCCACGACGCCGAGCATGGCACCGAGCGCAAGCGCCCCCAGATCCCCCATGATCACCTGCGCCGGATACGTGTTGAACCAGAGGAACCCCAGCCCGGCACCGATCAGGGCACCGCACAACACGGCGAGCTCACCGGCACCGGGAATGTAGGGAATCTGCAGATAGTCGGCGAACAGGCTGTTGCCCGCCAGGTAGGCAACGAGTCCCAGCGCCGAGGCCACCATCACCGTCGGCAGGGTGGCCAGCCCGTCCAGGCCGTCGGTAAGGTTCACCGCGTTGCTCATGAAGACGATCATGAGGTAGGTCAGAACGACGAAGCCCAATCCCAGGGGAATCACCGCCTCCTTGAAGAACGGCACGATCAACGCGGTTTCCGCCGGCGTCTCGGCGGTCGTATAGAGCACCACCGCGGCGATGAACCCGAACACCGATTGCCACAGGTACTTTCTTCCCGGCGACAGACCCCGCGAGCTCTTTTCGGTGATCTTGAGATAGTCGTCGAGCCAGCCGATACCGCCGAAGCACACGAGGACACCCAGCACGATCCACACGTACCGGTTCGCCAGGTCGCACCACAGCAGCGTCGCCGCGACAATCGACACCAGAATCAGCGCACCACCCATGGTGGGCGTACCGGCCTTCTCGAGGTGGGTCTCGGGCCCAACATCCCGGACGACCTGTCCGATCTGGTGGTGGGACAGCTTCCTGATCATCGTCGGGCCGACGAGCAGCGAGATCAGGAGCGCGGTCATCGTGCTGACCACGGTTCGGAACGTCAGGTACTGGAACACACCGAACCCGCTGACATAGTCAGCGAGATACTCGGTGAACCATAGCATCATGTCGGGTCTCCCCTGTACGCAGAAGCCGAGGGGCTGCGCCAGCGAACGCAACGACCGGAACCACCCGCGGGTGCCGCCAACCGCTGGTGAAGCAGTTCGGCGACAATTCCCGCA
>JAPPAV010000091.1 GCA_026705345.1 Gammaproteobacteria bacterium
GGCAGCCCCTTCTCAGGCTGCAAGTCCATGCCCATGCCGGGCACACTAGGGGACGCCCTTGTGGCGTCCCGTGTTCGGCGATCCAGATCGGCGGGATCCGACGCGGGCGAGGGCGCGCCCTTCGGCGCGATGGCCTCGCCCCTACGATGTGTTCGCAACACAACCTGTCCAATGAACAACCGGCGCGTTCACGCAATCTAGTCAACGCGCTGGAGCAGCTCGACATACATCTCGATGAATCGGTCTTGACCGATGCCGCCCGCAGCCAACTCGATGATTCGATCCGCGAGTTCGATCCCGTGCTCAGCTGCGATGATCCTTTCGTCATTCATTAGCAGGATCAGGTCGCCAACGGTGAGGGCCGTACGTTTGTTCGCGTCGTTTAACGGGTGACCGACCACGAACGCATACACGGCGAATGCCGCAACCTGCTGAACAGTGGGGCCTTCGAATTGGTAGGCGAGGTTCATGTGGATTCGACCGAGTACGGCCCCAAGCGACGTCCCCGCCCGGGACCCCGGCAATCCACCGTGCCTTGCTAGCAGGTGCTCGTGGAGGTCGGCGATCTGCTGCTCGGTGGGTAGGGCGATGCTCACCGCTTCGACAGGTAGGCGAGGACGTCCGACCGCTGATCGAGAATCGACCGGGTCAGTTCGACCACCCGGGCGTCGTCGTTGGTAGCGAAGGCCAGCGACTCTATCGGCACGTAGTATCCCTCCACCTTGCTGTTGCGCAGGATGGCTGTCGGTTCCTTCTCGTCAAGGATTCGGCTGGCCTGCTGCTTGAGTTCGGTCATCGTGACGTAGCGCATGGCATCTACCAGTGCTGATATCGGTGTCGAATCATAGCACCGATATCGGTGCTTGTTAGACTACCCGGAGGCAAACGACGACAACGCGGGTGACGCGATGCGGATCACCGACATAAGCCACTTCCTAGTCCACCCTCGAAGCGGCAAGAACCTTTGCTTCGTTCGCGTCGACACCGATGAGGGCGTCTACGGCTGGGGCGAGTGCTACACGCAGTCGGATCGCGACCTCCAGGTCACCGCACACATCGATCAGCTCAAGCGCTACCTGGTCGGACGTGATCCGGGTCGCATCAAGGAATTCACGCAAACGACCTTCGACGATTTCGCGGCGCGGCGAGGATCGATGGACCTCTATTGCGCGGTGAGCGGGATCGAGCAGGCGCTCTGGGACATCAAAGGCAAGGCTGCCGGGATGCCCGTGCACGCACTGCTGGGCGGTGCGTGTCACGATAGGATCCGCGTCTATGCAAACGGCTGGTCCGGTGGTGCGCCATCGCCCGACGAGTTGGGTACCCAGGCCGCCGCGATCGTCGACCGCGGCTTCAGCGCGCTGAAGTTCGATCCCGTGCCCGGTCCCTGGCGAACCTTCGTCGACAAGGACATCGAACGACGGGCCATCGAGAACGTGCTGGCGGTTCGCGACGCCGTGGGGACCGATGTGGACATCTTGATCGAGATGCACCGGCGCCTGGCCCCCATGCACGCGGTCCGGATTGCCGCCGCCATCGAATGCGCCTCGCCGTTCTGGTTCGAGGAACCGGTCCTGGCGGAGAACGTGCCTGCCCTGGCCCGGGCCAAACGCGACATCAACATTCCCGTCGTCACCGGCGAGGCGCTGTACACCAAGTTCGACTTCCGCGAGGTCTTCGAGAACGGTGCGGCCGACATCATCAATCCCGATGTCTGCAACGTCGGCGGCATCCTGGAGTTGAAGGAAATCGCGGCCATGGCCGAGCCGTATTTCGTCGCCGTGTCACCGCACAACTACAACAGCACCACCGTGGGGTTGGCCGCGACGATGCACGCTGCGGCGACGATGCCCAACTTCCTGATCACCGAGTACTTCGTCAACTTCGAGGCGTTCGGTCGCGAGATTGCCCGCGAGCCCTGGCGCGTCGTCGACGGCTACGTCGATCTACCGCAGGCACCAGGACTCGGCATCGACCTCGATGAGGCGGCGCTGGCAGACCATCCCTACCAGCCGTTCCCTAGGCGATAGTGGAGACGCGACGAACTCGAGTGTGGCCTAGTCCACATCGGCAATCGCGAGCATTACCGATGTGTCAACGACCAGACTCATGATCGTACGCACCGGCCAAGTAACGGTCGTGGTTCTCGGCAAGATCGGGATGCTTCGAGTGGTAGCGTCCAACCAGTTTGCGCGCCTGCGGCACCAGTCCGCTTCGGTCCCGCCGCGTGTCGGACCAAGTAGTCGGCGATGCTTGCGCGCACCAGATCCGCCACCGACCGATTTTCCAACCGCGCCCGCTGCCTGACTCTCGGTCAAACGGATTTGTGTTCTAACCATAATGGCATGACATCAATTCCTACATGATGGCATTTGGCATGGCTTGCCGACGGTCGTCAATGGGCGACCGATCTCGGTGTCTGGTCACGCGTGGTAATCCGGCTCGACACGCACGCCGAAGCCGACTCCCGGCCCCAGCGAAATCTCGCCATCAACTATCTTCGGCTGATCCTTGACCCACGTCATCCACTCCCGGCCGGATTCCGCCAACGGGTCCGGATCGAGCGCGCAGATCGCGTGGAGGGACCAGGCCTCACTGCCCCGGTGGGAGCAGACCCTGGTGCCGTACTGCTCTCCCAACCGGTAAATCTTCACGAGTTCGGTCAGCCCGCCGCACCAGCACACATCCGGTTGCACGATGGCGTGGAGCCGATCGGCCATCAGGGTTTCGAACGCCTTGGCGGTGTACTCGTGCTCGCCCCCAGCAACGGGGATCGGGCACTCGTCCCGGAGGCGTGCGTAGCCGGCCAAGTCGTCCGCCGGCAACGGCTCCTCGAACCAGCCTAGGTCGACACCTCGGAGTCCGTCGGCGATCCTGAGCGTGGTCTCGACATCCAGCGACATGAATGCGTCGCCCATCAATAGCACGTCGGGCCCGAGCGCCCCCCGAACCCGCCGAACCCGTTCGACCACGTCACCGACACTCTCGCTGGCCGACATCGAGAGACTGAGCTTGAGTGCGGTGAACCCTTCGGTGCCTTCGTTGATCCACGCGTCGGGGGATCTGCCCGTCCGATACGCCGGCACGGTGGCACGCACATCGTCTGCCAGAATGTATGCGAGCGGAAGATTGGCTCGCTTCGCCCTGAGGTCCCATACGGCGAGGTCAACGCCGCTGATGGCCATGATGGCGAGGCCTTTCCGCCCGTAAGCGAGCGTCATCGAGTACATCGCATCCCACAGTCCCTCGACATCCGTCGCGTCCTGTCCCGTCAACGCCGGCCCGATGACGGTTTCGATGACGTGTACGGCCGCCTGACCGCCGCCGCCCACGCCGTAGCCGGTCAGCCCGTCATCCGTCTCGACCATCACCAGTATCTGGCCCAGCGATGTTCGCCAATCCTTGGGAGCCTCCGGCGTCGCGGGCTGACTGGCTCGTATGCTCTTGATCTTCATGGTCTCAGCCCCGTTTCGAAATCCGGTACCGGTATTCGTAGAGCCGCTCGAAACCCAACGCCTCGTAGAGATTCCGGGCGGCGGCATTGTCGTTCAACACTTGCAGGTAGGCGTTGCGGGCGCCCATTTCGACCGCACAATCAAGGAGGTTCTCGACCAAGGCGCGACCGTGCCCGCGGCGACGGCACCCCGGATGGACCACGACATCGAACAATCCGACCAATTCCCGCTCAACGACGGCCATCCCGCACGCCACGGGTTCGCCGCCCTCGACGATCGAACCGAACACCGTCTCGCCGCGAATCGCCCTCAAGATCACCCGGTGAAGTTCCGACGCCGTGCGAGCCGCCCGCTCATCGATGCCCGGTGGCTCCTGCAAGCTGGCGTAGGTGGCCAGGAAACTTGCCGCGGGCACGACCGAGAACGTCCCGGCCGGGTCGAACTCGCCGGTGGCCAGGGGGCGATGCAGCACCTCGGTCCGGTCGATGCTCGCGTAGCCACGATCCGCCAGCACGCCATCAAGTACACCCTCCTCCGATACCGTCGTTATTCGGAAAACGGTCGAGAGACCCTCCCGCGCATAAAGTTCCTCGCAATAGCGCACCTTTTCCAACGGGTGTTGTGCGGCCGCGTAGAGCGGCGTCACCGAGTTTGCGCGTTTCGTGAACCCGCGGCTAAAGCGGAGCACCCAGCCGTCCAGCATCACCTGGTGCAAGGCGGGCCACGCGTTGAGCGAGGCCTCTTCTACTCGCCGGGCTAGTCCTCCCACGCCTGGACCCCAGCCCGCTACTGGCTGCCCATCAGCTCTTCAAGCAGGGTTTCCTGGTCAACCCCGCCATCGCCTGCCGCCTCGATCACCACATCGACGATGCGACCCGCGAAGGGGAACGGCGATTCGTAGCAATCGTCGACCGGCGTCTGCCCGTCCCTCCCCACCTCCAGTGGTTCGTTGGCAAAGTTGTATGCACGGAACGGTGCCAATGAACCCGCCCCCGACGGTTGACCATCCAGGAAGAAGCCGATGCGACCTTCGTCGTCGGCGACCTTCGCCACGTCGACACGCAACGTCACGCCGCCCATCGGGAGCGCCACGGACGACGAGACCCGGCCGCGTTCCCCGTAGTGGTTGACCGTGTAGTGCGCCCGATTGCCTTGGATGAACAGGCTCCAACCGCCGAACCGGCCGCCGTCGGCCACGATGACGCCTTCGTCGGCGGTTGACGCACGTTGGATCCGCGCCGTAATCCGGTGCGACGTGCCGAGAAGCCGTGGCCCCGTCTTGACGTGGTGTGGTAGCACGGCATCCTGGTACAGCACCCAGCGACTCGGTGGTTCGGGCCACCAACCCACGCCGTTCCTGCCGCCCAGATCGTCGAGGGGCAATACCCCGTATCGGGCTGCCTCCCGCCACCAGAGCGCGACCATCTCCTTCAGTTTCTCGGGGTGCTCGTCGGCCAGGTTGTCAATCTCGGCCAGATCACGGTCGAGGTCATAGAGTTCCCACACGTCCGAATCGAAGTCGGTTCCCCGGGTGTGGAAGGTCACGGCCTTCCAGCCCTCCTGCCAGATCGCCCGCTGACCCACGGTCTCGAAATACTGGGTCCTTTTTCGGGTGTCCGCCCGGTTGTCGTTCAGCGTATGGGCCATGGACGTTCCATGCAGCGGCATCTGCTCAACGCCGTTGACATGGCTCGGCAGATCGACACCCAAGAGGTCCAACAGCGTCGGGGTCACGTCCACCACGTGGTAGAACTGCCGACGCGTCTCGCCTTTGGCTTCGATTCCGGCGGGCCAACGGATCAGCAGGGGCGCCCGGACTCCGCCAGCATAAGTTTGGCTCTTGTAACGTTTGAACGGCGTGTTACCGGCCATGGCCCACCCGGCGGGGTAGATGCCGTAGGAGAGCGGACCCCCCAGGTCGGCGAGACGGGCCATGTTCTCCTCTACGTTCGGCCGATCGCCGCTGCGGGACCGATGATGGTCGTAGCTGCCGTGGAGACCGCCCAAGGGCGCGGCGCCATTGTCGGAGACGGCGACCACGATGGTGTCCTCGCGCTTGCCGAGATCGTCGAGTTGTTCGAGCAGACGGCCGATCTGCACGTCGGCGTGATCCAGGAACCCGGCGAATACCTCCTCGAATCTCGCCGCGACCAGTTTCTCCTCGGCGCGCAGGGTGTCCCAGACCTGAACGCCGGGATTCCTAGGTGCCAAGCCCTGATCGGCGGGTAGGAGACCGGATGCCTTCTGGCGCGCGAGGATCCGGTCCCGTGCAGCGTCCCAGCCGTCGTCGAACCGCCCCCGGTACTTGTCCGCGAACGCACGGGGCACGTGGTGCGGCGAATGCCCGGCCGCGAAGGCGAGGTACAGGAAGAAGGGCTTCTCGGGTGCCGCCGATGCCAGCTGCCGAAGCCACTTGCAGGACTCGTCGACGATACCCGCCGACAGGTGATAGTCCTCCGCGGGCGGTAGGTCGATGCGTTCGTTGCCCTGGACGAGTTCCGGGTTCCACTGGTTGGTCTCGCCCGAAAGGAAGCCGTAAAAGCGGTCGAATCCACGCTGCAAGGGCCAGTGGTCGTAGGGTCCCGCCGGGCTCGCATCGTCGATGGGCGCTAGGTGCCACTTCCCCGCGGCGAGCGTCTGGTACCCGTGCGGCCGCAGTATTTCGGCCAGGTTCGCGGCCTCCCGGGCGACGAAACCGCGGGTGTTGGGAAACCCGTTCGTCATTTCCGCCACGCGACCGACGCCGACGGCGTGGTGGTTCCGCCCCGTGAGCAGGCAGGCGCGGGTGGGGGAGCACAGCGGCGTGACGTGGAAGTTGGCGTAGCGCAGACCATCGACGGCGAGGCTGTTCAGTGCCGGCGTCTCGATATCGGAGCCATAGCAGCCCAGTTGCGAGTACCCCACATCGTCCAGCACGATCATCACGATGTTGGGCGATCTGGCGACCTCGGTCGGACTCGCGGTCCACGAGGCGGATGAGTCTGCGACCGTTCGGCCAATGACGCCATTGAAGTGTCGGTTGTGTTCCATGGCCGCATGACACCACTTCTGGTTACATGATGTCACCACGGTCTGGGCAAGCAGCAACAATGCGAGCGTCCTTCGTCATCGTCGTCCACACGTTGGTGTTCAACGCCGCCGGCGAGTTGCTGCTCCTGCGTCGGGCCAACACCGGCTTCATGGACGGCCACTACGCGCTGCCCGGCGGCCACCGGCAGGCGGGCGAGGAGATCGTCACCGCGGCGATCCGGGAGTGCCGAGAAGAAGCCCTCATCGAGGTCGCCGAGATGAAGCCCGCCGTGGTGATGCCCTACGACGGCGGCGTGGACTTCATTTTCGAGGCGATTCGCTTCTCCGGCGAGCCCGGCATTGGTGAGCCCGACAAGTGCGACGATCTCCTATTCGCGCCAACCGACGCCTTGCCGTCGCCGACGGTGGACTTCGTGGCGGCTGCCCTGGAGTGCCGCGCCCAAGGCGTTTGGTTCCGAGAGTTCCATTAGAATTGCCGCCTCGTTGATCTTTCCCACTTGGAGACCCGCATGAAAGCGCCCGTCACCGTGACCATCACCGGCGCCGCCGGCCAACTCGGCTATGCCCTCGTGTTCCGGGTCGCATCCGGCGCCATGCTGGGACCGGATCAACCGATGATCCTGAAACTCCTGGAGATTCCCCCGGCCATGAACGCCTTGAACGGCGTGATCATGGAGATCGACGACTGCGCGTTCCCGCTGGTGAAGGGCATCGTGCCCACGGACGATCCGAACACCGCCTTCGAAGGCGCGGACTATGCGCTCCTGGTCGGTTCTCGGCCCCGGGGACCCGGCATGGAACGCAGCGAACTCATGGAAGCGAACGCGGCGATCTTCTCCGTCCAGGGCAGAGCCCTGAACGAGCACGCGGCCCGCCACGTCAAGGTGCTCGTGGTCGGCAATCCGGCCAACACCAACTGCCTGATCGCCCAGCGCAACGCGCCGGATCTGGATCCGCGCAACTTCACGTCCATGATGCGCCTCGACCACAACCGCGCCCTGGCACAACTGGCGGCGAAAACCGGGGCCGCAGTGTCCGACATCGAAGGACTTGCTGTCTGGGGCAACCACTCGCCGACCATGTACCCGGACCTTCACCACGCCACGGTGGCGGGCAAGCCGGCCCTCGATCTCGTGGACATGGCCTGGCTCGACAACGAGTTCATTCCGACGGTTCAGAAACGGGGTGCCGCCATCATCGACGCCCGCGGTGCGTCCAGCGCGGCTTCGGCAGCGAACGCCGCCATCGACCATGTCCGGGACTGGTTGTCCGAAACAAGCGGCATTGTCAGCATGGGCGTGCTGTCCGACGGCAGCTACGGCATCGCCGAGGGGCTCTTCTTCTCCTTCCCGATACGATGCGCGGGCGGCGCCTGGGAGATCGTGCAGGGTCTCTCCGTGAACGACTACAGCCGTGCCAAGCTCGACATCACCGAAGGCGAACTCAGGGAGGAGCGGGAACTGGTGGCGTCGCTGCTGCCGTAGGGGCGGGGCTTGTCCCCGCCCGCACGGTCAGCTGCCACGGGACGGGACAAGCCCGTCCCCTACGGTCGCACGCCCGACCCGGATCCCCCTGGTGCGGGACGGGACAAGCCCGTCCCCTACTCCAACCAGTCGTTGAACTTCGGCTGGCGCTTCTCGCGGAACGCCTGGACGCCCTCCCTGGAGTCGGGATGGTGGTCGGAGATGCCTGTCTTCGCGGCGATCTCGTCCAAGCTCTGCTCCCAGTTCATCTCGGCGGCGTTGTACACAGACCGCTTCAGGAGCCGCATGGATACCTGGGGACCGTTGGCGAGGTCCGTGGCGAGGTCCATGGTCGCCGCCTCCAGTTCCTCCGGCTCGACGACTTCGTGCACCAGGCCCAATTCCAGCGCTTCCTCCGCCTGGACGATCCTTTTCTTCATCAGGAAATCCATGGTCTTGGCAATGCCGAGCAGTTGCACTAGGAGGTATTGACCCCCTTCGTCGGGCAAGAGACCGAAACGCAGGGTGGCGCTGCCCATCCGGGCGCCTCGGGCAGCGAGGCGGAAGTCGCACGACAACGCCAGCGAAAAACCGGTCTGGATGGCGACACCGTTGATGGCGGCGATGGTGAGCTTGTCGAGGGTGCGCACGGCGGTGTTCACGCGCTGGGAGATCGTGCGCAGGGCATTGTAGGTGCCGATGCCGCTGTCGTGGCCGTGGGTGATCTCGGGCACCAAGGGCGAGCCCGGGATGTTCGCACCGCGATAGCCCTTCAGGTCGTCGCCAGCGCAAAACGCCCGACCGGAGCCGGTGAAGACCAGGACGCGTACGCCGTTGTCCATCTGCGCCTGGGTGACCGCCTCCACCAGATCGCGCTTGATCGTCATGGTCATGCCGTTCAAGCGTTCGGGTGTCGTGAACTGGAACCACGCGATCCCCGGGTCGCGCATCGTGACGTTGAAGCCCCTGAAATCACCGGTGTCCATGGAATCTCCTTTGTCTTGTTAACCCATGATCTGCCGCCAAGTCGGCAGGTCCTTGACGGCAAGGTAAGCGTTCACTTTCTTGGTTTCGCCCATCGTCGCGTTGGGCACGTTGCTGTAGTTGTGGCCTGGCAGCAGCAGGGTGTCGTCCGGCAGCGCCTTCAGTTTCTGCAGGCTGTGGTACATCTGCTCGGTGTCGGAGCCCGGCAGGTCCACGCGGCCGCAGCCGTCGATGAACAGGGTATCGCCGGACACCAGGGTGTTCTTGATCCGGAAGCACTGGGATCCCGGGGTGTGTCCGGGCGTGTGCAGGAACTCGATCTCGATGGGACCCACCGAGAGCTTGTCCCCGGAGTCGACCTTGACCATGTCCGAGTCGGAAATGCCCGTCACCCGCTTGACGCCGCCGGCCTCTTCGCGGTGCGCGTACACCTTCACCGGGTTCTTGGCGAGGAGTTCGGTGACGCCCATGATGCTGCGTCCGCCCATGCCGCCGCCGATGTGGTCCGGGTGGTAGTGGGTGGCAAGCGCGGCGGTCAAGGTGTAGTCCCGTTTCGCCAAGTGGTTCAACAAGCCGTCGATATCCCACGCCGGATCCACCACGGCGACCTCCCGCGTCGAACGCGAGCCGACGATGTAGGTGAAGTTCGCCATCGGCCCGATCTGGATCTGCTCGACGATCAGTTCGTGTTCTTCGTTGCTCATGGTTTTCCCGCCCAAGGGATCATTTGAACACGAAACCGCTGCGCGGTTACGCCTCCGTGGCAACAAGGACTTCGACTTCGGCCTCGGCGGTCATTTCTGCAGCCGCCGGGGCAAGGAAGGCCGTCCTCGCCTGGAAGCGATGCTCTCGGCGGCGCAGAGTCCCGCGAACCACCCATCCCACCGACCAAGGCGGTATCCCGACCGCGCTTCGGTCCGCGAGCCGGTGACGGGTGACCGTGAAGTCGGGGGGCCTTGCGATGACCGAGATTCCATCTTCCTGCGGTGACTCGACGGTGGGCTGCACCGAGAGATCCATCGCAGCAACCGCCGCATCGATGTCCCAGCCTTGCTGGGTCACCACCGGCTGACTGGCAGCGAGAATCTTGCGTTCGAAAACGGGCGTCTGGAACTCGATCACGTGAACACCATCAAGCAGCGAATGCGGCACTCTCGGTGGAATCGTGACCGCATCGCCGGAGCGGAGGTCGACGGGATTCATGTACGACTGTACGGCGTCGACGGCCGCCTCCCCGGCCTCGGCCTTGCCTGCGGCCCGCCTCACCGCCGCCCGGAATGCCGTCTGCCCCACCCGGGAAAGGACGTCGGGACGAGGCCCGAGCAACATGCGACCCGTCCCGTCGATCCGATCCACGACGTAGACCTCCGACTTGGACTCATGAACCTCGAGATAAAGGTCGCCCGCGGTCGCCTGCAGGGCCTTCAGCAGGATCACCGGCTTCGTGCGGCCACGTTCTACGAGATACTGCGACAGCGGCACCACGCCCGCCGTCGTGCAGACTCCGCTCTCGCCACGGGCCTCCACGCCGCTGTACCACACCTCCCGGCCCCACGGTTTGGCGATG
>JAPPAV010000064.1 GCA_026705345.1 Gammaproteobacteria bacterium
CGCGTCCAGTTGGCGATTGCTCGTGGTGCGGATTTGCATGACCTGGGCTTGGCCAACGGCAACGCGCCATCGGCCCGTGGATATGCCATCCAATTGCGCATCAACATGGAGAAACTTGGCGAGGACGGCGTTGCCCTACCGCGCACCGGCACATTGACCGCTTTCCGTCCACCGGAGGGTCCGGGCGTTCGCGTGGACACCTTCGGCTACGAAGGCTACAGGACAAGCGCACTGTACGATTCGCTGCTGGCGAAACTGATTGTTCACAGCGGTGAGCCGGGTTTTGCCGACGCGGTCAGCCGAGCGCGTCGGGCGCTGTCCGAATTCGTCATCGACGGGGTCGACACGAACCTCGGCATCCTGATGAACATGATGGACGACCCCGACGTGGCAGCCGGGGCCATGTACACGCGCTACGTTGACGACCACCTCCCGGAGCTTCTCCGGGAGCGCGAACTCCCCGGCGCTCCCGGCACGAAAACCAAGGTCGCCCTGGCGGGGGCCCAGGTCGATGCGGCCGACCCGCTCGCCGTACTCGGCGAGGGACGACGGATCCGCGAGGAGGCACGTGCGGAGACCGTGCAGGAGGACTACCCGGACGGGTTCGTCCCGGTTCGCGCCGCCATGCCCTCGACGATGGTCTTTGTCGCGCCGGCCGTCGGAGATGACGTGCTGACGGGACAGGAGTTGATCGTCCTGAACGCGATGAAAATGGAACACGTCGTCAAGGCGCCGGCAAGCGGCACGGTCGCCGAACTCAACGTTGTCGAAGGCGACACCGTGCCGGAGGGGACGGTGCTCCTGGTCATCGAGGAAGGCACGGTCGAAGGGGAGGCGTCGGGGCGGGCCGTCGACCTCGACTTGGATACGCCAAGACCGGATCTCGCCGAAGTCATCCGGCGCAGAGCCCTGACCACCGATGCCTCGCGCGGGAGGCAGGTCGCCAAGCGACATGCCCAGGGTGGTCGCACGGCGCGGGAGAACATCCACGACCTCGCCGACGAGGGCACTTTCGTCCAGTACGGATCCCTCGCCGTCGGCATGGGCCTGCACGGCACGGTGGACGAACTGCTCGACTACGCCCCCTCCGATGGGCTGGTCATGGGGCTCGGCCACGTCAACGGCGATAAGTTCGACGAGAGCCGGTCGCGCTGCGTGCTGATGTCCTACGACTACTCGGTGCTCGCCGGCTCGCAGGGCGGCATGAACCACAAGATGATGGACCGCATGTTCCAGACGGCGGCGAAGCTCAAGTCACCGCTGGTACTGTTCACGGAAGGGGGCGGCGGTCGCGCTGGCGGCGGCAGCCGGAACGCGAGACCCGGGCGGGGTGGCTCGCCGCAGATCTCGGGTGGCGGCGGCCTCAATACGCCGTCGTGGACGCTGCTCAGCAAACTCTCGGGCCGTGTGCCCGTGGTCGGCGTCAACGCGGGATTCTGCTTCGCCGGCAACGCCGTGTTGCTGGGCTGCTGCGACGTCATCATCGCCACGGCCAACTCCAGCATCGGCATCGGCGGTCCCGCGATGATCGAAGGTGGCGGTTTGGGCGTCTACAGCCCGGAGGAAGTCGGACCGATGTCGGTGCAGATTCCAAGCGGCGTCGTGGACATCGCGGTGGAGGACGAAACCGAAGCCGTCCAGGCCACCAAGAAGTACCTCTCCTATTTCCAGGGTCCCACAGACGACTGGGAGGCGAACGACCAACGGCTGCTCCGCCACGTCGTTCCCGAAAACCGGCTTCGGGTCTACGACATCCGGGAGTTGATCGACACCCTCGCCGACAAGGACTCCGTGCTTGAACTCCGTCCCCAGTTCGGCACGGCGATGATCACCTCGTTGATCCGGATCGAGGGACGCCCCATTGGCGTCATCGCCAACAACCCGGCGGTGATCTCGGGTGCCATCGACAGCGATGCGGCGGACAAGGCGGCGCGCTTCATGAAGACCTGCGACTCGTTCCAGATCCCGCTGCTTCTGTTGTGCGACTGCCCGGGCATCATGGTCGGTCCTGAAGTGGAGAAGACCGGACTGGTCAGGCACGCCGCGCGGATGTTCGTGATCGGCGCCAACATCGAGGTGCCGTCCTACATGGTCATCCTCCGCAAGGCCTACGGGCTCGGTGCCCAGGCCATGGGGGGCGGCAACCAGCGGCTGCCGGCGTTCGTGGTGGCCTGGCCGACCAGCGAATTCGGCGGCATGGGTCTCGAAGGCCAGGTCAAGCTCGGCCAGCGGGCGCGGCTGGAGGCGATCGAGGACTTGGCGGAGCGGCAGGCCGCCTACGAGCGGATGGTCGAAGGCGCGTACAACCGGGGCAAAGGCCTGAACGCCGGCCACGTCTTCGAGGTCGACGACGTCATCGACCCGGCGGACACCCGGCGCTGGATCGTGGCGGGGATGAAGGCCAACGCACCGCCGAGCCGGGAAGTGCAGACGCGCGTGCCGTTCATCGACGCTTGGTAGGTGTTGACACTCGGAGCGAGTCAACCGTACGGGACGGGCTTGTCCCGTCCCGCGAATGCAATAGCATTCCGATGTCACTTTCCCGAAACGTCTAGGAATTCGGGCCGAAATCGACTCTATCGATTGCGCCGTGCCCTCGATCTAGCGCAAAGTCGTCCTGGTAGACGAGGGAACCCCTGATGTCGGCTGCTAGCCTTGATGCCCAAACCCGCACGGAGTTCGATTCGGCGATCGAGCGACTCGTGGAGCGAATGACCGCCTTGGAGTCGACGGTGTCCCAATTGAGTCGACCCGGGATGCGAGAGGACGATCTCACGGCCGAGACGTCGGCCGAGGTCGTCACGCAGAACGAATTCCGGCTGTTCAAATGGCTTGGGTCGTTTTCGCTCGCCGCGATGCTGGCCGGGTTCGGATTTCTCTACCAGCAGATTGCCGACCTGCGTGTCGATATCGAGCGGCAGTTCGCCGACGTGCGCGTCGATATGGAGCGGCAGCAACGCGACCTACTGCAGGAGATGAACGCTCAGTACCTGGACCTCCGCAGGGAGATCGGATTGCTTAGCGAACGTGTCACGAGTATCGAGACACGCGCACCGACGTGAGCCGTCCTATGGGACTTTGTCAAGCCGTCCGGGCATCGGAAAGCCGGGGACCGGAGCTTTCGGCGGCGGCTTCGCGACGCAACTGTCGGCTGGACTGACGCACGATTAGCTCCGGCGGCAGAAGCCGCGAAATCACGTCGGTTCCTCGAACGAGGTCGAGGAGGGTTTCGACGAGCACATGGCCGGCGGTTGCCGTGTCTTGGCGCACCGTGGTGAGTGCCGGTGTCGTGTACGCGATCGACGGAAGATCGTCGAAGCCCACCACCGAAACATCCGCGGGGACGAGGATGTTGCGGCTCCGGAAGGCCCGTATTGCGCCGATCGCGTTCAGATCGGTGGCGCAGAACGCGGCAGTGAGACCCGCGCCTTGATCGATCAGTCTTTCTGCAGCTTCGTAGCCGCCGCGTTCCGAAGGATTTGCTCTCGCCTGCAGCAGGGGGCTCAGGTCCGCCCCGAACTCCTCGTGGGCTCTTCGGTATCCCGCGTACCGGGCCTGGAATTCCGGGCAGTCGTCGGAGATGTCGCCGATGAACGCAATTCGCCGGTGGCCGGAATCGAGCAGGTGCTTGGTGGCGATGTAGCCGCCGTGGATGTTGTCGCAGCCGACGAAGTGTCCGGGTTGTCCGTCGATGACCGGACCCCAGGTCACGCAATGGGCGTTGTCGAGCATGCCGATTTTCCGGATGTAGTCCGTATAGCCGCCGTAGCCGAGCATGATGACTCCCTCGGCCTTGTTGCTGCTTTCGTAATCGGCGATCCAGTTATCGCTGAACTGTTGGAACGAAAGCAGAATGTCGTAGCCCTTTTCCGCGGCCGCTTTGGTGATCGCCGCGATCATCGACAGAAAAAACGGATTGATGTCCGATCCCATCGCGGAGTCGTCGTGTACGAGAAGGGCTAGCGTGCGGCTTTTTCGAGACCGCAGCCGGCTCGCGCTGGTATTGACCTTGTAGTTCTTCTCGTTGGCTATACGAAGCACACGTTCGCGCGTTTTGGAATTGACCAGCGGACTGCCACGCAGGGCACGCGACACCGTGGATTGGGATACGCCGGCCAGTTCCGCGATCTCGCCAGCCGTGACCCGGTTCATTGCACGTCCAGGATCAGGAAGGCACGTCCGGGAATCGTGAGGGATTGCCCCAAGCCGTGTGGCTGACCGGTCAACACGTCGAAGCCTAGGTTTGCGCCGTAGAGCGACTCGGCGAAACGATTTAGGTCCACTACTGCGTCGTCCGCGTTCTTGTTGATCGCGACCATGATCCGCTCGCTCAAGTCCTCGGTTTGCCGGAAGTACACGTAGATGCCGTCCGCGGGTGCGTAGTGGATCAATCGACCTTCTGTTACCGCCTTGGAGGTCTTGCGCCAATTGAGCAGCCTTCTCATGAAGTCCTGCGCTGCGGCGGCATCTTTCGACAAGCCTTCGCCGGTGAATCCATTCACTTCGTCACCGGGCCATCCCCCGGGGAAGTCGACCCGCATGACGCCGTGGGAAGCGTCCGGTGGATGATCCATCAGGATTTCCGTGCCGTAGAGTATCTGGGGAATTCCCCGGGTGGTCAGCACCAGGACCATCGCCAGTCGGAACAGTTCGTCGTCGCCGTCGAGTTGGCGGTAGATGCGATGCATATCGTGGTTGTCGGCGAACACCAGCAGGTTGGACGGATCGGCGTAGAGGAAGTCCGCCACCAGCGCCCGGTAGAAGGCCACGATGCCGGTATTCCACGTTTCGTCGGCCGACAGGCTTGACCCGAGCGCGATTTGCAGCGGGAAGTCCATCAAGCTCGGCAGATGCGACTCGTAGCCGTCGTCCCGCGCCTTGCCACGCTGCCAGTAGGCGATGATGCCGGGATTGTTGTTCCACTCCTCGCCGACGACGTTGAAATCGGGATATTCGGTCATGACGCGCCGGGTCCAGTCGGACAGGAAGCCCTTGTCGGCGTACGACCACGTGTCGACCCGGATCCCGGACAGGTCGGCGGTCTCGATCCACCAGATGGCGTTCTGGATCAGGTAGTTCGCCAAGAACGGATTGCGCTGGTTGAGGTCCGGCATGCTCGGCACGAACCAGCCGTCCACGAACGTGGCGCGGTCGATCTCGGCGGCGTGGGGATCGTGCAGCGGCTCGCGGATGTGGTTGGTGGGCACGAACGTCCCATGGTTGATCCAGTCCCCGGTGGGCGGATCGTCCATCCACCAGTGGCTGACCCCGCTGTGATTCGGGATCAGGTCCATGATGATGCCGAGGTCGCGGACCCGGGCTTCGCCGGAGAGCCGCCGGTAGAGAGCGTTGTCGCCGAAACGCGGATCAACGCGGTAGTAGTCGGTCGTGGAATAGCCGTGGTAGGAGAATTCCGGTTCGTTGTTCTCGAGGATCGGATTCAGCCAGATCTGGGTGTAGCCCATGTCGGCGATGTAGTCGAGGTGGTCGATCACGCCCTGGAGGTCACCGCCGTGGCGCCCGTCGGGGTTGGCGCGGTCCGCCACCTCAAGCATGCCGTCGACGCTGTCGTTACTCGGGTCGCCGTTCGCGAAGCGGTCGGGCATGACGAGGTAGATGACGTCGGCGCTGGAGAATCCCTTGCGTGCCGCCGAACCTTCGCGGCGTTCATGGAACCAATAGGAGATCATCTGGAGGCGAGCTGAGGATTGCAGACTCAATTCGCGTTCGAAACTGAGGAGGCAGGACGTAGGCGCCAGATCCGGCGCCAGGTCGAGGTCGAGAAACAGGTAGTTGGGGCTATCGACGCGGTGTGTCTCGACAAGCCGGATGCCTGGACAGTCGAGGCTTACGTCGAACTCGGACACGGACTCGCCGCGCACCATGATCTGCAGGTTCGGATCCTTCATCCCGGCCCACCAGAACGGCGGTTCGAGTGCCTCGACCGTGGGGATGGTGGCTCTGGCCTCGATGCCGACGAGGAGTGTCGTCGCCATGTACAAGGCAGTTCTCGCAAGGTGCCCGAACCTCAATCCGGGAACGGAAACGCGGTCACGAGCGGCGACCGCCGGTGCGCGAGATGCCCTCGCCCGAGTTGCCAACAACTGTTCCTCTCCTAGCAGTCGCCAACTTTCCGGGGAAGCCTAGCACAGGCCCCAAACGGTGCCCGCGGCTAGCGCTTGGGCCTGAATGAGCGTCAAGTCGGCGATGCATACGTATGCAGTCGTTTTCACCTTGTGACCGGCAACCCGCCGTGCTAGATACGCGCGATTGCGTTCCCATGGCGCCGTTGGACACCCTGTATGAGATTCGGACCCGCCCGGATACTGGGCCTCGCCATTCTGCTCGCGTCGTTCCTGGCCGCCGGCTGCGGCGGCGGTGGCGGGGCGGGGGGGGACCAGACGCCGCTTGTCGTCTGCGACGATGACGAGATCCTGCTGGAGAACGGCCAATGCGGCCCGAAACCGGTGCTGGTGTGCGATCCGCCGGAAGTCGCCGTGGACGGACGCTGCATCATCCCCGACAAACCCACGCCGAAGTACACGCCCGGTCCGAACGAGGCGGTCGTCTACTACAACCGCCGCGACAAGAACTTCGACGGCTGGGTTCTGCACCTTTGGAACAACGGCTGCGAAGCGGGGAGTTGGGACAACGAGAGGGTGACGCTGCGCGGTTCCGGCGGCGGCGTGGACTACAGCTACGAGGGCACGGGAACGTCCTGGCCGGACGGCCCGGCGCCCAACTACCAGCACTACGAAGACGGCGAGGTGGACCCCATCTACGGCGCCTACTGGGTGCTGCAACTCCAGGATGAGGCGGTCTGCGGAAATTTCATCATTCACGGCTTGGCCGGAGCGCCGCAGACGGTCGACTTGAGAATCAACTTTTCCGAGGACACGGCGAATCCCTACCGCAACATGTACTGGGTCGTGGTCGATTCGACCTTGGCCGAGAACGAACTGCGCGAGGCTCGCACCGCCGCGGAACCGATCTGCATCAACGACGTCTGCGAGGAGTACGAGGCACCGCCGCTCGCCATCGAAGACCAGGCCGCCCATTGGATCGACGCGGGGACCATTGCCTGGAACAGAACGCTCGACAACGTCGAGCTCTACAGTTCCCTGGACGGCACGCTCGACGTCGAGGCGCAGGGCGAGGGCGAAAGCGCGGTCGGCGTCGTCACCGGGGGCGAACTGGCCGCATCGCTTAACTCCAGCGAGATGACCGACGCGCAACGGGCGCGTTCACCGCAGCTGGCGGAGTACGACGCCTACGCCGTCGATCTCGACCTCGCGCGGGTCAAGGAATTGCTCACCCACCAACTCTGGATCGTCGGCACCGACGCCGATGGCAACCAGTTCGGCACGCAATTGCAGCTTTCCGGTGTGCTCGACGACATCTACACGAGCGGGTCGGACGACGCGGACGAAGCGACCTTGGGACTGCGCTACGAAGGGGGCTCCATCACGGCGAACGTCTGGGCGCCCACCGCGCAGGAGGTGAAACTCCTGGTCTACGACGTCCGTCCGGACGGTCGGTTGGCGTACGACAGCGAGTCGGGGATGACGCTCGACGGCGACACCGGCATTTGGAGCGTCACCGGGGACGAGAACGGCTGGGACCGGAAGTACTACCGCTTCCTGGTGACCGCCTACCACGCCAGCGAAGGCAAGGTCTTGAAACGCGAAGCCCGGGATCCCTACTCGGTGAGCGCCTACACGGGCTCGCTGATGTCGCAGTTCGTGAACATCGCCGACGACGATCTCAAACCCGCCGGATGGGACTCCCACGTAGCGCCTGCAGCCGTGTCCCCCGAGAGCGCCATCATCTACGAAGGTCATGTGCGGGACTTCAGCGCCCGGGATTCGAGCACGCCGGCCGACCACCGCGGCAAGTTCCTCGCCTTCACGGCAGGCAACTCCGCCCCGGTGTCGCACTTGAAGCGCCTCGCGGACGCGGGCGTCACCCACTTCCACGTGCTGCCGGCGTTCGACGTGCGCTCGATCCCGGAGGACCCGGAGCGACAGGTGAACCTCGACAACGCCATCTACGAGCTATGCCGGCTCGACGACTCCAACAAGGAACTCTGTCCGGGCGACGTCCGCGACGTGACGGCGATCATCGACAAGCTCGAGGGTTTCGACCCGACCACCGACGAGGCGCGCAAGCTCATCGACACCATCCGCGACCTCGACGCCTTCAACTGGGGCTACGACCCGGTGCTCTACAACGTACCGGAAGGCAGCTATTCCACCGATCCCGAGGGGCCCGCGCGCATCCGCGAGATGCGCGCCATGAACCAGGCGCTGCACGAAATGGGCCTGCGCGTGGTGCTCGACGTGGTCTACAACCACACCTCCGACGAAGGCGCGGACGGGGCGTTCTCCGTCTACGACCGGATCGTTCCGGGCTACTACTACCGGCGAAATCCCACGACCGGGGCCGTCGAACGGGCCAGTTGCTGCAGCGACACCGCGGCCGAGCACGCCATGATGGCGAAGTTCATCAAGGACTCGGCGGTGTTCTGGGCCACCCACTACAAGGTCGACGGGTTCCGCTTCGACTGGATGAGCCTGCATCCGAAATCCGTCATGCAGGACACGCTGGCCGCGGTTCAGGCCGTGGATCCGGACACCTACATCTACGGCGAGGGCTGGGGACCCGGCACGGGCACCGCCCCAGACACCTTCGAACTCTCAACGCAGGCGAACATGGCCGGCACCGGAATCGGCACGTTCAACGATCGCATGCGCGATCGGCTTCGCGACCTGTCCATCTCGATCGGGGGCGATCTGACCCGGGTGCGTGCCGGGCTTGCCGGCAACCTCGCGGAATTCCAGCTCGTTCTGGACTCCGGCGTGACCATCGCCGCGGGCAGCGACGGCGGCTACACGGCCGATCCGCAGGAGAGCGTCAACTACGCGTCGGTTCATGACGGCATGACGCTTTGGGATGGGTTGAACCGGGGCGGCGTGCTGCCGAGCGGCATCGAACCGACATCGGACCGGGTCCGCATCGCGGCACAGGCGCAGTCGTTGGTGTTGTTGAGCCAGGGCGTGCCGTTCGTGCACATGGGCGGCGACATCCTGCGGTCGAAGTCGTTGAGCCACAACAGCTACAACGCCGGCGACTGGTTCAACTTCGTCGACTTCACGCTTGGCGACAACAACTGGAACGTCGGCCTGCCGCCCGAAGGACCGCCGGATGCCGACGTGCTCGCTGCCATCGACGACCCCAACGCCGACCCGACGGCGGACGACATTGCGACGTCTCTCGCGCTCTTCGAAGAGTTCGTCGAGATCGCCCAGGGCAGTCCGTTGTTCAGCCTCGGGAGCGCCGAGGAGGTCATCGACCGCGTCGGATTCCACAACATCGGCAAGGAAGCCAAGGCCAACCTGATCGCCATGAGCGTCGACGACGGCATGGGCGTCGTCACCAACACCGACGATACGCAACGCGCCGACCTCGATCCCGCCAACGACGCCATCGTCGTGGTGTTCAACGGCGCGGCCGAGACGCAGTCCATCACCATTCGAACCGCAGCGGGCTTCGCCCTGCACGAGATCCAGCAGGACTCCGCAGACGATGTCGTCCAGGACGCCTCCTTCGCGGAAGGCGTCGGCGGCGACGGCACGTTCACCGTGCCGGCGCGCACCACGGCCGTTTTCGTCAAGGCCCAGGGCGCGGCGCAAGGCGAGGGCCTGTCGGCGTTCGTCACGGCGGGCTTCGAGCCGCCGGTGCCCTACGGCGACACCGACATCTACCTGCGCGGCCAGTTCAACGGCTGGGGCACCGGCAACCGGCTGACGTACCTCGGCGGCGGCAGCTACGACGGCTTCGTCACACTGGACGCGGGCGACTACGCCTTCAAGATCGCGTCCGCGGACTGGAGCACGGTCGACATCGCCGCCCCGGAAGGCCAGGGCGTGATCACGCTGGGCGAACCGGCCACGCTGTCGGCCGCCGGGCGACTGCCGAACCTGTCGATCAGCATTCCGGCGTCGGGCGAGTACCGCTTCGTGCTTGACGCGCTCGATTCGGATGCACCGATCCTGACGGTGACGAATGCCCGTGCCCTGCCGGTCGAGACCTTTGTACGCGGCACCATCAACGGCTGGAGTACGGACGATCCGCTGCTCTACACGGGCAAGGGCGACTACCAGGCGACGATCGACATCGAAGCCGGCGACCAGCTGTTCAAGATCGCGTCGTCCGACTGGGCCACCGTGGATCTCAGCGCGCCGGGAGAAGGCAGCGCGCCGATCGAGCTCAATACCGGCATCGCGTTGTCCGGACCCCGCAACCCGAACTTCTCGATCTCAATTCCGACGGCGGCGGACTACCTGTTCACGGTGGCCGCGGCGGGCTACGTGTCCGACGACGAAGGCCAGCGCGGCGCGACCCTTTGGGTTACCCCGGACGATCCCCACGCCGGCACGTCGCTCTACCTGCGCGGCGGCATGAACGGCTGGGGCACCGACAACGAGATGGCGTTCATCGGCCGGGCACGGTATCGCACGAGCATCGATCTCGAGGCTGGCGACTACCAGTTCAAGCTCGCGAGCGAAGACTGGTCGACCATCGACATCGGCGCGGCGGACACTGCCAACATCGAAGTCGGCATTCCGACCGTCGTCGATGCGGCGGGCCGGGCCCCCAACTTGATGACGAGCATCGCGGAGGCGGATTCCTACACCTTCACGCTGGACTGGAGCCGGGGCGTGGCGACGCTGACGATTCAGAAGACGGCGGACGTGCCACCTGATCCGATCAACCAGATGCCGGTGCTGGTCGAGCCTCTCGACTTCGAGGATGCCGCCGGCTACGCGTTCGAAGACGACGACATGGTCTCGACGATGGTGGTTGCCGACCCGCGGGATGCCGCGAACATGGCGGCGCGAACCACCCGCAATACCGGCGCGGATGCGAACGCGGGCACGTTGTATCGCGTCGGCGGGGCCATCGCCTTCACCGACGACGACAACCACCTGGCCGTGGATGTATACCGCGAAAGCGGGGCCGGGACGGTGGCGCTGTCGGTCGGCAGCGGCAACGACGCCGCGAGCGTTCTGACGGCGACGGCTGAGTACTCCTCCACCGGCGATTGGGAGACGCTCTACTTCGACTTCTCGGGCTTCGTGGCGGGCGCGGTCTACGACTGGCTGAAGATCGTGTTCGACCAGGGCGTGGCGGGCGACGGCGGCGACTGGTATTGGGACAACGTTCGCGTCAGCGGTCCGCCGCCGGGCACCGCGCCGCCCTACGGTTCGACGGCGGTCTACGTTCGCGGATCGATGAACGGGTGGGGCACGGACAACGCGCTCACCTATATCGGCCGCGGCGTGTACCAGGCAGACCTGTCGCTTGATGCCCAAACCGATGGGTACCTGTTCAAGATCGCTTCCGAAGACTGGTCGACGGTGAACTTCGGTGCCATGAGCGGCGACGACACCACCGTGACCCTGGATGCCGAGCGCACACTTGCGGCGACGGATCACAACCTGACGATCACCGTGTCGACAACGGCCAACCACCGGTTCCAGCTCGATGCCAGCGATCCAACGGCACCGATCCTCGTAGTGACCGACCTCGATGCAGCACCCTACGGCTACGGCACCACGCAGTCGTCGATCTACGTTCGCGGCGGCTTCAACGAATGGGGCACGGCCAGCGAAGCGCACTATGCGGGCGGCGACGTCTACGAAGCGGTCATTCCCGTCGAAGTCGGTACCTACGAGTTCAAGGTAGCCTCGGAGGACTGGGCAACGGTCAACCTGGGCGCCGGTGCGTCGAATACCGTGACCATCGGGACCGCTTTTGGCCACTTGGCTGACGGCGGCGGCAACCTGTCGATCTCCATCGCCGAGGCCAATGAGTACCTGTTCACGGTTGATGCGTCGGCGGAGACGCCAACACTATGGGTAGTCCCGTTCAAACCATTCGGCGCCACGGAGGTGTTTGTGCGCGGCGGCATGAACGGATGGGGAACCGACAACATGGTCGTGTTCAAGGGCACCGCGCGTTATGCGACGCACATCGCCCTCGAAGCCGGCGACTACGAGTTCAAGGTGGCCTCTGAGGATTGGGCAACCGTCAACCTCGGCGCCGCGGAGGGTGCCGCGACCCAAGTGACGCCCGGTGAGGCGTACACCAGCCTGGCCCAGGGCGGAGGAAACCTGATGATTACCATCGACACCGCCGGCACCTATCGATTCCAGGTCGACGGTGCCAGGAATGTACCGCCAGCGCTGCTCATCGAGCAGACACCCGGCTCGTAGGAGGAAGTTGAAAATGAACGATTCCAGACGAGTGCAAACAACCATCGCATGGCTGGCCTTTGCCGCGACGGCGCTTTCGGCGGCAGGCCAGGAAGCCGACACGGAACCTGCCGACGAAGACGATCCGACCATCGAGGAAGTCGTCGTCACAGGCTTCCGCAGCTCGCTCATGAGCTCTATCCAAAGCAAGCGCTCGGCGGACTCCATCGTCGAGGTCATCACCGCGGAGGACATCGGCGGTCTACCCGACTTCTCCATCGCCGATAGCCTGTCGCGGGTGGCGGGGATTACCACGACCCGCTCCGGTGGCCAGGCATCGGATATCCAGATCCGCGGCCTTGGCGACGAGTTCGTGTTCGCGACCATGAAGGGCCGCGAGCAGGTTTCCCCGCACCTAAGGCGAACCATCGAGTTCAACCAGTACCCGTCCGAGCTCATCAACCGCGTCACCATCAACAAGACGCCCAAGGCCTCGCTGATCGAGGGCGGCGTGGCCGGGACCGTGGATCTCGACGTGGTCAACCCGCTCGACAACCGGCAAGACCGCAAGATCGCCACCAGCCTCCGCCGCACCTTCAACGATCGGGCAGGGGAGGTGTACGGTGCCGACGAGGGAGGTTACCGCCTGACCCTGTCTTGGCAGGAGAAGCTCTTCGAAGACACCGTGGGGCTTTCGCTGGGCTACAGCAGGCTGTCCCAGCCGAGCGCGACGGTGCAGTACCACGGCGATACGCCCGGGCGGGCCAGGGACGTCTATCCGGCGACCGAGACGGAGGTCTACGTGCCGCAGACCATCCAGTTCTACCAGATCGGCGGCCTGGAAGTGCGCGATGCCTACTTGGGCTCGCTGCAGCTTCAACCGGTGGACGCGCTCACCATCCAGGCGGATGTGTTCTACACGGAGTTCAGCACCGACACCACGCGCGACGGGGTCTCGCTGCAGGGCTCGGCAAGCTACGCCATCGCGAACCCCCGCCTCGTCGAAGGCAACTACGCCGTGGGCGGGCTGTTCTACGACGGCACCAACATCTTCGTCGTGTCCGGCGACACCAGCGACGACGACGACGTGCTCTCGTCGGGTCTCAACATCGAGTACTCGGCCGGACGTTGGTCCATCGCCCTCGACGCCTCCCATTCGTCGGCATCGGGCAACCAGGCGGACGGCTACCACTACGCCAACGTGTACCGCCGTTGCACCGAGGACGACCCGGTGTGCACCCGGACGGGCTATACCCGGAACAACGGCCAGGTGCACTGGCAGAGCGACGGACTACGCCTCCCCAATGTCGCGTTCGGCGTGCGCATGGACGATTTCAACACCCTGCGCATGACCCAGTACGGCAAGTATCCACGGCTCTCGGAGGACGAGGTGTCCGCCGTCAAGTTCGACATGGAGTTCGACTTGGCAAGCCCCGTCGTCCCCGTCGTCCGATTCGGTGCTCGGCAGTCGCAACGGGACTACGCCTACGGTCGACAGGTCTTCCAGTACGGACCCGGGTCCGGCTACATCCACGATGTCGACATGCCCATCACCGAAGCGACCGGCGACGTGGTGTGCTGGGGCGGCGACTATTCGCACTTCCCGTGCTTCATCTCCTTCGACGCGGAAGCCATCCTGCGCCAGGCCGTGGAGCAGAATCTCGTGCTGCAGTGCGACCCGCAGGCCGTCTACAACTGCGATGAGGATCAACTCGGACCGGATGGCCGGCCGCTGCCTCGGTCAACCGAGACGATCGCGCGCTGGGGGCTCAACAACCGGTCGGCCTGGTCCGTCCGCCAGCGCGGCGACGTCGGAGAGGACGTCATGGCGTACTACCTGGAGGCGGACATCGAGACCGAGGTCATCGGACGAACGCTCTCCGGCAACATCGGTGTGCGCGTCGTCGACTCCGAGCAGTCGTCCGTCGCCATCTACGACGTGTTCGGGGATCCGGCATTGAACGCGGAGCCCATCTGCGACGGCGACGGCCGCTGCCGGGACAACTTCGCCTACGTCACCTTCACCGAGCAGTACCAGGACGTGTTCCCGTCGCTGAACCTCAACTACATGCTCGCGGAGGACGTCTACCTGCGGTTCGGTGCTGCGAAGGTCATGTCGCGACCGCCGATCAACCGGCTGTCCAGCGACCAGCCCGTGGACGGCGGCGGCGGCAACTTCATCGACGACTCGACGGCGTCGGAGGGCTACGTCACGTTCAATTTCTCCAACACGAACTCGACGTCCCTGCGGCCCTTCGAGGCGGAGCAGGTCGACCTCTCCTTCGAGCGCTACTTCGGCGACACGGGGCTGTTCGCCATCGCGGTGTACCACAAGGACATCAAGTCCTTCATCCAGGATCTGACCATTCCCGAGTTCGACTTCCGGTCCAACGGCTTCGTGATTCCGGAGACCTACGAGGCGGTGGTACTCGATCCCGAGACCGGCGGCGCGGTGATCACGCCCGTGGAAGTCCGCGACGGCGCGTACACCTTCGCCATCAACAACAAGGAGGGCGGTTATATTCGCGGGGTGGAGTTCTCCTGGACCCAGATGCTGGACACTTGGCTGCCGGACACGCTCAACGGATTCGGCTTCAACGCCAGCATCGCCTTCGTCGACAGCGAGATCACCATCAACAACCCGTTCTCCCAGTCCCCGAGTCCCACGTTCTCCTACCCGGGGCTGGCGGACCAGTCCGGCAACCTGACGGTGTTCTACGAGCGCGGCGGATTCGAGGCGCGTCTCGGCACGAACTACCAGAGCGCCAAGGTGTCGAGCTTCGGCGTCGCCTTCGCCAAGGACACCGTGTTCGCCGAGGAGACCAAGATCGACGCGCAGATCTCCTATGCGTTCGACAACGGTCTCGAGATCCTCTTGCAGGCCTACAACCTCACCGACGAGCCGAACCGGAGCTACTGGGGCGAGGAATACCTGACCGGCTACGTGCAGAACTTCGGCCGCGAGGTCTACCTAGGCGTGGACTACTCGTTCTAGTCCATCATGCGATGCGTGGGGCGACGCTAGCGGCACTGGCGGCGCTTGCCGCCACGTCCGCCATCGCGGACGCGGGATCGCCCAACGCGGCTCGCACCGAACCGGTGCCACGCACCATCGAGGTCTGGTACTCCTACACGGCGGACACGCGCGAGGAAGCCGTATTCCTCGACGCGGTGCAGTCCTTTCGCGACGCCCATCCGCATCTGACGGTGAACGCCGAACGGATTCCCTACGTGGAGAACGTCGTCCAGTTCATCACGGCTTCCCAGGGCGGGGAAGCCCCAGACCTCATCCGCATCTCCCACGACGACGTGGGTAAGATCGGCTACGTGCGCATCGAGGGGCTGCCTCTGTTGGAAGATCTCCGTCCGCACCTGACCCCGGCGCAGCGGCTCGACTACGATCCGCGGGGTTTGCAGGCGATGCGCTACGAGAACGCCCTTTACGGTATTCCATCGACCGGCAGCTGCTTGGCCCTCATCTACAACAGAACGCTGTTCGATGCTGCGGGCGAGTCCCATCCCCATGACGAGTGGACCACCGACGATCTGCTCCGAGCGGCGCGCCGGCTGACCCGCGGCGAAGTTCACGGCATGGCGGTGCCGGTCAAGACGTCGTACTGGTGGTTCGGCTTCCAGACCGGCTTCGGGGGCGCGCTGTTCGACGACGAACACAACCCGACGCTGGACTCGCCCGGCTCCGCGGAAGCGCTGGCGTTCTTCCAGGCTTTGGAGAAGGAACACCGTGTGTCACCCCGGGGAATCAACCCAGAAAGCATGAAGACCCGTTTCAGCCAGAATCGGGTGGCCATGATCTTCGACGGTCCCTGGAACTGGGGCGACTACCTCGACGCCGGCGTCGACGTCGGCATTGCGACGCTGCCCGTGGTCGCCGAGACCGGGCTGCGCATGGCGCCGCAACTCAGCTACCACGGCTGGGCGATATCGAAACAGAGCGCCGTGAAGGTCGAAGCCTTCGAGCTGGCGCTCTGGCTCAACTCGCCGGAGGTTCAACGTCGGTTCACGGAGGCGACCTACTCGCCCCCGACGCACCTCGCCCTGTCGTCGGATCCATCGACGTTCGACGATATCGCCGCCGCAGGCTTCCTGCGCCAGGCCGAGTCTTGCGTCCCGGCACCCACGATCCGCGGCGTGTCGCTCATCTTCGAGCCGCTCGACACGGCGCTTCAGCTTGTCTACGAAGGCGATATGGAACCGGCCGAGGCGCTCGCCGCCGCCAACGTCGAACTTGCCGCCAAGATGCGCGAATGAAGATCCGACACCCAATTGTCGGCGTCGTGCTCGCGGCGCTAGCGGCTACCGCTGTCGCCCAGGAGACTCCTGACGTCGTGGTTCGCAACGACCTCGCCGAGTACCGGCGCATCCACGTGGATGTCACGTTGCCGAGGTCAACCGAGCGTCGGGCGGTACAGGTGTGGACGGCGGGGGCGTCGTTCGACTCGCTTCGGGAAGCGGAACTGCACTCGACCATCCGAATCGGCGCTACCTCCGCGCTGCTCCGTACGCCGATCGAGGAAGCCTACGACGCCTGCTGGAGCGACGCGTTGCCCATGCATCGCGATGCGACCGGCACCGCGGTGCTCGATGCGGCGACGGAGCGGTTCTCCTGTGCCCTGCCGGGGATGGTTCCCGGCGTCGAGCACTGGATCGCCGTGGTCTCGGTGAATGCACGGGGCGATCCGCTCCATCCCATCGTCCCGGTGCCGGGGCGCACCGATGCCCTGGACCAGCGCACGCCGCCGCCGGACACGCGTCCGGTGCTGTTCGCGCTCGGCGCCATCGTGTTGACCTTGGTCGTCCTGCTCGCCTACCTGCGCTGGCGCGATGCGATCCAGGGTCGACGCGGCGCGAGGCTGGCCCACCTCTACGTGGCCCCGGCGGTCATCGCGTTGGCCGTTTTGACCTTCTACCCCGTCGCTTACGGGATCTGGCTGGCGTTCACGGACGCGCACCAGTCCCATCTCGGCGAGCAGAGCTGGGTGGGGCTTGCGAATTTCGGGACGATCTTTGTCACGCCAGGCGTGGCACGGGTATCCCTGTTCACGTTGGTCTGGGCGGTTGCCAACGTGTCGATGCATGTCTGCCTGGGGCTGCTGATCGCCACCGCGCTCACCCGGCCGGGACTGAAGGGACGCACGGTCTACCGGACGTTGCTGCTCTTGCCCTGGGCCATACCCGGTTACATCTCGGTACTCGCCTGGCGCGGCATGCTCGAACCGGCCGGACTCCTCAATGCGGTTCTCGGCACCGATCTCGACTGGCTGACCCAACCCGGCGCGGCGCGGACGCTCGTGATTCTGGTGAACATCTGGCTCGGGGTGCCGTTCATGATGATGGCGCTCTCAGGAGCGTTGCAGAGCGTGCCGCAGGAGATGATGGAGGCGGCGGACGTGGACGGTGTCGGTCGCTGGCGACAGTTCAGGCACCTCACGCTGCCGAGCCTCAAGAGTGTTGTGGTGCCGCTCTCCCTGCTCGGTTTCATCTGGACGATCAACATGTTCCACGTCATCTACCTGATGACCCGCGGTGCGCCGTACGTGGGCTTCGGCGAGCCGGGCGCCACCGACATCCTCATCACCTACGTCTACGACGTCGCGTTCGAGTACGGCAACTACGGCGTGGCCGCCGCCTGGTCGGTGGCGATCTTCCTGATCCTGCTGGGCTTTTCGTGGTTCTATCTCAAGAAAACGCGCGCCCTGGAGGCGATTTCGTGAGCGCGGCGAGGGACAGCTACGACGACATCGCCATCCGCTGGTACCGGCCCGTGGCAGTGACGTTCCTGCGCCGCTGGCTGCCTTGCGCCGCCATAATGAATCTGCTGGTGTTGGGCGGCGAATGGATCCGCGAGGACCTCGTGGCCACGATGCTCACCGCGAGCGGGGTGGCCGCGCTCGTGACGCTCTCCGCTTTGGTCATTGGCTCCGAAGCACTCCCTGCCCGAAGCCGGCGGATCTGCTGGCTGGCGGCGGTGTTCGTGTCCGGTTCCGCGTTGGTCATCGGGCTGCTGTCGCTCGTGCGGTCGTCCTTTTCGTTCTACGACCTCTTCTCGAGGGCGTGGCTGATCGGCCCCGGGGGTTTGACGCTCTATTGGCTTCTTTCCCAAGAGGTGCGGGTTTGGTTCGCAGGCCAAGTCGACGGCGAAACCGCCGCCGTCGGACTCGCCCGGCATCGCCGCCTCGCGCCGCGGCTCGAGTCCTTCGGCACCCATCTCCTGCTCTGGCACGCCGCCGCGCTGGTGGTCGTGCCCGTCGTTTGGATCGTCGATGTCGCCGTGTCCCCCGGCAACGCGCTCGGGGGTGCCATCGGCGATGCGTTCACCATGGAACACTTCGAGCGGCTCGTCGTGGGCGAGTCGTTCTGGCTCTGGACCCGGAACTCGCTCACCGTGGCCACGGGAACCACGGTGCTCGGTCTGGCATTCGCGATTCCCGCGGGCTACGCCTTCAGCCGCTTCAAGTTCTCGGGCCGCTCCCAGGCCATGTTCGCGGTGCTCCTGGTGCAGATGTTCCCCGGGGTCATCATCCTCGTGCCCTACTTCATGGTCATGAAGACGCTCGGACTCCTGAACACCAGCATCGGTTTGATCCTCGCCTACTCGGTGACCGCGCTGCCTCTCTGCGTGTGGATGCTGAAGGGGTTCTTCGACACCGTGCCCCGGGAACTGGAGGAAGCCGCGCTGCTCGACGGCTGCACCCAGGTGCAGGTATTCCGGCGCATCGTGCTGCCGCTGTCGTTGCCTGCGGTTGCGGTGACCGCCTTGTTTTCGTTTCTCGCGGCCTGGAACGAGTTCCTTCTCGCCCTGGTCTTCAACACGTCGAACGAGCAATACACGCTGCCGGTCGGCCTGGCGTCGATGATCCCCGCCAACGGCCAGCGCTGGGGTGATTTCGCGGCGGCCAGCATCCTGGTAAGCGTGCCGGTGGTGATCCTATTCGTCCTGTTCCAAAAGCCGCTGGTGCAGGGTTTGAGTTTCGGCGGAGTAAAGGGGTAGACCATGGCTACCGAGGCGAGTCGCGACGTTGTCTTCCAAGGTGTCACCAAGCGCTACGACGATGGCACCTTGGCGGTGGATACGCTCGACCTCACGGTGGACGCGGGCGAGTTCCTGGTTCTCCTAGGTCCTTCCGGCTGCGGCAAATCCACGACCTTGCGCATGCTCGCCGGCCTCGAGGAGATCACCGAGGGGGAGATCCGCATCGGCGGCGCCAAGGTCAACGACCTGCCGCCGGGTGCCCGGGGCTTAGGCATGGTGTTCCAGTCGTACGCCCTCTATCCGCACATGACCGTCGCGGAGAACCTCTCCTTCGGCCTGCGCATGGCACGTCGCGGCGAGCGGCTCGACTCCGCCGAGATCGCCGGGAGGGTCGACGAAGCGGTGGACATGCTCGGCCTCGCCACCGAACTCGAGAAGAAGCCCCGCGACCTCTCCGGCGGCCAGCGCCAGCGCGTCGCCATTGGGCGCGCACTCGTGCGTCGCCCGAAGGTGCTACTCATGGATGAGCCGCTATCCAACTTGGACGCCAAGCTGCGCGGCCAGATGCGCATCGAACTGCGACGCCTGCACGAACAGCACGGCACGACGACGATCTACGTCACCCACGACCAGGTGGAGGCGATGACCTTGGCCGATCGCATCGCGATCCTCGACGGCGGTCGGCTGCAGCAGCACGCGACACCGCTCACGGCCTACCACAACCCCGCCAACGCATTCGTGGCGTCCTTCCTCGGGACGCCACCGATGAATCTCATCGACGGTATCGTCCGCGACGGCCGATTCGTCGCAGGAGACCTCGCCTTCGCTCTCCCCGAACACCTCGACGTCGCGGATGGACCGTGCACCTTCGGCGTCCGCCCGGAAGAAGTCGCCATCGTGAACACGGGTGGCATCACCGCGGAGGTGGTTGGCATCGAACGGCTAGGTGGCGAATCGGTATACCACCTCGCAGTCGCCGGCCATTCGATCAAGGCCCTTTGGCGGCGCGAGGACGTCGGGTCGTCGAGTGTCGACCTCGCCGTGGACTCGGCGGTGGTCTTCTCGCGGAACGCTGGATGATGGCACCGCAATATTGATTACGTGAAAATACGTATTCAATTGCCTGTATTTGC
This sequence comes from Gammaproteobacteria bacterium, assembly GCA_026705345.1. Taxonomy (GTDB): domain Bacteria; phylum Pseudomonadota; class Gammaproteobacteria; order Pseudomonadales; family Azotimanducaceae; genus VXYL01. Next base: position 20,382 of record JAPPAV010000064.1, read on the forward strand.
CGATTTGCCATTGCACGGATACGGGAATACGCGCACAGTGGGCGTCGAGAACGCTAGGCAATCGGGACGATGGCGTCGACGGCGAACACTGGCGCGATTACGCGCACGGAATTCGAGCGGATCGCTTCTCGCTTGACCGCGTTGGAGTCAAACGCGCCCGGATCCGGGGCCCGGATGGACCAGGAAGGTCGAATCGTTTCAGGCCGGTCCGAAGCCGTCACCCAGAACGAGTTTCGGTTGTTCAAGTGGCTGGCAACGTTTGTTGTCGCGGCAGTGCTTGGCGCATTCGGTGTCATATACCAGCAGATTGCGGACGTTCGCGTGGAGATGCGCGACCTGCACAACACGGTGCTCCGGGAACTCTACTCGCAGTTGGATACGCAGATCGGCGGTTTGCGTCAGGAATTCCGCACCGAGATCGGCGGCTTGCGTAAGGAGATGAAGGCCGAGATCGGCGGTTTGCGTCAGGACATCGGGTCACTGCGGGAACGTGTTGTCCGGGTGGAGACCCTTCTAGTCGGGGAGGAATCTCGTACCGAGAGTTGACCCTGCTGCGAGAGCGTCACAGCCTTTAGGTGGGCTTAAGTCGGCGTCCGGTCCGATCGAACGCGAAAGATCGACACGTGCCGAATCTCCGTCGCCACCGCGCCATCGACGAGATAGGCGATATCCAAGCTCACGAACTCGTGCCCTTTGCGCCGCCATTTCCGCGTCGGCACGGTGCGTACTTCGACCGCATCGCCCACGCGCAACAGCCTGCGGAATCTGACAGTCGACCCGACGTGGATCCAGGCTGGCAGGAGATAGCGCCGGGTGAAAGCGCGGTTGGCCGTGCCGAGGATCGCGTTGGGGTGAATCACACCGCTCCGGTAGCAGTCGAGGTCGTCTTCCACCTGCGCGGCGGACTCGGCGTTGGCGATGGCGTCGGACGACCAGGTCCAGGCGGGAAACGGTTCGCCGACCATCACGTTGTCCCAATGGATCTCGGGTCGTTCGTCGATCGCCGCACCCGCGCCGATGACGCAGCGTGTCGGTTCGGACGCATCTCCCGAGGTCGACGTCAACTCGGCAAGCAGCCCGCCGCGCGCATGGCATCGGACCGTGTGTTCGCCGCCCGCCAACGTGTGGCGGATCGTCAATGTGTCGCCGTGGTAGGCGGGCTTGATGAACCGCACGTCGGCGGTCCAGTTCGCGAGCCAATCGGTCCCCAGTGCCTCGACCAGCGGTCGCGTCATGTGTCCGAATACAGCGGCGCCGGCTACTAGCGCCCCCGCGAACCCGAACTGCGCCGCGACCTCGTCGCTGTGGATGCGGTTTTCGGTATCTCCGGCGAAATTACGAGCGGTGGTTTGGTAGACGCGCATCAATACGCCTGTGCGGGCAGCCACGTCACGAGTTCCTGCCAGTTGAAGATCAAAACGAGGCCTAGCAACTGCAACAGGATGAACGGCACGACGCCCTTGTAGATCGTCGGCGCATCGATGCCGGCGGGCGCCACACCCTTCAGGTAGAAGATCGCGAACCCCACGGGGGGCGTCAGGAAACTGGTCTGCAGGCAGACCGCGAACAGCACCGTGAACCACACGGGATCGAAGCCGAGATGCGCCACCACCGGGGCGACCAGCGGCAGGATGATCAGCGTCAGTTCGATCCAGTCGAGAAAGAAGCCGAGAATGAACGTGGCGAAGAGGATCGTCACGATGATGCCGGTGGGTCCGAACGGCAACTCGAGCAGGGTGCGCTCGATCAAGGCGTCGCCGCCGAGACCGCGCAGCACGAGCGAGTACGCCGTGGCGCCGATCAGGATGCCGAAGATGAACGCCGTGGTCTTGGTGGTTTCGCGCAGCACTTCGGTCAGCACTTTGCGGTTCAAGGCCTTGTTCGCGACGGCCAGCAGCAGTGCCCCGGCGGCACCGACGCCGGCGGCCTCGGTGGGTGTCGCGACGCCGAAGAAGATGCTGCCGAGCACTGCAAGAATGAGTGCGGCGGGCGGCAGGATGGCCAGCGCTAGTTCGCCTAGGGCGCGCAGGTCGAGTGGCGCCCGGTCCTTCGCGGGCGGTGCGCTCTCGGGTTTCAGGATGCCGTAGCCGAACAGATACGCCACGTACAGACCCGACAACACCAACCCGGGAAACACCGCGCCGAGAAACAGATCGCCCACGGACATCGACATGCGGTCGGCCATCAGCACCAGCATGATGCTCGGTGGAATCAGGATGCCGAGCGTCCCGACCGCGCACACCGTGCCCGCCGCCAGGTTCTTGTCGTAGCCCTGCTTCAGCATCACGGGCAAACCGAGCAGGGCAAGCAGGACCACGGACGCGCCGATGATGCCGGTGGTCGCCGCCAGAAGGACGCCGATCAGGGTGATAGTGACCGCCAATCCCCCGCCGATACCGCCGAACAGCCGCGCGAAACTCGTCATCAGCCGGTTGGCGATGCCCGAACGGTCGAGCATCAAGCCCATGAAGACGAACATGGGCAACGCCACCATCACCCAGTTCTCCATCACGTTCCAGATGCGCTCGACCGTGATCGACGCGTACGCCCAGTCGACGCCTACCGCGAGACCGAGATCGATTTCGAACACGATGGCGATCGCCGTGAACAGGATCGCGAGCCCCGCCAACGTCCACGCGATGGGAAATCCGGCGAAGACGAGGCCGATGAAGGCCAGGAACATGATGAGCGCGAGGACTTCGTTAGCGGGCATCGCCGCCCCGTGGTCCAAGGAATAGGAATTTCCAAAGGCGCGTCAGCCGCGACAAGGCAGCGGCTCCGAGCAGCGCGAACCCGAGCACTAGAACCGACTTGATGGCCCAACGGTAGGGCAGTCCGCCCGGGGAACTCGATATCTCGCCGGTGACGAAGCTATCGACCACGAAGGGCACGCCGTAGATCAGCATCAAGGCGATGAACGGGAACAGGAACAGGACAATGCCGTAGAGATCGATCCAGGCTTGCGTTGTCGGCCGGAAGCGCTCGTGAAGCACATCGACGCGGACATGCGCGTCGTGCTGCAGGGCATAGCCCAGGCCGAGCATGAAACCGACCGAGTAGAGGTGCCACTGGATCTCCTCGAACTCGATGCGGCCCTCGGCCAGCGCGTAGCGCAACACCACGTTGCAGACGATCACCGCGAGCAGGACGACCCAGATCCAGGACACGGCGTTGCCGATCCGGTTCAGGATCGGATCGATGGAGCGTGAGAAGGGGGTCTCCGGAAGTTCCAACGAGAAGCCCCGAGGCTAGAAGTCCCGCGGAAGGTAGGCGAATCGCTTCCACTGCGCGTACTGTGCCCGGAAGGCCAACTGGGACTCGTGGATGATGCGGAAATCCTCGTCGTTTGCGGCTTCCTCTGCCATCACCTCGTCGGCGACCTGGTTGAGTTGGCGCAGGATCGGCTCGGGCAGCACGATGGGGGTCACGCCTTTGCCCGGAAAACCCGCCAGTATCGGTCCCTGCTTTGCCTCCGAATTGGCCAGGTTGCGGGTGACCCCGGCCGTGCAGGCGGTATCGATGACCGCCTGTTGAGCCGCCGTCAGCGCGTGCCACTCCTCGGTGTTCACGGCCATGTGCGCGGCGGTGTAGGGCTGATGCCAGCCCGGGTAGTAGTTCAGCTTGGCGATCCGGTCGAAGCCGAGTTGCTCGTCGACGTTCGGCAGGGAGAACTCGGTGGCGTCGATGGCGCCTTTCTCGAGCGCCTGGAAGATCTCGCCGCCCGGCAGCATGGTGACCGATGCCCCGAGACGCTCGATGACCTTGCCGCCGAGACCCGCAAAGCGGATCTTCAAACCCTCAAGGTCGTCGAGGCTCGCGATGGGGGTCCGGAACCAGCCGGCGGTTTCGGGACCGATCAGACCGCAAAGAAGTGGGTGGACGTCGTACTTGGCGTAAAGGGCTTCGGCGAGTTCGCGACCGCCGGCCTCGTACCACCAGGCGGTGTATTCCCACGGCTCCATGCCGAACGGCACCGCGCCAAGCAGCGGCGAGGCGGGAATCTTGCCCTGGTCGTAGCCGAGCCAGGTGTATCCAGCTTGCACCTTGCCCTCGCGCACGACATCGACGATGTTCAGCGGCGGCGCGACCTCGCCGGGCTCGAAGGGTTCGAGGACGATCGTCTCGTTGGAACTGCGCCGGATGGCATCGGTCACCCAAATGACGTTGTCGCCCAGCACCTCAAGCGTGGTCGCGAACGCAACGGGAACGCGCCAGCGAACCGCCACCCTCTGGCCGTCGTCGGTCTGCGCTGTACTTTCTGTACTCTCTCCCGGCGGCCGGATGGCGAGCGTCGCCAGCATTCCTACTAGGAAGGCGACGACGACGGCGATCAGGGCGGTCTTGTTGGTGATGCTTGGTCCAGTCGTCGACGAAAGAACCATCATACGGCACGGCGTACGCGGTTGTGGCGGACGAGGGCCCTGATCTCGGTAGCCACCATGAGACCGTCGTCCGGGTGACCCACGATGGCCGAGCTAGACGCGTCGTCCGCCCGGGAAAGTCGGTTGATATGCAGCGAACGTCCGAGCGAGCGCTTGACGGCAGCCTTCACCGTGCCGATATCGAGGAGCGCGAACCGGCCGTTCGGTCGCAGCAGGGCACCCTGCTCGAGGAGCGCGTCGCGAACCCGGTTTACCGCCACCTCCACCCGCGGATCGAAACACTCGAGCCAGTTCACGGGCAAGTCGCCCTCGTCGGAGCGCATTGCGAACGCACAGGTCATCGGCCGCCCGCTCTCGTCCACCATCGAAGGCGGGCAATAGCGTGCCACGTGGTGGGCATCGGGGAGGGGCTTCATTCGGCGACCAGTACCGGGGTGAACGCCCGCACCGCCTCGAACGTTGCGTCGGCCGGCAGGGTGCCGTGCACGGTCAGCCGGTCGACGCCGGGGGAAAAGGGAGCGGAGAGAGCCGCGAAGTGCACGAGTGGCGAGGGCGTGAACTCCATGGCCAACAAGCCGTTGCCGGCTTGGTCTCGGGAGGCGTCCGGCAGTGTCCACTCCACCTGTGCAAAACCGTTGGGCGATGTGCCGACCTCGGGATCGGACCAGTCGCGATGGCTTAGCAGAAAGAGTGCCATGCGACGCAGCGACTCCAGGGCAATCGACTGTTCCTCGGGATCGTCTTTGGCAAGGTCGTGGAGGTAGTCGACCCGATCCGCCACCGTCTGCCGAGCCTGGGCGCGCAGTATTGCGACGATGGCGGATGCGGTCGTCGCGCGGTCCAGTTCGTCCCGCCAGGGTTCGTGGACGGGCTTCTTACCCGGAATCTCGACGCGCGGGGGTTCATAGCCGGGCCTCCGGGGCGTCGATTCGGGAACTGCCGCTCCCACGTACCGGTAGAAACCCGACCGGACCCTGTCGAACAATGGACCGGCCAACGCTCTCTTGAGCGGGACGATGACGTCCTGGGACGTGGTCGTGGCTGCGCCGCCCAGTTCGACGAACCGGTTGCGCAGGGCCTCCACGATCTCACGGCGCCGATAGATTGCGTCAGGCTCGAGGAGCCCCGACCGCAGGAGTTCCTCGACGGTCGCGGTACCGAACGGCATCCCCAGTAGTTTCTCGTTCAAGAGGGACACGGCGGTCCAATCCTTGGGCAATGATCCGAAACGTCAGTCTATCGGGTACAAAAGGTACGTCAAGGGATCAAAAGTAGAGACATATCAAGGGCAAAAAAGAATCAAAGAGATAATAAGGCGCGTCCCTCGGGAGCTTTGGGGACTCGACCCGTTCCTCCAATTAGCGCTTTCTATGGTTCCGGTCGGTAGACGCGTACCGCCGTATCGTGGAACAACGCGGCTTTCTCGCTCGCCGAGAAACCCGCCGCCAGACGCTTGAACGCGTTCCACAGCACCCGGTATGAGCAGCTCACCTTGTCCACGGGGAAGTTGCTCTCGAACATGCACCGTTCGACGCCGAAGCACTCGATCATGTGCAGGTGGTAGTCACGGGTCGCGGCAACGAGTTCCTCCGACGTCGCGGGTCGTTCCTGCTTGTGGAAGCCAAACCCGTTGATCGCCATGACGAGTCCGCCGAGTTTCGCGACGACGTTCTCCGAACGGGCAAGTTCGCGCACTGCCACCTTCCAGTAGTCGAAGATCTCCGCGCGCTTACCCGCGTAGGGACCGATACCGAGCGGGCCGCCGAAGTGGTCGAAGACGATCACCTGGTCCGGGAACGCCCTGGCGAGGTCGGTCAGTTCGCCGATCTGGGGGTGGTAGAGCCAGCCGTCGAAGGTCATGCCGCGTTTGCCGAGTTCGGCAAATCCCTCGCGGAACTTCGTCGTGCCCAGCATCCCGTCGACTGGCGCGGTGTGCGAGTTGCGGATCTCGTCGTGGACGTCCCAACCCGCGGCGTGCCGGATTCCCCGAAACCGCGAGCTGGTCGCCGCGTGCCGATCCAGTACGTCCCCAACGGCCGCGCCCAGGTTCAGATCCGCATACCCGACGATCGCGGCGCAGGCCCGGCAATCGCCGTATTGGCCGCTGGCGCTCATCGCCGCGATGCCGTTGACGAATTCCGTCTCGCCGAGGGGCTTCATCGGCTCGGGCCCGTCGGTGCGGTACATCGAACCGCACTCCATGAACACCGTCGAAACGACGTTGTGCCCGCTGCCGACATCGGCAAGCAGCTCGTCGAGCAGGTAGCGGCTTCCCGGGTATTCCCAGAGGTGGTGGTGCGGGTCGCAAATCGGCAATTCCGGCTCGATGACCTCCTCGGTTACCTGAGCGAGCCATGCTTCTCTATCCATCGGCACGAATCCCGGTGTTTTCGCCAAGTGAGTACTCACTCTCCAATGCAGTGATCGAGGCTACAAGCAGGTGGCCTTACGGGCAAGTTCGACCGCCTCCCGTAGGGGACGGGCTTGTCCCGTCCCGCCTGCCACTACGACACCGCGTCGCTGCCGAACGAACCGTAGGGGCTTGTCCCGTCCCGCAGCCGCGGCCCGCACGCCGCGGGCGACCCCAAGGGTCGCCTCTACGACGTTGTTAAGCCGCGGCACTGGCACGGGCCCTATCCTGTCCATTGCAGCCGTACACCGAGGCGCAATGTCCGCCCGCCGGACTCGGCCGTGTGCTTCTTTGAACTGCTCCACAGCCGGGCGCGCAAGGACGATCCGGTCAGTTGCACGGGGTCCAATCCCGGCGACTCAAGGGCCGACGCCTCGATGCGGGTCCACTCCGCAAGGAACGCACCTAGCGCCGCGCCCGGCACACACACGAAACCGGCAGCCGGCCAGCCCGCGACACACGCAATGATCAACGACTGCCTCGTGACCGCGAGACGCATCGCGCGACCCCTATCCGACCCGCTGAGAACCGCTCATCAAGTGTAAACCGGCGTGCCTTTGCATTACGCTTACCGCCCGTCACCAGACGGTGTTCTCTTACGGATGCGTATCGCCGTGCCAAGGGAGACGTGGCCCGGCGAACTGCGCGCCGCGTTGGTTCCAAGCAGCGTCAAGAAGCTTGTTGGTCTCGGCTTCGACGTCATGGTCGAAACCGGCCTAGGGGCCGCGTCCGGTTTCCCGGATCGGGACTACGAAGCGGCAGGCGCGGACGTGGTCAAGGACATCGCCTCGGCGCTGGTGTCGTCGGAGGTCGTGCTCCGGGTCCGAAGGCCCGCCGAGGCGGACCTGGAGTTCCTAGCCGAAGACACCCTGCACATCAGCTTTCTCGATCCCTTCAACGAAAAACCGCTCATCGGGAAACTCGCCGCCCGTGGCGTGACGGCCGTGTCCATGGAAATGATCCCGAGAACCACGCGGGCGCAGAAGATGGACGCGCTGTCGTCCCAGGCCAGCTTGGCGGGCTACGTCACGGTCGTCCTGGCCGCTTCGCACACGCCGAAGGTCTTCCCGATGATGATGACGCCGGCTGGCACCATCGCGCCGGCGCGCGTGTTCGTCATCGGCGCGGGTGTCGCCGGACTCCAGGCGGTCGCGACGGCGAAACGCTTGGGTGCCCGGGTCGAAGCCTTCGACACCCGGCCCGCGGTTGCCGAACAGGTGCAGTCCCTCGGCGCCCGGTTCGTGGAAATCGACATCGGCGAAATCGGCCAGACGGAGCAGGGCTACGCCCGGGAACTCACTGCGGAGCAAATCGAGATGCAGCGCCAGGGCATGAAGCGGGTCATCGGCTATTCCGACGTGGTCATCACCACCGCCCAGGTGTTCGGACGACCCGCCCCCCGCATCGTCACGCGCGACATGGTGGAGGCCATGCGCCCCGGGAGCGTCGTGGTGGACATGGCCGTGGAATCTGGCGGCAACGTCGAGGGTTCGGTACTGGACGAGGTCGTGGACATCGACGGTGTCAAGCTGGTCGGCCTCGGCAACCTGCCCTCGGAGGTCGCGCAGAACGCAAGCGAGATGTACTCGTCTAACGTCACACACTTCATCGACGAGTTCTACGATGCAGAGAACGGACGATTCGATCTGGATCCGGCCGACGAGATCGTCGCCGGCTGCGTGCTGACGCGCGGCGGCGAAGTGGTTAGCGAGACGGCGCGGGCGGCTTAGCCGCCGGCGCACTGGAGCATCGAGTGGAACTGATCCCCGTCTATCTCGCGTTCATATTGATCCTCGCGATCTTCCTCGGCTTCGAGTTGATCTCGAAGGTGCCGGCGACTTTGCATACGCCGCTGATGTCGGGCGCAAACGCGATTTCCGGCATCACCATCGTCGGCGCGTTGTTGGCGGCCGGCGCGGGTGGACCGAGTGGGCTCGCGACCCTGCTCGGTTCCGCAGCCGTGTTCTTCGCCACCGTCAACGTCGTCGGCGGCTACCTGGTCACGGACCGGATGCTCGGGTTGTTCAAGAAAAAGACCGACGATGCGCCGTAACGCCCGATGAGCGCGCTCCTCGTCAACCTCGCCTACATCGTTGCGGCCGTGATGTTCATCTTCGGCTTGCGGATGCTGGGCTCGCCCGCCACGGCCCGGTCGGGCAACGCGCTGTCGTCCGGCGGCATGTTGATCGCCATCGTGGTGACGCTGCTCTCGAAGGGGATCGTCGAGTTCCACTGGATCGCCGTTGCCGCTGCTGCGGGCGCCTTGGTCGGCGCGTTGGCGTCCCGTTTGGTCGCCATGACCGCGATGCCGGAAATGGTCGCGCTGTTCAACGGTTCAGGCGGCATCGCGAGTCTGCTCGTGGCCTGGGCCGCGCTGTTCGGCGCGAGCCCGGGCGTCGGCGGGGTGACCACGTTCACCGCCGTCACGGTCTTCCTCTCGATAATGATTGGCGGGGTGACCTTTTCGGGAAGCCTCGTCGCCTGGGCCAAACTCGCGGAGGTGATGCCGAGCGGTGCCATCGTGTTCGTCGGCCAGCGCGTCATCAACGCCGCGCTACTGGGCGGTCTGGTGCTCGGCGGCGTCCTTTTCGCCCTCCTTCCGGCGCCGGACTCCCCCCTCTTCTACGCCATCCTGGGGCTCGCGGTGCTGCTCGGCGTCATGGCGGTCATTCCGATCGGCGGGGCGGACATGCCGGTGGTGATCTCGCTCCTGAACAGCTACTCGGGACTTGCAGCCTGCGCGGCCGGTTTCGCCATCAACAACAACATCCTGATCGTCTCGGGATCGCTTGTCGGTGCCGCCGGCATCATTCTCACCAACATCATGTGCAAGGCGATGAACCGGTCGCTCACCAACGTCTTGTTCAGCGGCTTTGGGGCCGTTAAGACCGTCACGAAGGTGGAAGGCGACGTCAAGCCCATCGTCGCCGAGGACGCCTACCTGATCCTCGAAGCCGCATCGGCGGTCACCTTCGTTCCGGGCTACGGAATGGCAGTTGCCCAGGCCCAGCACGTGGTCCGCGAACTCGGCGAGATACTCGAGGCGAACGGTTGCGAGGTGAGCTACGCCATCCACCCGGTCGCCGGGCGCATGCCGGGGCACATGAACGTGCTGCTTGCGGAGGCGAACGTGCCCTACGATCAACTCGTCGAGTCGGATGACATCAATCCGCGCATGCCGAACGTGGATGTCGCCGTCGTGATCGGCGCCAACGACGTCGTGAATCCGGCGGCCAGGGATGACGACGCGAGCCCGATCTACGGCATGCCGATCGTCAACGTCGACCATGCGCGCACCGTATTCGTCCTCAAGCGTTCCATGGCCTCGGGCTTCGCGGGCGTCGACAACCCGCTGTTCTTCGGCACCAATACGCGGATGCTTTTCGGCGATGCCAAGGCGTCGATCTCGGCGCTGATCTCGGAGTTCAAATGAGGATTCCCGACGCGCTATTTCCGTTCATCAACCAGTTCATGCGGTTGCTGTTGAACTCGCCGCTGCACCGCCTGATGAGCGGCAGCGTAATGGTGGTCTACTTCACGGGACGCAAGACGGGCAGGCGCCGTTCGACACCTGTGCGTTACCTGCGGGAGGGCGAGTCTCGCGTGGTGTGCCTCACTGGTCGCGAGACCGGGTGGTGGCCGAATTTCCTCGAACCGCGCGACGTTCTGCTGCAGTTGGCCGGGCGTCGTGTCGCGGCCCGCGCCCACGCCCGACCGGGTGACACCGAACACAAGGCGTCGGTACTCCGGGAGACGCTTGAGCGGTTCCCGGCTGATGCGCCGTACCACGGAATCGTCCTCAAGCGGGGACAGGAGATGACGCCGACCCAGTTCGAGCAGGCCGTGGCGCGAGACGTGGTGGTATCGTTCGACGTGCTCGACGGCTAGTCGCAGGCAGTAATCAACGGGGCGGGCCAGTCAGAGAGGGTAGGCGATCCACCCATGGAGGAACGCATCGTGTTCAACCTGCTCGAATTCCTCGCCCAACTCTTTGTGCTCATGGTCGGCCTCGGCGTCCTGGTCGTCGCCGTCCTCTACGTCATCGACCGCACCCAGACCCGGCAGGCGGTGCGGCGCAACTTTCCGGTCATCGGTCGTTTCCGCTATCTCTTCGAGCGCCTCGGCGAGTTCTTCCGGCAGTACTTCTTCGCCATGGACCGGGAGGAGATGCCGTTCAACCGGGCCGAGCGTTCCTGGGTCTACCGGGCGGCCAAGGGCGAGGACACCATGGTCGCGTTCGGCTCGACCCGGGACATGCGGCCCGTCGGCTCGGTGATCTTCGTCAACTGTCCCTATCCGACCCTGGAGCAGGATGCGGTGGACACGACGGACGTGACCATCGGCCCGTATTGCGAGAAGCCCTACACGACGTCCTCCGTGTTCCACATTTCGGCCATGAGCTACGGGGCGGTCTCCCGACCGGCGGTCGAGGCCCTGTCGAACGGCGCGCGCATGGCCGGCGTTTGGCTGAACACGGGCGAAGGGGGCCTGTCGCCCTCGCATCTCGAAGGGGGTGCCGACATCGTCTTCCAGTTCGGCACGGCGAAGTACGGGGTTCGGGATTCCGACGGGGAACTCTCGGATGCGCGCTTGAAGGACGTCGCCGCACACGAGCAGGTGCGGATGTTCGAGATCAAGCTCTCCCAAGGCGCCAAGCCGGGCAAGGGCGGGATTCTGCCCGGCGCGAAGGTGACGGAGGAGGTCGCGGCGATCCGGCTCATCGATCGGGGCAAGGATTCCATCAGCCCCAACCGGCACCCGGAGATCAACTCCGAAGCGGATCTCCTCGACATGATCGAGCGGGTACGGCGCGTCACCGGCAAACCGACCGGTTTCAAGACGGTGATCGGTAGCTATGACTGGATCGACGACCTGTGCGACGAGATCCACCGGCGCGGCATCGAGTCGGCGCCGGACTTCATCACCGTCGACAGCGCCGACGGCGGTTCGGGTGCCGCGCCCATGAGCCTCATCGACTACATGGGCCTGCCGATCAAGGAAAGCCTGCCGCTGGTCGTGGACGTGCTGACGAAGCACGGCCTGCGCGACCGCATCAAGGTGATCGCGAGCGGCAAGATGGTCCTGCCGGGGCCGGTGGCCTGGGCGCTCTGCGCGGGCGCGGACTTCGTGGCCTCGGCCCGGGGCTTCATGTTCGCGCTGGGCTGCATCCAGGCGCTACAGTGCAACAAGAACACCTGCCCTACGGGTGTGACCACTCACGATCCCAGGCTTCAGCGCGGTCTCGACCCCGTTGACAAGGCTGAGCGGGTCAGGCGCTATGCCCTTTCGATCCGCACGGAGGTCGGTGTCATCGCCCACTCCTGCGGCGTGCCGGAACCGCGCCGGTTGAAACGGTTCCATTGCCGCATCGTGCAGGACGACGGAAAATCCGTGCCGTTGGACGAGCTTTACCCCGAGCAGCAAGCCGTGGCGCCGCCACACTAGGAGTCGAGGCAGTGGAACTCTACGATGTCATGCGCACCGCGTTCGCGGCCCGGGACTTCATGGCTGATCCGGTACCCGACGAGGTGCTCGCCCGGATCCTCGACAACGCCCGCTTCGCCCCCAGCGGCGGCAACCGGCAGGGCTGGCGCGTCATCGTGGTCCGCGACCTCGCCAAGCGTGCTGCCCTTGGCCCGTTGATCGAACCCACCTACAAGCGCTACCTCGCCGAGGTCCGTGCAGGTGCCAATCCCTGGAACACCATCGCCCCCGCCGCAGTCAGCCAAGCCGACGTCGACGCCGTCGCCATTCCCCCGGGGTTCATCGACCGGTTGATCCATGCGCCCGTGCTGTTGCTGGTGACCGTCGACCTCGCCGTCGTCGCGTCCATGGACCAGCACCTGCCGCGCATCGGCGTCATCTCCGGGGCCTCCATCTATCCCTTCGTCTGGAACATCCTGCTGGCGGCGCGCAACGAAGGACTCGGCGGCACCCTGACCACGTTCCTGGCTGCCGAGGAAGCCAAGGCCAAGGCACTGTTCGGCATCCCGGAGAACCACGCGCTGGCCGCCATGCTCCCCATCGGCAGGCCAGTCAAGCAACTCACCCGCCTGCGCCGCAATCCGGTCGCGGCGTTCGCCACGGTCGATGCCTTCGACGGCGCTCCCTTCGGCGATTGAACGGTGGCCGAGTCGTTTCCCGCGATTCAGCGTGTCGAGTCGTCAAGCATCGAAACCGTGAGTTACGACCACGAGACCCGAAGGCTCTACTTGCGATTCGTCGGTTCCGGCAAAGCCTATGTCTACTACGACGTCCCGTCGTCGATCTTCGACGAACTCATGCGCGCCGAGTCCAAGGGTGGATTTGTGAACACGATGATCAAGGGCAGCTACAACTACCGCGGGTTGTAGCATGGAAGTCCCGATTCTCCAGCCGGGCTCTCGCCGTGCAGGATCGTAGGGGACGGGCTTGTCCCGTCCCGTTCGGCTCGGTCATCCTGGTGGCGGCTGCCTGGCTGGCCGCTGCGGGTTCCGGTCCCGAAAAAAAGCCCGAGACCCCGCCGGCGAGTTCGGTGCGCGACGGCGTCTACACCGAAGCCCAGGCGGCACGCGGCAAGACCGTCTATCTCGAGCGGTGCGTCGAATGCCACAAGGAGGATCTCCGCGGCGATCAGCAAATGACGCCGTCCCTCGTCGGTATCGCCTTCACCTTCCGCTGGAAGGACAAGAAGCTCTACGACTACTTCGTGGGCATGCGCAACACGATGCCGCAGGGCGCACCCGGGAGCTTGAGCGAAGAGACCTACGCCGACCTCGTCGCCTTCCTGCTCTCGGAGATGGGGTACGCGGCTGGAAAAGACGAATTGTCAACGGATCCGGAGGTTCTCAGTGAGATCGTGATCGAGTCGTCCGCAACTATGTAAATGTGACACGTTGAGTCACATTTGCATGGATGAATCGAGAACGAGTTGTGCCGCCGTATGAAAACGACCGTATCAATTCCCGACCACATTTTCGAACGTGCCGAACGACTGGCCTCGCAGGGACGGCGGTCGCGAAGCGAAGTCTACGCCGCCGCGCTCGACGAGTATCTTGCGCGCCATGCCGAGGACGAGGTTACCGACGCAATCAACCGGGTCTGCGGCGATGTTGGAGGGAACGATGACGCCTTCCTCGCCGCCGCGGGCAGGCGGGTGCTCGCCGACACCGAATGGTGATCGCGCAGCGCGATGTTTGCTGGGCTGAATTGCCGGGGCCAACGGGTTCGAAGCGGGCGCAAGTCTCACGGCAACGCGAACACGTACAGGTTGTTCCCGAAGCTCGGCCTAATCTCCGGCGTCATCCGGAGGAAGCTCCCGGTGGTCGCCGAGAACCCCGTGCTCACCGCCACGTACTGCCGTCCGTCCACCGCGTAGGTAATCGGGAACCCGGTAACGGGAGAACCGAGTTCCACGCGCCACAGCACCGCGCCGTTTTCCTGGTCGAGAGCCATGAATCCGCCGCCGGTATCGCCGAAGAACAGCAGCCCGCCACCGGTCGCGACCACCGACGTCGTCGACGCACGCTGCTCGTAGAGCCATGTCGTGGCCCCGGTTTCCGCCGAGACGGCATAGATGGTGCCGAGGTCCGTCTTGCCCGGCGAGAGTTCGAACCCGACGTTGAGCGCATAGTAGGAATGGGACGCATCGCGGTCGGTGGTGATCAAGGTCGGCATGCAGGCGTTGCGCAGCGGAAAGTACATCGTGTTGGTCAGCGGACTGTACGCACCCGCCTCCCAGTCCTTGCCGCCGTGCATGGACGGGCAGATGTTGAGCGTCTGCCCCATTTCGGTCGGAATGGAATCGGCTTCCCCGGTCACCTTGCCGGTGGCGCCGTCGATGTCGGCGACGACGTTCTGCTCGACCGTTGGCCGCGCCCAGAGGAACTCGCCGGTCTGCCGGTCCAGGGTATAGATCAAGGCCGTCTTGCCGGGGATGCCCGTCATGACTTTGCGGGTCTCACCCGGCTTGATCCCGGGGTTGATCCACGGCACGTCCTCGGCGTCCGGCGCGACCGCCGTGTCGAGCAGCATCCGCTCGAAGGGGTGGTCCAGGTCCCAGTGATCGACCAGGTGCTGGTAGTACCAGCGGACCTCCCCCGTGTCGCCGTCCAGCGCCAGGGTGGAGTTGTGGTAGAGGTACGCCTTGTCCGACCCCTGCAGCAGGAACTTGGGGGTGGGTGCCGTGACGGACGTGCCCACGAACACTAGGTCGAGTTCGGGGTCGTAGCTCGGCACCATCCAGGAGCCGACGTGGCTGCGCGCTTCGAACGGCATATCGCCCCAGGACTCGTCGCCGTGCTCTCCGGGCGCAGGGATCAACCGCCGCCGCCAGACCTCCTTGCCGGTCTTGGCATCGAGGGCGACGATGACGCAGGCGTGGGGTCCGCCGTACGGCAGGCAGCTTCGCCCGCTCACGGCCTTGCCGTTGGCGATGATCGGCCCGGCGCCTTGGATGGCGCGGTGCTCGCGATAGTCGAGGACCGGGGTTTCCCAGACCATCTTGCCGGTCTCGGCATCGAGGGCGAACAGGTGGAGGTCGACGCTGGTGTCGATGATCAGGTTTCCGTAGATCGCGATGTTGCGGTTGTTGCTGCCGAGCAGCCCGCCCATCCTGCGGGCCGCCTCCGCAGTCTGCCGCTCGTGCTCCCAGATCAAGTCGCCCGTCTTGGCGTCCAGCGCCTGGATCACGTCGTTGGGGTTCGGCATGTACATCACGCCGTCGTAGACCAGGGGCGTCGCCGTCTGGCTGCCCCGGTGCAGCTGACGCGTCCACACCTGCTCGAGTTCGGCGACGTTCTCGGTGGTGATCTCATCGAGCGGGCTGTACCCCCAGGCGTCGTTTGTCCGCCGCCAGGTCAGCCAATCCTCTGCGGGCGGGTCGGCGAGCATCGCGTCGGTTACCGGGACGAATGCCGAGGTTTCCTCTTCGCCACCCGAGGCGATCGTTGCCGCCATGCCAACAGCCAGAAGCGTAGCGCTCAGGCGAGACCGTCCAATCATCCGAACCCCCACTCGAGAAACTGTCGAAACGAGCATAGGCGTCGGGAAGTCTGCGGTCCTGCGACGACTCGAGCCGAGTGCCCTAGGCGGCGGCTTCGATCGAACGCCGCCGCAGCCATTCCACGGTGAACAGCACCAGCACCGCGAAGATGATCAGGAGCGTCGCGACCGCGAGAATCGTCGGGCTGATCTGCTCCCTGATGCCCGACCACATCTGGCGCGGAATGGTGCGCTGGTCCAGGCCGCCCATCAAGAGGACCACGACGACTTCGTCGAACGAGGCGGCGAAGGCGAACAGGCCACCGGAGAAGACTCCCGGGGCGATCAGCGGCAACTGAACCCGCCGGAAGCGTGTGATCGCGCCGGCACCGAGACTTGCCGCGGCGCGCATCAGGGTTTGATCGAAACCGGCGAGGGTGGCGGTCACGGTGATCACGACGAACGGTGCGCCCAGCGCGGCGTGGGCGAGAATGAGCCCCAAGTGGGTCTGCGCCAGACCGAGGTTCGAATAGAAGAAGAACACACCCACGGCGACGATGATGACGGGCGTGATCATGGGCGAGATGAGGATGCCCATCGCAAGGCGTCGACCGGGCATCGCGGGGTTGGCGAGGCCGAGGGCGGCAACCGTGCCGAGGGTCGTGGCGATTAAGGTGGCCGCGACCCCGATGATCATGCTGTTCGCGAGCGCACGCCCCCATTGCTCGTCTTCGACGATGCTGCGATACCAGCGCAACGACCAGGCGTCCGGGTCGAGGCGTAGCATGCCCTCGGTGAACGTGAAGTAAGGCTCGGCGTTGAAGCTCAACGGCACGATCACCAGGATCGGCGCGACCAGGAAGACGAACGCGCAGGCGCAAAAGCCCACGTAGGCGTAGCGGCCCAGCCTGCGGCCTGCGAAAGCCGTTCCTGCGGTCATCCGAGGCGCATCCGGTCGATGCCGACCACCCGGTCGTAGAGCACGTACAGACCGATCACGGCGAGCAGCAGGATGGCTGCCAGCGCCGCCGCCAATCCCCAGTTCAGGGAGGTCTGCATGTGGTAGGCGATCATGTTCGAGATCAACTGTCCGCTCTGCCCGCCCACCAGGGCCGGGGTGATGTAGTAGCCGATGGCCAGGATGAACACGAGCAGCGAGCCCGCGCCGACGCCCGGCAGGGTCTGCGGCCAGTAGACCCGTCGGAACGCCTGCATCGGCGTCGCTCCGAGCGAGGCCGCAGCGTCCATGTGGCGTGTGGGGATCGAACGCATTACCGAGTACAGCGGCAGCACCATGAACGGCAGCAGCACATGGGTCATGGCGACGAAGGTGCCGGTCATGTTGTAGATCATGGCCAGCCGTCCGTCGTCGGCGACGATTCCCAACGCCACCAGGATGTCGTTCACGACGCCCTGGTTTTGGAGCAGCACGATCCAGGCGGTGGTGCGAACCAGGAGCGACGTCCAGAACGGCACGAGTACCAGCACCAGCAACGTGGTCGACCAACGCGATCCGGCGTGGGCGATGGCATGGGCGATAGGGTAGCCGATCACGAGGCACAGGGCGGTGACCCCGAGGCTTACCCAGAGGGTTCTCAGGTAGAGCGGTACGTAGATCCGTCGCGACTCGGGCATCGCGGCGATGCTGCCGTCGGCACGTGTTTCGAGGTCCACCGCGTTCAGGAAGTGGCGCGACGTGAACGGCTGTCCCGCTTCGCGAATCGCCCGCCAGGTGGCGTTCTCGCCCCAGGCCTCATCGATGGCGACCAGGGCGTCGCGCCAGGTCTCGGCGCCCGGCGGTTCGGTTCCGACATCGCGTCCGAGCCGGCGTGGCGTCTTGACGACAACGCTGCGAAGCCCGCTCTCGATGCGGTTGATGCGCGTTGCCGCGCGCCCAAGCGTTCGTTCGTCCCGGGCGCGCAGGAGTTCCATCGCGATCGTGGCGTAGGCCGCTTCGGAAGGCGTCCCGCTAGTGTCCCAATCCGCAAGAACCGCCATGGTCCGGGGCAGGATCTCGGCGACTTCGGCGTCGTACACGCTGCGCGTCAACAGCGTGCCAAGAGGCGCGATGAACGTCACCGCGATGAACGCGATCAACGGGACGGTCAACCCGGCGGCCCGCAATCTAGGTGACAGACCGACCTTCACCGCGAATCCGGCCGCCGTGTTTCTGGAACAACGTTGGTGAGCGCCCCGCACCTGCCGTCAGCGCGCGAGCCAGGCCGCGAACCTTACGTTCATGTCGTCCCGGTTGTCGCTCCACCACTGCCAGTCGTTGTGCAGCACGCGTTTCGCGTTCTCGGGCGTGTTGGGCATGTGGGGACGCATCTCGACGCCGGTTTCGGCATGGGTGGTAATGAGCGCTTCGGCCGAGTGCCGGGTTGGACTATAGGAAATGTAGCGGGCGACGCCGGCCATGGACGAAGGTCGGGCGGCGAAGTCGACGAAACGCTGGGCGCCGCTGGGGTTCGGGGCGCCCTCGAGGATGGCGAGGAAGCCGGTATCGAGTACCTGGCCGTCCCAAACGATGACGAAGGACTGTTTCTCGAGAACCTGGGCGTTGAAGATCCGCCCGTTGTAGGCCGTAGACATGATCACTTCGCCATCGGCCAGCATCTGCGGCGGTTGGGCGCCGGCTTCCCACCACACGACGTGGTCCTTGATGGTGTCGAGCTTGTCGAAAGCCCGTTGGATCCCCGCCTCGGTGTCGAGCAGCGCGTAGACCTCTTCCACGGGGACGCCATCGCCCATCAGCGCGAACTCGAGGTTCACGACCGGCGAACGGCGCATGCCTCGGCGGCCGGGGAAGCGCTCCATGTCGAAGAAGTCCTCCATGGTCGTCGGTTTCTCACCGGGGAGCTTCTCCGCGTTGTAGGCATAGATCGTCGAGTAGTAGAGGGTATTGGCGCCGCACTCGGTGATCGCCCCGGGGTAGTAGTCGTCCGACGGCGTGGAGCCATCGGCGCCGGCCGGCAGGGTGTCGGGATCGAACACCTTGAACAATCCCTCGTCGCAGCCACGGACGCCGTCCGCGAGTTCGACGTCGACGACGTCCCAGTGCACGGCGCCGGCGTCCACCTGGGCTCGCACCTCGGCAAGCCCCCCGTTGTAGTCCTCGAGCTTGATCTCGATGCCGGTCTCGGCGGTGAACGCCTTGTGGTAGCCCTCGACGCAGGCCTTGGCGTAGGACCCGCCCCAGGACACCACGGTGATGGACTCGGCGGTTGCGAAGGCTCCCGCCAGCGACGCCGTGGCGAGGGCGATCGCGTGGATGCGGCTCCGGTGGATGAAATTCATGGTTCGATGTCTCCTTGGGATATGGACGGGTCAGGGGGAAGTGCTCGACCGTCCAGCGTTGCCCAGCCGATGCGTACGTTGTCGCCGGGCAGCACGGTACCGTGGCCGACGATGTTGGGAATCTTGGCGATGAAGTCCTCGTTGTCGCCGACGCGGAGGCGCACCCGCAGGTGGTCGCCGATGAACACCACGTCCAGCGCCGTGGCGGTCAATACGTTCGCGTACTGACCCGAGTCCGGTTCGACGCCGATCCGTTCGGGGCGTATGGCAAGGATCACGTCGTCGCCGACTGCACTGCCTTGGACGTCGAATGCGCGGACGACGCCGCTGCCGGTGTCGACGTCGCAGATGTCGCCGTCGGTTGCCGTAACCGAGGCACCGAGCAGGTTGTTCTCGCCGATGAACTGCGCGACGAAGGCCCGTTCCGGCTCCTCGTAGAGCGTCTCGGGCGTGGCAATCTGTTCGATCCTGCCGTTCCGGAACACGGCGACGCGGTCGGACATCACCATGGCCTCCTGCTGGTCGTGGGTGACGTAGATGATCGTGACGCCGAGTTCGCGGTGGATGCGTCGTATCTCGAACTGCATTTCCTCGCGCAGGCGCCGGTCCAGCGCACCGAGGGGTTCGTCCATCAGTACGAGTTCGGGTTCGAACACCAGCGCCCGGGCAATCGCCACCCTTTGCTGCTGGCCACCGGACAGTTCGCCCGGCCGGCGCGCTTCGAAGCCCTCCAACTGCACGAGGCGCAGCGCTCGGGCGACGCGTTCGGCGCGCTCGCTGGCGCGCAGCCGACGCACCTCCAGCGGAAACGCCAGGTTGCCGCCCACGGTCATATGCGGGAACAGCGCGTAGTTCTGAAACACCACGCCGATGTTGCGCTTGTCGGGAGGCAAGTCGTGCACCGACTCGCCATTGACCAGGATGGCCCCCGATGTGGCCTGCTCGAACCCGGCCAGCATCATGAGGCAGGTGGTCTTTCCGGAGCCCGAAGGGCCGAGCAGCGTCAGGAACTCGCCCTTCTCGACGGCGAGGTTGAGATCCTCGACGACCAGTGTCCGCCCGTCGTAGCTCTTGCGCACGTTTCGGTATTCGACATGTGGGGCTTTCATGGAGAAGAGGGCTCGCTCGTCGTTCGACGGCGTCAGCAGCGATTGCTTCCGCGAGAGTTCGCGGTGGCGGTTTCTCGCGGTGACCGGAAGACGGCCGCGTCATTCATGTGGATCACCAGGGCTTGCCGGGTGGATGAGATGCGTGTGGATATTCGACGGGATGCATGGCGATTGAAGAAGCGAATTGTACGTGGTTGAGACCTCGATGAGCGTGAACCACATCAATGTCTGTTTTCAAAATGCGACATGAAGGAATTGAAGCCCCGTGCGTTACGATCAGACATCTTGTGTCCTGGGAGCAGCGTCTTGGCGAAACGGAATTGGAGCAGTCGAGGAGGATTGCTCTGCGCGATTCTCGCCGGCGCGTCGATCTTCTTGGTACCGGCACAGGGTCAGGGCAAGACCCTCGGCTATATCCTGGGGGATGTCTTTTCGAGTTCGGGGCCGGTCGGGGGCGCGACCGTAACGGCTTGGCACGTCGACACCGCGCGGACACGGACTGCGATCAGCGGCGCGGATGGCCGCTACCGGTTTTCGGGACTCGCCGTCGGGCGCTACGCCGTCACGGCCGTTCTCGGCAACCTGCAGACGACCACCATCATTGCGGAGGTCAATGTCGGCGAAGGCACGGCCGTCGATCTGCGCCTGGAGAACCCAAGAACAGTCGAGGAGGTCGTCGTCGTCGCCGAGTCGATCTCTCCGGTGGATGTCACCCGTTCCGAGACGACGAGGGTCGTGACCGCAGGCGACATCGAGCGGTTGCCGATCCCGAGGGATCCGAACGCAGTGGTGCTGATGGCGCCGGGTGCCGTCTACGGCGACACGGCATTCGGCACGAGCAACCGGCGCGAGCAATACGGCACGGGCTACGGCTACGCCTCCCTGGGCGGCGCCTCAGTTGCCGAGAACATCTACTACATCAACGGCATGAACGTGACGAACTTTCGCAACGGGCTCGGCGCCAGCACCGTTCCGTTCGAATTCTACGACCAGTTCCAACTCAAGACCGGCGGCTTCGGCGCGGAATTCGGGCGTGCTACCGGCGGCGTCATCAACTCGGTCACGAAACGTGGCACCAACAAGTGGCAGATCACCGTCGGCGGCTACTACGAACCCGACTCGCTTCGCGAGGACGTGCCGAACGTCGAGCATCCGTCGAGTCGGCGCAGGTACGATTCGGCGGACGGGTTTGACGAGAGGGACGACTTCGACCTGTTCGTCTCGGTCGGCGGTCCGGTGGTGCGGGACCGCCTGCTTGTCTACGGAATCTACGATTTCCGCGCGGTCGACCAACGCAACTTCAGCGCCCGGGGTCGAATGTACGAGGACATCGACGACGACGGGTTCTGGGGCTTGAAGCTCGACTGGCTGTTCTCGGAAAACCATCGCATCGAGTACACCGGGTTCTCGGACGACAGGCGCGTGGAGCGGACCACATTCAGATGGGACGACTCGACCGGCGCGGTGGGTGAGGAACTCGGCGGGACCCGCTTCGACCGCGGCGGCGTCAATCACATCGTCGCCTACCGGGGCTACTTCGGCACGCGGACGGCGGCGTCGGTGCTCTGGGGCAGGGGCGAATACGATGTCACCGCTTCATCGCCCGAGGATTCCACCTGCCCAGCTGCACTGGACTTCCGGACGGGCCGTTACCAACCACTCGGCTGCTGGACCAACTTCATCGCCAACGAGGCGAGGGACGAGCGCGAGGTCGCGCGTTTCGACTTCGAATGGGCTATCGGCGAACAACACCTGTTGCGGTTCGGCGCGGACCGCGAGGTGAAAACCTCCGTCGACATTCTCGAGTATTCGGGCGGGGGGTACTACGGCTACTTCGGGGTTAGACCGGGCGGCGTCCTGCGGAACGGGGCCACGGTCCCGGAAGGGGTCACCGACGTGGTGCGCTACCGACAACTGGTGCGCGGCGGCCACTTCGACGCCATCGCGTCGGCACTCTACGTCGAAGACGAATGGCTGATTTCCTCCCTCAACGCGACCCTGCGCCTTGGCTTGCGGAGCGAACGTTTCGACAATCGCAATGCACAAGGACGCACGTTCGTTCAACTTAAAGGTCAGTTTGCGCCGCGGGTCGGGTTCGCATGGGACCCGCGTGGGGAAGGCACCGCGAAGCTGTTCGCGAACTACGGTCGCTACCATCTGCCGGTTGCCAGCATCGTGAGCATCGCCTTTGCCAGTTCGACGCTGTTCACGGAGGAGTGGTTCGCCGTGGAGGGACCCATCGCCGAGGATGGCAGCACCACGCTAGGTACGGGCATCGGCGAGCAGACCGTCTTCGCCGACGGTTCGGCCCGGGACTTCCGCCAGGCGATCGATCAGGATCTCGAACCGATGGCCCAGGACGAGTACATCCTGGGGTACGAGTGGCAGATCTACGCCGACTACGTGGCAAACGTCACGTTCACCTACCGGAACCTGGTCCAGGGGATCGAGGACATCTCCATCGACGAAGCGCTGGGTGTGAGGCGAGAGTTCAACTACGTCCTCGCCAATCCGGGTCGGGACGTGCGCACTTACTACGACGTCGACGACGACGGCACACTCGATGCGATCACGCTATCCGCTGAAGATCTCGGCTACCCCGCCATGAAGCGTCGCTACAAGGCGTTGACCTTGGATCTCAAGCGACGTTGGGACGGTGTGTTCTACGTCCGCGGGACCTACACGCTGTCGCATAGCTACGGCAACTACGAAGGCACGGTGAGGAGCGACACCGGCGAGGACATCGCAGGTATCACTACGCAGTTCGATTTCGCCGGCCTTTTGGACGGCGCGGACGGGGATCTCCCCAACGATCGCCGCCACATGGTCAAGGTCTGGGGTGCATGGCAGTTTGCCGATGCCTGGCAGGCCAGCGCCGCGTTCCAGTTCTCGAGTGGTCGACCGCGCAATGCCTTCGGCTACCACCCGACCGATCCCTACGCACGCCAGTACGGTCCGGAGTCGTTTTTTCAGCAAGGCATGCCCGTGCCGCGCGGTTCCCTGGGAACGACGGCGGATATTTTCCGGCTCGACCTGGGCCTCAAGTACACCCGCGATGCATTTGCCGGTGGCGAGCTGACTGTCCGACTCGATGTCTTCAACGTCTTCGATGCGGATGCCGAGACGGAGGTGGACGAGCGTGCCGACAGCTATTGGGGCGCGCAACCCTCCGCCACCTTCGGACTACCGACTCGATTCCAACGCCCCCGGGCGGTGCGGATTGGTCTCCAATACGGTCTCTAGGCGGTGCCCGCCTAGGACCACCACTTGCCGAGGCGGACGGGACGATAACGCGCGAGGGCGTCGATCAGTCGCCCCGGCTCGTCTTCGACGATGATTCCGTCGACGTGTTCGCGCCGCACGAACCCTTCCCCTTGGACATGGCGCAGATACTTGAGGAGCGAGTCGAAATAGCCGGCGACGTTCATGAGCCCCACCGGCTTGTCGTGGAGACCGAGTTGGTTCCAGGTGACGGCCTCGAACAGTTCCTCAAGCGTGCCGAATCCACCCGGCAGGGCGATGTAGCCGTCCGACAGCTCGGAGAAGCGGCTCTTGCGCCGGTGGATCGTGTCGACACGTTCGAGGCGGACGCTTTCGTGACCGACGAGATCGGCGAGATCGGGCGTGATGACGCCGATGACCTCGCCCCCCGCCTCGCAGGCGGCGTCCGCCAATGCCCCCATGAGGCCCACGCCGGCTCCGCCATACACGACGCCGATGCCGCGTGTCGCGAGCGTCCGCCCGAGTGCCTTTGCAGCCAGGACATACGCGGGATCGCGGCCCCCGCTGGAGCCGCACATGACGCAGATTCGCTTCAAACCGAACCCGCCGCCCTGAGCGCCTCGATATCGGCAGCGCTGTAGCCGGCTTCGGCGAGCACTTCGTCGGTGTGTTCGCCGAGACCGGGGGTTGGTCTACGGACCGCGAACGCCGACCCGGAGAGCTTGAGGGGCTGCGCGACCAGGTCGATGTCGCCGAGATCGGGATGTGTTGCGGACGCGGCCATCCCGAGGTGCTTTGTCTGCGGATCGTCGAACACCTCGTCGATGCCGTAGATGTACCCGGCCGGGACGCCGGCTTCGTTGAACGCGGCGATCCACTCGCGGCTGGTGCGGGTTTGGGTGATCGCCTCGATCTCGGCGTTCATTTCGTCCCGGTTTGCCGAGCGATTGCCGGGCGTGTCGTAGCGTGCATCCGCTAGCCAGTCCTCGCGACCCATCACGGCGCAGAAGCGTTTGTAGATGGCGTCCCCTGTGGCGGCGATGTTGATATGCCCGTCCCTGGTCGCGAATACGCCCGTGGGAATGGCGGTTGGATGGTTGTTGCCGGCCTGGGGCGGCACCTCTCCGTTCAGCAGCCAGCGCTCCGCCTGGAAGTCGAGCATCGCGACCTGCGCCTCGAGCAGCGACGTGCGCACCCATTGTCCTTCGCCGGTCTTCGCCCGGCCGATCAGGGCGATCAATATTCCCGTTGCGGCGTAGAGTCCAGCGGACAGATCCGCGACGGGAATGCCTGCGCGGACCGGTCCCTGCCCGCGCAACCCCGTGATCGACATCAACCCGCCCATGCCTTGGGCGACCTGGTCGAAACCGGGCAGATCCCCGTAGGGTCCGTCCTGGCCGAATCCCGAGATGCTGGCGTAGACGATCGCCGGGTTCACCGCCTTCACGGCTTCGTAGTCGATGCCAAGTCGGTGCTTCACCTGCGGTCGGTAGTTTTCGACGACGACGTCTGCCGACTCGGCCAGACGCATGAACACGGCCTTGCCCCGCTCGGTCTTCAAGTTGAGCGTCATGCTGCGCTTGTTGCGGTGCAGGTTCTGAAAATCCGGCCCCAAGCGTGAGTCCCCCATCTGTCCGTCGCCGCGACCAGGCTGCTCGATCTTGACCACGTCTGCTCCCCAGTCGGCAAGCTGGCGCACGCAGGTCGGCCCGGCGCGCACGCGGGTCAGGTCTAGAACCCTGATGTGGGAAAGGGGTAGTGCCATCTGTTTCTTCATGAAGCGAACGAGCAGCTAACGGGCGGCGGCCGGTTCGGTACTGCCGATGCCGTGCAGTGCCTGGATCTCCGCCTGCACCTCGTGGAGCTTTTCCTCGGTCAGGGGGTAGACCCACAGCAGCGGCATGCTGGAGAACTTGATCAGCGCAGGAAGCACGGAATAGGTAACCGCCAGCATCAGCAACGAAAACGGCGTGTTGGTGGTCTCGCGCGGCTCGGCCAGGGAGTCGAAACCCCAATAGACGACCAACGTGAGGCCGATCATCGTGCCGAGGGCGTAGGCGCCCTTTTTCACCATGGACCAGATCGCCATGTAGGCCCCGGCACGGCGTTGGCCGGTCTCCACCGTGTCGACGTCGACCACGTCCGCGCACATGGCGAAAGGTATCGCGGAGAGCGCGCCGATCGCCGACCCCTTGAGACACATGACCACCAGGTAGACGGGTAGTTTTCCGCTGTCGACGCCTTCTAAGTAGGTGTTGGCGGTGGTCTGGAAGTCCGCAGACAGGAATCCGATGTACCTCTGGACTTCGAAGATCGCGAACCAGTCGGCCGGCGCGATCATCACCAATGGGATGAACGACGACCACAGCGAATACCAGCCGATCGCCCACATGATCGCCTTGTGCTTGCCGACCCGGCGCGACAGCTTGAACCACAGCGGGATCGCGGCGATCTGGGAGACGAAGTAGGGCGCGAGGTAGACGGGATACAACTCACCGACCTGCATCACATGCTTGACGAAGAACAGCGACAGGCTGTTGGTCATGGCCGATCCGATCGCCCCGAGCGCGAACACGATGACCAGGATCATGTAGGGCTTGTTCTTGATGACGATCTTCACACCTTCGTACACGCCGATACGTTTGGGCCGTTCAACAACCCGCCACTCGGGCACGACGACCAAGCAGTTCACGTTGACGATGGGCATCGTGATGCACATGACAAGCACCAGCCAGTAGACGGCATCGGTGGGCTTGACCTGGCCGAAGAAGAGGATGAACAGGGGAATGAAGACCGACACCAGGGAGCCGAAGGTGCCTAGGCCCTCCTTCCAGCTCATGATGAGGGTGCGTTCGTGGTAGTTGCTCGAGAGTTCAGCCCCCCACGCCGAGAACGGCAGGTCCTTTATGGTCGACCCGATGTAGAACACCGTGAGCATGGCGAACATCCAGACGTAGCCGTTGGAGAACGTCGCGCCGAACACGGTGATGTCGCTGAACTCGAAGGGCGGCATGAACAGGAACCACATGCCGAGAGCGAAGATCGGCGTGCCGATCAGCACCCACGGCTTGCGACGACCCCAGCGCGTCTTCCACTTGTCGGACAGGTAGCCGATCAACGGATCGGTGACAACGTCCGAGATGCGCGATAGACCGATCAGCAGGCCGACGATAGCCAACGACAGGCCGAAGCCGTCGGAATCGGCGTAGATCACCGGCAGGTAGACGGCCATCGGCAGGCCAGCCAAGGCCAGCGGTGCCGCGGGTGCCCCGTACGAGGCAAGCGTGAAATTGTTGAGCGGCCGACGTTCCGTATCCGAACCAGCCGCCGCGGTTTCAGCCATGTGGCCCCCCTCTTCCCTTGCCAAGCCTAGCAGACGGCTCACCGCCGAGTTCTTTTCCATGCGTTTGGATTGTGCGAGAGTTAGCTTGAAGTAGCCGCGTCAGGGGGAAGGCGTGGAGCAGGCCGGTGAAAGTCGCATCGCGCAGCCACGCGACCGCGTGTGGCGGGCGCTGAACGATCCCGAGGTGCTCGCCCGATGCCTGGACGGCTGCAAGTCCATGACCGCTGTGGGCGACGGCGAATACGAAGCCGAGGTCGGCGCCAAGGTGGGACCGGTGAAGGCGACCTTCAAAGCCGCGATCTCGCTCAATGACGTGATCGAACCCGAGAGCTACCGTCTCGAAGTCGAGGTCAAGGGCGGCGCGGCCGGATTCGCCAAGGGCAGCGCCACGGTCAACCTCGAGGAGGTCGCGGGCGATGACGGCGATGAGACCCTGCTCACCTACCGGATCAACGGCAACATCGGCGGCAAGCTGGCTCAGATCGGCTCCCGGTTGGTGGATGCGGCGGCCCGCAAGATGGCGGCGCGGTTTTTCGCACGTTTCGCTGTGGACTTTGACACGGCGTAATGGTTGTAATCGGCATCACGCCTTGGTGCATTCATTCGGAGGGATAGGACAGTGGAGATAACACTCACGGTGAACGGGGCGGCGAAAACCGTCGACGTAGCCGACAACGCGCTGCTCGTGGACGTGCTGCGCGAGTCGCTCGGGCTCACCGGCACCCATGTCGGCTGCGACACCAGTCAATGCGGCGCTTGCGTCGTGCACATGAACGGCGATGCGGTCAAGTCGTGCACCGTGCTTGCCGGACAGGCCAACGGTGCCGATGTCACGACCATCGAAGGCATCGGCAACCCGGACGATCTGCATCCGATGCAGGAGGCTTTCCGCGACAACCATGCCCTGCAGTGCGGATTCTGCACGCCGGGCATGATCATGAGCGCCATCGACCTCGTGCAGAAGGGTGGCGGCGCGTTGGACGAAGCGGCGGTTCGGGACGGGCTCGAAGGCAACCTGTGCCGCTGTACCGGCTACCACAACATCGTCAAGGCGGTACTCGCCGCGCAGTCGAGCACGTAGGGGGAGGAGACCATGGCATCAGAAACAGGCATCGGCGCCTCCGTCAAGCGCAAAGAGGACGCCCGCTTCATCACCGGGGCGGGGAACTACACCGACGATATCAATGCGGCGGGCCAGACCTACATGGTGTTCGTTCGCTCACCGTATGCACGGGCGAAGATAAACGGCATCGACACCGCGGACGCGGCTGCGACCGACGGTGTGGTGGCGGTTTTCACCGGGGCCGATCTGGCCGCCGACGAGATCGGCGACCTGCCCTGCGGCTGGATGGTGAAGTCGAAGGACGGCTCGGACATGGTCGCGCCGCCGCACCCGCCAATTGCGACCCATGCCGTCAACTACGTCGGCGAACCCTACGCGGTGGTTATCGGCGAGACCCTGGAAGCCGCCAGGAACGGCGCGGAGGCGGTGGATGCGGACTTCGAGGAACTTCCCGCGGTCGTGGACCTATCGACTGCGGCCTCGGCGGATCAGATCCACGAATCCGTTCCCAACAACCAGGCCTACGACTGGGAACTCGGCGACAAGGCGGCGACGGACGCGGCCTTCGACAGCGCCCACCACGTGGCCACGGTGGACATCGTCAACAACCGCCTGATCCCCAACGCCATCGAGCCGCGTGCGGCACTCGGCGAGTACGACGCGGCGGCGGGCACCTACACGCTGCACACGACGTCGCAGAATCCCCACCTCGAACGACTGGTGCTGGCGGCGTTCGTCAACGTCGCACCGGAAGCACGCCTTCGGGTGATTTCCCCGGATGTGGGCGGCGGCTTCGGTTCCAAGATCTTCGTCTACGCGGAGGAGACCGCGGTCATCTGGGCCGCCGGCAAGGTACGCCGGCCGGTCAAGTGGCGCGCCGAACGGTCGGAGTCCTTCCTGGCGGATTGTCACGGACGTGACCACGTCACCACGGCGCAACTCGCGTTGGGGGAGGACGGCAGGTTCCTTGGACTCCGCGTCAAGACGAAGGCGAACATGGGCGCGTATCTCTCGACCTTCGCATCATCCGTGCCGACGTATCTGTACGGCACCCTGATGGCGGGGCAGTACACGACGCCGGCGATCTACGTCGAAGTGCAGTCCCTCTATACCAACACCGCCCCGGTTGACGCCTACCGCGGTGCCGGTCGGCCGGAGGCGACCTACGTGGTGGAGCGGTGCGTGGAAACGGCAGCCCGGGAAATGGGTATCGACCCGGCGGAGATCCGGCGCCGGAACTTCATCCAGCCCGGCGACTTCCCGTACGACACGCCCGTGGCGCTCACCTACGACACCGGGGACTACGAGGCGAGTCTCGACAAGGCACTCGAGCACATCGACTACGGCGGATTCGGCGCCCGGCGGGCGGCGTCGGAATCAGCCGGCAAGAAGCGCGGCATCGGCTTCTCCTGCTACATCGAGGCTTGCGGACTCGCGCCTTCCCAGGTGGCGATCTCTCTCGGCGCGGGCGTCGGGCTGTTCGAGGTCGGCGAGGTCCGGGTGGACGTCACGGGATCGGTGACGGTGGTCACCGGGTCGCACAGCCACGGCCAGAGCCACGAGACCACCTTCGCGCAGATCATCTCCGACAAGCTCGGCGTCCCGTTCGAGAACGTCACCGTCCTGCACGGCGACACCGGACGCTCCGACTACGCCCTCGGCACCTACGGCTCCCGATCGCTGGCAGTGGGGGGCTCGGCCATCATCAAGGCGACCGACAAGATCATCGCCAAGGGCAAGAAGATCGCGGCGCACATGCTCGAGGCCGAGGAGGACCAGATGGAGTTCGCGGACGGCACGTTCACCGTCGCCGACTCCAACCAGTCCATCACGTTCGGTGAGGTGGCGTTCTCGGCCTACGTGCCGCAGAACTTCCCCTTGGAGGATCTCGAACCGGGGCTCTCGGAGAAGGCGTTCTACGATCCGCCGAACTTCACCTACCCGGCGGGTGCGCACATCTGCGAAGTGGAGGTCGACCCGGACACCGGCGTCGTCGACATCGTCGACTTCGTGGCGGTGGACGACTTCGGCCACGTCGTGAACCCGATGATCGTCGAAGGCCAGGTGCACGGCGGGCTCGCCCAGGGCATCGGCCAGGCGCTCTTGGAGCACGGCGTCTACGACGACGCCGGGCAACTGGTCTCCGGCTCGTACATGGACTACACCATGCCACGGGCCGACGACCTGCCGAGCTTCACGGTGGACACGACGGTGACGCCGTGTACGCACAACCCGCTCGGCGTGAAGGGCTGCGGCGAGGCGGGCGCGATCGGCTCGACCGCCGCAGTAATGAATGCCGTCACCGACGCGCTCGGCGTCGCCAGCGTATCGATGCCGGCGACACCCGAGACCGTGTGGCGCGCTGCAAGCGCCTGCGGCGAAGCGCCGAAGGCGCCGAAAGAGGGGGAGTAGAGGATCATGTACCAGTTCAACTACCACAGACCTTCCACGCTGGACGAAGCGAGGAGTCTCATGGCGGGTGCCGAAGACGGGGTCTACCTGTCAGGCGGCATGACGCTGATCCCAACCCTGAAGCAACGGCTGGCAAGCCCAAGCGATGTCATCGATCTCGGCGCGATTCCCGGACTGACGGGCGTCACGGTGAACGACGGCACGGTTTCGGTGGGCGGCATGACGCGCCACTCGGAAGTGGCGGCCAGCGAGGCGATTCCGGCGCTGGCCGATCTGGCGAGCCGAATCGGCGACGCCCACGTCCGCAACCGCGGCACGATAGGCGGATCCATCGCCAACAGCGACCCGGCGGCGGACTACCCGGCAGCGGTGGTCGCCCTCGGTGCCACGGTGCACACGACCAACCGGTCCATCGCGGGAAGCGACTACTTCACCGGCTTGTTCGAGACGGCTCTACACGACGGCGAGATCGTGACCTCGGTGGACTTCTGCGTTCCGGATGCCGCCGCCTACGAGAAGTTTCCGAACCCTGCGTCCCGCTACGCCGTCGTCGGGGTAATGGTGGCGCGCTGCGGCGACTGCATCTGCGTCGGCGTCACCGGTGCCGGTGCCTGCGCTTTTCGCGCCACGGCGCTGGAGGAAGCCTTGGCGGCGGACTTCTCGCCGGGGGCCGTGGACGGGGTGGGAATCGACCACAGCGAGTACAACTCGGATATCCACGCTTCTGCGGAGTTCCGGGGCCATTTGGTTGGCGTGCTAACGAAGCGAGCCGTGGCCACGATCGCGTAGGTGTGTCGCAGTCGCCTGACCATTGCAGGTTCGGAGTTAGCTCGCCTGTTGCCGGCCAATGCGTATATCCACACCGTTGCATCATGGGCCGACGATCACACTTGTAGCGGGGCGCATCGCGCATTGAAGGAAGCCCCTGCGCGCGCGGCAGAGCGATCCATGGCCTCGATCATCGAGGAGGGCCTTGAACCGGGGGGACTCAACGCTTCGGCGCCGTTGCGGGAGGATTCTCCCTATGGCGTGAACTCATTCCGCCTTGATCAGGGGATGGGCTTGGGTCTCGAGGAAACGCGATTTCGCGAAGGCGGGTTAGCGATCTGCCTCGCGGTCGGCGTGCATACCCGGGTGAAGAGCGGGCCGAGGTACCGTTTAGGCGGTCGACCGGCCGGTCCGCCTCGCAGTGCGGGCGATGAGCGGCCGGATTGGAATGCGCGAGAAGCCTGTGGACAAGGCTAGGTAGCGCTAGCATCAAGGCGTGGATCCGCCCGACAAACTCAGGGTCCACATTCGTCACAATGAACCTGGACTACGCTCGTCAAGGAGAGACAAATCTCCCTGCAGCGCGTTGACGAGATCCTTATCGCTGGCTGCGTTTGTAGAGCCTGCTGAGCAAAATGGCAACATTTCTTTCGGAACCGGTCTCGCTTGATCACAGTGTTGCGCGCCCGCCATCCGGCAACGGTCAAGTGAAGAACACCCAATTTGGATAGGTCCGTTTTCTGCCGCGGTGTGGCAAATTCCGACGCTAGTGAGCGTGTGGAGTTTGGCGGACGACCCCGCCTAAGCGACGGTTAGTCTGACTAGAAAGTTGATCAAACGGCGACGCGGTGGACTCTGGCAACTGAGAAACCAGATGCAACGACAATCGAGTTTCCGGTCGCCCGGGCAAGTAGGCCTGCCGCAATGTGCCGCCTCTGGATTTAGTCGCGCGGGTTGGAGATGGTCGGTCCGAGCCAGTCCACCGTCAGGTCGGGACGGCCATGTTCGCACCCCTTGCGCCCAGAACTTGGTTAGCACAGGGAGACTTGAATGGTGACTTACGCCAACGCCGTTAAGGCTGCGACAATCCTCTTCGTACTGGTCTTCGCTGCCCAGGCATCCGCATGGGCTGCGGTGGCGGTAAACCCAATGGGACCCAATGTTGGTTATGGCTTTGGGGCCTCTCCGAATCGCAATGCTGCACGGCAAAACGCCCTTCGCTATTGCGGACCGAGATGTCGTCTTGCCCGCGAAACGCGAACCGGCTGCGTTGCACTGGCAGACAATGCCATTGGGTACGACACCGGTATTGGACGCAATAAGCGGGCTGCGGAGCGGGCTGCACTGCGGTCGTGCCAAAGCTTCACGGGTCATCCCTGTAGTGTTCGTTCGTACGCTTGCTCGAGTGGGGGGAACCGATGACTACAGCCACCACCCCGGGTAAGTGTCCATCAGAGAACCGACTGATACCGACGCGTTTGTTCATTATCGGCACAATCTGGCTATCTTCCGTGCCCGCAGTGGATGCACAGGAGCCTATCGACTTTGGCGACGATAGCAGCATGTGGGCATTCGACGGTGAATGCGATGACCCGCGGTTCGTTGGTGAAGTTCCCGAAATCGTCATGCCGGAGGATGCCTTTCGGGATGCGACCGACTGTCGAGACCTCTACGGACGTGGTCTAGTCCGCCTAAGAGAGTCCGAAGGTGCCACCGAGACGCCGCGCGATGTTAGAGTAGAACGAGGAGAGCTCCAGCTTGGCGACCCCACCCTCGACTCGGGTGAGTACGTTGACAGTTTCACCGTTACTGGCGTGGAAGGTACTGACATTACAGTGGAACTTAGATCCACGGATTTCGACACATTCTTGATATTGCGCGCTCCCAACGGGGACCAGCTGGAGAATGACGACTATCTGGGTGACGAGACCCGGTCTCTAATTGGATTTACCGTCTTAGAGAGTGGCTCGCATGAGATAGGAGTTACCAGCTTCAATCCTGGTGAAACCGGTCAGTATACGCTGCATATTAGAAAAGCACAGGAGGCTACAAGAGATCTC
Source organism: Gammaproteobacteria bacterium (assembly GCA_026705345.1). Classification (GTDB taxonomy): domain Bacteria; phylum Pseudomonadota; class Gammaproteobacteria; order Pseudomonadales; family Azotimanducaceae; genus VXYL01. The sequence goes on from JAPPAV010000064.1 coordinate 53,409, forward strand.
GTCGTCGCAGATAGCGGGGCTCTATCTGACGAGGACGCGCAACTGCCGTCGGGAGAGTACGCCGACTTCTTCGAGTTCGAAGTAGGTACTCCGGGGCGCCGCTTCACTGCGGAACTCTCTTCTCCAAGCTTCGACGCATATTTGGCCGTCATGGGGCCTCAGGGTTTTCTTTTGGAAAACGACGATGCGGACAACGATACGACGGATAGCTTTCTCGAAGGAGACTTGCCGGAACGCGGGGAATATGCGGCTATTGTTACTACATTTGAACAGGGAGAAACAGGATCTTATGAATTTAAACTCGTCGTTTCGGACGTCGGCGATACCACCAGTTCGGAGCGGTTGAGTTCGGAAAGGCTCACTGAAGGCACGGTGAAGGGACGCATAGAGGCAAGTGACGGACTCCTAGAGTCGGGGAGATACTATGACATGTACACCTTGGAGGCATCAAGCGAGCAGACGATTGTCATTGATCTTCGTTCCGCCGATTTTGACACGGTGCTCAGGTTTCGGACGCCGGATGGGTTTGAACAAGAGAACGATGACTTCGAAGGAAGTACGGATCGATCATTAATCGAAACGGTGGCTCGACAATCGGGAAGGTACGATGTTCTGGTGACCTCATACGGTCGTAGGGAAACCGGTGAGTACGACCTTACGTTGAGGCTAGGAGATTCAGTTCGTGAACAACCGGTTGTGAGGGAGGCCGTTGGTGGCGAATCGAAAGTTCACGGCCTTTTTGTAGGCATTAGTGACTACCCGGGGGACTATCAGGACCTCCCACACACGGCGGTCGATGCGACGGTAGCTTTCGAGTCATTGGTATCTTCGGACCTTATGGGTGTAGGTGATGGAATTTTGCTCACTGAGTCGACGGCCACCAGAGATAATTTTGTGCGGTCCATTGAGGAGATCTCCGCGAGGGCGGATGGCAACGACGTCATTGTGATTTTCTTTTCGGGGCACGGTGGTCGTCGACAAACCGAGAGTGATCTCATGGATCCTGACGGCTTTGATGAGACGTTGGTGCTTTTTGACAGCGAGATTACTGACGATGAACTGCGAAATTTGATCCGTGATACAAAGGGCGAATCGAATGTTCTGGTAGTGCTTGATGCCTGCTTCAGTGGTGGATTCCAAAAGGACTTGATATCTATGCCGGGGATCATGGGTGTTTTTTCTTCTGAGGAGAACGTCACTTCCGCGGTGGCTGAGAAATTCCGCGCTGGCGGATTCTTGGCCTTGTTCTTTAGCGATGGCGTGAGAGGGGAGGCCGATGCCGACGGGAATGGGGCGATTACCGCGCTCGAACTAGGTCATTATCTCTCTGAGCGGTACAGAGTGGACGTAGTCGCGGAGAAAGGACGAGTAGAGCCTGAGAGTTTCGTAAGGGTTTCGGCGAATCTTGCCTATCAACGCTTGGTCTTGGACCACTCTGCGATTGGCCACGACCAAGTCTTGTTTAGACGTGTGCAACGGTGAGGACTGTAAGAGTGACGGCATGGTTTCGTGAGTAAAACTGGGGCGGTTGTCGGAGTAGTGTATTGGTGCTAATGTGCATCCACACCGTTGCACAGGCGCATCATGGGACGACTGACGATTACACTTGCGAGCGGTACGCATCGCGCTTTGAAGGAAGCTGCTGCGCGACAGAACCGGTCCATGGCCTCGATCATCGAGGAGAGCCTCGAACTGCGTGGCATCCAACCGTCCAACACGGTGGGGCAGATCGTTGCCAATGCGCGAGCTCGTTCGCCGCTGGATTCGGCTCAGGCGATGACGTTGGCTCTCGAAGAGACGCGTCGATTCCGGAAGGGCGACTAGCGGAACCACCCCGTTTGGGCGGCGAGTCCGGATGACGACCGTCTACATTGTCGACACGAACGTTGTTGTCTCCGGGGTGATCGGCAATGACTTGGACAGCCCGCCCGCCCGCATTGTCGACGCGATGCTGGATGGAGGCTTCCTGTATTCGCTTTCTCCGGAGCTTCTCCATGAGTACGCCGACATCCTGCGTCGCCCCCGAATTGCCCGAATCCATGGCTGGACGGACGAGCAACTCGATCGCTTCCTGACCGATCTTGTCGCCAATAGCGTTTGGCGCGAGCCTGCCGCCACCGAGCCAGCCCCGGACCCGGGTGACGATCACCTGTGGGCGCTCCTCGCCGCCCACCGGCAGGCGTGTCTCGTGACAGGAGATCAACTACTGGTTTCGAATCCGCGACCGTACTCCCGCGTGGTCACGCCCCGGCAGTTCGTCGAGGAGTTCCTGACCCCGCGAAAGGCGGGGCCGCAAACATAATTCTTGGGCGCGGATGTTTGCCACAATGGTCAATGGACCGTGACGGATTGCTGAACGCGGGATGACTCGGATACACGCCGTGCGCTGCCATGCCATCAGCGAGGACATCGGTAACGTAACCCTCGATGAACTGGACCTCCCCGACCCGGGACCCGGCGAGGTCCAGGTGCGCCTGAAAACGTGCGCGGTCAACTTTCCCGATCTTCTGATGATCCAGGGGAAGTACCAGCACAAGCCGCCGTTGCCATTCGCGCCGGGTGGCGAAGCGTCGGGGGACATAGCTGCGGTCGGAGCGGGGGTGACGGGCTGGAAAGAAGGCGATGCCGTCTGTCTCGGTTCCCGGGCCGGCGGTTTCGTGGAAGCGGCCAACGTCCCTGCCGCCGGTCTCAAGCCCATTCCCGGCAACATGAACTACGAGAAGGCCGCGTCGTACAGCACGGCGTACATGACAGCCTACGTCGCACTGAAAGTCCGCGGCGATCTCAAGGCCGGCGAGTGGCTAATGGTCCACGGTGCCACCGGCGGCGTCGGCATGGCCGCCGTCGACCTCGGCAAGCACTACGGCGCCCATTTGATCGGAACGGGCGGTCGCGACGACAAGCTTGCCGTGGTCAAGTCCCGGGGTGCCGACGCGGTGATCAACTACACGTTGCCGGACGGTTCCTTGGGCGGCTTCCGGGACCAGGTCAAGGAGATCACCGGCACCGGCGGCGCCGACGTGATCTACGACCCGGTGGGCGGCAGCGTGTTCGACGAGTCCATGCGCTGCGTCAACTGGCGCGGGCGCATCCTGACCATCGGCTTCACCAGCGGGCAATGGCCCACGGCGCCCGTCAACCTGATCCTGATCAAGAGCATCTCGGTAATCGGCGTTCGCGCGGGGGAGATCGGCCGGCGCGACCCGGAACTCGGGCGCCGCAACCAGGAAGCGCTGTGGGAACTGGCCCAAAGCGGCGCAATCGACCCGTACGTGTGCGCTGGATTCCCCCTTGAACGGGCCGTGGATGCGATGCGGATGCTGGAGAACCGGGACGTGGTCGGGAAGTGCGTCGTGACGATGAACGGGTACGAGATCGAGCCACCGTAACCGTCATTGCGCTCGAAGCGGATGATTCCGCCTTGGACTGGGAACGACGGCCGTTTGTCGACAGGCGACGCCGGCAATCATCCCTCGTAGATGCCGGGCGTCGTCAGTACCAGCCGCACCAGGTCCGTCTGGCCGTGGAGTCGAAGCCGGGCCATGATCTGCTTGAGGTGCCACCGGACGACCGCCTCGGACCGATGCGACATGGCCGCGATGGATCGAACGTTATCCCCCGAAGCGAGCGCCGCCGCTATCCGCGCCTGGGCCGGCGTGAGGTCGAGGGCGTCGGCCAAGCGGATGGGATTCACCCTGGGCTTGTCGAGTGGATCCACGATCAACGCCATCCCGGCAAATGCTCCCGTTGCCGCAAAGATGTCGTCGCTATGCGCCGCGAGCGGCGAAATGTGCAGCGTGAGAGGCGGACGACCTCGACGCCGTACCGGCACCGTACCGCCCGCGGTTTCGCTGACCGGTCGCCGCAGCGTCGAGGCGAGCAGTTTGGCCAACCTCGGGCCGTCGCTGGCATGGCTCGTGGTCAGATAGCCCCTCCGGTCCATCAAGCCGTCGCCGGCGCGCAGTCGCGCCCGCGCGTAGTCGTTCAAGCCGACGATCCGGCCCCTGGCATCTAGGAATACGACGCCGATCTCCTTGGCTCCGAACGCATCGGCCGCAGTGTGCACCGCACTCATACCCGCATTGACCATTGCTTGGCGGACGCGGACGAAGTGCCGGATGTGCGGCAACAAACGCTGGATCATTTGGACTTGGTCCGCCGTCCATGAAGACGGGTCGCCGCCGCCACGAACCAGCGACATGAGGATGTGCAACCCGCCGGGTCCCGCCATCCGGACGGTGACCGCGTTTTCGCCGCCGGACGGAACCAGGAATTCGTTGTAGGTCGGAGACGTCGCCAGCTCTTCGGGGGTGAACATGACCTTCACATGGTTCAATGCGCCATCCGACATGGCGAAGAACCGGGGCATGCGCTCGTCGATGGCGAGATAGTCGTCCGTGTAGCGCCGTTCGAGTTCCTCGTCGGGTTCTCCGCGCTTGTAGAGCCTGCCGAAGACCATTTCCGGATCGCCGCCGCTGACGGGGTGGATTACCGCCAGGTGGTTACCCCAAATATCGCACGCGTCGTCCAGTAGCGCGGAGGCGGCGGGCCACCGCGAATCGTCGAGCTGTGCCTCGAGTAGCGAGGTGACGGTTCTTGCGAACCTGTCTCGTTGGTCCACAATCCCGTCAGCCTACCATGCCCCCAAGTCGGTGCGACGGTGAAAAGCAGCCAATTCGGATAGGTCCGCTGCGAGCGGCGGTGTGATATACAGTCGTGTGAGTGGTCGTCCCGCTTGGGGTTCCGGCGATGGCGCACACGCCGTCTGTTGCGATCTGCGTGATTTGCAGCCGGAGGATAGGGCGAAGGGGTGATTCCAATGCGGGGGACACCGTCGGTCCGCTGAGGTGGATGTCGGGACGTGAAGCGCGGTTTCTCGGGATTGGCAAGGTCTGCGGTGGTTGCCGCAGCGGCTGCCGCGGTCGTCGCCGTCTCCAACGAACGCGACCGGAACGACCGAACGCGGTCCTGGCAGGCGGCGTGGGAGGCCCGCCAGGCGCAGGAGGCGGAGCGGCGCGAGGCCGAGCGGATCCGCCGCGATTACGAACGCCGCCGCGCGATCGCCCACGCGCGGATGCGCTCGCAGCCTAGCACCATCTATCCGTCGAGCCCGCCCGCCGGCGTCATGTGCCCGGTCGCGTCGAGTCCCGAAGTCCGCCGCAAGTTCCAACTCGAAGCCCGCCAAAGGCGCGAGGCGGCGTTCCGCCGGGCGACGGGGTTGCCGCTCCAGATGGGGTATTCGGTCCATCCGGTGCCGAAGCGGAGCCGGAACACCTTTGCCGCAGGCGGTTCGCTCGCCATGGCCGACAGCCTGCACGTCGTGTCCACGGCAGTCGCCGCCGCGCCCGCGTCGTCGGCATCGGAGCCGGGCCACAGGGTTCCGCTCTTCCCGTCGGCCTCGGACGAGTCGGGTCGGCAGGGCTTCGCGCGGGTGATCAACCACTCGGACGAGGCGGGCGAGGCCACCATCGCGGCGTTCGACGACGAGGGGACGTCGTACGGTCCCCTGACGCTGTCGATCCGCGCCACAGAGACGATCCACTTCAACTCCGCCGACCTGGAGGACGGCAACGCCGGCAAGGGGCTGGCGGGCGGCACGGGGCCGGGCCAGGGCGACTGGCGCCTGGAGGTGGACAGCGATCTCGACATCGAGGTGCTGTCGTACATCCGCACCGGCGACGGGTTCCTGACCGCGATGCACGACACGGCGCCGGCGGAGGACGGGCGGCACGACGTGGCGGTCTTCAACCCCGGCAGCAACCGGAACCAGGAGAGCCGTCTGCGGCTGGTCAACCCGGGCGACGGGGAGGCGACCGCCGCGATCGCCGGCGTGGACGACAGGGGCGTGTCGGTCCAGGGCGCGACGGTGACGATTCCCGCGTACGCGTCGCGGACGTACACGGCGGCGGAATTGGAGGGAGGCGGCGCCGCGGGGCTCGCGGGCTCGATCGGCGACGGGACCGGGAAGTGGCGCCTGGTCATCGAGTCCGAGCAGGACATCGTCGCGATGAGCCTGCTGTCGAGCCCGACGGGGCACCTGACGAACCTGTCGACGGCGCCGTACAGCGAAGCGGGCGGGATCCACGCGGTGCCGCTGTTCCCGTCGGCCTCGGACGCGAACGGCCGGCAGGGTTTCGTACGGGTCGTGAACCGGTCGGACGAGGCCGGGGAGGTGACCATCCAGGCGTTCGATGACACGGACGTGGAGTACGACGCGCTGGCGCTCGCGATCGGCGCGAACGAGGCCGCGCACTTCAACTCGGACGACCTGGAGCTCGGCAACGCGGACAAGGGGCTCACGGGCAGCACGGGGGCTGGCGAGGGCGACTGGCGGCTGGAGTTCGCCAGCGAACTGGACATTCAGGTGCTGTCGTACACCCGCACGGGAGACGGGTTCCTGACGGCGATGCACGACACGGCGCCGCGGTCGGCGAAGCGGCACCGGGTGGCGGTGTTCAACCCGGGCAGCAACCGGAACCAGAAGAGCCTGCTGCGGCTGGTGAACGCGGGAGGGGAAGAGGCCGAGGTCACCATCGCCGGCTTCGACGGGAACGGGGAGTCGCCGGGAAGCGACGTCGTCGTGTCGGTACCCGCAGGCGGTTCGACGACGCTGACCGCGCAGGATCTCGAGGCGGGAAGCCCCGACTTCGAGGGTGCGTTGGGCGAAGGCGCGGGCAAGTGGTCGCTGACGATCACGGCGGACCGGGCGATCGCCGCAATGAGCCTGCTGTCGAGCCCGACCGGGCATCTGACGAACCTGTCGACGGCCCCGCAGCGGGGCGCAGGGCCGGTGGAGACGGCCGCCGAGGCGTTCGAGGTGCTGATCTCGCCCATCGTGCAGGAGACGTGCATTGGCTGCCATGTGGAGGGCGGACAGTCGGGGCACACGCCGCTGGTTTTCGTGAGAGACACGGATGCGGACCATCTGGCGAAGAACCTGCGGATGTTCGAGGACTACGTGGCGAACGAAGAGGACGGGGCGGCGGCGATCCTCGACAAGATCCGGGGCGCGCGCGGTCATGGCGGGCTAGACCCGGTGCCCGCTGGCACCGTGGGCTACCGGGGATTCGAGAGGTTCCTGGAGCTGCTGGGCGCGGAGATCGAGGGGCCCGCATACGCCGACCTGTTCGAGGGCGTGACACTCCAGTCGTCCAGGCGGTCCCTTTGGCGGGCGGCGATCGTTTTCGCGGGGCGCACACCGACGGACGAGGAATACGCGGACGTGGAGGGCGGCACGAACGACGACCTTAGGCAGGCGATCCGGGCCGTGATGGAAGGGCCCGGTTTTCACGAGTTCCTCATCCGGGCGAGCAATGATCGCCTCCTGACCGATCGGGTGCTTGGAAGCAATCATGACCCGATAGCCGTGAACGGGTATTTCGTTTCCTTCTTCCGCGAGTTCACGAAGCTGGAACGGGATGCGGAGTCAAGCGACGACGCGTGGATCGAGTTCAACGATTGGGCGGCACACACGCAATACGGCGCGGGCAGAGCGCCCCTCGAGCTGATCGCCCGCGTGGTGGAAAAGGATCTTCCATACACGCAAATCTTGACGGCCGACTACATCATGGCCAACCCGTGGGCTGCCGAGGCGTATGTCGACGACTCGGTTGAGTTCACGGATGACGCGGACGTCCACGAGTTCAGGCCTGCGCGCATCCGCGGGTACTACCGGAAAGGGGATACCTACCCCGAGTACTATCCGTCTTGCGGAGTTGCAGAGGATTCACCGCCGGAGTGCGACGATGTATTGGAGACCGACTGGCCGCACGCCGGCGTCCTGAACACGCTCGCCTTCCTTCAACGCTATCCCACCACCGCGACCAATCGGAACCGGGCCCGGTCCCGCTGGACCTACTACTACTTCCTCGGCGACGACATCGAGAAATCGGCTGCTCGCACGATGAAACAGGAGGTGCTCGAGGACAGGAACAACCCGACGTTGAAGAACGAGGCCTGCACGGTCTGCCACCAGAGGATGGACCCTGTCGCGGGCGCTTTCCAGAACTACGGGGATTCGGGCCTTTACCGCGACCAGCCCGGGGGCTTGGATTCACTGGCGAGCACATTCAAGAGGGGACTCGCCAACCAGCAGTTCTTCTCGGTCGAAGCCCGGTCGTGGGACCATAGGGAGAAGTTCACACGGACCGGCGTGTGGTTGGACGAAGGGGAACACGACGTCGCGTTCGCCACCCGGTCCGCCCACAACATCATCGTCGACCACTTGACGGTCACCGGCAGCGATGGCGAGTTCTCCCGCCGCTACGAGCTCGAGGTGGTGGAGAACGAACGGTGCGGAAGTGCTTGGACGGGCATGGGCTTCGAGGTCGTCCACTGCCCGGTGGCCGTTACCATCGAGGTTCCGTCGGACGGCGAGTACGAGCTCGAGACCGAGGCGTATGTGTTCCACGACTACGCCGAAGTTCAAGACCAGCCTGCCACGTTGTCGATGATCGTGCCGTACTACTACCGCTATCTCGACACTTGGTACCGCGACATGCGCAAGCCGGGTTTCGTGGACGAAGCCGGGTCGCTGCATTTGGTTCCGGACGAACGGAACGATGCGAGCCTCCAGTGGCTCACGGAGCGCATTGTCGAGGATCGGCGGTTCGCGACGTCGGCAGTGGAGTTCTGGTGGCCTTCCATCATGGGAAGCGAGGTCGCCGAACAACCCGAAGAACCGAGCGACCCGGAATACGACGCCCGGCGACTGGCGGCGGATGCACAGGCGGAGGCGGTCCGCCGGCTTGCGGACGGATTTCGGCAGGGATTCGGCTGGTCCGGCAAGGGGCCCTACAACCTCAAGGATCTTCTGGTCGAGGTCGTGATGACCAAGTGGTTCCGCGCCGGGTCCTACGCGGACATCGACCCGATACGAACCGCCGCGCTTCGCGAAGCCGGCGCGAGACGGTTGCTGTCGCCGGAGGAACTGGCACGCAAGACGGACTCGCTAACCGGCTACCAGTGGGAGAGGGGCACGGAGATGTACCATCCTAGGCCGCATACCGACGGCTACGGCGCGCTGACCGACGAGGCAAAATACCGGCTCTTCTACGGTGGCATCGACTCCGACGGGATCACCGACCGCGCGCGCGACCTGACATCGGTGATGGCCGGCGTCGCGCAGAGACATGCGGTGGAGTCGAGCTGCCCCATCGTATTCAAGGAGTTCTTCCTCCTGCCCGACGGGAAGCGGCGGCTGTTCGCCGGAGTCGATACGTCGACGACGCCGGACACCGAAGCGGGAGCACAAGCGATCAAGGACAAGATCGCGGAACTCTACCGCAAGCTGCTGGGCATCGACGCGGACGCAGATTCCCACGAGGCGCGGACGGGCTACGACCTTTTCCTCGAGATATGGCAGCGCAAGCGGGATCCGGAAATCTTGCCATTCCTGCACGCTGTCAATTGCGACCGTTGGGGCGACCATCGTTACTACGACGGGATCGTCGATGGGGCCGTAGTAACTATCGTGGAGGGGAGCCTCCGGTTCGAACATTGGGACTACGATCTGGTGAACGAGTTCCTGCGCGGCGTCGACGACGAGGATCCCAATGGCGTCGCAAGAACCTGGGTCGTGATGCTGGCGTACCTGCTGATGGACTATCGATACCTGTACCTGTAGCGGAGCGAAGGATGATGGAAGCATGAGACGTCGCGACCTGATGAAGGGTTTGGCGATCACGGCGGCGGCACCGCTCGTGGGGTTCCGGCTGCCGGTCGCGGCGGCCGATGCGTACGCGGGGAAACTGCTGGTGTCGGTGCAGGCGGACGGAGGCTGGGATCCGACCAGCTTCTGCGATCCCAAGACGAACCAGCGCGACGAACCGGTGATCAACCATTGGGCCGAGGACGCCGAGCCGGATCAGGCGGGCCACATCCCGTACGCGCCGTTCGCCAACAACAAGGATTTCTTCGACAAACACCACGACAAGATGCTCGTCATCAACGGCGTGGACGCCCAGACCAATTCGCATACCACGGGCATCGTGCACAACTGGAGCGGCCGGACATCGGAGGGATATCCAACGACGACGGCCCTACTGGCGGGGCACCTTGGCGAAGGCCTGCCGGTTCCCTACATCTCGTTCGGCGGATATTCCGAGACCTCGGGGACGACCCGCTTCACCCGCATGAACAACGCCAAGTTGCTTCGGGACATCGCCAACCCGACGTTCGAGGACGAACTGGGTGAGTCGCTCTACATCGACGAGACGGACTGGGCAACTCTCAAGGCGTACCGGATCCGCGAGTACGAGCGGTCTTTGTCTGTCGAAAACCTGTTGCCGATGGAGAAGCGGAACAGAGCGTACTACGACTCGGCGTTCGAAGCGTCCGAGGCGTTGAAGGCCTACGCCGACGCGATTCCACCGGAGGAAGAGCTGGAGGAGCCGGTTCACGGAATGACGTCGAGCGGCAAGACGTTCGACAGCAGCCTCCGTCGGCAGGCCCAGTTGACCGTCCTTGCGTTCAAGACCGGCGTGGCCGTCAGCGCGGACTTGTGGCAAGGCTTCTTCGACACGCACGCCACGCACGATCCGGACCACGAGTGGCTGCTACGCCAGTTAACCGATGGCGTAGACTGCCTGTGGCGGTACGCGGAGGAGCACGACGTTGCAGATAATCTGGTGGTCGTCATCGGCTCCGACTTCGGTCGCACGAACCATTACAACGCGGACGAAGGCAAGGACCACTGGCCGATCGGCAGTCTCGTGATCATGGAGAAGGGCCAGACGTGGACAGACCGCGTCGTCGGCGAGACCGACGAGTTGCACTTCGCGCGGCAGAAGATCGATCCGCAGTCGCTGGAGCCAGACGACAACGGTACGCTCATCCACCCGAAGCATGTACACAAGGCGCTGCGGAGGTACCTAGGTATCGAGGACTCGGACGGTGCGCAACGCTTTCCGTTCGACAACGTCCAGGACTTCGCGTTCTTCGGCGACGTGAGCTGAACGCGATGGGGCAGGGTTTGGCGGATGGAGGGCATTTGACCGGACGATCAAGGCTACGAGATTGAGCTACTGTGTCCGCAATCGCTACTGACGTGGACGATTCGCCGACGCGGCTCGCCGAGGAGACGTCGGCACAACGGTCACGCCCGGGCTTCGCGATGGGGACCTACTTCTACCGCTCGCCTCGCGCCTATCGCAGGGAACTCGACGAGATCCTGTTCAAGAGCTGGCTCTACGCGGGCCACGTGAGCCAGGTCGCCAATGTCGGCGACTATTTCCTTTTCGATCTGGCCGAAGACTCGATCGTCGTGGTGCGCGGCGGCGACGGCCAAATCCGTGCGCTCATGAACGTTTGCCGGCACCGGGGATCACGGATCTGCTCCGATCCGGAGGGATCCTGCCAAGCCTTCGTCTGCCCCTATCACGGCTGGGTCTATGAACTCGACGGTGCCCTGAAGGCGGCTCGCAACATGGACGATGTTGCCGGGTTCGATCGCTCGGCGTATGCGCTCAAGGCGTGTCGCAATACGGTGTTCGAGGGGCTGATCTTCGTCAACTGCGACCCCGCCGCGGCATCGTTCGAGAACGCCCTTCGGACCATTGAACCGGCCCTGCGTCCCTACGACCTGCCGACGGCCAGGATCGCCCACCGCCAGAACTACGCGGTGGAGGCCAACTGGAAGCTGGCGCTGGAGAACTACCTGGAGTGCTACCACTGCGCGACGGCTCATCGCGCCTACGCGAAGCGACACACGTTGGAGGCGCTCGGCGAGGAGGTGGAGCGCAGCAACGCCGAAATGCTCGGGCGTGCAGAAGAACAGACCGGGGTGTCCGGAATCGGTCTCGAACATTCCCAGGTGTACGGTTCGTCGGCGGACTTCGGCTGCTGTGCGCACACCAGGCGCTATGCGCTCTACGACGGCTTCAAGACCGGCAGCCGGGACGGCCAACCGCTCGCTCCCCTGATGGGCGACTTCAAGGGCTACGATGGCGGCGCGGGCGACTTCCAGCTCGGTCCGTTGGCGTTCATGCTCAACTACCCCGACCACTGCGTTCTGTACCGCTTCATCCCAAGGGGCATCGCCGATACGGACATGGAGCTTGTCTGGTTCGTCCGCGGCGACGCCGAGGAGGGACGGGACTACGAGCGTGAAGCGCTGACCTGGCTATGGGACCGCACGACCCGCGAGGACCAGACGCTCATCTTACGCAACAGCGAAGGCGTGCTCTCGCGGTTCTTCGAGCCGGGTCCGTATCACCCGGCACAGGAACGGCTGTGCATCGAGTTCGTCGACTGGTACCTCGACGCGCTAGGTCGGAGCGCGTAGCTCTTCTTCAATACGGCTCGACCACGGACAGGTCGATGGCCTGGAAGTCGCGAGGGTTCAGGGTGGCCAGCGACAGACCGTTCGACTTGGCGGTTCCCGCGATTTGCGAATCGGCCAGGCTCATTGGCCGTCCGATGAGCCGCCGGTGTGCTCGGTACCTGGCGCTCTCTCGCGCGGCATTCGCATCGAAATCGGCAATCCGTCCAACGAAGGCATCGGCGACCCCTGCGAACGTACGCACCAGACGTTTTTTTCGCCGGCCATTGGGCAAGGTCTCGATGCCGAAGATGATCTCGTCCACGCTGATTGCGGATAGGAACAGATGGGAAGCGCATTGCCGGTCCATCCAGTCGATCAGCCGGGCGTCGGGTTCGACACGCATCGACTCCGAAACGACGTTCGTATCCAGAAGAATCATCGGTCCGGACCAAAGTCGTCGGACGCGAAATCGATCGGCGTGTCGAACTCGCGTTCGGGAAGTTCCAAGTCGAAACCCCGCTCCACGATCCGGCGAATCAACGTCCCGAGCGGTTCCTCGTCGACGACGGCGTCGCGCAGAATACATCGCACGGTTTCCTCCAACGATGTTCCCTCGCGTGCGGCGCGCACCTTCAACCGCCTCGCGGTCTCCTCGTCCAATCGGCGAATGCTCAGGTTTGGCATGGTCCAGTACAACGGAAATGACGCCAACTATGCTAGCAACCTCAGTGAGTTGCTAGCAATCTAGAACGACGGCGACTCGGCTCGAACGGATTGTGGGCCGAACGAGCCCCGGCAGTACGCGACGGGCGAATGTCGCACGACGCTGCGGGGGAATTTCCTACGCGAAGTGAAGCAAAACGCCGATACCGAAGCGCTTGGCCGACCGATAAGTTCACGGGCATCAACACCCGTGGAGTTATCGATGGCACATCCCTACCTGCCGCTCTTCGCCTTCCCCCCGATGGTCAAGGACCTGGTGCGTGGCTTCATCATGCGCAACAGCCCGGAGGTCGACAACCTGGACTACGACCACATGACGCGTATTCCCGACGATTGGGTTCCCGACGGCCCGCGCTACGCCGACATGGTATGGAGCATACCCTTCCTCCCCGACCTCCCCGACCTCCCCGATCTCGCCGAGACGGACGACGAATCCAACGAACCGACGCACATCATCCTCATCATCAAGTTCGCATCGGAGGTGATCCAGGACGTCGGCGAACGCCTTGGCCGACACGCGGCATCGCTACATCGGGAGATCAACCGGCGCAAGGTGTTCGGGGCGCCCGTGAAGCCGCCGGTCATCGCGCCCATCGTGGTCTACGACGGCACGCCCCCATGGGATGCCCCGGGCGGGATAGCGGTGTAGGTCCCTCGCGGCAGGACACCAGGGACCGCGACCAATCGACACGCCCGGACAGGGTGCAATTCTGGTGGTTTCGATTCTCGACTGTGCCGCGACGCGTTACAATCGCCACAACATGTGCGCAATGGCCAATCCTCCACACCCTGGTGAGACAGTCCGCGAGGAGTGCATCGAAGCGATCGGAATAACCGTCACGGAAGCGGCGCAACGACTCGGTTGTTCGCGACCGGCACTGTCGAGACTGCTGAATGGTCGTGCCGCCATCTCGCCCGAGATGGCATTGGCGTTCGAGCGGCAAGGTTGGAGCAATGCCGAGTTCTGGATGCGCAGACAGGTTGCCTACGATCTCGCTCGGGCACGGCACCGCGCAGCGTAGGGGCGACGCTAGGGCGCGCCGTCGCCCGCCAGGGCACGCCCCTCGGCTCGTCCGTCTGAGGCAGACCCCCGCTCGTGTACCCGCGTCGCTCTAGTGACTCGCGAGCACCGAGCAAAGTCGGCCGTCGAACTCTTCTGACCGAATCTCCTCGGCCAACGACAGGAGCCGGGCGTCGTCGTTCCAGCGCGGCCAGGCAGGCGCGTCGTCGTGGTTGGGGTCGCCCGTGGCCGCGAAGCTCTGCCAATAGCCCATCATGCGTCGGGTTAGGTTGTGGTCGATGGCATCGGTCGGCAGCCAGGCGTCGTGGGTGTTGAACACGTAGGGGATCTCGGCGCCGTGGTAGGCACCGATTCCGTGATCGCCTGACCGTATCCGATCGAAGCGGTACACATAGGTCGGAGCACCGCCTGCCGCGAAGCCGTTGGCCAGCGCGATGCTCGGGCAGGTGAACTGCGTAGCGGACGCAAGCTCATCGAGTCGTTGCGGGATCGGCAGGTCGCCCAGGAGTTCATCGACCTCGCCCGGGTTCGACAGTCTCTCGAGCGCTTGCTGCCAGCGTTCGGGTGTCGGCTTGCCGACGTACATCAACATCTCGTCGGCGTTGAAGCCGAACATCACGGGCCGAGGTTCGAACGCCTTGCGGGCGAGGAGATCGGCGGGCGGCGCTGGAAGCAACCAGCGGTCCACCGGCGGATCGTCGTAGTCGCGCTTGAAGTGTTCCTCTCCGGCGGCGAGCAGCGCCTGGGCTGGCAGGCGACGTAGATCGCGGATACTCGCCGCTTCGGCGCGCCGCAGGAAATCCACGCCTTGGGCTTCGTTTTCCGCGAGCGTCCGGCGCTGGTCGGCGGGCCAGCCGCCGCTTTGCGAGATTGCCCGGTGGAAGAGACCTTGTGCCAGCGGCGACAGCAGCAGGTAGGCGATGTCGCCGGCACCGGCGGATTCGCCGAACAGGGTGACGTTGCCCGGGTCGCCGCCGAACCGTTCGACGTTGGCCCGGATCCAGCGCAGGGCCTCGATCTGGTCGAGAATCCCGTAGTTTCCCGACGACGCGTTGGGCGACTCGGCGGTGAGCGACGGATGGGCAAGGAAACCGAACACGCCGAGCCGATACTGGATCGAGACGACCACCGCGCCCATTGCCGCCAACTCCCGACCCCGGTAGTTGGGCTCGGAGGACCAGCCGTTCACGTTGGCACCGCCGTGGATCCATACCATCACCGGCAATCGAGCGCCGACATCGGGTGTCCAGACGTTCAGGAATAGACAGTCCTCGGCCGTATCGGGTCGCGACGGTGCGACCTCGCCCGCCTGCCCGAAGGCAGCGGCCACCCCTCGGTACCATTCGACGTTGCCTTCGTCCTGCATGCAGGCCGGCGGCCACTTCGTCGCGTCGATGGAGATGTCGGGCGAGGCATTGATAACCGGCCGTGGTTCACGCCAGCGCCAATCGCCGACAGGTGCTTGTGCAAAGCGAATGCCGCTGAAACGCAGTATTTGGGTGCCGGTCTTGGCGAGGACCGGTGTACCCACGTAGTTCGGGTGTTCCGCGCTCCAGGCGCAAGCACCGGCAACGGTCGCCGCCAGGGCGAACCGGATGGACCGGCGGGGCATACTCAGCCGGGGTCGGTGATCGCCTCGTAGGCCAATCGCTTGCTCGTGACGCGGACCTCTTTCGGGCCCGGGACGCCGAACTTCTGGATCATTCCGACCACGATGAGATCCTGCACCGGGTTGATGCCGAACCAGGTGCCGCCGGCGCCGTACCACCAGTACTCGCCCTTGGCCAGCGGGTGGTCCGACTCGCCGTCCGGTGCGGCCACGATGGCGACATCGATCCCGAAGGTATTGCCGGGATTGCCGATCATCGGATTGATGAAGTCGATGCCGTCCGGCAGCTGGTTGGTGTGCATGAGCTCGACGGTCTCGGGCTTCAGGATCCGCACCCCTTCGAGTTCGCCGCCGTTCAGCATCATCTCCGCGAAGCGCGTGTAGTCCATGGCCGTGGACACCAGCCCGCCACCGCCGGAGAACAGTGCCGGTTTCGTGAAGTATTCCCGGGATGGATTGGCTGCCAGGGCACCGCCGGGGCGCTGCTGGTACATGGTGGCGGTCCGCGGTTCGTCCTCGGGTTTGATCCAGAACCCGGTGTCGTCCATGCCGAGCGGGTCGAAGACGCGCTCCTTCAAGACCGTATCGAACGGCTTGCCGGCGAGGACTTCGACGAGATAGCCCTGTACGTCGACGGCGACGCTGTAGTGCCAGGCGGAGCCGGGTTGCTGGCGGAGCGGAATGGCGCCCAGTTTCACGACCATGTCCTTCAAGGTGGAGTTGCGGTCGAGAACGTTGGCCTGCACGTACAACGTGTCGACCTGGGAGCGGGAGAAGAAGCCGTAGGTCAGTCCGGCGGTATGGCTCACCAGTTCGCGGATGGTCATCGGGTGGTTCGCGTCCTCGACGACGGGTTGCCCGTCGGGACCCGGTGCCTTGGCCACCTTGAGATCGGCGAACTCGGGGATGAACTTCGCGACCGGATCGTCGAGGTCGAACCGGCCCTCCTCGTAGAAGGTCATGAGCGCCACGCCGGCGATCGGTTTGGTCATCGAGTAGATGCGAAAGATCGTGTCCTTGGCCATGGGCACGCTGCTCCCGACGTCCTGCATTCCGAACGTTTCGAAGTGCGCGATCTTGCCGTGCCGGGCGACAACGGTGACGACGCCGGCCAGTTCGCCCCGGTCGACGAATCCCTGCATCGCGGCGCTCAGCTCGCCCAAGCCCTCGGCACTCATTCCCACCGCGGCGGGTTCGACGATCGCGAGGTCGCGTTCGCCGGCGGAGGCCCCGATGGATAGCGCGAGACCGACGACCAGCGGGATTGCGTGCCGGACGAACGTGCAGTTCAGCGAATGCCGATACATGATTCCCCTCCATGTGACGGCACCCGGTGGCGCCGTTGGCTTTGGGACACTGTGCCATAATTCGGCGCGCGCGGGCGTCGTATAACGGTCATTACCCCAGCTTCCCAAGCTGGAGACGTGGGTTCGACTCCCATCGCCCGCTCCAGTAGCCCTGGTCGACTGGAAAGGAATGACAAGCAACCGTCGGGGCGACCCTTGCGGCAGCCCGTCCAGACGTCCGCGAACGCTAGCAGCTCTCGCGGCGATCCTGCTGAGCTCGGCCGCTCACGCCGCATTGCCGGACGCCGTCGACGGACAACGATTGCCGAGCCTCGCGCCGATGCTGGAACGCACGACGGCGGGTGTCGTGAACGTGGCGACCTTCGCCCTGGTGCGCACCTACCACAGCCCCCTGATGCGCGACCCCTTCTTTCG
Organism: Gammaproteobacteria bacterium; assembly: GCA_026705345.1. Taxonomy (GTDB): domain Bacteria; phylum Pseudomonadota; class Gammaproteobacteria; order Pseudomonadales; family Azotimanducaceae; genus VXYL01. Next base: position 70,745 of record JAPPAV010000064.1, read on the forward strand.
CCGCTTCTTCCAATACCCCGCGCAACCGCGGGAAAGGCGACGGGCGCAGAGTGCGGGCTCGGGCGTCGTTGTCGATGCAGAGGCGGGCTTCATCGTCACCAACCATCATCTCGTCGACGGTGCCCACGAGATCCACGTCACCCTGTCCGACGGTCGCGACTATCCCGCAACGCTTGTTGGCGTCGACGCTCCCGTGGACTTGGCGGTACTGCGGATAGACGCCGATGACCTCACCGAATTGGCTTTCGCCGACTCACAGGACTTGCGGGTCGGGGACTTCGTCATCGCAATCGGCAATCCGTTCGGCTTGCAGCAGACCGTGACGTCGGGAATCGTCAGCGCGCTGGGCCGAAGCGGACTGATCGAAGGCTACGAGAACTTCATCCAGACAGACGCCTCGATCAATCCCGGCAACTCCGGGGGAGCCCTGGTCGACTTGAACGGCCGGCTGGTCGGCGTCAACACCGCGATCCTTGCCCCGTCGGGGGGCAACGTCGGCATCGGATTCGCCATACCGAGCGAAATGGTCTCGCACATCATGGCCGAGATCATCGAACACGGTTTCGTACAGCGGGGCCGGATCGGCATGACCGTGACGGCGTTGAATCCCAAGCTGGCCGATTCGTACGGATTGACGACCACGACGGGAATGGTGGTGACGGATGTCGTTCCGGGCGGCGCGGCAGACGCCGCCGACATCCGGCCCGGCGACATTCTTGCGCGCATCGATGGCCGGGCCATGCGGCGTCCGACCGACTACGGCAGCCAGGAAGCCATCACGATGGTCGGGGACGAACTCGAGGTGGAGATCATCCGTGACGATCGGCAGATCCGGCGCACGGTATCCATCGAGCGGAACTGGTCCGTTGCGGGCGGACGGATCCATCGGCGCCTGCAGGGCACCGTGCTCATGGACGTGTTCCTCGAAAACGTACCGGTTGGGGTCTACGTGAGCAGCATCGACCGCGACTCGCCGGCTTGGGTGACGGGGTTTCGAGCGGGGGACACGCTACTTGCCATCAACAACAACACAACGCGGCACATCGGCGAATTGGCGCGTCTTCTCGGCGGCGTGGAACACGCCGTTGTCCGCCTCCGCCGTCAGGACCGCTTTGGCGACATCAGGTTCTGACGTCGACCGGGATCGGTTCTCCCGGGCGGTCAGTCGAACATGATGACGTTGCGCGCCACCTCGCCGGTTTCCAGGGCGGCGAGCGCATCGTTGACGTCTTCGAGGCGGATCCGCCCCGAGATCATCTCGTCGAGGTGGAGCTTGCCCGCCAGGTAGAAGTCCACGAACCGCGGCATATCGACCCGGAACCGGTTGGATCCCATGCTCGACCCCTGCAGCGTCTTCTCGCGCAGGAACTCGGGGCCGTGGATCTCCACCATGGTGCCGACGGGGATCATGCCGATGACCGTCGCCGTGCCGCCGTTTCGGATCATCTTGAACGCCTGCTCGGTGGTCGCCTTCAAGCCGATCGCCTCGAACGAATAGTGCACGCCGCCGCCGGTCATTTCGCGCACCATGCCGATGGGATCCTCTTGTGCCGCGTTGACGACGTCGGTGGCGCCGAAAGTCCGTGCGAGTTCGAGCTTCGAGGCGACCGTGTCGATAGCGATAATGCGTCCCGCTCCGGCGATTTCCGCGCCGTTGATGCACGACAGTCCGACGCCCCCGCAGCCGATTACGGCCACGGTGGAACCCGGTTCGATCGCGGCGGTGTGAATCACGGCACCGACACCCGTCGTGACGCCGCAGCCGATGAGCGCGGCGCGGTCCAAGGGCATGTCGTCGCGGATCTTCGCGAGCGCGTGTTCGTGCACGAGCATCTCTTCCGCAAACGACGACAGGTGCAGGAACTGGTTGATCGTCTCGTCACCCGACGCAAGGCGCGGCGGTTCGCCGATGTCGCGTGACAGTTCCGGCTCGCTGCACAGCACCATCCGACCCGTCAGGCAATATTCGCAATGCCCGCAGAACGCCGACAGGCAGGTGATGACGTGATCGCCCGGCTTGACGTAGTGCACGTCCGATCCCACCGCCTCCACCACGCCGGCGGACTCGTGGCCGAGAACCGCAGGTAGCGGGTAGGGATAGGAACCGTTCTGAAAGTGCAGGTCCGAATGGCACACGCCGGCCGCCGCGGTGCGCACGAGTACTTCCCGCGGCCCGGGGTCGCCTGTGCTTAGGTTTTCGATGTCTAGCGGCTGGTTCACTTCGCGCAGGACTGCGGCCTTCATGGAAACCTCCTCGTTGCGCCCCCGAAGACGGTTGAGTGTACAGTCCCGCTACGGCACCGACTATGTCGGTCAGCGTCCCTTCGCGAGCCTTCCGTTTCCCTTGCGTTCACCCCCGTGGAGTGACATGGTTCCACGCGTTCGGATCGATCAGTTGTCTAAATTGCGAGTCAGTCCAACGTTCGGCGGTATGTTCGTCGCTGCGGCGCTGGTGGCAGTTTCCCCTGTTGCCTACGAGGGCGACATCCACCAGGAGCTGACCTTCATAGCGGCGCGGCAATACAACCAATGCGCGGAGGACACGCATCTCGCGACGCTGACGCCGCTGGAAGTGCGCTACATCGCCATCGCCAACGCGAACCAGGCGGATGCGGCGTGGTGGCGGCGCATGTTCCGGTGGAACTACTACGACCGGGGCGACCAGTCCTCGACGAAGTTCCTGTGGCTCTTCGACACCCGGATGCACAACCACTATCGGAACACGTTGCGGCGTCTGGAGGAGGCGCGCGACCTAAGTCGCCGCTTCACGAACCTTGGTCGCATCATCAACTACGTGCAGGACGCGACCACACCGGTGCACGTCGTGCCTGTCTACACGGCACGGTGGTGGCGGTTCAGCGTGGCGGACCGGTTCAACGGGTTTCCGGTGGACGCCGAAGGCGTCACCGCGGCGCTCGGCGAGGACTGCTCCGCGATCCGCAGCACGGACGTCGGATTCGAGAACCTTCTCGTCACGACCGCCGAACGCACGATCAACTCCGTGACCGAGTCCATTCCCGGCTTGCCGGTGAGCTGGGAGGCGTTCTGGGAACTGAGCGACGATCCGGAGGACTTCGGGCACTACGGCAACGCCGGCAACAATTTCGGCCGCGAAGCGCGTTTCCGTTGCGACCGTCCGGAGGATGGCCGACGGAAGAACTGCGTGCTCGTTCAAAACGATCCGCTGTACCGCGAGTACGCCCAGGCCCGCCATGTCGATGCGGTGCACGCGACGATCACCGCGATGGCGATGATGCAGGAGCGCGTCCACGGTGCCGCGGCCGCATCCTCCGGAACAGCCTCGGCAACGCGTCCTTCGATCCGCACCTTCGCCTTGCGCTAACCGATGCATCTCGGTCTGACGCCTTGGCGGATATCGGGCCAAGTCGATGCCCATGCGCTGGCCCGTCAGGCCGCGTTGGCCGAGGAGTGGGGTTACGAGTCCTTTTGGCTGCCTGAGAGCCATTTCGCCGGTGATGCCGCGGTCCCCGACCCGCTGATGCTCTTGGCGGCGGTCTCTGCCTGTACGCGGACGATTCGTCTCGCGACGACGTCGTACCTCCTGCCGCTGCGGCATCCCCTTCAGGCCGCCGAACAGGTCGCCGTTCTTGATCGTCTCTCGGGTGGACGGGTCATCCTGGGTGTCGGGCGGGGCTATCAGCCGAAAATGTTCGACGCCTTCGAGGTGTCGAGAAAGGACAAGCGACGCCTCTTCGAGACGTGTCTGGCCACCATGCAGCGTGCCTGGAAGGGTGAGCCGGTGGGTGACGAGCCGGGGGGCGTGCGGCTCTCGCCTTTGCCGGTTCAGGAGCCCCATCCGCCCGTTTGGGTTGCCGCGTTCGGGCCGAAGGCGCTCGCCCAGGCGGGGCGGTTGGGCTTGCCGTATCTCGCCTCGCCCATGGAACCCTTGGGGAGGCTGCGCGAGAACTTCGAGCGCCATGGCCAGGCGTGCGACGCGGCCGGCGTGGCGCGGCCGGTGGAAGTCCCGATCATGCGAACCTTGTTCGTATCCGAGGAACGTCGACTCGTCGACCAGGTCCGGGATCAACTGGGTATTGCGGCGCGTCAAATGGCGGCAGGTGGACGCCCCGGGGTGTCACTCGAAGCGGATGATTGGGCAATCGTCGGGGATCCGGCGACGGTCTCGGACAAGGTTGCGGCCTACGTGGAGATCCTCGGCATGACCCACTTGGTGGTCACGAGACTGCGCATCGGCCGGCTGGCAGCGGCGGTGCTGGAACGCTCGGTTCGCACCGCCGCCGAGCTGTTTTCTCAGTAGCGCGCGTCGCTTGCCGCGACCACGGGGTCGTCGCCGGGGCCGATTTCCTCGTTCCTGGCGATGCCTAGGAAGGGTCGCAGCCGACCCACGAGAAGGTAGATCGGACCCGTGTCGACCACGGCAACGATCACCTTGAACGCATAGCCCGAGGCGATGAACGTGAACAACTGCGGCCATAGCGGTTCGGAGTCGACGATGGGCAACGCATTGGCGTAGAAGTGCGTTATCAGGATCACGGCGGTGGTGTCGACGAGTTGACTCACCAGCGTCGATCCGTTGTTTCTGAGCCAAAGATGACGGCCACCGGTCAGCCACTTCCAGAAATGGAACAACTGCACGTCGCACCATTGCGCGACGAGGTAGGCGATCATGGACGCGGTCACCGCGCCGAAGGCCAGTGTGCGAACCTCGAAGAACACGGGAACCCGGCCGGCCTCGTCGGGGACGAGTTCGCCGGTCGCCGGGTCGAGTGCCTCGAACCCCGGGAGTGTGCCCCCAAGCCACAGCACGAACATCACCCAGACGTTGAGCAGCAGGCCCACGAAAACGACCTCCGTGGCTCGCCTGCGCCCGTAGAGTTCGCTGATGAGGTCGGTGCAGATGAACGTGATCGGATAGGGCAGGACGCCGACCGCGACCACCATCGGGATTTCCAGCCCGAATACGGTGAACGAAAGGTCGATGAACCGGCTGATGCCGAGAATGTTCAACATCGCGAGGGTGCCGAGGAATATGCCGGCCAGTACCAGGAATACCCGCTGCCGCCGCCGCCTGAAGTCCGCCATGCCGCCTATTCCCCTCTACCGCGGCAATGGGCTTTCGCTCGAGTCGAATGTCGATGCCGTATTGTCGTCATCACTCGACGGACCCAAGGTGCCACCGCTACCTCTCTATCTGGCCAAGGTTCGCGTGGATGACGCTGCCGTTGATGACGGGCGTCGCGGCGGCCCAGAACAGGGCGCCGGCGATTTCGCCGGGATCGATCAATCGGTTGAAGGCCGACATGCCGCGTACCGCGTCCATCGCCTCGGGCGGGACGTGGGCGCGCAGCATCTCGGTATCCGTGAAGCCGGGGCAGATGCACGCGGTGTGGATGCCGGTGCCCGCGAGATCCTGGCATAGCGCACGCATCATGCCGACCTGGGCATGTTTGGTGAGTACGTAGGAGTAGCTGCCCGGCACCGCTTTCTCGGCCAACGTGGAGGCGACGAAAAGGACGCACGAACCAGCGCCCATGGCGGGAATGGCGAGCCGGTTTAGGGAGTTGATGCCGACCACGTTGACTTCAAGGACCGCCCGGAGGTCGTCGCTCGGCGTGTCGTCGGCGGTATCGTTCGAGAGGCGCGAGGCGTTGTGTATCAGCACGGTCTCGCTAGCCGCCTCGAGGTGCGCGGAGAGTTGGGGAGCGAGTGCGTCCGGGAATCGAGGGTCGGACAGGTCGCAACGCAGATCGACGATCCCGGCCAGGGGACAGCGACGCCTGGAGAGATTCACCACCCGGTAGCCGGCGTCGAGGAAGCGCTTGGCGGTCGCGAGGCCGATTCCCGCGCTCGATCCCGAGACGATGGCTAGCTTCAAGGTCCCGTCCCCGTGACGGCGGGGTCGGCGTCGGCGAACCAGGTCGTCTCGGCCCACTGTCCGGGCCCGGACGACAGTCGTATGGTGAGCGTCTCGACGGATAGCGCCGCAAAGCTCTCATCGCCGGTCACCTTGGCGGTGAACCAATGTGCCAGTTCCTCGACGGTAACGTTCCGGATCGGCAGGAGCTTGACGTCGCGCGGCGGGAATCGGAGCGTCTCGTTGTCGAACTCGACGACGACTTCCTCCGGGCTTTCTTCGATCTCGAGGTGGGGCGACTGCGACGCGACGAGCACGGTTTCGTCGAGGGAGTCGCAGAGCGCCCGTAGTCGCGTTTTCAGTACCGTGTAGTCAAAACAGAGGCCGTTGGCGTCGATTGGCCCGCTGGCACTCGCCTCGACGAAGAAATTATGTCCATGCAGGTTCTCGCGCTCGTTCGCCGAGAAGATCGTGAAGTGCGCAGCCGAGAAGTGCATGTCCTCCTTGGCGAGTTGGATGGAGGCGCGGCGCGTTTGCTCGGCTGCGGCCACCTAGCTTCCCTCGGCTTGTGTGCCGACGAACCCGTCGGCGAACGCTGCGAGTGATTCGAACGTCCAGGTTGGGCTCGCGCGGACTCGCCGGGCGGCGTTGTTGTCGCGTTGAATCCACACCGTGTCGAGGCCGAGCGACGACGCTGGCGCGATGTCGTGGTAGAGGCTTTGGGCGACGTGCAGAACCCGATCACCGTCGAGAGCTTGCCGGGCCGCGTCGAACATCCGAGGGTCGGGTTTGTACGCACCGACATCCTCGGCGGTGATTACGTGCTTGAACTCGACCCCGAGCTTGACGGCGGTTCTTTCGAAGATCGCGTTGTCGACGTTGGAGATGATCGCCAGGTCCACGCTTTCGCCCAGCCGTGCCAGGGCTTCGACGGTGTCCGGAAACGGTTCCCAGTCCCCGGCGCTGGCCGCGAACGCATCGAGCATCGCGTCGGCGGGTGAAAAGGCCAACCGGTCACCGAGCCGACGCAGAACTTCGCGCAGCACGTCGGCGTAGGCCACTCCGTCCTTTTGCACCACCGGTTCGGTCTCCGCGAAGAACTCAAGCAGGAAGTCGTCGATGACGTGGGCGTCGCGTTCGAGCAACAACGGCTGCAGGAAACCGACGATACCGGCGCCCCAGTCGATGAGCGTCCCATAGCAATCGAACGTGAGGACGTCGTAGTCGCCCGCGTCTGGATCGGCCATCGCTCAACCCGCCTGGACGCGGTCGAGTATGAGGCCGTAGAAATGCTCGCCGGGTCGTTCGAAGAGCCACCCTAGGTGGGTGTCGCAGTTGCCGCAATTGGCCAACCGCCAGCTGAAACCCTTGAACCAGCTATCCGCGGAGTGGTGACCCCCGCTTATCGCGCATCCGTGGGCGTCGCTGTGGCAGCCGAAATGGTGGACAAAGCCGTAGGGGTTCGTACAAGTGTGGAGGAACGAACCGTTGACCTCGATGCGATCCTCGACGTGGCCAACGAGGTGCGAACAGGCCGCGCAGAAGAGGAATCCTTCCTTCGGCCGGGTGTCTTCGTCGACAACCTCGGCAACCCCCAAATCGGCTCCCGGGTTGATCAGGTCGTCTCGTTGGTCGCTCATGCCGCCTCCGCGAGCGGTTTCGACACGTTAGGTACTACCCACTAGTGAATATTGCCTAACAATCCAACAACTTCCAATGGACTGCAAGTGCGTGGCGATGCCACCGCCCGATGAGCCGACTGGCCGATCAGTCGATGACGTCCGGGTCGTCCGGAAGGAACTTCGACAGCACCAACGCCCCGAGGACGAAGACCAATATGTGATAGGCGCCGCCCCATAGCTTCCAGCCCCAGGTATAGCCCCACCAGATGATGTCGGCGCCTTCAACGAGGACCACGGCGGCGAGTCCCATGATGAACGCCCGTCTGACGTGAGCTGCCACGGATGCCCCATTCTGGAGTACGACCGCGAGGAGGGCCGCGATCACGAGGTAGTGGACGAACCCGTACAGCATTGCCAATGGGTCGACCTCCTCCGACGCCTCGTGATTGACGATGACGGTTGCCCCGAGGCCCGACTGCATAACGCTGTACATGCCGGTATCGGGGAACTGTTCGCCGATCGCAGCAGCGGCGGCGTCGGAATCCGGCACCGTGTTCAACGCCTTGTCCGGCAGCGGATTCACCGCCCAGTAGAGGAAGCCGAAGACGAACAGCACGATGGCCGTCAACAGGATGCCGAGGGATAGCTTCATCGATTGGTCTCCTTAGGTTGTAGCCGCCTGCAGAACGGCTTTCAGATCCACGTCGGGATCGGCGAGCTTGTCAGGATCGACGCGCTTGCCGACGAGTTGCCGGGCGACCATGAACTCGCGGGCGCTGTTCACCGCATCCGCGGCGGACAACGTGTCGCCGTCGAAGTAGAAGATCGCGAACTGCCGGGTCGCGGGGTCGCCGCGTATCACCTGCCGTTCGGCCTCGGTGGAGAATCCGACCATCTGCAGCTTGAGATCGTACTGGTCGGACCAGAACCACGGCACGTTGGCATAGGCCTTGGGGTTGTCCGCCAGGTTCGCGGCCGCGACCCGGGACTGTTCCATGGCGTTCGGCACGGACTCGAGCCTAAGTCGCCGGCCGAGCAGAGGATTCGGATGGTTGGTGCAGTCGCCGGCCGCGAAGATGTTCGGATCGTTCGTGCGCGTGAATTCGTCGACGACAATGCCGTCGGCGCAGTCGAGACCGGCGGCTTGCGCCAACTCGACGTTCGGCTGGATGCCGATGCCCACCACTGCGAGCTCGGCCGGCACGACGTCGCCGCCCGAGCAAACCACGCCGGTCAGGCGGTCCGATCCGGCGAACGACTCGGCACGCATTCCGGTCCGGACCGCGACGCCCTGGCCCGCGTGGAGGTCGTCGTAGAAAGCCGACATCGTCGGCGTCGTGACGCGCTTGAGTATCCGGTCCTCCATCTCCAGCACCGTGACCGCCAGCCCGGCCTTGATCGCGATCGCTGCGACCTCCAGGCCGATGTAGCCGCCACCCACGACGGCGATGCGCCGGCCCGGCTGGAAGTCCGCCTTGATCGCGTCCACGTCGGCGATCGTGCGCAGGTAGTGGACACCCGGAAGATCACCCCCCGTTGTCGCGAGTCTGCGCGGACGGGCGCCCGTCGCGAGCAGCAGCTTGTCGTAGCTGATTTCGGTGCCATCGTTGCAGGCGACGCGCCGGCGGTCGGGATCGATGCTCTCGACGCGCACGCCGTTCTTGACGTCGATGTTCTTGCTCTCGTAGAACCGTGCGGGCCGCAGGTGGACGCGGTCGAGACCGTACTCGCCGGACAGGTACTGCTTCGACAGCGGCGGACGCTGGTAGGGGATGTGCGGCTCGTCGCCGATTATCAGGATCTCGCCCTCGTAGTTCTCCTGACGCAGGCTCGCCGCGGCTTGTCCGGCGGCGTGGCCGCCGCCGACGATGACGATGGTCATGGTTGTAGGACCGCTCCGGGGGCGTTCGGCGAGCCATTGTAACCGCCGTGACTCGCTTCGATGCCGGCGAATGGGAGATCGCGCCAACATCGGCCTTGTCGAGGGAGGGGGTAGGCTATGGCGCGCCGGCGGAAGTCGAACGAGGATGACGGCCTTGTCGCGCCAGCGATCGTCCGACCACGCTCGCGTGCCGGGTGAGGGCCGCATTCCGTCCGAGGATACCGACCCGTAGGGGCGACCCTTGTGGTCGCCCGCTCGACCCTTGTGGTCGCCCGCTCGACCCTTGTGGTCGCCCGCTCGACCCTTGTGCCCGCCCGCGTCAAGCCGCCGTGGCTACTCTGCGAACGGGACGGGACAAGCCCGTCCGCTACGATTTGGTGTCGGGGATCGGCACCGGAAACGGCGTGACGTTGCTGCCGGAACTGTCGGTGATCTTGGCGACGCCTTCCTTCTCGACCTCGTCGATGCGGATCACCGCGTGCATGGGGATGAAGCTACGCTGAACGGTGTCGAACTCGCTGCGCAGCTTGTCCTCCGCCGGGTCGATGACCATCTGGGAGCGCTCGCCGAAGATGTAGTCCTCGATGACGACGAAGCCGTAGACATCGCTCTGGTAGAACGAGCGCGCATAGACCTCGTAGATCTGCCCGTGACTGTGGAAGTAGATTCGGTAGATGTGCGAGTCCTGGGGCATGCCAACCCTCGATGGGTGCCGGTTCTCCGATTAATAGGTATCGATTGGGCAATTTCAAGCGGAATTAGTGCCTCTCCGGGCCGCGTCCTGCCGCCACGGCTATAATCCGCGCCCCGCAAACGCACTTGTAATCCGTGAAACTCTACGTCAAGACACACGGTTGCCAGATGAACGAGTACGACTCGTCGCGCATGGTGGACGTCCTGCGCGAGAGTCACGGCGCGACACTCGTGGACGACCCGGCAACGGCGGACCTGGTGCTCCTCAACACCTGCTCGGTGCGCGAGAAGGCGGCGGAGAAAGTGTTCAGCCAGCTGGGCCGGTGGAAGCCCCTGAAGCGTGCCAACCCGGATCTCGTCATCGGCGTCGGCGGCTGCGTGGCGAGCCAGGAGGGCCAGGCGATCACGGCGCGTGCGCCCTACGTGGATTTGGTGTTCGGCCCGCAGACGCTGCACCGCCTGCCCGCGATGTTCGACGAGAGCCGCAGCAAGCGAGCGCCGGTGGTGGACATCAGTTTCCCGGAGATCGAGAAGTTCGACCGGCTGCCGGAACCCCGCGTCGACGGGCCGTCCGCCTTCGTCTCGGTGATGGAGGGCTGCAGCAAGTACTGCACGTTCTGCGTGGTGCCCTACACCCGCGGCGAGGAGGTGTCCCGGCCGGTCTCGAGCGTCATGCGCGAGGTGGTCCAGCTTGCGGGGCGGGGGGTGCGCGAGATCAACTTCCTCGGCCAGAACGTCAACGCCTACCGGGGCGAGATCGACGGTGCCGAGGCCGACCTCGCCGAGTTGATCCACTACGCGGCGAGGGTCGACGGCATCGACCGGATTCGCTTCACGACCTCGCATCCGGTCGAGTTCCGGCCGACACTGATCGATGCCTACCGGGACATTCCCCAACTCGTGAGCCACCTGCACCTGCCCGTGCAATCCGGTTCGGATCGCGTGCTCGCGATGATGAAGCGCGGTCACACGGTCCTGGAGTACAAGGCCAAGATCCGCGCGCTGCGCCGGGCGAGGCCCGGCGTCAGCCTGTCGTCGGACTTCATCGTCGGCTTCCCCGGCGAAACGGAGCGGGACTTCGAGGCGACGCTCGCGCTGGTCGGGGAACTCGACTACGACATCTCCTTCAGCTTCATCTACAGCCCGCGCCCCGGAACACCGGCCGCCTCGCTGGCGGACGACACGCCAACCGAAGTCAAACAGCGGCGTCTCGCGGCACTCCAGACGCAGCTAAGGCGCCAGGCGGCTGCCCACGCCGAGGCCATGGTGGGGACGAGCCAACGGGTGCTGGTCACCGGTCGCTCGAAACGGGATCCCGGGCAGTTGGCCGGACGCACGGAGAACAACCGCGTCGTGAACTTCCCGGCGGGTGAGCCCGACGCCTCGTCCTTGATCGGCGATTTCGCGGATGTCGAGATCACCGAGGCATTGCCGAACTCGCTGCGGGGGCGATTGACACCGCTCGCGAGCCGGCTATGCTTCGCTTCATAGGGACACACCTCAACAAAACCATTTGACAGACGACTCGTCGCGCGTCGTGGCCCTCACCACGACCGTCACCCTGGAACCCGACGATTCCCGCCGTTTGGCCGCTCTGTGCGGCCCGTTCGACCAAAACCTCAAACACCTCGAACGCCGGCTTGGCATCCGGATCAAGAACCGCGGCAACGCCTTCTGGCTTTCTGGGCCGGAACGACGCGTGCAGGCGGGGGGTGCCCTTTTGTCGCGACTTTACGTGGAGACCGGCGACCGCGATGCGTTGGACGCGGATACGGTGCACCTGTTCCTCCAAGAGTCGGGCGTCGAGGAGATGTTGGCAGCATCCGAATCGGCGTCGATGGCGGAGGTCATCGTCAAGACGCGCAAGAAGACCGTCAAGCCGCGGGGTGCGAACCAGCGACGCTATGTCGAGGCGATCCGGGCGAACGACCTGAATTTCGGCGTCGGGCCCGCCGGAACGGGCAAGACCTACCTGGCGGTGGCCTGCGCGGTGGAAGCGCTGGAAAACCACGCGGTGAACCGGATCTTGCTGGTGCGCCCGGCGGTCGAAGCCGGCGAGAAGCTGGGCTTCCTACCGGGCGATCTTGCGCAGAAGATCGACCCCTACCTGCGCCCACTCTACGACGCCCTCTACGAGATGTTGGGCGTGGATCGGGTCAACAAGTACATCGAGCGGAACATCATCGAGGTCGCGCCCTTGGCGTTCATGCGCGGACGAACGCTCAACGGATCCTTCATCATCCTGGACGAGAGTCAGAACACCACCATCGAACAGATGAAGATGTTCCTGACACGCATCGGCTTCGGTTCCACTGCGGTGGTGACCGGCGACATCACGCAGATCGACTTGCAGAGCGGCAAATCCGGGCTCGTGCACGTGCTCGATGTCTTGAAGGACGTCGACGGGTTGAGCTTCATGCACTTCGCGTCGAAGGACGTGGTACGGCATCCGCTGGTCAAGCGCATCGTCGACGCCTATGCGCGTGCCTCCCAAGACCGCGCCAAAGCCACCCCGTCGACCGGGGCCACGGGACCGGAAGTCGTGGAGGAAGGGCGCGCCGGATGACCGTGGACGTGCAGATCGCGGAACTCGCCGGCATTCCCGCGCCACCGGCGAGGAAGATCGCGCGCTGGGCGGAAGTGGCCCGGGGCGAAGATACCCGGTCGCTCTGTCTCCGGGTGGTCGGCGAATCCGAATCCGCGGCGCTCAACGCGCGCTTCCGGGACCGGGACAGGGCCACCAACGTGCTGGCTTTCCCCGCCGAAGAACCGGGCGTTCTCGGCGATATCGCCATCTGCGCGCCGGTGGCGGCACGGGAAGCCCGGCAACAGGCCAAGGCGCTCGCGGATCACTACGCCCATCTCGTGGTTCATGGCGTCTTGCATCTACTCGGCCTCGATCACGACACGCCGGTCAACGCGGCGGACATGGAATCCAGAGAAATACAGGTGCTCGGACGTTTCGGGATCGTCGATCCCTACGGAGATCAAACATGAGCGAAGGAGAGTCGCGGAGTACCAAGCGCTCGCCTTCGGCGGGTCCACACCGAACCCGCCGAAGCGAAGCGGGCGCGGATCGCGGCGAAACCCAACGCCGCGACGCGGCGCGCGACCGTCAGACCGGCAACGGCGCGGACTTGAGGAAGGAGTTCCGCAAGACCTGGCGAGACTGGCTTGCGGACCTGTTGCCGATTGAACCGACCGATCGGCCTGAACTCCTGGAGATGCTCCAGGATGCGAGCGATCGGCGGCTGTTCGACAAGGAGGCGTTGAACATCATCCACGGCGCGCTGGCGGTTTCGGACATGCGCGCCCGGGACATCATGATCCCCCGCTCGCAGGTGGTCACCGTGGAGGTCGACAGCCGGGTCGAGGAATTCCTGCCGACGGTGATCCAATCGACGCACTCCCGTTTTCCGGTGATCGGCGACGACATGGACGACTTAAAGGGCATCCTGCACGCCAAGGACATGCTGAAGTTGCTGCTCATCGAGGACTGGGACGACTTCGACATCAAGGACTACATCCGCCCCACCATCGTCGTGCCGGAGAGCAAGCGCCTAAACGATCTCCTGCAGGAGTTCCGGGAGACGCGCAACCATATGGCGCTCGTGATCGACGAGTACGGCGGTGTGGCCGGCGTCGTCACCATCGAGGACGTCCTCGAGCAGATAGTCGGCGACATCGAAGACGAACACGACATCGAGGACGACAGCTTCATCAAGCAGTTGGACCACGACAGCTATACCGTCAAGGCCACCACGCCCATCGAGGAGTTCAACGAGTACTTCGACACCGAGTTCGCGGGCCGGGATCTCGACACCATCGGCGGCATCGTGGTCAAGGAGTTCGGCTACCTGCCCCAGCGCGAAGAGACCATCCACATCGCGCCGTTCGACATCCGCGTCATCAACGCCGACAGCCGCCGCGTCCGACTGCTTCACCTGACCCGCGCCTAGTGCCAAGGCGATACGCGCTGCCCTTGGCGGCCCTTGCCGCGGGCGGCGTGCTGCCGCTGGCCCTTGCGCCGTTCGGCGTCTGGCCGCTGCTCCTTGTCTCGGCCGGGGTCCTGTTCTGGCTGCTTCGCCGCACGGAGACGGGCAAGGCCGCGTTCTGGCGCGGTTGGCTCTACGGCGTCGGCAAGTACGGCGTCGGCGCATCCTGGGTCTACGTCAGCATCCACGTCTACGGATCGACCGCGCCTTGGCTCGCCGCGCTGCTGGTGGCGCTGTTCGTTGCTGGCATGGCCGTATTCAACGGCGTGTTCGGTTGGGTCTTCCACCGACTGGTCCGTGCACAGGACAACGAGATCGCGGCGGCGCTGACCTTCACTGTTCTATGGACTGCGTTGGAGTGGCTGTTGACGTGGTTCCTGACCGGCTTCCCCTGGCTGTTCGCGGGCTACGCGTTCATCGATACGCCGCTGGCCGGCTTGGCCCCGGTGGGCGGCGTATTGCTGGTGTCCTTCGCCGCCGTATTGACCGCATCCCTCGTAGGGGACGGGCTTGTCCCGTCCCGTCCTGGCGAATCCGCACGTCTTCATGCGGGCGACCGCAAGGGTCGCCCCTACGCGCTCGTACCGCGGCGAGTGTGGACTCTGGCCGTGCCGGGCGCGATCTGGATCGCGGCGTGGGCACTCGACGCCGTGACATGGACGGAACGTGGTGAGACCCGAACGGTTGCCCTCGCCCAGGGCAACATCCCGCAGAGCACCAAGTGGACCCCGGAGGGGGTGGTGCAGTCCCGCCGCGCCTATCGCGAACTCACGGCGTCGGCCGGCGACGTGGACGTCGTCGTCTGGCCGGAAGCAGCGATTCCGGACTACCTACGCCGTACGAAGAGCTACATCGAAGCCCAGCACCATCGGGGGTCTGCCGACATCGTCACCGGCGTTTTCGTGGCCGAGGTCAGGGAAGGATCCGATGCGACCGACTACTACAACGCCGCCGTTGCCACGGGCGGCGACGCGGTCTACCGCAAGCGGCACCTCGTGCCCTTTGGCGACTTCGTGCCGTTCGAGTCGCTACTGCGCGGATTGATCTCGTTCTTCGACCTCCCGATGTCGGGCACGACGGCGGGCGAAGCCGAACAACCGCTTCTGCACGCGGCAGGCATCGATCTCGCCATGGCCATTTGCTGGGAGATCGCCTATCCGGCCACGGTCGCCGCCGATGCCCGCCAGGCGGATGCGTTGGTCACGATCAGCAACGACACCTGGTTCGGCGAGTCCATTGGTCCCAGCCAGCATTTCCAGATCGCCCGGATGCGGGCCAAGGAGAACGGCAGGTACCTGCTCCGCTCGACCAACAACGGCATCACGGGGATCGTGGACGACGAGGGGAATGTCGTCGAACGCCTGCCACGCTTCGAACCCGGTGTCCTGACGGGAACGTTCCATGCGGTCTCGGGGGCCACGCCGTACTCGCGATGGCGGCACATGCCGCTTTGGGTTGTACTGGGCGCCTGTGCCGTCGCGGCAGTGGCGCTTCGACGACATTCGTAGGGGAAGGCCTTGTGCCGTCCCGGGGTGCGCCTTGCCCGTAACCCGCATCGCACCCGACAGCGTTCAATTTGTCGCACGTTTCGATTAAGGTGGCGCACCCTCGCATAGACACCCGTCAACCATGAGCAGCGATCGCTACGACCCGCAAGCCGTGGAGGCCAAGTGGCAGGCCCAATGGGAACGTCGCGGCACCAACGCGTGGAGCGACGAGGATCTGCTTAACGCCCGGGATCCGTACTACAACCTGATGATGTTCCCGTACCCGTCCGCGGAAGGGCTGCACATCGGCAACCTCTACGCCTACACCGGCGCCGACGTGAACGGCCGCTACTGGCGGCTCATGGGCAAGGACGTCTTCGAACCCATCGGCTTCGACGCGTTCGGCATCCACTCGGAGAACTACGCCCTCAAGGTGGGCGCGAACCCGAACGACCTCATCCCGGCCAACGTCGCCAATTTCACCCGCACGCTGAAGCGCTTCGGCGGCATGTTCGACTGGACGCACACCGTCAATTCCACGGATCCCGGCTACTACAAGTGGACGCAGTGGGTGTTCCTGAAGCTCCTCTCCGCCGGCTTGGCGGAGCGCCGGGAAGCGCCGGTGAATTGGTGCCCGTCCTGCAAGACCGTGCTCGCCAACGAGCAGGTTCTGGACGGCCTGTGCGAGCGCTGCGAAGCGACGGTGGAACAGCGCCAACTGCCGCAGTGGTTCTTCAAGATCACGGCCTACGCCGAGCGCCTGCTCGGCAACCTCGACGAGATCGACTGGTCGGACAAGACCAAGAAGGCCCAGGCCAACTGGATCGGCCGCAGCGAGGGCGCGGAAGTGGACTTCGCCGTGGTTGACCACGACGAGACGATCCGGATCTTCACGACCCGGCCGGACACCTTGTTCGGCGCCACCTACATGGTGCTGGCACCTGAACATCCGCTGGTGTCGGTGGTGACGACCGCCGACCAGGCACCCGCCGTCGACGCCTACCGCGACAGGGTCGCCAAGCAAGACCTGGTCGAACGGCAGAAGATCGACAAGGACAAGACCGGCGTGTTCACCGGTGCCTACTGCGTCAATCCGGTGAACGGCGTCGATATCCCGGTGTGGATCGCGGACTACGTGCTGATGGGCTACGGCACCGGCGCGATCATGGCGGTACCCGGGCACGACACCCGGGACTTCGAGTTCGCCGAAGCGTTCGACCTGCCCATCGTGCGCGTGATCGCCGCACCCGGCGAGGATGCGCAAACGCCCCTTGACGAGGCGTTTGTCGGCGACGGCACCCTGGTCAATTCCGGCGATTTCGACGGCCTGTCCGTCGCCGACGGCAAGCGGGCGGTGGTCGACTGGCTCGCGGGTCGCGGCGTTGCCGAGGCGCAGGTCAACTATCACCTGCGCGACTGGTGCGTCTCCCGGCAACGCTACTGGGGGCCGCCGATCCCGATCATCCACTGCGACGCCTGCGGTCCGGTGCCGGTGCCCGAAGCGGACCTTCCGGTGGAACTCCCCCATCTGGACGACTTCCAGCCGGATAATTCCGGGGTGAGTCCCTTGGCCCGGGCAACCCACTGGTACGAGACGCCCTGTCCGAATTGCGGTTCGCCGGCGCACCGGGACACCGATGTCACCGACAATTTCCTGTGCAGTGGCTGGTACTTCCTCCGTTACCCCAGCGCGGATCGAAACGACGTGCCCTTCGACGAGGAAATGACCCGCCGTTGGTTGCCGGTGGACTCCTATATCGGCGGCAACGAGCACGCGGTGCTGCATCTCATGTACGCCCGGTTCCTCACCATGGCGTTGGCCGACCTCGGCGAGTTGGAGTTCGACGAACCGTTCGCCAAGTTTCGCGCCCACGGGCTCTTGATCCGCGACGGCCGGAAGATGTCGAAGAGCCGCGGCAACGTCATCTCGCCGGACGCGATCATCGACGAGTTCGGGGCCGACACGCTGCGCCTCTACCTGCTCTTCCTCGGTCCCTACGACCAGATCGCCGACTACCAGAGTCTGGGCATCCAGGGGCCCCGCGGCTTCCTGAACCGTCTCTGGCAGAGCGTCGTCGACGCCGAGACGGGTCCCGCCGACCCGGATGTGGAACGCGCGATGCACCGCACCATCCGGCGGGTGAGCGAACAGGTTCCCGCGCTGCAGTTCAACACGGCGATCGCGGCGATGATGGAGTACCTGAACCGGGTTCGCGCCGACGGTCGCACACCGAAGCGCGCCGAACTGACGCCCCTGGTGGTGATGCTCGCGCCTTTCGCACCGCACATCGCCGAGGAACTCTACGCACGGCTCGGCCACAACGGCGGCGTATTCGACGCGGCCCGCTGGCCCGCCTACGACGAAGCCAAGACCGTGGAGTCGACGCTGGAACTCGCCGTGCAGGTCAACGGCAAGGTGCGCGGCCGAATCGGTGTCCCGGCAGAGGCGGACGAGGAATTCCTCGTCGCCGCCGCGAAGGCGAACGAGAACGTCGCGCGGTACCTGGATGGTGGGGTCTTGAGGAAGACGATCGTCGTGCCGGGCAAGCTGGTGAACCTGGTGATCGGATGAGGCGGACGGCCTTCCATGGGACAAATCGACAACCCGTAGGGGCGCCCCTTGCGGTCGCCCGCATCGCGAATCGCTGTTTCCGCCGGCGCGGGACGGGACAAGCCCGTCCCCTAGTGTGCCCGGCATGGGCATGGACTTGCAGCCTGAGAAGGGGCTGCC
>JAPPAV010000036.1 GCA_026705345.1 Gammaproteobacteria bacterium
TGGCCAAGCCCAGGTCATGCAAATCCGCACCACGAGCAATCGCCAACTGGACGCGCACCAGGTCCACGTCGGTAACCGCCTCCGTGACCGTGTGCTCGACCTGAATCCGCGGGTTGGCCTCGATGAAATAGAACGGCGACGCGTCGCTCAAGTCCGCGCCGTCGACGAGGAACTCGAATGTGCCGATACTGTCGTAGTCGGCGGCTTGCGCTAGCGTGACGGCCGCCTCGAGAATCCGTTCCCGCAACGACGGGTGCAGTTGGGGGGACGGCGCGACTTCCACGATTTTCTGGTGCCGCCGCTGGATACTGCAATCGCGCTCGCCCAGGTGCCCCACGTTGCCGTGGCGGTCGCCGAGCACCTGCACCTCGATGTGCAGCGCGCGTTCGATCAGCCGCTCGGCGTAGAGCGCATCCGAGCCGAATGCCGCCTGCGCCTCGGCAGCGCCGCGCACAAGCGCCTCGGCGATGTCCTCCTTGCGCTCGATGACCCGCATCCCGCGTCCGCCACCGCCCGCGACGGCTTTCAGGATCATCGCGCCGGTCGGCTGCAACGCCTCGTAGAACGCTTCCGCCTGCTCTGCGCCATCGATCACGGCGGATCCCGGCAGCACGGGCAGACGATTGGCGGCTGCGAGGTCGCGCGCCTTGAGCTTGTCGCCGAACAGCCGCAGCACCCGGACGCTCGGCCCGACGAATCCGATCCGCACAGCTTCGCAGGCCTCGGCGAACTCCGCGTTTTCCGCTAGGAAGCCAATGGATCGCCTCGCAACCCCGGCCCCGGGCAACGTCCACGATCTGCTCGATGTCGAGATAGGCCGCGGCGCCAGTCCCTTCGAGTTCCACCGACTCATCTACCGCCCGTACATGCAACGACTCGCGATCGTCGACCGGGTGGACACCCACCGTTTCGATGCCCATTTCCCGGGCGGTACGGTGAATCCGTACCGCGATCTCGCCGCGGTTGGCGATAAGCAGCTTGCGCATGGGCTGGAGGTCCGGCATGGCGTTCTCCGGGGATTGCCGCGAAAAGCAAGGGCGGGAACATACACGCGGCGCTCGCCCGGCGGCAATTGCCCCGGGCGGGATCAGATCTTCGGGGGTTGCCCTCGATGTGCCGGGTCGGGCGGGCTCATCAGGCCCACGTGGTTGCCGTCCGGGTCGGCAACGATGGCGAACCGCGACCCCCAGAACGTGTAGTACGGCCCCTCGGAACTGCCGTACCCCAGCGCCGTAACGCGCTTATAGGTAGCGTCGACTTCGGCGGCGTCTCGATACCGGAAACTCATGATCGTCCGGTTGCCTTCGCCCTTGAAAGGCCGCCAACCGGCGTTGTAGACCGCGGCAAGCGGCTTGCTGTCCAGCGCGAGTTCGAATCCTCCCGGCATTTCAATCTCGACATGGTGGCCGCCGGTCTCGGTCCTCCATACCGCTTCATCCGGAATGTCCAAGCCGATGGCTCGGTAGAAGTCGACCGATCGATCCATGTCGTCGACGATCAGGTTCAACTGGTCGAGTACGGGGAAAATCGCCATTGGAGCTCACCGCAAGGCGTCGAGGCAAGAGCGGAAACATACACGCGGGGCTCCGCTCGCGGCAAATTCGACGCGCTATCATCGTCCCGATGGCATCTCACGACGCAGGTTCGATCCGCGAGTTCCTTGGTCTCGAGGGTCCGCTCGCCATTGCCCATCGAGGCGGAGGCGCCGAACGGCCGGAGAACACGATGGCTGCCTTCGAGAACGCCGTGACCCTCGGATACCGCTGTGTCGAAACCGACGTCCGGGCGACGCGGGACCGGGTGGTCGTCGTCTACCACGACGAGGATCTGGACCGGCTGACCAGCGAGACCGGGCCGCTCGGGGTTCGCGACTGGCGGGATCTCAAGAGTGTTCGCGTGGACGGGGCCGAGCCGATCCCCAGGCTCGAGGATGTGCTCGGTACCTGGCCGGACCTCCGCCTCATCGTCGACCCGAAAGCCGACGATGTCGTCGCTCCCCTCATCGAGGTGTTTCGCCGCACCAACGCCCGCGAACGGGTCTGCGTCGGGTCGTTCTCGGCTCACCGTCTGCGGTGGATCCGCACCGACGCGCCCGGCTACACGTCGTGCAGTCCCTTCGAGGTCGTTCGACTGCGAGCCGAATCCTGGAGCTTCCCGCTAGGCACGCTGGAAGCGGACTGCGCGCAGGTGCCGCCTCGCCAACCGCTCTTCGGCGACATCTCGATCCCGGTGGTGGATGCGGCGTTTGTTCGGGCCGCCCACGCACGCGGTATGCCGGTGCAGGTCTGGACGGTGGACGAAGAAGCGGAGATGGAGCGCTTGCTCGACCTCGGCGTGGACGGCGTCATGAGCGACCACTTGACCACCCTGAAGGCGGTATTCGAACGACGCGGGCTCTGGGGATGACCGATCTCGCGACCTTCGTCCGCAGACTGCCGAAAGCGGAGTTGCATCTGCACATCGAGGGCACGCTGGAACCGGAGCTGGCGGTCGCCATCGCCAGGCGCAACGGAATCCCGCTGCCTTACCGATCGGTCGACGAACTGCGCGCCGCATACCGTTTCGCCGACCTGCAGGAGTTTCTCGACGTCTACTACGCCTGCGCCGGCGTCCTCATCGAAGCCCGCGACTTCTACGAACTCACCTGGGCCTATCTCAAGCGGGCCCATGCCGACAACGTCCGCCACACCGAGATCTTCTTCGATCCGCAGACCCACACGGCCCGAGGCGTTCCGTTCACAACGGTGGTCGATGGCATCTGCCGGGCGCTCGACCACGCCCGGGACAAACTCGGCCTGACGTCGCGGTTGATCCTGTGTTTTCTCCGTCACCTCGACGAAGCCGAGGCGCACTCCACCCTCGACGAGGCGATCCCGTATCGTGACCGCATCGCCGGTGTCGGACTCGATTCGAGCGAACGCGGGAATCCGCCGAGCAAATTCGCCGAGGTTTTCCGCCGCGCCCGCGAAGCGGGTTTCGTTCCCGTCGCCCACGCCGGCGAGGAAGGTCCTGCCGAGTACGTGCGGGAAGCCCTGCACATTCTGAAAGCCGTGCGCATCGACCACGGCAACAACGCCCTCGACGACACCGACCTCGTCGCCGAACTGGTGCGCCGCCGAATTCCGTTGACGGTCTGCCCGTTGAGCAACTTGAAGCTCTGCATCGTCGACGACCTGGCGTCGCATCCGCTGAAACGGATGCTTGAACTCGGGGTGTTCGTCACGGTGAACTCGGACGATCCCGCGTATTTCGGGGGCTATGTGAACGACAACTATGTCGCCGTTGCCGAAGCGCTCGGTCTAGGCAGAACGGATGTCGTGCAACTCGCGCGCAACTCTTTCGATGCTTCGCTGCTCGACGACGCGGACAAGGCACGCTTGGTTGGCGAGCTTTCGGTGGCGGTGTCGTCCCTCGAACGGTCCGAAGACTGGGGTGATCCATGAAGATTCGACAGATCATATTCACCGGCGTCGAACGCGCCGAATTGCTCGAACGGGAGATCAGCGACGAACTCAAACCTCACCAAGCCCTCGTCGAGACAGAATTCACCATCGTCAGTCCGGGGACGGAAGGGCGGGGATTCATGGGACTTCCCGGGGTTGGCTTCGACGGCACCACCCACATGCCGCGTGGTGCCACCAACGATCCCGAGAGCACCGACGATACAAGGCCCAAGCCGAGCGACCCGCCGTACCCGCAAATCACCGGCTACGGTCAGATCGGCAAAGTGCTGCAGGTGGGTGCCGACGTCACATTGTGCAAGCCCGGTGACCGCGTATTGACGCGATCGCCCCACGCATCGTTGGTCAAGGCGAATGCAGGGCGGTTTGCCGTGCCACTGCCCACGGACTGCCCAGGCGAGGAACTGATCTTCGCGAGAATGGCCGGAATCTCCGTCACGGCCATCTATTCCTCGTCGGTAAAGCCGGGCGACACCGTGCTGGTGATGGGTTTGGGCGTGATTGGCAACTTGGCAGCACAGTTGTTTCAGCTTGCGGGTGCCGATGTCATTGGCTCCGAGATCAGTCCGTTCCGTGTCGAGAAGGCGAAGGCTTGTGGCATCCAAGTCGTGAATCCAAACGAGACCGACCTTCGAGGACACGTGATGGAGTGGACCGGGGGCCGAGGTGTCCAGATTGCGGTCGACGCAACGGGCCGCAGCGAATTGCTGGCCGAGGCGGTCCTCCTGACACGCGCCTACGGAGAGACGATTTCGCTCGGCAGCCCCTATGCCTCCGCCGTCTTTGACGCGACCCCCATGCTCCGCAAAATCCATTCACAGTGCATCCGGCTGATCGGTTCGTTGTCCGCGAGATGGCCACCCCAGGAAGTCGATCGGGTACGCCACAGCCTGGTCGGAAACTTCACCAACGTGGTCAACTGGATCGCCGCTTCCCGACTCAAAGTTCGGCCGCTGTTGACCCACCTGGCATCCCCCGCGGACTGTCAGGACATCTACAGGGGACTGACACAAAAGCACGACGAGTACCTCGCCGCCGTCTTCGACTGGAGTCGTTTGGATTCGTAACGGCCCGATCCGTGCGCAGGCGCAGGGAACATCGAATCGTAGGGGACGGGCTTGTCCCGTCCCGTTGCCAGGGAGTTGGTACGGCACGGGCGACCACAAGGGTCGCCCCTACGAAAACACTGCTCGGCTGACTACTCAAGCGCCAACAAGGCTCCCGGCGAGGAGAAGCGTTCGGGGATCTTGGTGCCCGCCCGCACGAGTCTTCCCGCCATCAGGATGCCTGGCGGATCCGCCCGCAGGATCGGCTGATTTCGGTGCAGCAACGACGAATGGAACAACGCGAATTGCCCAGGCTCGAACTCCATTTCGCGCACCCTGTCCCGGACGCGATGGGGGAGCTCAACGACATGGCGCCCTAGCTGCATCCGGTCGAGTCCCTCCATCGGCAAATGAGATCCACTGATGTAGGCGAATCCCATGGCGGTGACCGCGAGCAGGACGGTGAAGTGATTGTCGGTATTGTAGATGTCGAGCGGGGCATCCGCGTCTTCGAAGAGCCGGGAGTGTTGCCAAGAGGCTTCCCTCGAATCCATGTCCTTGACGATAAAATTGGATCGCCAAAGCATCAGACCCGTACCGAAGCAGGTCGTGGTAGCCGATCGCAGATTGGCGTCCGCAAACACCTCCCCAATGACCGTCAAATCCCGATGTCTGTCGACAAGCTCCGGGTTGACGTGCCGATCGTCCTTTTTCGACTCGTTCAAGCGTAGAACGACCTCGCACAATGCCGCGGTGACCGACCTGTCTGCCAAGTCGAGTGGGCCGGTAAGGCCGTTCTGCTCTAGCTGATTCTTCGACATTCGTCCATGCGTAGCGGCCGGGTCACATCGCATCATAACCCCCGGATCTTCCCGCACCGTCGGACAGTTACTAACTGCCTGTTTTAACAAGTATTTCGAGTTCTTTTCGTCAATATGACAGGCACATGTCAGGGGAGTACGATTGAACTCTTGTTTGGGAGCATTAAGGGCAGCCTATAAGGGGGGTGCAACATGAACAACCCGCAGTTGAGGGCGAGGAAGCCATGGTTCCGCTGTATTGCCGCGGGCCTGGCAACTGCAATGACCGTCGTCGCCACTACCGGCGCGACTGAGGAAGCAAGCGAAGCCGCTGACGATGAAGACCACATCGAGGAGATCGTGGTCACGGCAACCTATCGCGAAACTGCGGAGTTGGATACCCCCGTTTCCATGGGCACAGTCAGCGGCGATCTGATCGAAGAGACAGGCGCACTGGATTTCAACGACATCGCGCACCTCGTGTCCGGATTGTCGTATTCCGGGCAGAACGAGTCCGAGAACGCCATCAGCATACGGGGCGTTTCCGACGGAAGTGTCAGAGGCGAGTCCTATTCGGTCACCAGCGTCTACTATGACGACGCCCCGGTGAGCGGGGTCACGTCACCCGGACGACACGGCAGCGGTACCGCCTTCGACGTTGAACGGGTTGAGGTCCTGATGGGACCGCAGGGCGTGCTGGGCGGCGCCGGGAACATCGCCGGTCTGGTCCGTTTCGTGACCAAAAAGCCCGAGTTGAACACCTGGCGTGCAAAGGTCCAGAGCAACTTCCAATCCATCAATAGCGGTGGCAAGGGTTACCGCATCGATGCCATGGTGAACGTCCCAGTTGTCGAGGACACCCTCGCCCTGCGAGTACTGGCATTCACCACGGATACTCCGGGATGGATCGACCGACCGGAATTCGACGACTACGACCGCAACACCAAGGAAATCCGTGGCGGCAGGATAACCGGCAAATGGGTACCCACCGACGAACTGCAGGTGAGAGCGTCATGGGCGAATTCCAGGAGCCACGTCGTCGGCGACGCCCGGGCCAGTACCGAGGTGCCTCACACGTACCTGTCGAACGAGGAGTGCAAGATCGCCGCGCCCACGGAGCGCTGCGATTTCGCACCCGAACCGGTGGATGCCGACACACCGCCTGGTTCGTTCGACGACACCGACCAGGTCAACGTCACGGTCGAGTACGAGTTGCCGTTCGCGGATTTCCTGTCGAGCACGTCCACCACGAAACGAGAGGGTGTGGCGGTTTTCTGGGATCGTCTCTGGTCCTACGTCAATCGCGACAACCAGATTTCGGCAGACCTCAACTACGCCAAGACCGGCGACATATGCTGGCGAATACTCGACGGCAGGAATTGCACGGAGCCGGGTTTTGTCACCGTCAGCGACCAGCATTTCAATGGCATCGCACAGGGCTCCAGAATTTTCTTCGACGCGGACGTGCAGGAATTCCGGCTCACGTCAAACCAGGAGAGCCGTCTCAATTGGGTAGCCGGTACGTTCTACAAGAAGGAGCAAAGTGTTATCCAGCGGGAAGTTCAGTTTTCCTTGTTTCCGGAATTCGCCCACTTGCGGGAGGACTACCTGACGCAGACCCGGGCGGTCGATGGTGACAATACGCTCAATGGCAGCACCGAGCGTGCAGTCTACGCCACCGCCGACTACGCCGTGACTGACTTCCTCGAAGTGAACCTCGGTGTTCGTTGGAACGACGTGGAGGTATTCTGGAATCTGAATAGCCGCGAGGTGGTCAATTCGTTTGGTTCCAACCAAACGGGCGATAGGTCTGTTGAAGAGATAACACCTCGGATCGGGCTGACCTGGCGGCCAATGGACCGCCTGATGGTCTATGCCGTCTACAGCACCGGCTTCCGACCCGGTGGGGTCAACAGCAACATGTACACCGAGTTGGGCATCCTCGACTACATCCAAGACAACGATCCCACCCCGAGTGTGTACACGTGTGACGACTTCACACCCAACCTCGTCGTGGGAAGCCTGTCGGCGGGCGGCCAGTTCAGGACATGCCCAATAGGACTCGAGGAAACGCGGAACTACGATGATGTCCGAGCCGGCTTGTCCAACCATCTGTACTTCACCGGCGACACGATCGAGAACATCGAGATCGGCACCAAGCTCAGTCTGTTCGACAACCGGTTGAGGGTGATCGGCACGGTCTATCAGATGGACTGGCAGGACATCATCGTCGCCGGCTGCTTGCCCGACGAGATCATCATCACCCGGCCGTGCATTTCCGGGTCGAGTGTCAGGGCCAATGCCGGCCACGCCTATAGCGATGGCTGGACGTTGGATATCGCGTGGACACCGACGGACAGCCTATTCCTGTCGGCGGGATACGCGTACTCGGAATCGCTGATCGACGACAACGGTCCCGAGGACCGTCGCTATGAGAGGCGGCATCGGGATGCGACGGAAGCACAGATCGCCTGCCAGTGTATTCCGATTCCGAACTCGCCGGAGTGGACATGGAACGCTGCGGCGGCCTACACGTTCCCAGTTGGATCCTTCCAAGGCGAGGTGCGTGTTGACTGGTTCGCGTCGGCGAAGAGTTGGTCAAGGGCGTTTTATCGGAACATCCACTTGAACGAAGACTACGAGCTTGGCAATGCGCGGTTTACTGTGCGCGAACCCGTAGACAACCGCTGGCGCGCTTCGGTGTTCGTCAAGAACCTGAGGAACGAGGATGTCAACCTGCGCAAGGACAGTGGTTCGTTCTCAATGTGGGCACCGCCTAGGACCCTTGGTGTTGAGCTGATCTACGAGTTCATGTAGGCGCATTGGTGTCCCGGCAACCCCGGGCGAAGCGATGAGTGCGCTTCGCCCGGGATGGCGGCGCAGGATCTACGTACAAAGGTGGCAAGCATTCGCAAACTCGCTGCAATCCTCGCAGCGTTGGTGTGTGTGGCTGCGAACGCCGACCAGGGCCGCCGCGACAGACCGGAACTCGGGACTGGATCCCGACAGCAATCCGTTGAGCCGCGCCCGGTCACGAGCCTTGAAGGCTTGGAATTCAAACACGGCATCGCGTTGTATCACGATCTCAAGTATCCCCAGGACTACTCGCATCTCGAGTACTTGAACCCGAATGCTCCAAAGGGCGGCACACTAGTACTGCCCACTGGGACCAACTTCGATACGTTTGCACCCATAGCCGAGCGGGGAACCGGAGCCCCCGGAAGGCGCTTCCAAAATGACTCGCTGATCACCCGATCCGGCGATGAACTCAGCGCGTTCTACGGGCGGATTGCCGATGGCATCGCCGTCACCGACGACCGGACGACGGTCGTCTTCAGAATTCATCCACGGGCGAGGTGGCGGGACGGCGTCCCCATCACTTCCAGCGACATCGCGTTCTCCGCCGAGAGCCTGCGGAGCCGGATCGCGGGGCGCCTGTACTACCGCGTCATCGACTCGGTAGAGAGAATCGACGACCGTCACGTGGCCTTTCACCTGAACGAGCCCTTGCAGTTGCCGACGCTCATGTCTTTCGATTACCTGCCGATCATGCCCGAACACTATTGGCGCGATAAAGATCCAGCTGCATCCACGCTCACACCGCCACTGACCAGCGGCCCTTACTATGTCTCCGAGTTCACGCAGGGCCGGTTTGTCGTCTACCAGCGCGACCCCGACTACTGGGGGCGGGATATCCCGGTCAACAGGGGCCGCTACAACTTCGACACCATTCGGTTCGAGGTCTACCGCGACGCCAGTGTGACCCGGGAAGCCTTTCGCAAAGGTCTAATCGACATCTGGGACGAGTCGGATGCACGGTATTGGCACAGTGGCTTCGAAATACCCGCATTGAAGAGAGGCTGGATCAGGAAAATCCGGCGCAACGCGGGTCTTGAGGTGGGTATTCGGGAAGGCATCGTCCTCAACAACAGGCGCGACAGATTCAAGGATCGAAGGATCCGGCAAGCACTCACGCTAGCGGTGGATTTCGAGTGGCAGAACCGTACGTTGCACTACGGCTACCATAAGCGCGCGCACAGCTATTGGCCCGACACCATATTGGCTGCGACCGATTTGCCGAGCGCTGGCGAGCTAGCCCTGCTCCACCGTTACCGCGATCAGCTGCCGAAGCAACTATTCGAGAGGCCGTTTGGTTTTCCGGAAGTCAAGAACGAGGAGGATCATCGCGTCCTCATGGTGCGCGCACAGGAACTCCTCCGCGAGGCCGGGTGGCGCATTGTGGATGGCGTACTAAGAAATGCGTCGGGCGAGATCTTCGACATCGAATTCCTCGCCCGAAGTCCCAGCGAGGCACGCACGTTGCTCCCGTATTTCCAACGATTGGAGCAACTCGGCATTCGAGCCAGGATGTCACTAGCGTCCGGGGACGGCGAATGGATCAACCGCCTGCGCTCCTTCGGCTACGATGCCGCGTTGGTGAGCATGCGTATCCAGATGCCACCCGTCATCGGGCTGGTAGACCGGTTCCATTCCGATTCGGCGATGGTGCCGACCTCCGCCAACCGCTCGGGCATCAGCAATCCCGTGGTGGATTTCCTGATCGAGAAGGCCGTCTCCGCGACCGACCTACTGCAAATGGTCGCCGCCTGCCGTGCACTTGACCGGGTTCTTCTCTGGCAGTACTACCAGATTCCGCTCTACGCAGTCGCTAGGCGGACCACCGTGCATTGGGGCAAATTCGGCAGACCGGACTACGAGCCCAGATACCAGCCTGCATACCCCGACGGCTGGTGGTACGACACGGACAAAGCTGCCCGAATCGTGGGGGACGGTGTGTCTAGGTGAACCCATGACCGCCTCGACGACCACCCACGTACACCCCTTCGACGGGTCCGGTGACGAAACACTCGCCGATATCGACACCCTCGGCGGCAAGGGTCTGTCACTGGCGAGAATGGCGAGCGCGGGCTGGCCAGTACCGTCCGGATTCACGATCGCGACGTCGGCCTATCGGCAGTTCGTCTCCGGCAACAGCCTGCAGCGGACCATCATCGAACTGGCCCGACC
>JAPPAV010000073.1 GCA_026705345.1 Gammaproteobacteria bacterium
TCCGGTACGGGAAAATCTCGCCAACACCGCACTGCTCATGCAATATTGCGGCTAGGAGTCGGCTACGCCGCCGCGAACCGGCTCATCGACCGCATGGTGGAACTCGGTGTCCTGGCCGAGGTTACGGGCAATGCAAGAAATCGCCGGTTTGCCTGCCAACGCTACATCGCGCTGTTCGACGACTGACAAGGCTTGACTGGAGTGGGGCATCAGATCCTCCCCTTGCCTAGGTCCAGGCGTCCCCGTGCCAGATTCAGCCGAAGCACGTCGCTCGCGCCCTCCGCCAGACGCAGGGCCCGTACACGGCGATACAGCGCTTCCAAGGGATGGCCGCTCCGCAACGCACCGCCCCCGACCAGCTGGATTCCGGTATCGACGATGTCCCCCACGGTCTCCGTGGCAAACACCTTGGCGGCGATACCCTCGTTGATGATGTTCTCCCCCGCATCGCCCAGACGCGCGGTGCGATAGACCATGCTGCGGGCGGCGTAGGCCCGGATGCGCATGTCCGCGAAGCGCAGGCGGACGCCCTCCCGACTACCCAGGGGCGCGCCGCTTCGGTGCGGACTCATGATGTGATCGGTGACGAAGTCGATGACCCATCGACACAGTCCGACGCTTTCGGCCGCCAATGCCAGGCGCGTGTCGCCGATCTGGCGCATGGCGCGAGGCAAGCCCCGACCCGGTTCGCCGACGATATGCGACGCGGGCAGCCGGACATCGCGGAACTCCATGTAGGCATGGTGACTGCCGTCCACCGATCCGAACGTGCGCCGGATAAGAACGCCGGGAGCCTCGCGGTCGATGACCACCATCGCCGGGCCGTGCTCCTCGATCTCCACGAGGACGTTGACGAAGTCGGCTCTCGCCCCGCCGGTCACGTACGACTTCTGCCCGTTCACCGTCAGCACGTCGCCGTCGAGGACGCCCCAGGTGGCGCGCTCCGCATCATCCGGCTCGGTGAATGCGAACGCGGCGCGTTTCTCGCCGGCGAGAAGCGGGATGAGGTACTGGCTGCGCAGCGGTTCGCCGACATCGCCCAAGACGCCGGGGCTCGGTCCGAAGATGCCGGGCAGATGGCAGACGTTGTGCGCACCGAGGGTATCCCGAACGACGGTCAACGCCAGTAGGGTCGCCCCGCCGCCGAACTCCGCCGGCTGGACCATCGGATAGATCCCGGCTTCTTTCGAGGCCGCCCGCACCCGGTCGGTGCGCTCGGCTGGGTCCAAGTCCGCATCGTCGCGCAAAGGCACCAGCACGTCACGGGCAAGGCGTTCTGCGCGGTCCAAGAGAGCGGCGGTATCCGGTGGAAGCCGTTCGGGCATGGGGTTACCTCAACCGACGTGCCAAGAACAACGGCACCGTAAGGGACGGGCTTGTCCCGTCCCGCGACCGAGGCGCCCGGTGCATCCGAGTCGGACGACCGCGACCCGTGACGGGCGCGTTGGGGTCGCCCGACGATCGAGATTGCGATTCCACGGGTTGCGGGGTTGTTCCATGGGTGGGCAGGCGACCACAAGGGTCGCCCCTACAAGAGCGAAGGCACGATGATCATGGCAATCACGACGAGTATCAGGAGCCCCATCAGCATCAGGGCGTAGAAGATCCCAGACTCGCGCCGGGCGTGGCGCTGCACCAGGTCGTCGATCTCCTTGTCGCTCCGGGCCGACACCGAGGAGGCAAGCCGGTAGCGCGTGATGCCGTCGCCCCGCCCCGGCAACTTGATGAATAGCTCCGGCGTGCTCTCGAGCAGTTTGGCCGCGTCGTGGATCGGCAAGCCACTCCCCCGCGCGACCTGCACCACCGCGAGTCCCTTGTTGGGCTCCTTGCGGAAACAGTCGACGATGGAGAGCAAACGGCCCGTCTTGCCGCGGAAGCGGAACTTCCAAGGTGCCAGGAAATCGTTCATGGCCAGCTCGTCATTTCCTTCGGGCGATGATAACGGCGCGTTTCGGCGCCGGATAGCCTTCGACGGTCCGGCCTGGATCCTCGGGATCAAGCGCGTCGGCCAGGGACTCGTAGGGCATCCACGCGGTGGTCCGCTGCTCCGCCGTCGTCGTCGGCGAGACATCGACCACGTCCGTGTCGGCGAATCCGGCCTCCGCGAGCCACGAGTGCAGCGCCGCCCGGTCCGGCACCAGCCAGACGTTGCGCATCCGCGCGTACCGGGAACGCGGCCGCAGGGGGGCACCATCCACGATCAGGCTCTCGACTACCAACGTTGAGTCGTCGTGGACGCGACCAGCGAGTTCCCTGATGTGGTCAGCAGGGTCGCGCCGGTGATAGACGACACCCATGGAGAACACCACGTCGAACGGCACCGCCGCAGGCAACTCGTCCAGCCCCACCGGCAGAACCGTGTTCCGGGACCGGCCCCGATCCACGTAGTAGCTGATGGCGGCGTGCTGCAGCACGAAGAGCAGCGACGGATCGACCCCCACCACCGACGCGGCACCAGCCTCCAACATGCGCCAGCCGTAGTAGCCGTTGCCGGAACCGACGTCGAGGACACGCCGACCGTCGAGGTCGAGGTGCGGGGCGATGCGGGACCACTTGAGATCGGATCGCCACTCGCTGTCGATATCGATGCCGAACAGGCGGAAGGGCCCCTTGCGCCACGGAATCAGCTCCTTGAGCGCCGCCTCAAGACGTTCGGTGCTTGCACTCGCCAAGTCGGCCGCACGGGCGCCCACCACGCGGCCCAGCGAAACGTCGTCTGGCTGGATTTCCGGTAGACGTTCCAAGGCCGCCAGCCACCGCGCCAGATCGCCGTGGGACGCTTGTTCCAGCCTGTCGATGGCCCAATCCGCCGACGCATCGCGCCATGCGGAGAACAAAGATCCGATCGCGCCCTCCACGTTCGCGCTAACGAGGATCCCCGTCCGGCCAGGCGACGAACGACGCCCAGTTCAGGCAGCGGAACCAGACCCGTGCGGCGCCGTAGCCGGCTTCCCGGAACCTTGCGAGGTGCGTGTCTTCGGGATCAATCCGCATGACGTTCTCGAGAGCGGCGCGCTTCTGGCTGACTCCCAGTTCGCTGTAGCCGTTGGCCCGCTTGAAATCCAGGTGAAGTCCGTCGAAGTAGTCGCCTTCGGCAAGCTTCTCGGAAACGATCAAGACCCCGCCGTCCGATAGGCCCGCACGAATCCGCCGTAACAGCGGCATCCGGTCTGCGGGAGGAAGAAACTGCAGGACGTAGTTGAGGACCACCACCTGGGCACGTTCGATTGGGATCTCCCGAACATCGGCTTCCACCCACTCGATCCGGTCGTCGAACCCCGGAACACGGCGGGCCTCATCGAGCATCGCGGCCGAACTGTCGACGGCGAGGATTTCGCACGGGGTTGTTCCCATGGCGCGCAGGACGGCAAGCGTCGACGCACCGAGGGAACAGCCGAGGTCGTAGCAGCGCCCACCTTTCTCCAAGTGCCGGGCGGCCAGAAGTCCGGTAAGGGCAACTACGGTCTCGTAACCCGGCACCGAGCGCCGGATCATGTCCGGGAACACGGCGGCCACGGTCTGGTCGAAGGCAAAGTCGACCAGTTGTCGGGGTTGGTCGAACAACCGGTCGCGCGCCGACGCCGAAGTCGACGCGGTGGTAGGCTTTTCCGATACAGGCATAGCGCGGAACATTGTATGGCGACCAAGGTCGCAAAACCGCCCAATCTCGCCAGTGCCGACCTGTACATCAACCGGGAACTGGCGCAGCTCGAGTTCATTCGCCGGGTGCTGGAGCAGGCGAAGCGAGACGACGTGCCGCTCCTCGAACGGCTGCGGTTCCTGTGCATCGTCGGAACCATCCTCGACGAGTTCTTCGAGATCCGCGTCTCCGGCCTCAAGCAGCAGGAGGAGGTGGGCGCCACCCAACGCGGTCCCGACAACCTGTCGCCCACCGAGCAGCTCAAGCGCATCGCGCTCCACGCCCACGACATGGTGGACGAGCAATACCGCGTCCTGAACGACGTGCTGTTTCCGCTGCTCGACGCCGAGGGCATCCGGTTCCCGAAACGGGCCCACTGGAATCAGGCGCAGGAAGCGTGGCTGCGCGACTTCTTCCACCGCGAACTCGAGCCGATCCTGACCCCCATCGGCCTGGACCCGGCCCATCCGTTTCCGCGAATCCTGAACAAGAACCTGACTTTCATCGTGACGCTCGAGGGCAAGGATGCGTTCGGGCGGAAGAGCGGCATGGCCGTGGTCCAGGCGCCGCGCGCGCTGCCCCGCGTCGTTCGGCTCCCGGAGGACAAGGCCGACAGCCCCAATGCCTTCGTGTTCCTCTCCTCCATCATCCACGCCCACGTCGACGAACTGTTCCCCGGCATGGAGGCCGTCGGGTGCTACCAATTCCGGGTGACGCGGAACAGCGACCTGTTCGTGGACGAGGAAGCCGTGGACGACCTCTTGATCGCGCTGGAAGGCGAACTCTCGTCCCGTCGCTTCGGCGATGCAGTGCGCCTCGAACTCGCGGACGACTGTCCGAAGCACGTCGGCCAGTTCCTCGCCGACGAGTTCTCGGTGGCCGAGGAGGACGTCTACTACTGCAACGGGCCCGTCAACCTCATGCGCATCAACACGATCCCCGACCTAGTGGATCGACCCGACCTCAAGTACCCGGGATTCACGCCCAGCATTCCCAAGCGCATCCAAACCGCACCCGACATCTTCTCGGCGATCAAGAGCGGCGACATCCTGCTGCACCACCCGTTCCACTCGTTCGTGCCGGTGCTCGACTTCCTGCGTAGCGCGGCGGAGGACCCCAACGTGCTGTCGATCCGCCAGACGCTCTACCGGACGGGCACGGACTCCGCCGCCGTCAAGATCCTGCTCGACGCGGCCAGGCGAGGCAAGGAAGTGCTGGTGGTGATCGAGCTGCGCGCCCGTTTCGACGAGGCCGCCAATATCGAACTCGCCAACCATCTCCAGGAAGCGGGTGCGCAGGTCGTATACGGCATCGTCGGACACAAGACCCACGCCAAGATGATCCTCGTCATCCGTCGCGAGGACGGCGAACTGCGTCGCTATGCCCATCTCGGCACCGGCAACTATCACGCCCGCACGGCACGTGGCTACACGGATTTCGGCTTGCTCACAGCCGACGAGGATCTGGCCGCCGACGTGCAGCGGATGTTCCACCAGCTAACCACCATGGGCCGCAGCGGGCGCTTGAACAAGCTGGTGCAGTCGCCGTTCACCCTCCACGAGACCATCCTCCGCCATATCGACGTCGAGATCGAAAACGCGACCGTCGGCAAGCCGGCCGGCATCACGGCGAAGATGAACCAGTTGATCGACCCGGACGTGATCAAGGCCCTGTACCGGGCTTCCCAGGCGGGCGTGCGCATACAACTCGTGGTGCGTGGCATCTGTTCGCTGAAGCCTGGAATCGAGGGTGTGTCGGAGAACATCACGGTGCGTTCCATCATCGGCCGCTTCCTGGAACACACGCGAGTCTTCCTGTTCGAGAACGGAGGCGATGCGCGCATCTACCTGTCGAGCGCGGACTGGATGGGCCGCAACTTCTTCTCCCGGGTCGAGACTTGCTTCCCCATCGAGGCCGAGGAGAACCGGTTGGCGGTCGTCGAGCACGGCCTCGAACCCTACCTCCGCGACAACGTGCAGGCCTGGGTCCTGCAGGCCGATGGCAGCTATGGACGTGCGGCTTGCGGGGAAGACCGTCACTGCGCCCAAGAGGAACTGCTGGAGCTCTTGACGCGCTAACGCCACAGCGGCGAGAACACGGCGGGACGTGACAACGCCGCCCCTAAACGGCGGCCACGCTCAGCTTCAGGGGAACGACCGAGAGGTATTCGGATTCCTGCTCCAAGTCGAGCTTGGTCAGCGGGTGCTCGGCCAGCCACTTCCGGGGAAACGTGATCCGGATCTCCCCCGCGCCGATCGGCGCAACCCAGAACGCCGGCAACGTGTTCTCGGTGCGGCCCCGGTGCAGTACCACGGCGAGGCGCAGCAGCACGCACAGCGCGATCAGGCCCGGGGATCCCTGCAGTTCCTCGATGGGAAACTTGCGCCGATGCGAACGAACGATCATCGAGAGATTGTGCTGTTCCGAACGGGAAAACCCCGGCAGGTCCATGTTGTCGAGCAGGTAGCCGCCGTGCTTGTGGTACTGGCTGTGGGCGATGTCCATGCCGATCTCGTGCAGCAGGGCCGCCCAACGCAAGAGACGTGCGGCGGCGACCCCGGAGAGGGAACCCGCCACGCCGTTGAGGCCGCCCTGGCGGGTGGGGCGTCCCAAACCGTTCGGAACACGCTTGCCGGCCAGGTTCTCCGCGAGATCCCAGGAAACCTGTTCGAGTATTCGGGCGACCGTTCCAGCGACCCGCCGCGCGTGGCGCGCATCGACGTGGTAGCGGTGCATGAGATCGGCCACCGTCGCCTCGCGGATATCCTGGGCATGGACCCGGCCCAGGAGATCGTGCAGCAACCCCTCCCGTAGCGCCCCGTCGGACACAGTCATGCTGTCGATGGTGAGCGCGTCCACAACGGCGGCGGTGATCGCCAGACCGCCCGCGAAGACCGGTGCCCTCTCGGCATCCACGGCTTCCAATCCGACGTCGTTGATGTGGCCCTTGCCCAGCAAGTGGCCCTTCAACGTCGCGAGACCGTCATGGGTGATGCCCCGCTCGCCCGTCAACTCGAGGATGGCGTCGTGGATGGCGAGGATCGAGCCGGACGCGCCGATGACCGTGTCCCATCCCCGCGCCCGGTAGATCTCTTCGAGCACCTCGAGTTCCTGGCGGGCCGCGTTTTCCGCGTCCCGGAACCGATGTTCCAGGAGCCTGCCGTCGCCGAAGAACGCCTCGGACATCGACACGCAGCCCATGTAGAGGCTCTCCATCAAATGGGGCTGGAACTGGCGGCCGAGGATGAGTTCCGTGCTGCCGCCGCCGATGTCCACCACCAGGCGGGTCTCGGCGCTGTCTTCGATGGGTTCGAGGGAATGGGACACGCCGAGGTAGATCAGACGCGCCTCCTCGCGACCGCTGATGATCTCGACGCGATGCCCCAGCGCCCGCTCGGCCGCCTCGATGAAGTCCTGGCTGTTGCGAGCCTTGCGCAGCGTGTTCGTGCCAACGACGCGGACATTGCCCGGGGGAAGGTCGCGGATGCGCTGGCCCAGGCGCTTGAGGCAGGCGATGGCCCGGGCGGCAACCGACGCCGACAAGGTGTTGTCCACCTTCAGCCCTTCCGCGAGTCGCACCATCTCCTTGTGCCGGTCCACCACCTGCAAGCGGTCGCCATGGTCGTAGGCGACGATGAGGTGGAAGCTGTTGGAGCCCAGGTCCAGCGCGGCATAGGGTTGTTCGGCTTCCCTGCCTCCCGGGGCGATGTCGTAATGCTCCGCCACCGGGGCATTCTACCGTAGCGCCCCAAAGCCAGGGCCGACGCTTCGCGGTCTTGCCTTCAAACCCGCCATAATCCGCTTTCCGCAATACGGATTGAAACGATGGACGACTTCGACAGCCGCGCCTATCGCGACACGATGGGGCAGTACTGCACGGGCGTCGTGATCGTCACGGGCAGCGAGGACGGCACCTTGGTGGGATTCGCCGCCCAGTCCTTCGTGTCGCTGTCGCTGGATCCGCCGCTCGTCGCCGTCTGCCCCGCCAAGACCAGTACCAGTTGGCCGCGCATCCGGGCCACGGGACATTTTTGCATCAACGTGCTGGCGTACGACCAGGAAGCCGTCAGCGAAGAGTTCGCCCAGTCAGGACGCGCCGCCGACGTGCCCTGGAACACGAACGCGACGACGGCTCCCATCCTGGAGGGGGCAATCGCCTACGTCGAATGCGCGCTCGACGCCGAACACGATGCCGGCGACCACACGGTGGCCGTGGGGCGGGTCCTAGGGTTCGAGACCCTGAGGCACGACGTCCGGCCCTTGATCTACTTCCGTGGCGAGTACGGCCTGTAGGGGACACCCTCGCGGTGTCCCGTCTTCGACACTCGTCGTGCCGGGACGAAACAGGCGAAGACAAACGCGTCAGTTGGCGGTGCGTACGAAGATGGCCTGTTCGATGCGCTCGAAGGCGTTCTGGTAGACCTCCTGGTCAAGCACCTGAACATCGCGCCGGTCGGCCTGCCCCCCCACGGACGACGTGCTTCGGACTTCCACGAAGCTAAGCCGGACGTGGGTGCTGGCACCGATTCGTTCGATGTAGGCGGTGGCCCGTGTCTGTACCACGGTCGCGTTGTCGACAAGCAGGTCCAGGAGGTTGAATCCGCCCTGCGCGGCACTCTCCGCGCTGATCAAGCCGGTTTCCAGGTCCGCGCTGGTGGGCGTGTAGCCCAAATCCTGCAACACGGACATCACGCTGGAGAACACGATCTGCTTGTCCTCGGCGTATTCGCGCGACTGCAAGGTCTGCAATTCGAGCGGGGTCGGTTCCGGCGGCATGCTGACGCAGCCGCCGGATACCACCGCTGCTGCGAAAGCGAAGGCAGGGAGGCAGGGCATGCGGTTCATCGGGAGTTCCTCTCGCGCGTCGCCTAGAACGTGGCGGCGCGGCTATTGAAGTCGGTGACCACGTCCTCCGCGTCGAACTTGATAATCAGCGTGATCATGCGCGACGCAGTTTCGAAACCGGTGGACGAGGAGGTGCCGAGAGCACCACCCGCGCCGCGCGCACCGGGGAACAGCAGGATGTTCCACAGGCCCGAACGGCTCGACGACTGGGATACCCGCGCCGCCCGCTGGTACGACCAGACCTCATTGCCCTCGCCGTCCCGGGTGGTCACGTTCGGCGCACCGAACGTCTCGATCACGTCGGCTTTCGTGGTCTGGCCGAGGCGCAGGTTCATTTGCACGTTGCCCTGGGTGAGCGCGGCATCGCGTTCGGTCACCGGCTGGCTCTGCGGCGCCATGCAGCCCGTCAGCACCAAGCCGAAACCCAACACACCTGCGGCGCGAACAAGAGTCATCGTGATGTTCATTCCTCTTCTCCTGCTTTCCTTCGAGTTCTCTTGGCGTCGTCCCTGACTGCGGGCGACCGGAGTCGGGCAGCGACGCGGCAACCATAGCCACGCTTGCCTGAACGGAACATGAACGGGCCACCTTGCGTTTAGCGCAAGAACGTCCCTACGCCAACGCCTCCACCGGTATGGACGCCCCGTGCACGGAGTCGGCGGCGGACGACGCCAGGAACAGCACGACGTTGGCGATGTGTTCCGGCGGCACCCAGTTCGAGAACTTGGCCTTTGGCATGTCCGCCCGGTTGGTCGGCGTGTCGATGATGCTCGGCAGGATGCAGTTGACGTTGATGCCCTTGGCCTTGAGCTCGTCCGCCAGGGTCTCGGTCAGTCGAATGACGACGCTCTTCGACGCCACGTAGGCACCCATCGCGGCGGCACCGCGCAAGGCGCCGCGAGCGCCGATGTTGACGACCTTGCCCGAGCCCCGGGCGACCATGCCCGGCACCACCGCGCGGGTCATGTTGAGCACCGTGCGGGCGTTCAGGTTCATCATGAAATCCCAGGTGTCGTCGGATGTCTCGGCGATGGTGTCGCCCATCGCGAAGCCGCCGGCGATGTTGGCGAGGATGTCGATCTCACCGAGCTCGGCGACCGCGCCGCGAGCACCTTCCGGATCGATGAGGTCCGCGACTAGCGTTCGGTAGGGTGCCTCGTATTCGACGATGTCGACGCCTGTGACGTCCGCTCCGGCGTCGTGGAACGCCTGGGCGACGACGCGCCCAACCGTCCCCGCCGCGCCCGTAACGACCGTGCGCTTATCCTTGAACTCGCTCATGGTGCCAATGCCTCCAAGGTCTCCCAGTCCACTTCGCCGAACCGGCCCGCCCGGTTCACGGGTTGAATACAGACGTGGCTGGCGCCGGCTTCGAAATGCTCATCGACGCGCTGGCGTACGGTCTCGGCGTCGCCCCAGGCGAACGTGGCATCGATGAAGGCGTCGGAGCCGTCCCCCGCGATATCCCCTTCGGTGAGCCCCATGCGCAGCCAGTTGTTGCGGTAGTTGGGCAGTGCCTGGTAGGTACGGGCTGTCACCCGGGCCAATGTCCGCGCCTTGTCCGGATCGGTCTCCATGACCACCTTCTGCTCCACACAGAGCCATTTGTCGGGTCCGAGAATTTCCCGCGCCATGCGGGTGTGCGCGGGCGAGGTGAAATAGGGATGGGCGCCGTGGGTGGCATCGCGAGCCAGTTCCAGCATCTTCGGTCCGAGGGCGGCGATGATCGTCGGCGGCGCGCTGTCGGGTTCGATGCTCGTATAGGGGGAAACCGCCATCTTCTCCAGGTAGCTTCGCATCGTGGCGACCGGTTTGCCGTAGCTTAGGCCCCGCAAACCCTCGACCAGGGGCTTGTGGGAGACGCCGAGCCCGAGCAGGAAGCGATTGCCGGACTGCTCCGCCAAGGTCTTCTGCGCCTGGACGGTGACGCCGGGCTCCCGGTGGTAGATGTTGGCGATACCCGTCGCAACGACTAGCCGGTCGGTGTTCGCGAGCAGCCATGCCGCATGGGCGAACGGGTTGCGCCCCATGGTCTCGGGAATCCACAGCGCGCCGTAGCCGAGTCCCTCGATGCGTTGCGCCGCCGCTCGGGCATCGGCGGCACTCAGGCGATCGGTGAAGAACCAAACCCCGAGTTTGGCGAGCTCCACCTCAACGGCCTTTGAAGTTTCCGGGACGCCGCTCCGCCACGGCGCGAATGCCTTCCTCCGCGTCCTCCGTGGCACGAAGCCATTGCTGCTCGGCGAGCTCGTGGTCGGTCGCTCGGGCGATCTGCTCGGCAAGCCCATGGCGAACCGTGGCGCGCACGGAACCGATGGCAAGCGGCGCGTTCTCCGCGATCTCCGCCGCCAGCGCACACGCGGCGCTGCGCACTTCGTCAAGGGGTACCAATTGATCCAACAGGCCCAGGGACAGCGCTTCCTCGCCCTTGATGCGCCGTCCGGTGAGGAACATGAGGTTGGCGGCCTGCTTGCCGATGAGGTTGGGCAGCGTCACCGTCAATCCGAAACCGGGATGGATGCCGAGCTTGACGAAGTTGGCCGAAAACCGCGCCTCCGGGGCGCCGACCCGAAAGTCGGCGGAGAGGGCGAGTCCGAACCCGCCGCCGATGGCCGCCCCCTGCACCGCCGCTACCACCGGCGTTTTCGCGGAGAACAACCGCACGCCTTCTCGATAGAGCATGCCCGTGGTGTTCCTGAAGCCGTCCTCCGAGAACTCCTCGTGGCCGGACCGCTCCTCGCGGCCCGAGCCGAAGTTGGCCCCGGCGCAAAACGACTTGCCGTTGGAGGCCAGCACGATGGCTCGACACGCGGGATCGTCGTCGCATTCGGCGTAGGCATCGGCGATCTGCGAGATCAGGTAGCGATCGAAGAAGTTGTGCGGCGGCCGGTCGATCTCCACGGTGGCGATGTGACCGTCCACGCTCACGTTGATGTCCGCAAAGTTGCCGGACATGATCCCCCCCTGGTGCGAAAAAGGAGACGCATGGTAGCAGACAGACAGCTCGACAACGGACCTCGGCGTGCCTGAGATTCCCGACCTCACGGTCTACGTCGAACACCTCGACGATCGCGTGGTGGGGCACCAGCTGGACGACATCCGAATCGCCAGCCCGTTCCTGTTGCGGTCGGTCTCTCCCGCCGTGGACGAGGTCGTCGGCCGAGAGGTCGTCGGGGTGCGCCGGCTTGCCAAGCAGATCGTCCTCGAACTGGCCGGCGAGATGTTCGTCGTCGTGCACCTGATGATCGCCGGGCGCCTGCGCTGGTACGACGAGGCGAAGCCGGTCCCGAAACGCAACGGCCTGGCGGCGTTCGATTTCGACAACGGATCGCTCGTCTTCACCGAGGCGAGCCGGAAGCGACGGGCATCGCTGCGGCTGGTGCGGGGCCGGGATGCGCTTGCGGGCCTCGACCCGGGTGGGCTGGAAGTGTGCGACATCGAGTTCGAGGCGTTCTTCGAGCGTCTGCAATCGACACCCCATACCGTCAAGCGGGCCCTCACCGACCAACGCGTGTTCGCGGGCATCGGCAATGCCTACAGCGACGAGATCCTCTTCGAGGCGGGAATGTCCCCGTTCAAGCTCGGCCGGAACATGAAGGCGGAGGAAGCCCGCAAGCTGTTCGACACCTGCCGCGACGTCCTCACCCGCTGGGCGGAGACGCTGCGCAAGGAGACGCGCGGGAAGTTCCCCACCAAGGTCACCGCGTTCCATCCCCAGATGGCAGTCCACGGTAAATACCGCGAGCCCTGCATGGTTTGCGGCGCGCCCGTGCAGCGCATCCTCAAGTCGGAGAACGAATCCAACTATTGCGCCCGGTGCCAGACCGGCGGCCGGTTGCTGGCGGACCGCTCGCTGTCACGGTTGCTGAAGGACACCTACCCGAAGCGGATCGAGGACCTCGAGGAGTCACCGTAACCCCAAGGGTCGCCCCTCGCAGGGAACAAAC
This sequence comes from Gammaproteobacteria bacterium, assembly GCA_026705345.1. GTDB lineage: Bacteria > Pseudomonadota > Gammaproteobacteria > Pseudomonadales > Azotimanducaceae > VXYL01. The sequence continues at coordinate 12,433 of JAPPAV010000073.1, forward strand.
CCATAACCGATTGAATCACATGATGAAAATTCGTTGAGGCGACGCTTGTCGTCGCCCGGCCCGGACATGCCGACTAACCGAACAACGGGACGGGACAAGCCCGTCCCCTACGATCCGTTGTTCCTTGCATGTCTGCGGCCCGCCCCGGATTGGAAACTGTCATAGAACATCCGACGAAGGGAGCGTCCTTCGGACGCGGTCGGGGCGGCACTCGGGCGCGACGGGGACACCCACCGTGGGGCGCGACGGGGACACCCACCGTACTGTCCGGTTCCAAAGCCGGATATCAACGCTGGACGCGACAGTCGAGCCCTATCACACTTGGGCTAATGCGCCCGCATTGGGGGGTCCGTGACCACATTCCGCGTGTGTCCCATACCCAGCGTCGGCAGGAGACGAGACGGTGGCCGACCGACGACAGCCCTGCTTGGGGTGCTCGTCGCCGTCGCGCTCCTCTGCCCGGCCCGAGCCGGCGAGCAGGACTTCTACATCGTTGAGGACTACGACCCGCACCGGGACAACGTCGAACTGGTCACGAACGCGATGCAGCGCGCGGACGCCGAGGACAAACGGGTTCTGCTCATTCTGGGCGGTGACTGGTGCAGCTGGTGCAAGGTCCTTGAGAACGACATCGACGAGTCCGAGGAGTTGACCGCCTTGCTCAGTCGCCACTACGTCGTCGCCAAGGTGCATTGCGACTCGGAATCCCCCGGGATCCGATACAAGCCGCGCAAACAGCCCCAGTACGGTGCATCCTTCGTCAACATCCGCGCCAAGTCGTACCCGTACCTCGTCATCCTCGACAGCGACGGCAATCGGCTGCTTTCGCGCAACATGAGCGGACTGGTGCGGAACCGACGATACTCGGAACCGAAGCTGCTGCGGCTCCTAAACCGGCACAAGTCTTGAAGTGCCGGCATAGTCTCGTGGGGTCGCCGTCGGGGCTAGTAGACCCCGCCTTCGGGTTGGCGCAACCCCGTGGACGACAGGTCGTTGCGGAACTCGGACTCGGGCACGCCGCTGCTGATGGCCGCAAGCGCCGGCGGCAACGTCAGGTCGGAAAGCGTCGTGAACACGCCGGCGTCGAGCCGTCCGTACACTAGGAACCGACATCCGAGCCCCGCGAGTTCGTCGATCGCGGCATCGCGCACTTCCATGCCGCCGTAGTAGCCGGGCTCGGCCACCCGCCGCATGGTGTCGGCTCCCACGACGAAAATGACACCCCCGAGGGTGCGGGCTTTGTCGATGAAGGTCGGCGCATTGGTCAGTACGAGTTCGCCGTCATCGAATTGCGTAAGCCGCGTGTTGATTTCGTGGTAGTCGAGGGGCGGTTTGTCCACGTTGGCAATGGAGAGCTCGAATCCCACCCGCCGCCCAAGGCGGCGCTCGGCATCCGCCCTCATGCGCCGGTGCCCGTCGTGAATCGGGTTGAACGCCCCGGGCAGCACTGCATCGAAGACGACGTCGCCGACGCGCCGATACCTGCCCAGCATCAGCCCGGCGAGGGCCGTGTCGCCGTGCGCGTGGGTCTCGGGGACTCTCGGCGCGCCGCCGACATCCAGCGCGTGGCCAAGGGCTTCGACGCCCACTGCGGCAAGCGTCCGTTCCTGTCCGCTGCGGTCCGCGGATCCTTCGAAGGCCAAGCGCCAGGTCCGGGTACTCAATGCATCCTGGAAGGCAAGATGGGCTCGAAGCGCGCCGCGCTTGGGTCGAGTTGTGGACAAGGACGCGGTGACCGCGAACCCGAAGTCACCACCTAGCTCGTCGGCTCGCATGAAGGCCCGCACGGCCATGGATCTCGCGGTCTCGTCGCTACATGCCTGTGCGGGTTCCGAGCCAAGCCAATCACGCAACGACCGGGTCGCATAGGGGACGTTCGCCTCCAGAACCGTTGCCGAAGCGCCGCCCACGCCGAGCAGGCTCGACAACAAGCCCGACCCGCCGCCGGTTACCGTGAACACGCCGCTGCGTGGCGCGCGGTGGATCGCGGCAATGAGCGCGTCAAGCGCTTGCGTCATCGTCCAGGAAGTCGCGGAGAATCGAGAGGAACTCGTCCAGGCGGTCGTGGTGAACCCAATGGCCGGCATTCTCCACGCCCACCGACCGGGCATCCCGGAAGTACTCGAGGCGACCGTCTTCCTCCGGGTCCGACGCCCAGGACTCGGCCCCGTGGACCAACAGCGTCGGACAGGTAATGCGCCGGTAGAGACCGACGGTCTGCCGAGCGGCGAGTCCCAACGGCGACCAGGCTCGCATGTAGTTGTCGAACTTCCAACTGTACGTGCCGTCTTCGTTCTGGTTGCTGCCGTGGATGGTGAGGTGACGGGCCTGGCCCTCGGTGAGGTGCGGGTTGGCCTGGTACATCCGTTTGAATGCGTCCTCGAGAGTCGCGTAGCGCCTCGGGATGCGACCGGACAGAGCCCGCAGGTTGTCCACCCAGCCGAGCAGCCGTTCATGACCTGGCGTCGAGTCGTCCGCGGTCGCCGGCGACATGCCCATGCCCTCGATGGAGACAAGCTTCCTGACCTTCTCCGGATACAGGCCGGTGAAAGCAAGGGACACGGACCCGCCCATGGAGTGGCCGACCACCACGACGTCGTCCAGGCGAGCCTGGCGCACGAGCTGGGCGATGTCGTAGACGTAGTCGATGGTCGTATAGGCGCCGCCCACCAGCCATTGGGAATCCCCGTGGCCGCGCAGGTCCGGCGCGATGATGTGATAGTCGGACTTCAGTTCGTGCGCCACCCAGTCCCAATTGCGGCAGTGGTCGCGCCCGCCATGCACCAGGAGCATGGCCGGGGCATCCTCGTTGCCCCAATCCACGTAATGCAGGCGCAAGCGCTGCGAGAAGTAGATGTGCGACGTGGGTCCGCCCTTCAAAACAGCGGGCATCGGGTCCTCCCATGGACGTTTCCGGACGTGTTGCGGCGAACCGAGACGCTTTCACAGCGGCGCTCGATCTGTTATATGCTCACTGTTGCGACCATAGCAAGGCCGTCGGGGTAGCTTTCACGGCGCACCGACGAGAACCGAGCGTATGGCCGGCTTGATTAGGGAGGAGCAATTATGACGCTTTCACACATGATCGACGGCACACTTTCTCGTGTAGGGGGCGCGGTTCTCGCCGGGTTCTTGGTCGTAGGGTTGGCTGGCTGCGAACAAGCAGCGGAAGAAGAGGCAATGCCCGCCACCGAGGCCGAGGACGCGGCGGTAGAAGCCACCGAACTCACCGAGGCCGAGGACGCGGCGGTAGAAGCCACCGAACTCACCGAGGCCGAGGACGCGGCGGTAGAAGCCACCGAACTCACCGAGGCCGAGGACGCGGCGGTAGAAGCCACCGAACTCACCGAGGCCGAGGACGCGGCGGTAGAAGCCACCGAACTCACCGAGGCCGAGGACGCGGCGGTAGAAGCCACCGAACTCACCGAAGCCGAGGCTGGCGGCGAAGAAGCCGCGGACGAAGGCGGCGAAGAAGCGGCTGAAGACGGCGGCGAAGAGGCGGCCGACGACGGCGGCGAAGAGAGCTAGCTCGACCATCTGACTACCCGTTCGCGGGGCTGCTGGCCAGGGTCTCGGCCAGCAGTCCGCAAGGGGTACCGCCCGAAGCCGAGACAAGGGCTGACAAGCCCCGTTCCGTCTCGCCTGAACGGCCCGCCAAGCAGCCAGCTGACCCGTGGCATTCGCCCGGCCGTTCGCCCTCGCGGTTCTCTCCGGTTGTTGCCTGCGCGAGACGAGCCTGTTCCTACGCAACACGGACGACGAGAGGACGATCCGCGACTTCTTAACGAGAACCGGGGAGGTCTCCGACGAGATCGGTTTTCCGCAACTTCAGCGTCCAGTTCGAGGAGCGCGAACCACGTCCACCAGGTCGAGTCAGCGGCGGATACGATCCCTGTCTCGCCCCCAAGATCCAACAATCCATCGCGGAGCCGTCAGGACTTCGACTCGGGTCTGCAACCGGCTTCGCGCATTTGCGGAGCCAACGCGTCAAGCGCGGCTTGTTGGCCAATCCCGTCCCAGCACGCCCAGACCTCGACGATTCGATCAAGGCTGCGAGTGTCGCCAGTCTGAGGGCAATTCGTTGCGCTCGGCTCGGCGTTCGTCTCGGGGTTCGTATGCATGGGCCCTGCGCTAAGCAGCAGTGCTCGGTTCACCACTTCTCGGAGTTCTGCGCTTCCCTCGTCCTTCAAACCTCCTCGGAGGGATTCCCAAACCCGTCGGGCGCGTGCTTGGGCCAAGCCGCTACCATAGCCGTATTCCTTGCTCGCCTCGGGCGAAAGCTGTGTGGTGTCGATCCTCCCAACCATCATGACGTGGCGTGGGGGGTCGTACCGAAAAAGCGACTCGACGGCCGCCAGACGCTGCCGTATCGCGTCGCCATCGGGCCCGCCGTCCGGTATGTGCTCGCCCACCGGGAACGGCCCGACGCTGCAGACCCTCTCCAAGGGTGTTCGGCACCCGCCTTCAACCGGGTCTGTGGCGCATGGATTCGGGTCTATGCCGTTTGGCTCAGGAGCATCGAGGTTGAACGACAGCGAAGCGACGTTGGCGGTCGACACGATGAAGGCTCTCGTCCCCTCGCACTTCTCGCTGCCCGGGAGCACTTGCGTGCTCTCGAGGTCTTCGGGTTGCGTGCACTCCAGGAACAGGTGATAGCCGCTCGTCTTGCCGAGGAGGATGGTGCGACCCGGTGTCGGCACCCGAGTCTCGGGCTGCGTCGAATCGCTTAGCAACGTCAGGCGGACCAAACGCGACTTGTCGGTTAGCGCACGCGAGCTATCCCATGCCCCCAAACCCATCGTGGATGCCAAGCCGAGGAGCGATCCCACCACGATCGCGCCGATCCGGAGAATCACTGGCCTAACGCGCCAGGGCCGCTCGTCATGTGCGCTGACCTCGGCACGATGGACGTTCGACACGAAGTATTTGACACCCATTGAAGTCAACAGCACGAACGGGACAGTGCCTCCTGCCAATACGGCGAGTGGGTTGTCGAATGCACTCAACAGGAAGTCCTGGGTACCGAAGTAGTCGAAGATCTGGATGCCATGGAACTGCCAGTAGCCCATGCTGTAGAAGATGCCAACGAGTGCGATCACCACATACCACAGCGACCCCGATCCGAAGACGCCGCCCTGCATGACCAGTTCGAAGACTCTCGATCCCGCGCCGCTTGACGCCGATTTTCTCAGCTTGTGCTGAGCCGTGCGGACTACTTTGGTGCCTACGGAGGTTACCCGCTCATTCCTCTCCTCCGCCTCCTTCAGGAGGCCCGACAGCCTCGCCGCCCGTTCGGCGGCTTCCGTGCCGGGCTCAGGCATCGGCTTCCCAGCGCCCTAGAATCTCTTCTGCTTCCTGTGCAGCTTCCTGTGCGGCAACCGCCTGTTTCGTCGCCGCCTCGGCTCGTTTCGAAGCGTCGTCGGCAGCCACCTTGGCCGCGTCGGCCTGTCGTGCAGCTGTTGTTGCCGCGCCCTTCGCCTGTTTGGCATGGCTTAATGCGGTGTCGGCCGCGGCGTCAGCCTCGTTGGCTTGATCCGACGAGCGTTCGGCTGCTTGCCTGGCTCGATCGGCCTGTTCTGCGGCGTTCTTGGCGGCTCGCGCGGCTTCCCCTGCTTGCTCGGTGGATCGCCGCAATTGCTCCGCAGCTTCCTGCTCGTTAGCGACAGCGCTTTGGGCTTTTCGGGCAGCCTCTTCTGCCTTCGATGCGGCTGCCATCGCCTGCTCTGCCAGCCTGCGGATCGCGGCCGCCCGGTTCGCGTCCTCCTGGTGACGTTCCGACTGTGGTCTATCGTCATCCGGCATCAATCACCACCCCCATTGTTCTCCAAAACCAGAATCACCGCGAGTGACGGTGCCAGAGGTGGCATTCGACCATCGCCCGGAATGCACTGCCAGAGGCATTCGGTTAGGCACCTCCGCTGCACTGCGGACACAGCAGGCCTTCGACCTGCGTCGTCAATCGTCGTTGCCCGTTTCTTCCTCGGGCTCATCGGACTCTTCCCGCATCTCCTCGACAGCTGCTGCAATGAGCACTATGGCCGCAGCGACACCGATAAGGGGCAGGACTCCTCCCGCGACTTCGTCGACTTCCTCGGAAGTCAATTCGCGTATCTGGGTCGTCGAGGGAAGATCCCTTGGGTCAACCGGGCGTGGGTTCAAATGGTTCACGTGTTTCACTCCGTTAGTGCGTTGTCCGATTCCAATCCGCGCACTCTTCCGCTTGCGGACGCAGCGCTAACGTCCACGTTCGTCGCTAACGGGTCAACGAAAAATCACCTCAAGTCGTGTGGTGATTTCCACCTGCGCGCAGCACGCACCACCCCTGCTCAACCGGAACAATGCACAAGAAGCGCGAAGAGCGCTTGCGGAACGCGTGTATCATCGCAACAATACACTTTTGGGTAGGTGTATTCGCTCAAACGCCATGTCGGGCACGGTTCGCGCGCTTTCAGCCGATCTCGGAATCAATCCAATGACTGTCCCCGAGGCCTACTCCCTTCTCGAACAAGGAGGCATGGTCACGAGATGGACGGCCCCTTCGCCGAGGAAGCCACCATAACGCCCGGCGACTATCCGCCTGAAACCCTCGCCCTTGTCGATGCGGCCCGCCGGATGCGACTAGCTCGTCAGGGTCGGCGCCCCAGTTGATCTCGCTCGGAATCCGGAGAGGAAGGACACGTGAACGAACCGTTAACCCTACGCAACGTCGCCGCCGGCTACCGGCGTAAGCAACCGGTCCTCGAAGAGGTCAACCTGGTCGTTCCCTCCGGGTCAATCACCGGCCTACTAGGTCGCAACGGGACCGGCAAAACGACGTTGATCCACATCGCTTTGGGTCTCCGGAAGGTTTGGCAAGGGAAGACTCTGTTGTTCGGTCACAATGCCTGGAATGCACCTGCATCCGTACGATGTCGGATCGGCTATGTGCCGCAGCGATTCGTCGACTTTCATTGGCTGACGCCGTCCAAGTGCATCGACCTTGTCGCCAACTTCCACGCCAACTGGGACCACCAACTCGTCGCGGAACTGCGCGAACGCTGGTCGTTGCCCGATGATCGTATTGGAACGCTATCCCCCGGGATGCGACAGTGTGTCGCGATACTGCTCGCAATCGGCCACCGTCCCGACCTGCTCGTACTCGACGAGCCAGTCGCCATGTTGGATCCCAGTGCTCGACGAAACCTCCTCCGTGCCATCGGGGAGCTGAGCGCCGAGACCGAGCAGACCGTGCTGTTGTCTAGCCACATCTGTAGCGATGTCGAACGTATTTGCTCGAACGTGGCGATCCTGCACGGCGGGCGGATCGTGCTCAACACCGACATCGACGACCTCAAGGATCAGGTCCGACCGGTCTACGGCATCGACGGGGTGCCGATGGGCGCCGATGTGCTCGCGCAAGCGGAATCCCGCCTTTGGCTACGCAATTGGCGCCATCACGACCTAACCAATGCGGCGCGCGTGGGCGAACTCAACCTCGAAGAGCTCTTTCTGGACATGACCGCATGACTCGCGCCAAACAACTGATCGCGGTTGTGCGGGCATTCTTCCGTCCCACTTCGCCCGCGACGCTAATCGGCGCATCCACTTACATCACGTATTTGTCGTGGCTCTCGTTGAGCGAGATCGACACCATCGGTGCTACTGCCTTTGTACACCTGTCCGTGACCCTCGCCACTGCAGGTGCGTGGGTCGGGGCTTGCCTTGGGCGGGCCACAAACTGGTCCGGATCCGTGTTCGCTGAGACATTCGTCCCGATGCTGGTCATCGCCGGCGCGCTAGCGTCAACGACGGTACTCGCCATGAACGTGGTTGCCGGCTACCTCGCCGGGCTGGACGCATGGTCGCTCACCGCCCTAGGGACATTCGCCACGGCGCTCGGCCTAGCCATCGGTCGGGTCCATCCGAGGTCGACGTTCTATCTCTTTCTAATCCTTGGAGTCCTCGTCCCGATCGGCCCGGTCATCGGCCCACTGCTGCCGTTGCCGATTCGCGGCACGACCGGTCTGGCGTTATCCGTAGCCGCCCCGGTCGCTGCAGCCGCTTTGCTGGCATGGTTCGCTTCCCGGCTCAGAAGGCCCGCTGTCTCGTCCAAGACGCGACCCGCCAACATCACGGTGGCCAGAGTCCAGCCCAGTTGGCTGTCAGAACCGTCACTACCGCGCGTCGCCATCTGGTCCGGCATATTGGCCACCGGTTGCATGATTGCGCGGCACGCTGGGCTCGAATGGCGAGATAGCACATTGATCGCAGTAATCGGTTCGATGAGTGCACTCCTCGGTGTCACGGGCACCTCGGTGTCGCTCTCCCGTGGTCCGCTACCCGGTGCCGCATGGCTGATCTTGTGGGGCTCAGCGAGAGATCGCCGCTTCGCGGGTCGAAGAGTTCTATCGGGCATCTTCGTCAACCACGTGTTTGCCGCCGTCATATTCACGGCCGTAACCATCGCCCTGGGCACCGACTGGCACCTTGTCAAAATGATGCTGGTCGCACTGGCAGCGTGCCACGCGTATCTCGCGGCGGCGTCTCCAAACCGTTGGCTGCTATCCAGTCCCTTCAGCATGTTGGTGTCGACTCCCGTAGTGGGAGCAATCGCGTGGGCGGCTTGGACCCCCTTTCCCTGGGCACTGCCGACGGCACTCGCCGCGTTCGTGTTGAGCGGACTCGCCGCGATCTACCTCGGGGGGCTCGGAATGGGGCGCGTCAGCCTGGACTTCCCACCTCCGGCGGAGGCCGCGCCCTAGCGGGCAGCGCGGGATGGGCCCCAGCAGCAGGCAACCAGTATCCCGTTCGCTTGGACGGGAACGACCGGGCGTCAACGACCGCTACGGGGGACGAGAGACGCCCGGAAGGGGTCCGTCGCCTTCGGACTTCGGACTTCCCGGCTTGAACCAAGCCGGACGTTTTGCGATAGACTGAACGGTCTTGCGGTCCCAGTGGGCCGTGAAGGCCGACATTTACCACCTAGAGGGGAGAGATACGAATGGCCGTACGAGATGTCGTTGTTGTAGACAGTGTCCGCACGGGCCTTGCCAAAGCCCACCGCGGCAGCTTCAACTTGACGCGTTCCGATGACATGCTGGCCCACCTGATCGATTCGCTGCTGGAGCGGAATCCGAAGGTCACGCCGGAAGAGGTCGAAGACGTCGTGGTCGGCGCCGCCAACCACACCGGCGAACAGGACGGCAACCTGGCCAGATTGGCGGTCGTGCTGTCCAAGCTGCCGATCACCACGGCGGGGATGACCATCAACCGTTTCTGCTCTTCGGGACTTCAGTCCATCGCCATTGCATCGAACCAGATCGCCTCGGGTCAGACCGAGATCGCCATGGCCGGCGGTGTCGACTCGATCTCGATGGGCGCCCGCCAGCAGCCCGGCAAGTCGAAGCGCAACCAGCGCCTGCTCGACGAAAAGCCCGAGATCTTCATGGCCATGGGCAACACCGCGGAAGTCGTTGCCCGGCGCTACCAAGTGACCCGCGAGATGCAGGACGAGTACGCGTTGCAGAGCCAGTTGCGCTATGCCACTGCGCAATCCTCCGGCTGGATAGACGATGAAATCGTTCCCATGACCGCGACCATGAAGAAGGTCGACAAGCAGACGGGCGAAGAGAGCTTCGAGGAGGTCACGGTCGACCGCGACGAGTGCAACCGACCCAACTCGACCATCGAGGGACTCGCCGGCCTGCCGCCAGCCTTCGAGGAGGACGGCACGGTAACCGCCGGCAACGCCTCGCAACTCTCCGACGGCGCGTCGATGACCATGCTGATGAGCGCGGAGCGCGCCAACCAACTCGGCATCGAGCCGATGGGAATCTACCGGGGGTTCACCGTCGCGGCCTGCGAACCCGACGAGATGGGCATCGGGCCGGTCTACGCGATTCCGCGCATGCTGGAGAACGCCGGGTTGCGCAAGGACGACATCGACCTGTGGGAACTCAACGAGGCGTTCGCGTCGCAGTGCGTGTATTGCCGCAACGAGTTGGATCTCGACAACGAGAAGTACAACGTCAACGGCGGCAGCATCTCCATCGGCCACCCGTTCGGGATGACCGGTTCGCGATGCACGGGGACGATTCTGCGGGAGCTTGAGCGCCGCCAGCAGCGCTACGGCGTCGTCACCATGTGCATCGGTGGCGGCCAAGGCGCAGCAGGACTCTTCGAGCGGGCCTAGCCTTGCAAGACCCGTCGTCCGGACCGGCGACGGGTCTTTGCCCCCCAACATGACTCGCCACGGTACCGACCCGCGTCGGTGCCGTGCTGCGGGATTCCCCTGATTCCCCTTCTCGTCCGCGGCAGAAACCCGTTACATTTTGATACCGGCCCCGGCTTGGCCGCGCTGACGGTTTTGCGGGACACTTGCCACGAGGACAGATTCGGTGCTGAGCATTCCGAGGTATGGCCATCGGCGGCAGCAACCCATCGAGGGCGGCGCAACCGACCGTCGGGGTTGTCTGTGCGCTCGTGATCGTGATGTCCGCCGCCTCCTTGTCGTGGACGGACGAAGCTTCGCCCACGAAACCCGATCCTCCGGTCGGCAGCAGTCTCGACAACGGTGGCGTCAACCCGTACTCGAAGCTGAGCAACGAGCAGTTGGTAACCCGGGTTGGAACCTACGGGGATCTCGATCATGACCAGCGGCGCTGGTTCCTCACCGAGCTACGCAAACGAATGTCCGCCAAGGGCGACGCGCCCCAGATCCAGGTCGACAAGGACGACCGGTTCGGCCGGATTGTGCGCAAGGTCCGGGACGCCGATCAGGGTTCCCGCGAAACGGCGGTTGGAACCTCGCCGGCTGGCGAAGAGAGCGCCGATGCGACAAAGGTGTACGGTACCGGTCTACCGTCCCAAGGCGAGGAAACCGCAGATGTCGCGACACCGGCTCGACAGTCCGAGGATCACTCCGAACCGAGCAGGTAGCCCCGGTGAGTGACGGCGCAAAGCTGCTCGTCGTCGATGACGATCCCGAGCTTAGGGAACTGATCACAGCCTACCTGAGCAAACAGGGCTACGAGATCGTTGCCGTCGGCGACGGTGGCGCCATGGACCACGCCTTCGCGGCCGGCGGCGTCGATCTCGTGATCCTCGACTTGATGTTGCCGGGCGAAGACGGCCTCGACATCGCGAAGAGGCTGAAGCAAACCACCGACGTGCCAATCATCATCGTCTCGGCCCAGGGTGAGGAAATCGACCGAATCGTGGGCCTGGAGGTCGGGGCCGATGACTACATCGGCAAACCGTTCAACCCGCGTGAACTCCTGGCCCGGGTTCGCGCCGTGCTGCGGCGCGTTCGTGGATCCGGAACCGTCGGTCCGTTGGCGCGAGTCGTGGAGTTCGGCGACTTCAGGCTCGACCTCAACGCCCACCTGTTGACGCGGGATGGCACGACGGTGCCACTGACCTCCGGAGAGTTCGACCTGCTGGGCATCTTGGTCCGTCACCCGAACCAAGTCCTCGACCGGGACCGCATCCTGGATCTCCTGACCGGTGCCGAACGGTCTCCCTTCGACCGTAGCATCGATGTTCGGATCACGCGCCTGCGCAGCAAGATCGAGCCTGATCCCTCTTCGCCTGTATTCATCCGCACCATTTGGGGCAAAGGCTACATGTTCTGTCCGGACGTGCTTTGAGGGGGATCCGGGACGTTCGCTCGCGACGAAAGTCGCCATCCTCGCTGCTGGCGCGTGCCAACCTGGTCCTTGGCATCTCCGCCGCGGCAATTGCGCTGACGTCGATCGTCGCCTTGGCGGTGTTCGTCATCCTGCCGATCGAGGACCGTTCCGCCGACGACGAAGCGGGTTTGATCCTGTTGTCGGCCAAGACCTGGGTGGAACTCGATGCCGCGCGGCGACCTGCCTTCGAGATCGAGATGCTCCAGAACCACGACCTGATCGTCTCCGGCGAGACCCGTCGCCTGCCCTACGTCGAGGAGGGCAACCGCTACTACGACCTCCTGGCCTCCAAGCTCAGCGAACGCCTCGACGGTCGCGTGAGGCTGATGGAGAGCGACGACCTCTTGTGGGCGAACGTGCCCATGGGCGGCTACGTAATGCAGGTCGGGATTTCGCCTCAACGGCAAGACATCGAACCCGTGTACGTGGGGTTCGTCATCGTGCTGTTCGGTGCCGTCATCGTGCCGATCACGTCGGGTCTCATCGTTCGCCGCGTCGCCCAACCGCTGACCCGTGCCGCCGAAGCCGTCGAGGCGTTTAGGGGTACGGAGGGGTTCCAGCCGCTCCCCGAAGAAGGTCCGGAGGAACTCGTGACCTTGGCAGCCAACTTCAATGCCATGGCCAAGAACGTCACCGAATTGTTGTCCAATCGCACCACGCTGCTGGCTGGAATCTCTCACGACCTGCGCACGCCGTTGACCCGCATGCGTTTCGCCCTGGAGATGCTCCCCCCCAGCGTGGACGGGAAACTGGTGGAGCGCTTCGAACGGAACCTGGCAGCCATGGAGGAGCTGATCGCCGACGCCCTGCGGTTTTCGCGCGGTGCCGGCGAGGCTCCGAGCCAGGTCGATTTTGGAGCCTATCTCGAGGCCGTTCTGCGCGATATGGACGAGAACCTCGAGATCGAGTGGCGCAAGACGCCACGGCAGCCTGTCGAGATCGCGACCGGCGCCTTCCAGCGGGTCGTCGCGAACCTGATCCGGAACGCCCAGCAGCACGGGAGAGGCGCACGGTTGGCCGTGGACTACGACGGCGATCTCATATTCCAAGTGATCGACGACGGCCCCGGGATTCCGCCCGAGGACCGGGAGAAGGTCTTCCGGCCGTTTTATCGCCTAGAGGGTTCGCGTAGCCGTGCGACGGGCGGAAGCGGCTTGGGCCTCGCCATCGTGGCGCAACTGTGCGAGGCACACGGCTGGCGGATCCGGCTGGACAGTAGCGACAGCGGTGGGACCGTTGCCGAGGTCACACTACCCCTCTCCGATGACCGAGCAACGTAACAAAATGACACGATCCCGGACCCTTGAGGAAATCAAACCGTAACAAGCCACGGAGTAGGGTGTCCCCGCGCATCGTCGGATAGCCGATGCGTGGGAACCATCCCGATCCCCTCTCCGGATCTGCGTTCCAACCTCCCGGGGCACCTCGCCGAGGGCCCCGGGAATTTTTTTGTCTCCTACCGGTTGAGCGCGCGCTATCCGATGCTTCCCGGCGCCTCCTCCAACAACCATCATTCGATGGGACCGGCCCTTCCGAGCCGAATCATGTCAAACTCGCCCTGCCGACCTGGAGGGATTGCCGTTGTGAGCTATCGCGAGATTCGATACGAGGCCGAAGGGCCACTTGCGCTGGTGACGATCAATCGACCCGAGAAGCACAACGCCATCTCGCTCGCCACCCTACGCGAGCTACAGCAGGCCGTCGACGACGCTGCCGCGAACGACAACGTCAAGGTCATCGCAATCACCGGGGCGGGCGGGCGCTCCTTCGCATCGGGCTCGGATCTTTCGGAGGTCCTCGACCGCGACCTTCACAAGGCCCTCGAACCGATCGTTCAGGGGTTGGCGGAACAACTCGAGCGGACACCCAAGCCAACCATCGCCGCCATCGACGGCTTTTGCATGGGTGGAGGGCTGGAGGTCGCATTGGGCTGCGATCTTCGGATAGCGACCTCGAGATCCCAGTTCGCCACCCCCGAAGGCAAATTGGGCATCATTCCCGGCGGCGGAGCCACCGCGCGACTACCCAGATTGATCGGCCGGGCCTGGGCGATGGAGATGATGCTGATGGGTGAGGCAATCGACGCGAAGACGGCTTTGTCCATCGGCCTCGTAACGCGTCTCGTCGAACCCGAAGAGCTGCTTGTGCAAGTACGGCGTATGTCGGACCACCTCGCGAGTTTCGCGCCGTTCGTGCCGCGCACGATGAAGGCCATGGTGCACTTCGGAATGGAGGCGAGTATGGCCGGTGCGCTGATGTTCGAGAAGTACGCGCAAGGTGCGCTCGTGCAGACCGAGGACAAGCACGAAGGCATCACGGCGTTTCTCGGCAAACGCAAGCCGGTGTTCAAGGGTCGTTGACAGTATTCCACCGGGCGTCGAGCGAGACCTTCATCCGCACGAGTTCGGCCAGATTATTCGCCTTCATCTTCTTCATGACCCGGCTTCGGTGGATCTCCACGGTGCGTTCACTGATGCCGAGGTCGATGGCGATCGCCTTGTTTGCTTGGCCGGTCGCCACCCGCTCGAAGACCTCCGACTCCCGTGGCGACAGGGTGGCGGTACGAGCACGAAGCTCCGCAAGCCGGCGGCGCCGCTCGCGCCGGGCGACGTCCGCGTCAAGCGCCGAGGCGATCCGGTCGCGCAGCACTTTGCCCTCCGCCGGCAACGAAAGGAAATCCGTCGCCCCGCTTTCATCGCGCGCACCGCCGTGGGTATGTCGCCATAGCGGGAGATGAACACGATCGGCAGATCCATGCCCCTTCGGATCAGCGCTTCCTGCAGCTCCAGCCCGTCCATTCCCGGCATCCGGATATCCAATACCAAACAGCCGCCGACGTCCCGCTCGACGTTGCCCAGCGCGTCGAGAAACGCCTGGGCGCTCGGATACGTTCGGCAGGCGATGCCGGCGTTGTGCATCAACGCGGACACCGCATCCCTCATGGCGTGATCGTCGTCCACCACGAATACCGTGGGGTCGGTGGTCTTTGTTTCGGATACGCTCATCGGTGGTTCAAGCCGGCAAAGTGAAAGCGAAGTTCGCGCCGATCGTCTGGCCGTCGTTGTCCACGACATTCTCGCCTTGGAGGCTGCCTCCGTGGTTGAGAACGATGGTCCGACTAATGGCCAGTCCGATGCCCAAGCTGTCCTTCTTGCTCGACTGGAACGGCTCGAAGATGTCGTCGGCGGTTTGTGCATCGATGCCTTTGCCGCCGTCCTGCACCGCGACATGGACTGTACCGCCATCGGCCCAGGTCGCCACCCGAATCGTCCGGCCGTTCCGGCACTCGATTTCCGCCATGGCCTCGATGGCATTGCAGAAAAGGTTCCGGAGAACCTGCTGAATCTGAACCGGATCGCAGCGCAGCGTCGGCAGATCCGCACCGGGGGAGAACTCGATCATCACTCCCTGCGGGAACGCATCGGTACGGGCCAGCTCCACCATTTCCGAAACCAGCGTGTTCACGTCGGCCGTCTCGAAACTAAGCTCGACACCTTGGAACAGACGCCGTACCCGTTCCACCGCCAGACCCGCTCGCCGGGTCTGCTGGATGATGTTCTCCAACGCCGAGACGAGCTTCGGCCCCGTAGAACCCGCCTCCACGAGTTCCTGGGCCACCTGGGCGTACACGGCGAGGGCGGAAAGTGGCTGGTTCATTTCATGGGCGACGGCGGCCGTCATTTCCGCCATAGCACCCAATCGTTCCGCCCGTACCAGGCGGTCGCGCAGTTCCCGAGCTTCGACTTCGGCGGATGCGTCATGCAGAACCGCCGCGAAACAGCGGCCCGCCGGCGAGTCGAACTCGTTGACAACCAAGTAGATCGGCACCAGCTCACCGTCCCGGCGACGGGCTTCCAACTCCCGACCGACACCGATGATGCGCCTGTCGCCCGTCTCGAGATAACGTTTGATATATCGCGGGTGCTGGGATCGGTGCGGTTCGGGCATCAGCAGACCGATCGGTTGGCCGAGCGCCTCGGCTTCGGAATACCCGAACAGGCGTTGTGCGGCGAGATTGAAGGATCGAATGGTGCCCCGCTCGTCGGCCACAACGATGCCGTCCAAAGCGCTATCCATGATCGCCTTGGCAATCGTCGACGTTGGAGACTCGCCATCGTCGGTGGCTGGTTCGTTCACTTGTGTCCGGTGGTCAAAGACTCCAACAAACCGTCCACCTCGCCAGCCGGACACAAGTGTCCGCGTGCAGGACCGTATGGCTTCCTCGTCATTGCAGCGACGAAGCGAAGGGTTGCATATAAGGGATTCCCGAAATAGTGCACGCGCGGGTGTTCGCACAACCCCAATACAGCGCTGATGTTTGGCGATTCAAGCGGCTGGCGTTGAACGAGGCTGCTTGTCGCCCACGACGGTCTTACCCGGAGGATGCGTCTTTGCTAAGTTAGTCCGGTGCCCAAGAGGCCGTGGGACTTGCCAAGTAGGCAGCCGGTGCTGGCTGCAGGTCGACCGGCCCGACGGGCCGGCGTGGCGGAACACATTTGAGGGGAAATAATGGCTGTAGAGAAATTTCCGGTGGAGGCGAGTCACATCATGATGTTCGCCCGTTCCATCGGGGACGGCAATCCGATCTACTACGACGACGAATATGCCAAGAGCACCGAGCCTGGCGGCGTCATTGCACCGCCGACCTTCGCCCAGGCAAGCGCCCAGTTCGATCCGAACCACGGCCTTCGGCCGAAGATCGACGGCGACGGCTGGCACGGCTCCGGCGGTGCCCCAAGCGGCGCCAAGCCGCGCGGCGAGCGCAAGGCCGGTGGCGGCGGTGGCGGTGGCGGCGGTGGCGGCGGACTGCACGCCGAGCAACGCTTCATCTATCACCGTCACATGAAACCGGGCGACATCCTCTCGTCGACGTCGAAACCCGGCAAGACGTGGGAGAAGCAAGGTCGCCGGTCCGGCAAGCTGGTTTTCAGCGAGTCGGTCACCGAATACCGGGACTCAAACGGCGAACTGGTGGTTACCGCGACCAGCGTAGGCGTCCGAACGGAACGCCCCGTGGATCAGGGTTGAGAGGGCAAACGATGTCATTGAAAGCAAGTGAACTCAGCGTCGGTGATACCCACGCGGAACGTCTGGTCGAAGACTTGAAGCGCACCCAAATCGTCATGTACGCGGGCGCATCCGGCGACTACAACCCCGTTCACACGGACGAGGTCTTCACCACCGAAGTGGCGGGCTACCCGAGTGTCTTCGCGCACGGCATGCTGACCATGGGCATGACCGGGAAGATGCTGACGAACTACGTCGGCGACGGACGTCTGACCGAGTACGGTGTTCGTTTTACGAACCAGGTGTTCCCCGGCGACACGCTCACCGCGACGGCCACCGTGGCAGCGGTAACCGACGGCATCGTGGCGCTCGAGGTGTCTACCGTGAATCAAGACGGGTTGGAGGTGCTCAAAGGGACGGCCAAGGCTCGCGTCGACTGAAAGAACGTCGGCTTGCTGAACAACGGGACGGGACAAGCCCGTCCCCTACGCAGCATTGAACGCGCCGCGCAACGCGGCACACGCATCCGACATCGCCTCGCGGGTGGCGATGATCGTGCGGGTATGTGCGAAGAAGCCGTGGATGAAACCGTCGTAACGGACGAAACGGGCGTCGACACCGGCATTTGCCAAGGCGCGCGCATAGTCCTCGCCCTCGTCCCGCAGCGGGTCGTACTCGGCGGTCATCACCAATGCCGGCGGCAGCCTCGACAAATCGTCCGCCAATAGCGGGGACGCATAGGGATGCCGACGATCATTTCGTGTCGGCGCGTAGTGATCCCAGAACCAATGCATCGCCTCCGCCGTCAGCAGGTAGCCCTCGGCATTGTCGCGATAGGACGCCCTGTCGAAGTTGACGCCATCCGTCACCGGGTAGACCAACAGTTGGAACGCTATCGGCGGCCCGCCGCGGTCTCTCGCCATCTGGGCGACCACGGCCGCCAGATTGCCGCCCGCGCTGTCGCCGGCCACCGCCAACGAGCCTGGATCTCCATCGTGGACGCCCGCGTGCTCGGCCGCCCACAGCGTCGCCGAATAGCAGTCTTCCGCGGCAGCCGGGAATCGATGTTCGGGAGCAAGCCGATAGTCGACCGAAACGACGACCACGCCGGCACCCCGGCAGATCTCCCGGCTTTGGCTGTCCGCCGTTGCGAGATCGCCGATCACCCAGCCGCCGCCGTGGAACATCATGACCACCGGAAACGGGCCGTCGCCGTCGGGACGATAGACCCGCGCGGGAACTCCGCCGGCGCTGATATCCGTCACGGCAGCCACTTCGATCTCCGGTGCTGCCACCTGCATGGCTCGGAACATTTCGCGCCCCGCTTCCACGGGAACCTCCGCCAACGACGGCCCGCCAAGGGCGGCGAGTTGACGCAGCATGTCGTCGTAGCCCGGATCGAGCGGCATGGTTCGAACTCCCGATGTCACAACCAACGCGACAAGCCTATCAAGGCCGGTCGATCGGCGTGCCCATCGCATGCCGATTCGGCTTGCGCCTTGATGCCCTCCACCCGATTTCCGGTAACATGGCCCGCTTTCTTGTGACAAGGACAGCCATGGGCGACGACCCTGCCGACGGCGCGAAGGAAGCCGCCGAAGCGGCCCGGCAATTCGCGTTCCTCGAAAACACGCTGCTCAAGAACCGGACGCTGACGATCTTCGGCGAGATCAACAAGGACGTTGCCCAGCGTACTACGGAGAAGCTCCTCGCGCTGTCCTTCGAAAGCGAGGATCCCATCACCGTCTTCATCGGCTCGCCGGGCGGACACGTGGAGTCCGGGGACACCGTTTTCGACATGATCCGCTTCATCAAACCGACGGTCCGCACGGTGGGCACGGGCTGGGTCGGCAGCATCGCCACGCACATATACCTTGCCACGCCTCGCGAGAACCGTTTCGCCCTTCCAAACACGCGTTTCCTGATACACCAGCCCGCCGGCGGTTTCGGTGGCGATGCCTCGGACATCGAGATCCAGGCCCGCGAGATCGTGAAGACGAGGGAGCGAATCAACCAGATCATCGCCGACGAAACCGGGCAGCCGGTGGAACGTGTCGCGAAAGACGTCGACCGCGACTACTGGATGAGCGTCGACGAGTCCGTCGACTACGGCCTGGTCGGTTCCATCATCACGTCGGCGACCGATTTGCCAGGATGATGCGCGAACACCGCATCGACCTTGGCGAAACCAGCGTCGGCGCGCTGCTCATGCCCGCGCGAGGTACGCATCGGGCGACGTTGACCCTGGGCCATGGCGCCGGCGCGGGAATGACCCACACCAGCATGCAGGCCATCGCCGAGGCATTCGCCGATGCCGGCATCGCCACGCTGCGCTACAACTTCCCCTTCAAGGAACAGGGCCGCTCGCGGGTCGACGCCCAGGCCGTCTCCACCGCAACGGTGGCCGCCGCCCTTGGGTTCGCGCGCAACGAGTCTGCGGGACCGCATCTGCTCGGCGGGCACAGCTACGGCGGACGCATGGCATCGCACGCGGTCGTTGACCACGGCCTCGATGTGGCAGGTCTCGTGTTCTGCTCTTTCCCACTGCACATGCCACGCAAGCCGGCCATCAAACGTGCCGAACACCTAGACAGCATCGCGGCACCGATGCTGTTCCTGTCCGGCACCCGGGACGGCATGGCCCAGCCAGACTTGCTGAACGATGTGGCCAGACGCATAGGCGCCACAACGAACTGGCTGGATACGGCCGACCACGGCTACAAGGTGCTGAAGCGCACTCGCACGCGAACCGACAGTGTGTTCGAGGAGATGGCGCACTACGCAAGTGTCTGGCTAGACGCCGTTCTGACCGCCTGACCCAGCCACACAAGGAAACCGCATGAAGCTCTGCACCTTCACCCACGGCCAGCGAACGCGCATCGGCGTCGTTGTTGGCGAACTGGTGATTGATCTACCCGCCGTGGCACCTGGCCTACCCGACGACATGATCTCCTTCCTCGCCGCCGGCGACGGGGCCATGGCGGCAGCGCGTGAAGCGCAAACCAAACCCGACGTGGCGTTCCCGGTTGCCGATGTGACGCTGGAGGCGCCAGTACCGCGACCCGGGAAGATCCTCGCCATCGGTCTCAACTACGCGGACCACATCGCCGAGACCGGTGCCGAAGCGCCCAAGGTGCAGATGTGGTTCAACAAGCAGCACAACGCCGCGAACCGGCCCTACGGATCCATCAACAAGCCGGTGGTTTCGGACATGCTCGACTACGAGGGTGAGCTGGCATTCGTCGTCGGCAAGCGCGCCAAGCACGTCCCGAAGGATCGCGCCCACGAAATCATCGCCGGCTACTGCTGCGGCAACGACGTGAGCGTGCGCGACTGGCAGGCGGCGGCTCGAACCATGCAGATCGGCAAGTCCTTTGACACCCACGCGCCATTCGGCCCGTGGATCGTGACGCCGGACGAAGTCGGCGACCCGCACAATCTGGGCATCCGCACCGTCGTCAACGACGAGGTCCGGCAGGACTCGAACACCGAGCATCTGATCTTCGACTGCTTCGACCACGTCGAACACCTGACCAAGTCGTTCACCCTCGACCCCGGCGACGTCATCTTCACCGGCACCTCCTCAGGCGTCGCCGCCGCCATGAACCCGCCCCAGTGGCTCAAGGTCGGCGACGAGGTTCGCATCGAGATCGAAAACATCGGTTTCATCGAACACACGGTCGTCGAGGAGGACGCCTCGACCGTAATCGGTTGAGCGCCGTAGGGGACGGGCCCAGGAGTCCGCGCCTGGGGCGGTGGGGGTTGGGGCCAGACGGCGAGGCACGAGCAGTCTGGCGGCGTTGTCCCGTCCCCCTAAGCAGCCACCAAATCCGCCCCTAGGAGGTCCCCACCGACAGCAGGTTCTCCACGGGCTCGTATAGCTCCTCCAGGTAGTCGACGAGTTCGGCGTCCAGCGTCAACTCGCACGCCTCGACCAGTTGATCCAACTGTTCGACCCGGGACACGCCGACCACCGGCGCCTGGACTTCGGGCTTGCTAGCCAGCCAGGCCAACGAGACCTGGGCCGGCGTCTTGTCCAGTTTGCCCGCCACTGCCACCACCCGATCCGCGATCTCGAACGTCGCGGCCCCTCGATACAACCCTTCGGTCCGTACGCGATCACGGCCTTTCGAGCGATCCGTCGAACCGGATTCGAAACCGCCCTTGTAGGAGCCTGCGAGGATGCCCCGGGCCAGCGGCGACCACGGCGTCAAACCCACGCCGGTGTGCGCGCAGTAGGGATTCATCTCGCGCTCCTCCTCGCGGTAGACGAGGTTGTAGTGGTTCTGCATCGAGACGAACTTCGTCCAGCCGTTCGCCTCGGCCGTCATCTGCAGTTCCGCGAATTGCCAGGCGAACATCGACGATGCGCCGAGGTAGAGCACCTTGCCCGCCTTCACCACGTCGTGGAGCGCCTCGAGGGACTCCTCGATGGGGGCTTGCACCTGACCGGGTATGCCGTGGGGATGCCGGTGGATCACCAACTGGTCGACATAGTCATGGCCCAGGCGCTTGAGGCTGGCGTCGACGCCTTCCAGGATGTGCTTGCGGGACAGGCCGCCTTGGTTGGCGCCGCGCCCCATGGGCATGGAAACCTTGGTGGCGAGGACATACTCGTCCCGGGATGCCAGTTCGTTGAGCAACGCGCCGACCACCCGCTCGCAAGCGCCGATGCCGTAGACGTCCGCGCAGTCGAAATAGAAGAGACCGTGATCCAGGGCCGCGCGGAAGATCGGCCGCGCCTCGTCGGTGCCCAATGTCCAGTCTCCCTGGTGGCCGCGGCCGGGTTCACCGAAGTTCATGGTGCCGAGGCAGAGCTCGGACACGCGCAGACCGCTGTTTCGTCCGAGTTGAACGGGGTTCAGCATGGCGGGGTGATCTCCTTCGGCAAACCGCCACTATCCGACAAACGGTAGGGCAGGGTCAAAACGGATCAGGTTGGCATCAGATCTGTCGTGGGTTGCGGCAGTACTCCCGGGCTGGACGATTTGGATCGATCGTTTCGACCGGAGCCTGCCGAACTACGGACTCGGCGGCAGTGGATCGCCGGTGCGGCCAGGTCCCCGGCACCTCCGCCGGATCCACCAGCCCGATCCGCCGCCAACCCGTCTCCAGCCGCCACGTCCGCGCCGCCGCCACCTCGCACCGCCGGAACCCCTGCTCCAGCCTGGCGCGGTTTCCGCATTTCGTCCGCAGCGCGTGCGGTTCGGTCAGAACAACGCTTCGCAGCCGGTGCCTGCCAGGATGCCATCTACGTAGCCGCGATCCGTCCCGTCGAGAAGCGCGTATTCCTGCCGGACCCATTGCAGGCATTTCGCCTGGTAGGGGAACGGACGCTGAACCCAGGGCCTGCCGTCGACTACTGCTTCCACGCGCTCCAGGCCGGAATCGATGGCCCGCGCATTAGCCACCATCACCGGCACGTAGGTCCGCCCGACTTCGACCAAGAGCGGTTTCAACGTCTCCGGCACCTCGTCGCGGCCGACCCAATCCTCCTCGCCGGGTTCCAGACCCGACAAGTCCTCGACCGACTGTACCCAGGCCACGACGCGAGGCGCGGCTTCGGCGGTGAGGTTGCGCGGGGTCGGGTCGAAGGTCGCGAGCTGCGTCAATTGCCCAAACAGGCCGAAGTCGGCGGTTGACGGACGTCCACCGAACAGAAACGGTCCGTTGCCGATGTGATCGTCGAGGAGGCTTAAGAATCGACGGTAGCTCGCCTCGATAACGCCACCGGTCACTTCGTTGCTGCCCACCACGTAGAGCCGCCCGATCTGCCGCTCCCTGACGGCTTCGGCACGGGGTGCGATCTCGCCCGCGCTCGCCGTCAAGTCGCGCCACCGGGGCAGAATCTCCCCGGCAAGCGCGACGTCCGCCTCGTACTGCCATCGGTAGTGGAACATCGCCTTGGTGAGCCATTCGTCGGCGTAGTCTTCCATTAGGTAGTCGATGAACGCCAGCGCGGGGTCGCTAGGGATCACCGAGCGACCGAGATACTCGTTCTCCAGGCGTCGAATGATCGGTGTCGAATCCACCACTGCCTCGACGCCCTCGCTGGAGTCGAAATAGAACGTGGGAAGCAGGTCGACCTTCGGCTTCGGCAAGTCTTCGCTTGCGGTCCAAAGCCCAACGAGGAACCGGTACGGGATGCGTCTGAAGCGCAGCACGGCGAGCATCTTGCGGGTATACGGGGAACCGGGAGCGCCACGCAGCGCGATGGGGTCTGTTCTCGACATGTCTAGGGCAATCAATCTGACCTGAACAGCATCGTTCAAACGACGGGCGCCGGCAATGGGGGCGATTCCAGTAAACTCGCTGGATTTTCGCGTCGCGTCTCAGCCGCACGCGCCACAGCCACGGGGAGAAGCATGAACATCCGGATACTCTGGCCGCGTACGGGCCGAGACAACTCGGTGGAAGAGGAAGCGGTGGGCGAAGGAGTCATCACGGAGTTCTGCCACGGCTACGACCAAGTCACCGAAGAGCAGTGGCGCAACTGCGACGGCCTAGTCGGCGGCGCAATCCCGGACCGGTTCCTGCCCATGCTCGACAAGTGCCGCATCGTGGTGAAGATGGCGGTGGGATTCGACGACGTGAACGTCGAGGCCTTCGGCAAACAGGGCATACCGGTCTGCAACGTGCCGGACTACGGCACCCGCGAGGTCGCCGACCACGCCATCGCCTTGATGATGACGCTGACCAAGAGCATCGCATTCCACGACGAGTGTCTCCGGGAAGAGCCGGTCAAGAACTGGCGCCCCGCGTTGAACCCGTTCGGCCGGCGCCTGGCCGACTGCACGTTCGGCGTCGTCGGTCTCGGACGGATCGGCACCACGGCCATGCGTCGGGCCCAGGCGTTCGACATGGACTGCGTGTTCTACGATCCCTACCAGCCCAGCGGACTGGAACTCGCCTTGGGGGTGCGCCGGGTCGATACGCTGCACGAGCTGATGGCACAGAGCGACATAGTTAGCGTCCACACGCCGTTGAACGACGAGACGGAAAACCTTATCGATGCCGATGCGCTCGCGGCCGCGAAGAAAGGCACCATAGTCATCAACACGGCCCGTGGGCCGTTGATCGATCTCGACGCGCTTCACGACGCCATGAAGGACGGCACCGTGCTGGGTGCCGGCCTGGACGTGCTGCCCGACGAGCCCGCCAACCTGAACGCCCCGTTGATCGCCGCCTGGCACCGCAACGAGGACTGGATCAAGCATCGGCTGGTCATCACGCCACACTCCGCCTTCTTCACGCCGGAAAGCGTGCGCGACATTCGGGCGTTCGCCGCCCGCACGGCGGCCCGCTACCTGCGCGGCGGACGCTTGGTGAACTGCGTGAACGAGAAGTATCTGGGTTTCCGCCGGTAAGACGCGGCGTGGACGCATTGGGAACACGGACCGTAGGGGACGGGCTTGTCCCGTCCCGTTTCCGGCGCAGCGACAACGTCACCGCGGGCGGGGGCGCGCCCTATCGGGCGCGATAGCCCCGCCCCTACGAAACTCCCGCTAGGTCGAGGAATCGGCTAGCGAGTTTGGGTCCTGCGCCTTCGTCTTCGTGCTTGAAGAATGCGAAGCCGCGTGAAGCACCGGAAGCCGCCGCGCGGTCGGCCCAGCCGCCGAGCGCCGCGTCGTCGTAGTCCGGCTTGCGCAGTCGCAGATAGACCCAATCGGTTGTCGCGTCGAACCCGGGCATCGGCAGTTCGCCGTCTTCCGATAGGCAGATCGCCGCGCCGTGCCGCTTGAGGGTCTCGGCCGTCTCGTCGTCGAACCATGAGTCGTGGCGGAACTCCATCGCCACCGGGAACGCCTTGGGCCAGATCGACAGGAAAGAGTCCAGCCGCTCGTCGTCCTTGCGCAGATACGGCGGCAACTGGAACAGCACGCAGCCGAGTTTGTCGCCTAACGTCTCAAGTCCCGTCGCCAGGTAGTCCACGGCTTCCTCGCAGTCCTTCAACCTCGACTGGTGGGTGATCCGCCGCGACGCCTTGATCGAGAACCGAAAATCGGCCGGTACCGAATCTCGCCACGTGGCCAGCACGCTCCGTCTCGGCATCCGGTAGAACGTGTTGTTG
Source organism: Gammaproteobacteria bacterium (assembly GCA_026705345.1). Taxonomy (GTDB): domain Bacteria; phylum Pseudomonadota; class Gammaproteobacteria; order Pseudomonadales; family Azotimanducaceae; genus VXYL01. The sequence continues at coordinate 37,180 of JAPPAV010000073.1, forward strand.
ATCTCGACCGCCGGCAGCTTGGACGCGTAGAAGGCCAGCATGTCGCCCGCTGCGATGTCCTCCGGGTAGAAGGCGCCCTTCCACTCCTTGTAGCTGTAGCCGCTTGTTCCGGCCAACCACTGCATACAGAGTCCCCGTGGCGCTAGCCTGCCCGGCTCTTGCGAATCTTCGCCATGGCTTCGAACGCGCCCAACGGGTTCACCGGGCCCGGGGAGGCACCGAACTCCCGGTAGAGCGTCGCCACGTTGACGGCGATGCGTTCCGCATCGCCCCAGGAGTCGTAGTCGGCGAGCGAAATGTCCATGGCCGCGTCGTAGGCCGACAAGCCCGCATCGTAGCGGGCCTTCGCTTGGTCGCGGATGTACACCAGGTAGTCCCGCACGGCCTGAACTCCATGCTTGTCGGTGATCGGCCCGTGACCGGGGACCACCACGGTGACCGGTAGGTCGAGCATATAGTCGCAGGCAGCGATCCAGTTCCCGACCGGCCCCACCCAGAGGATGGGGTGGCCTTCGATGAACAGGATGTCGCCCGTGTAGATCAAGTCGTCTCCGGGCACGTAGGCAAGGATGTCGCCCTGTGTGTGGCAGGGCCCGACCTCCTTCAAAACGACCGTCTTGTCACCGACCCCGAGTTCGTGCTCGTCGTCGAAAGTCGTCGTGGGCAGCGTCGGCGTGATGCCCTCGAATTCGAAGTCGCTGAAGCAGTGCATGAGAAACTTGCCGGTCTCACCCATGTTCGGCGCCTGTCGCATGATGACCGCCAACCGATCCGGGGGCTCGGCGGCGAGTTCCTGCGCGGTGGCATTCGAGGCGATGATCTCCGCCTCCGACACCAGTTCGTTGCCGTTGCAGTGATCGGCGTTGGCGTGGGTATTCACCAGCTTGTCGAACGACCGGGTGGCTTCCGGCTCGGCCGCCCGCATACCGTCGAGCATCGCCCGGGTGAGCTTCAAGTCGAACAAGGTGTCGACCAGCAGACTCTCGCCGCCGTCCACGATCAACCCCGCATTGCTCCAGCCCCACCCGCCGTCCGGTTGGATCCACGCGTAGCAGTGGTCGCCAACGTCGTGAAGCCCCTGGGTGAACGGCTTGATTCCGAGTCCCATTCGCGCCCCCGTCAGTCTGTCGCTGCAAGCGTGGCGCTTAGTCTAACCTGCTCACTGAAAAGGAAATCGCTTGAAGTCGTGCGGATATTTCTTTACTAATCAAACCGTTGGCTTTCAACTACGTAGTCATTCGCCGTCGTGGAAACGTTCGACGACATCCGTCCGTACCGGGACGACGAGGTCGGCCCCGCCATCGCTCGGCTGTGCAACGACCGCGCTTTCATCACGTTCGCCGGCCGGTTTGCGGCACCGGGATTGTCGAACCGACTGCGTGCCCTCGCGTATCCCGCGCTGCGTGTGCTCATCCGGCGGAAAGCCAGGCGGCTCCGCTCGGTGGACGACCTGCAACACCTGATGTCGGGTTACCTAAGAGCCTTGCTCCAGCACACGTCCGACGGAATGACCGTGTGCGGATTGGACGACCTGGATCTGACCACCCCTCACCTTTTCATCTCCAACCACCGGGACATCGCCCTGGACCCAACCCTGCTGAACTACGCCATCTGGCTGAGAGGCCACGCCACCACCCAGATTGCCATTGGAGACAACCTGCTGGGCACCGGTTTCCTCAGCCACCTGATGCGGGTCAACAAGGCGTTCCTGGTTGCACGCGACGTGAGTGGCGCCAAGGCCCAACTCAAGGCCATGCGGCAGACGTCGGCGTACATGCGAAAGACGCTTGATGCCGGCGAGTCCGTTTGGATCGCGCAACGGGAGGGTAGATCCAAGGACGGCATGGACCGCACCGAACCCGCACTCTTGAAGATGCTTCAACTCGCGTATCGCGACGATGCCCGAGCCTTCGCTGACTGGCTGCGCCTCGTTCGACTCGTTCCCGTCTCAATCACCTACGAGATCGATCCCTGCGCGCCCAGCAAGGCGCGCGAGCTCTTCTTCACGGCCAAGGACGGTCGTTACCAGAAGCAGCCCGGAGACGACATCGAGAGCATCGAAGCCGGCATACGTGGCTTCAAGGGACGCATCCACCTGCACTTCTCGCCACCCATCGACGGGGATTTCGGCGATGCCGACGAACTGGCCCGCCACCTCGACGGCAAGATCGTCTCCAACCTCGTCGCCTACCCCACGCATCGCTATGCCCGGGAGCGACTCAACGGGTCCAACGCGACTCTGACCGAGACCAGTCCTCGTGCTCGCCAGGCATTTTTCGACGACCTGAACGCCTGTCCACCCGAGCACGCGCCTTACTTCCTGCGCCAGTACGCCAATCTTGTCGAGAACCAGCTGGCGATTCGTCCCGTCTGATGTGATGACAGACAACGCGCCAAAGAGCATCTTCGCGATCTTCGCGCTGGGTGCGTGGTGTGCCGGCGCGGAGCCTCGAATCGAGTCCTTCTCGCCGAGCGGCTACACGAAGGATGCAAGCCAGGTCGCGGTCCGCTTTTCCGAGCCAATGGTCGCGCTCGGCGACCCCGACACGACGGACCCGTTCGCGATGGCGTGCGATGTGCCCGGCAACGGCCGCTGGATCGACGAACGCCACTGGGTCTACGACTTCGCCTACGACGTCCCCGGTGCGGAACGTTGCCGCTTCACGCTGCGCCGCAGGGTCCGGACGCTGGCCGGAGAACCGGTTAGCGGCGCGCGCGAGTACTCCTTTCACACCGGGGGGCCGGGCATCATCGACGAGCCCCTGGCAAGTACCGACAGATGGCACCCGCGGATCGACGAGCGTCAAGTGTTCCTGCTGGCGCTCGATGCCGACGTCGACGCCGGCTCGATCCGCCGACACGGCTACTGCCGGACCCAGCGGGAGCGACACATCGCCGTGGATGTTGTCACCGGCGCGGAACGCGATGCGATTCTCGACGCGCTGCCGGCAAGGTTCGTCAGCGGACTCGTGGAGTCCGCTAGTACGCATTTGCCGCGGGGCGATGGCGCGACGCTCCGGAATCGGGCCCTACGGCGCATCGTGGCAGTCCGCTGCATGGAGACGCTGTCGGCCGGCGCCAGAGTCCGACTAGTCTGGGGTGCGGGAGTGGCCAGCCCAGACGGCGTCGTCAATCCGACCGCCGAGAGTCACTTCTTCCGCGTCCGTCCAGCATTCACGGCGCGGCCAATCTGCTCAGCGCGCCTCGACGGCACCTGCGTAGGCTCGATCCGGGTCGCGTTCTCCGCAATGGTGGAACGCGAGGTCGCGGGGCGCGTTCGCCTCGTGGACGCCGGAGGCGTCGAATTGCCCACTGTCGTTGCGGATGCACTGCATGTCGAGCAGGTGGAATTCGAGGGGACCATCGCCGAGGCCAGTTCCTACCAAGTGAAACTTACCGGGCCATTGGTGGACATCGACGGCCGAGGGCTGGCCAACGAGGCCGACTTCCCCCTGGCTGTCGAGACCGGCACGCCTCCCACGCACGGCACGTTCGGCCACGGAATGATCATCGTGCCACCCGGTCCGGACGCCTCGGCGCCGGGCCTTTTCTACCGTCCCCCGCGAACTCTGCATGGACGTCGGCTTGCGGTTACCGACGAAAAAGACCTTAGCCGTTGGCTTCAGCAGATCGAGGACGCCCGCGAACGACAGAGTCGCTGGGGCGGCCGCGAGACGCCGCTCCTCGGGGAGGATGAGCCGGGGACGGCTCCGTTTGAATTGGCGTTCCACGAACAAGACGCTGCCTTTCAAACCGCCGACGTGCCGCTGGCCGGTCAAGGGCTGCAAATCCTGGAGCTCGTGCTGCCGCCCACGACGTCCATACCCGAACCCCGCTACGTCCTCGGCAAGGCCATCGCCACCCGTCTCGACGTGCACTTCAAGCTCGGTCGCGAGTCGTCGCTGGTCTGGGTGACCAGTCTCGCCGACGGTCGACCGGTCGCCGACGCCGAATTGGCGATCACGGATGGCTGCACGGGAGCTTCCCTCTGGCGCGACCGCAGCGACCCGGACGGGTTGGGCCGGGTTTCCATTGCCCTACCAACCATCGAGGGCTGTTCACGCCCCCACTACCTCGCCTCGGCCCGCAAGGATGCCGACTACGGGTTCGTCGCCCTCCCGACCGAGCATTGGCAGTACGAGGAGGGAAACCGTTCGCTCAAGGGCCACACCATCGTCGACCGCTCCCTGTTCCAGCCGGGCGAGACCGTATCCATGAAACACATCGTCCGATTGGCAACAGCCGACGGCTTCGCGTTGCCCGACCCCTCGATGAGATCTGGTCAATTGTCGATCCGCCACGAGACCCGGGGCGAGGTGCATAGCAAGGCCGTCGATCTCGACGCGAACGGAACGGCCACCAGCACGTTCGAGCTACCCGAGACTGCGTCGCTTGGCCACTACGACATCGCGCTACGCGTCGCCGAAACGGACCTGACGACCGCTCGATTCCGGGTTGAACGGTTCCGCGTCGCCACGCTTCGCGCGAAAGTCACGACGCCGGTCGAGCCGATCATCGCCCCGTCGTCCATACCGCTCGACCTGGACGTACAGCATCTTTCCGGAGGCGGTGTCTCGAAACTACCCGTGACGGTGCGGACTGCCTTCCACCGATCGCACAACGATGACTTCGGGGATCGCGGGACACCTGCGCGCAGCGAAACCCGTACCGTCAGGGAGACGTTGGACGGGTCCGGGAAGGCACGCCTGGAAGTCGGGGACGTGCCCGAATCCCAGGATCGCGTCTCGCTGCGGGTGGAGATGGACTACCGGGACAACAACGGCCAGATTAGGACGGCATCGAACCGGATCAGCATCTGGCCAGCGGCATTTCGACTCAGAGTCAATGTCGGCGGTTTCGCGACTTCGCAAGCCGGCGACCCGGTGGCTGGATCGTCGCCGCAGCCCGTCGCCCGTATTCGGGCCCTCGACACGGCGGGATCGCCTGTCGCCGGGATTGCCGTCGAAGCCGACTTCGTGATGGGTACCAACTACTCGCTGGACGAGCGACTGCCCGGCGGCTTTCGTGATCTCCGCTCAATGAGGGACCGGCAAGTGGAAGGCACCTGTTCGGGAGTCACGGACGCCGACGGCACCTTGGCGTGCCGCATTCCCGCGCACCTGACCGAGTTCGAAGAGCACACCAGCGGCGGTTCCGTGCACGCCGTGGTACGGGCAACCGCACGCGACGAACGGGGACGCACCACTCGTACGTCGGCTCGAATCTATCCGAGGCGTCGCGATGGCATCCTCAGCGTCGAGGGCGACCGCGCGTTCGCTCCCGGCGAAACCGTACCGATCCGGCTGTCCGTTCCGTTCGGGCAGGCGAACGCCTTGGTGAGCGTCGAGCGTGAAGGCGTCTTGGACGCGTTCGTCGTGCAGTTGAGCGGACCGCGAACCATCAACCTGCCGGTACTCCCGAACTACGCACCGAATATCCAGGTCTCCGCATTGGCCATCGCGACCGCGGAACCGAATACCGGGGGCGGATTGCCGAGCACACTTGAAACGATTGGCAACCGGGCGCGAGTGGACCTGGCGTCGCGGCTGCCCGACAAGGCGAGCGGCAGCATCCCGATCCGGGTGGGCAAGGCGGCAAACACGCTCCATGTCGGGGTGGAAACCGATCGGGACTCGTACCGAACACGGGACAACGCGCGTGTCCGGGTCACCGTTGAAGACCCCGACAAACGACCGGTTCGGGACGCCGAACTCGCCCTTTACGCCGTCGACGAGGGCCTGCTCGAGATTTGGCCCAACCGGTCCGCCAACATGCTCGACAGGATGCTCTTGCAACGCGCTATCGACGTTTCGTCACGGAGCGGTTCTGACGCGACGAGCGAGTCACTGTCGCTGCACAGCGTGGCGGAGGAGGGGCGTATCGGCCCCGGCTACTATCTGCCCCGCGGCGGGCCGGGCATTTGGTTTACTGTCTCTACGGGGGCTGGTCCCCGCCCCATCGCCAACGCATTTCGCCGGGAACACTTCGATCCGCTGCTGGTGTGGCGGGGACGACTCGCAGTGGATGACAACGGCAACGCCGAGATCGACATCCCGTTGAACGACCTCGTGACGTCCTTCCGTATCGTCGCGATCGCCACCGCCGGCGCCCACCTGTTCGGCACCGGCGAAGCCACGATCCGCACCACCCAGGATCTCGTCCTGCACGACGCCTTGCCGCCCGTCGTCCGGGAGGGAGACTCCTTCCACGCAGCTTTCACCGTGCGCAATGCGTCCGATGTCCCTCAACGCCTCGAGGTGACCGCCCAAGCCGAAGGTCTGCCCAAGCTCAGGCCACGTACGTTAACCCTTCCGGCCAACGCCTCGGACGAGGTCTCTTGGCGGGTTAGGGTACCCGCTGGCGTCGGTGGACTGGACTGGGACGTGAGCGCTCGGTCGGATTCCGCGAACGATCGCCTGGGAACGCGCCAGACCGTAGAGCCCGAAGTGTCCGTTCGCGTCCAGCAGGCAACGCTCGTGCACCTCGATCGGCAATTGGACTTCCCCGTGGCACCGCCCGCCAACGCGCTACCCGACCGGGGAGGCGTGGCCGTGTCGTTGCAGCCAAGCATCGCCGGGGGCCTCGGCACCATGCGCGAATACATGGCCGAGCTTCCCCACACCTCCTTGGAGCGGCGCGTGTCCGCCGCCGTCGCGCTCAACGACGCCGAAAGGTGGTCGGCGGTGACTGCAAACCTCGAAACATGGATGGACGAGGACGGGTTGCTGAGGTTCTTTCCGAGCGACCGTCTGGCCGGATCGCCCGTGCTAACCGCCTACGTGCTCGCAATGGCGGATGCCAACGGTTGGACGGTGCCGGAACATCCTCGCGCCCAACTACTCTCGGGCCTCCAACGCTACCTCGGCAACGAGATTGTCCGGCACGAACCGTTCCCGCGTGCCCCGCCGAGCTTGGCGCGACTCAGCGCACTCGCCGCCCTTGCACGCCACGGCGGCGTCGAGCCCGACATGCTCATCGACTTCGAACCCAACCTCGAGTTGCTCCCCACCTCGTCGCTCATGGATTGGATCGACACCCTCCAACGCGTGGTTCCCTCGCACCCGGACCTGGCCACCGCCAAGGCCATCCTGCGGTCGCGGCTGAACCTGCAGGGGACGTCGCTCGCCTTCTCCACCGAGGACCGGGACAGGCTCTGGTGGCTCATGGTGTCCACCGACGGCAACGCCGCCCGTGCCATCGCGACGCTCCTCGGGGATCCCGATTGGCATGCCGATATGCCACGCATGATGCGGGGTCTGGTCGGACGCCAACAGCGCGGTCGTTGGGACACTACCGTGGCCAACGCCTGGGGGGCGGTGGCGACGGCCCGGTTTGCCGCAGCATTCGAGAATTCACCCGTGTCGGGTACCAGCCTGGTGGAGATGGGCGCGGAGAAGCACCGGCCGGTATGGCAGCCTACCGGCCCGCCCGCCCGGGTCGATATGCCCTGGGCCGCCGGGAATACGTTGACCCTCCGCCACGAAGGCGCCGGTGCGCCTTGGGGTTTCGTGGAGTTGCGCGCGGCCGTGCCCCTGCGCGTAGCCGTGTCGCGCGGCTACCGCATCGCGAGAACCGTGGAGGCCGAGGGGAAGAGACGCCGCGGCTGGCGGCGTGGCGACATCGCGCATGTCGAGCTGGCAATCGATGCCGACCGCGATATGACCTGGGTCGTGGTCGAGGACGCCCTGCCGCCCGGCGCCGTCGTTCTCGGCAGCGGCCTTGGCGGCGACGCGGCCATGCTCGAGGACAGCTACCAACGGGGCGACCGGTGGCCCGTGTTCACGGAACGCGGGTTCGACAGCTACCGGGCGTATTTCCGCTACGTTCCCAAGGGAAGAACCACCCTGCGCTACAGCGTCCGGTACAACACCGCCGGCACGTTCCGATTGCCGCCGACCCGGGTGGAAGCCATGTACGCACCGGAAGTGTACGCCGAGCAGCCGATCGCACCTCTCACCATCCGCTGACTGCCAACCACACGTTCAGCGATCACATCAGCTGGGGTCCTGGTGTCTACGAAGGCGCGCCTGTGCGTACCGCGACAGACTTGATGAGCGCCTGTACGCCAATCCCCGCTGCGAGCGCCAGTTCGTCCACCGAGCGCCGTGTGACGCGCGCAAGGAGGAACTGATCGCCGCACCGCACGCGCGCCAGCGCCGAGTCGCCCTGGTCGTCGATCGCATCGACGATGCCATCGACGCGGTTGAGGATGCTCATCCGGTCGATGGGAGTCGTCGCCAGGCTGACGTCCCGGGCCGGAATGTGGAGAAGGATGCGCGGGCCTGCGGCGGACAGATCCCCGCGCACATACAGCGAAGACGTGCCTAAAACCAGTTCAGACAGCCGATAGCGCGGATCGTAGGCCTTGAACCGGCAGCTGACCACCGCGCCTGCTTCGTCCCCCAGGGAGGGCGTCGTGAACGACGTGGAAAACTCCCCCACCGAGTCCACCCGCGACACCTCGCCATCGACAGCCACCATGACCTGGTCGGCCATGGTCAGCACCTCTGCCAAGGTGTGGGACACGTAGATGATGGGTACGTCGTGGCGACGGCACAGGCGCGCAAGGTAGGGCGCGATTTCGCGTCTAGACGCCGAATCCAGGGCCGACATCGGCTCGTCGAACAGCCAGAGCTTGGCCGGTGACAGCAGCGTCCGTCCGAGCGCAACGCGTTGACGCTGACCGCCCGAGAGTTCCCGGGGGTATTGACCCAGAAGCGGCGCCAAGTCCAGGAAGTCCACGACCTCATCGAATCCGAGACGTACACCTGGCCGTCTGGCATGCGCCGCGAAGGTCAGGTTGCTGCGCGCGTCTAGGTGCGGAAACAACCGGGCTTCCTGGAATACCGTACCGACCGGACGACGGTGCGCGGCGAGGGTCGGGGAAGCGCCTTGCCAAGTGTCCCCATCGACCTCGACGGTCACGACCGCGTCGGGCTCGAACCCGGCGACCACACGGAGCAGCGTCGACTTGCCGGAACCGGAAACGCCCACCAGGGCCGCGACCCCATCGAGGTCCACGTCGAGGTCCGCCCGCAACCGGAATCCGGTGTCGCGGACCAACTCGCCGTTTACCTTGAGCCTCATGGAACGCGCAGCCAACGATAGGTGAACGTCAACACCACCAGCGAGAACACGAGCAGCGAAGCGGCGATTACATGCGCACCGACGTAGTCCAGCATCTCGACCCGGTCGAACAGCGCGATGGACAACACGCGGGTCTCGCCCGGAATGTTGCCGCCGATCATGAGCACGATGCCGAACTCGCCCACCGTGTGCGCGAATCCAAGTACGCCGGCTGCAACGAGGGCCTTCTTGTGCATCGGGAGAACCAAGCGCAGGAACCGGGTTGCCGGGGCGACCCCTAGACTGGCGGCAGCTTCCAGCAGATGGCCGTCCGTTGTGCGGAACGCCGACGCCAAGGGTCCGGTAACGAACGGCAAGGAGTAGATGATCGAACCGATCACCAACCCGGTGAAGGTGAAGGCAAGCGGTGCACCCGCGAGGGCCTCGGCGATCGCGCCCAGAGGCCCGCTCGGCGCCATGGCAAGCAGCAGGTAGAAGCCCAACACCGTCGGCGGCAACACCAGTGGCAGCGCAACCAGGGCTTCCACCGGGGCCCGCCACTTGGAACGCGTTCGGGCAATCCACCAGGACAGCGGCGGCGAGGCGAGGAGCAGAATCGCCGTGGTGGTCGCCGCAAGCAGTCCCGTCACCCACGCCGCCTGCACGATGTCAGCAGTTGCCGCCACTACCGGTAGCCGGCTTTCCGGATCAGGTGACGCGCCCGTTCGCTGCCGAGATAGTCCATGAACTCCTGGGCAGCCCGTTCATTGGGACCGGCGACGACAACCCCAACCTGCTCGATAGGCGTGTACAGATGCTCCGGAACCAGCCAATAGCGCTCGGGGGAGATGTCCTGGGCCACGACCTGGGCCATCGCCGCGAACGCGCCATCCACCGCGCCACTGGCCGCGAAGTGGAACGCCTGGGCAACGTTTAGGGCATTGACCCGTTTCGACTCGGCACCCAGGCGGCGGATGGTCTCCAGCGCCGCACGGCCGTACGGCGCGGTCTCGGGATTGGCCAATGCCACGCGCTTGTCGGCTGCGAGCCAGTCCACTCCAGGTTCGCCGTGGTTGACAACCAGCACCAGTCGTCCGGTCGCGTAGTTGAACGGCGAATGTGCCCTCTCTTGGTCCACCAGGGATCTAGGCCGGGCGGCGTCGGCGGACAGGAAGACGTCGAACCTGCGCCCTTGGACGAGTTGTGCATAGAGCAGGCCCGATGAGCCGTAGGTGGCCGCGACCTCGCCGGGAAAGTCCGCCTTGAGACTCGCCAGCGCGCTCTGGAAGTTCGACGCGACGGCGAGTTGCAGCGGCTCGCCGGCACCCGTCGGCGTCCACGCCATTGCGATGCCCGCGAGTATTCGAGTCAGCCAGCGTCCCATCCGGTGACTCTGCCAGCGCCAATCGGCTAACGCAAAAAGCCGCCAACGCAAGAGACCGGCAGCCTCCCGGGCTACCGCCCGCCTTGCGAGCGTTCAAGGGCGCGTTCGAAACTCACCAGGCGGCGAATCAGCGAGTTGTAGCGGGCATGGGAATCCTCGACCCCGGACCGTCCGATGGCTTCGTAGAGGGCATGTTCAGGTTCCGCGGGCCATCCAGGCGCTTCGGGCACCGACAAGCCGGCGGCGCGCAGACGGCGTGCGCCGACCGCGACCAGAAGTGCTTCGACAGTGAACTCCCCCCGTTGCAGATCGTCGATTCCCAGTGCGACCAGTTCCGCGCCGGGGAGTTCGTCCGGAACGCGGGTCATCCCTGGGCCTCCCGCAACTCCGCTACCGCGGTGTGGACCCTGGCGCGGAACGTTCCGGGATCGACGGCCGGGTAGCGCAGCAAGCCCGGTTCGATGTTGGCAAGAAATCCCGGCAGGCGGTCGGGATCGATCAATCCGCGAGCGTGCATCGACGCGACATCCCGGCGGTCGAGATCGTGCCCGCGCTCGATCTTCGCCAACGCCTGGGCGTAGAAATCGTAGTGGAAGAAGTCGACCTGACCGTGGCGGACGATGTAGACGCTGCGGGCCCGCCAATCGGCCAGCGGCGGAATGAACTCGTCCGGCGCCGCCAACTCGACGTTGATGTCGAGCGCGTCCTTCGCACGGGCGATGGCTTCGAATGCACCCTGGGGCTCCGGATCCAACTTCAGGTCGACGTCCAGCGTGGTCTCGCGCCAACCGATCACCACCGCCGACGCGCCGCCCACGAGGTACACCCGCCCCGGTCCCCGGGTCTCTTCCCCGAGGCGCCGCATGAGCTGGCGCACCTTGGCGGCGTCGCTGCTTCCCCGGTGCATGAGCGCTGGTTCGATCGATTCCGTGGTTCGAGTATGGGCGGCACCCGACCGGAGTCAAGGCACCCGGGTTCGCGGCTTTGGATGTCGGTCGAGGCCGGGTGCGTTCGCGTTTCGGAGCAGGTACTGTTCGGTGAACCCTTGCCGGTCGCGTTTCGCTAAACGGTGGGGCAGCGGATGCGGAAGTGACGATGGTCAAGCCGACGGATGTGTCGCGGGCGCTGTTGTTTGCCTTGTCTTGCCTGATCGCCGGATGGGCATGGCCGGGAGCCCAAGTCGAGATGTTCTCGCCGACCGGCTACGCGAAGGATGTCCGCCAGGTCGGGGTGCGCTTCAGCGAAGCCATGGTCGCACTCGGCGACCCCGGGCGTTTGGATCCGTTCAGCGTTGATTGCGAGGTTCCCGGAAACGGCCGCTGGATCGACGAGCGCAACTGGGTCTACGACTTCGACTACGACGTTCCGGGTGCCGTGCGCTGCGGTTTCCAACTGCGCAACGACGTTCGGACATTGGCCGGGGAGCGGATCCACGCCCCGCCGGAATACGCGTTCCACTCCGGCGGGCCAGCCATTGTCGGTCGGGAACCCCATGGGGGTGCCGACGAACGGCAGGTGTTCATGCTGGCCCTCGACGCCGTGGCCGATCCCGATTCCATTCGCGAACACGTGCGCTGCCGGATCAAAGGTTCGGACGCAACCCGTCCAATCGACTTGGTTAAGGGTTCTGAGCGGTCCAAGATCCTGGACGCTTTGCAGGCGGCAGGCACCCACTATGTCGGAGAGCTCGTCGAGTCGGCCAGCCGCCATTTGCCCGCCGCCGACGAGCACGAGACGCGCATCCGCGCCCTCGAGAGAATCGAGATGGCGCGTTGCCGCAATCCCCTGCCCCCGGGTAGCGACGTCGAGTTGATCTGGGGTGCCGGTGTTGCCGCGCTAAACGGCATGGCAACGACACGGGAGCGCTCCGTGTCGTTCTCCGTACGACCCGATTTTCGCGCGCTGCTCGAGTGCACCGACAGATTCGAGGACCGCTGCGTCGGCGGCATTCACATCCGCTTCACCGCGCCTGTAAGCCGCGAACTTGCCGCCGGTATCCGACTATTGGACGAGGACGGCGCCATCGTGCCAGCCGAGATGGACGACGGACCGCACGTCGGTCGCATCGACTACCCCAAGGCGTTCGAAGACCAAACGTCCTACCGAGCCGAACTCGTTGCGCCAATCACCGATGTAGACGGTCGTGCCCTGGCCAATGCGTCGAGTTTTCCAGCGACCCTGCAATTCGGCAGACTGCCTCCGGGGGCAAGCTTCGGCCGCGGCATTCGCGTCGTCGAGCGGGACGCGGGTGCCCTAGCGCCTGTCCTGCTGCGACGCGTCGAGGAACCTCTTAGCGGCCGGCGTCTCCGTGTCGCCGAAGATTCCGAAATCGTCGAGTGGGTGCGCCGGGTCTGGCGCATGCCCGACGCGGAGGGAGACGAGTGGGTCGGGTCGGCATCCGGGCGATCGGCATTCGAAGCCGTCGAGTCGGGAGCTGCCTTCACGTTTTCGCCGGGCAGCGCCGATCACCCGTATCGGGTTGCCGGCGTGCCGCTGGCGGGTCCGGGGTTCCATGTGGTGGAGCTCGAGTTGCCGGCTGCGGGAAGCCTTCCTCGCCGATACGTGGCGGGCTTGATCGTTGTCACCGACCTGGCGGTCCACCTTCACCGAGCCAAGGAATCGTCCGTGGTCTGGGTCACCGGACTCTCCGACGGAAAGCCGGTCGAGGGTGCCGACATCGCGATTGTCGATTCGTGCACGGGAGAGACGGTTGCACGGGCAGCGACCGATCCCGACGGGCTCGCAACGCTTCCAGGAACACTGCCCTGGAGCGAAACCTGCGGCCGCCTAGTGACCGCCCGCAAGGACGGCGAACTCGCGGTCGCATACGGGTCCCGCCGGCATCGTGAGCTGCGGCCCACGGTCGTTGCCCATGCGGTTCTCGACCGCGCCATCTTTCAGCCTGGCGAGACCGTGTCGATGAAGCTCGTTGTTCGCCTTGGCACCTCCGAAGGCTTGGTTGTACCGCCGGGACTACCCTCGAAGGTGAAGGTTTCGATCGAACAGTACTGGACGGACGAGCGGCACGAGGCGAGCGTCGACCTGGACGAAGACGGGACCGCCCAGGCTTCGTTTGACCTTCCCTCGAGCGCAAGACTCGGCTGGTACACGGTCGACCTCGAATTCAACGGGAGGAAGCACCGTGTGGGCGACATCAGGGTCGAACGGTTCCGCGTGGGGACGATGCGCGCCGCCATCCTCGGTCCCGAGGGACCTCTCGTCAACACGGGTACCGTACCGATCACGCTGTCGCTCGAACACCTCGCCGGCGGCGGAGCCGCATCGGTTCCGGTCTCGGTGAGGACAACCGTTCGCCCGTGGTTCTATCACTGGGAGCGGCGTGAGCCGCAGGAACCGCGGACAGCATCCGCGACGCTGGACTCCAGAGGCACTGCTGAGATCGACGTGCCGCTACCACGCTTGGAACGTAAAGGCCTCCTGGACCTGGAAATGGACTACCAGGACGCCAATGGACAACGAAAAACCGCGTCGAAACGCATTGAGGTATGGCCGGCGGCCATCGACTTGACGGTACAGCAAGACGACACCCGCCTCGAGGACAGGCGAATCCTGGTGAAGGCGGTCGGGCTCGATGGCACGGCCGCCACGGGAGTGCCGGTCGAAGCGAGCATCAGGTATCCCCCGTACTACGACGATGCCCGCCTGCCCGGCGGTTTCCGCAGCTACCGACGGGATTCCGAATCGCGCTTGATCGCGACCTGTTCGGGCCACACCGACGCCTCGGGGTCGCTTGGTTGCACCGTGCCGCCGGAGGCCCCGGACGCTGTGCTCGTGGAGGCGACGGGGTGGGACGAAAACGGCAATACGACGCGTACGGCTCGGACCACGGGGTATTGGTCACACGCACCCCGCGACGAGTGGCTCGAGGTCGAAGCGGAAAGGACGTTCGCGGTGGGCGAGACCGTACCCATCACCCTGGACCTCCCGTTCGCGGAAGCGACGGTGCTGACCACGGTACACCGGGAGGGGGTTCTCGCCGCTTTCGTCGAGCGCGTCACGGGGCCGCAAGCCGTCATCAACGTACCCGTACGACACAACTACGCGCCCAACGTCGAGGTCTCCGTATTGGCCATCCGTCCCCGCGTCCAACCCGCTGTTCGGCTCGAGACGCAGCCCGTGGTGCCCGACCCGCGTCGCCCCGATTCGTGGTACGGAACGTCGCGGTCGTCTGGGCCTCGGGATTTCACCCTGTCCACTACCGACGGGCCCGACTACCGCCTCGAGACCGTGGATGTGCGCGTGGCCCTGGATAGGCACACCCTGTCCGTGAACGTCGAGCCCGATCGGGACGTCTACCGCACCCGGGATCGGGCCCGGGTGCGAATCACGGTCCTGGGACCTGACGGACGCCCACGCCCCGGCACCGAGGTCGCCTTGGTCGCGGTGGACGAGGGATTGTTGGAGCTCAAGGCCAACCAAACCTGGGACATCCTCAAGGCCATGATGGCCGAGCGCTATGCCTGGCTCGATACGTCGACCGGCATGCAGCGGCTGCCACGAACGTTCGATCTAGGCCCGGACACCGAGACCGTGATCGTGACCGGCTCCTATGTGCGCAACTCCGGTTTCGATGTGGAACCCGTGGAGGACAGTCCCGCGATGCGCGAGCGTTTCGACTCGCTGCTGCTGTGGCGCGGGCGCGTGGCGATGGACGGCGAGGGCACCGCCGAGGCCGAAATCCCCTTGAACGACCTCCTGACGTCGTTCCGCATCGTCGCGGTCGCCACGGCCGGGGAAGACCTGTTCGGCACCGGCGAGGCAACGATTCGAACCACCCAGGATCTCATCGCCCACCCCGGCCTGCCCGAAGTGGTCCGGGAGGGCGATCGGTTCGACGCGGTGTTCACCGTGCGCAACGCCTCGGAGACGGCCAGAAGGATCAGCGTGACGGCCCGGGCCGAGGGGCTTCCCAAGCTGCGAGAGAAACGTCTGAGGCTGCGGCCCGGCCAGATGCGCGAAGTGTCCTGGCCGGTCACGGTTCCCGCCGGCGTCGACGGCATCGACTGGGAATTCGTGGCGACGGCTAGGCTCGCCGCCGACCGACTGGCCGCACGACAGACGGTTCATCCCGCCGTGCCGGTTCGGGTTCAACAGGCAACGTTGACGCAACTGGCCGCACCCCGGGAACTGCCGGTCGAAGCGCCGGACAATGCGCTGCCGGGTCGAGGGGGCATCAGGGTCTCTCTGCTGCCAAGCCTGGCCGACAATCTCGCCTCCGTCCGCGAGGCGATGGCCCGCTACCGCTACAGTTGCGTGGAGCAGGTGGTCTCGGCCGCAGTCGTCCTGGACGACGAGGCGCGTTGGTCGGCGGCGATGGAGTCCGCCCGGGCGTCCCTGGACGACGACGGCCTGCTGCGGTTCTTTCCCAGTGCGGCACTGCAGGGCTCCCCGGTCCTGACGGCCTACGTCCTGACCATCGCCGATGCGGCAGGGAAATCCATTCCCGACGACCTCCGGGAATCGATGGTCGAAGGTCTAGAGGGCTACCTTGCCAAGCGTGTCGTCCGCAACGGCGTGTTCCCGGCGGCAGATTCGCACGTGCGCCAATTGACCGCGCTGGCCGCCTTGGCGCGATACGGCCCGGTCGATCACGCGATGCTCGATCAGATGGAAGTCAATGCCGAGACGCTACCCACCTCCGGGCTCCTGGATTGGATCGACATCCTGGTCCGCGTGCTTCCCGAAGATGAACGGTTGACCGTGGCGAAGGACGTGCTGCGGATACGAATGAACCTGCAGGGAACAACCATGGGATTCTCGACGGAGCGCCGGGACCGGCTGTGGTGGCTGATGGTCGCGCCGGACGGCAACGCCGCGCGCGCGATCCTCTCGGTGCTCGACGACCCGGATTGGCGCCCCGAGGTGCCGCGCATGGTGCGCGGTCTGTTCGGACGCCAGGTTCGGGGGCGCTGGCAGACCACCGTCGCGAATGCCTGGGGCTCGGTCGCGGCAGGCGCCTACCGGGCGGCTTTCGAAGCCGGGCCGGTCACGGGTGCGAGCACCGTACGATTGGGCGAAGTGCACCAGCAGGCCCTCTGGCCTGGCCCCGGGGATGCCGTCGCGTTACCCGAGCCAATCGAACTGCCCTGGTCTGCGGCCCAAACCCTGGCACTGTCCCACCAGGGCACGGGAGCCCCTTGGGGCACGGTCGAACTCCGTGCCGCGGTGCCATTGACCGAACCCGCCGAACGCGGCTACCGAATCGTCCGGCACCTGAACGCCGTGGAGCGAAAGAACGCCCGCCGATGGTCACGGGGCGACGTCGCCCAAGTCGTCCTGGAGATCGATGCCGACGCCGATATGACCTGGGTGGTCGTGGAGGATCCGCTGCCGCCTGGCGCCGTCGTGCTCGGCAGCGGCCTCGGCGGCGACTCCTCGATCCTCTCGGCGACCCATGTACGCGGCGACCGCTGGCCCGTGTTCACCGAGCGCGACTTCGACAGCTACCGGGCCTACTACCGCTACGTGCCGAAAGGTCGTACGACCTTGCGCTACAACGTCCGCTACAACACGGCAGGCACCTTCCAACTGCCGCCCACCCGGATCGAGGCGATGTACGCGCCGGAGATGCATGCCGAACTGCCGATCGAGGTCGTGGCGATCCGGTGACGGACCGGAGGGAACAGTGAACCGGGCCTCATCCGCCGCGCGCCCTCCGCTCCTCGCGGTGGTCGCGCTCGGTGCAAACCTGGTCGGTGCCGAAGCCCGGATCGAGTCGTTCTCGCCGACCGGCTATACGAAGGACGCAACCCAGGTCGCGGTCCGTTTTTCCGAAGCCATGGTCGCCCTGGGCGACCCCGAGATATCGGACCCGTTCGCCATCCGGTGCGCCGTCCCGGGTACCGGGCGCTGGATCGACGAGCGGAACTGGGTGTACGACTTCGACTACGACGTGCCCGGTGCCGAATCGTGTCGCTTCACGCTGCGCCGCGGTGTCCGGTCCCTCGCCGGCGAACGTGTCGCCGGTCCACGCGAACATCGGTTCCACACCGGCGGCCCCAGCATCCTTCGCCATGCGCCGGACGCGACGATCGACGAACGGCAGGTCTTTCTGCTCGCCCTCGATGCCGACGCGGACCCCGATTCCATCCGCGATCATGTCGGCTGCCGGGTGGAGGGCCGCGGGAACGTCGGCGTCGCCTTGGTAGAGGGCGAGGCCCGGACCGAGATCCTCGATGCCTTGGCGAAGCATAGCCGTTACACCCTCGACGGGCTGATTCGCGAGGCAGGCAAGCACCTGCCGCCGGCCGAGTCAGACGCAGGGCGGACACGCGCACTACAGCGGATCGTGGCCCTGCGTTGCAGGGAGGATCTTCCCGGGGGCGCCACCGTCAATCTGATGTGGGGGTCGAACGTCGCCGCACACAACGACGTCACCGGCGAGTCGGACCAGATCCTAGCCTTCAAAGTGACCGCTTTCCGGGCGAACGTCCACTACGAATACCACGACGGGGTCCTACCCCTGCCCATGTACATCTGGTTCAGCTCGCCGGTGGCGCGCGAGTTCGCCAATCGCTTCCGCATCGTCGATTCCGCTGGCCGAACCGTGCCCGGGCAGTTCCAAGGAGACGCCGAGATCCGGCGCATAGACTTTCCGGGACCTTTCCGCGAGGACAGCGACTACCGCCTCGAGCTGACTGGACCGATCCACGACATCGATGGCCGGCCGCTGGCGAATGCATCGAGCTTCCCTCGGCGACTCCGAACGTCGCGTTTGCCGCCCGGGATTACCTTCGGCGGACGGCTGCGCGTCGTGGAGGCGTTGGACCCGATCGGCGTGCCGGTGCTCGTGCGGCGGCCGAGCGATCCCCGCATCGTCGTGCGGCGAATGCGGGCGGAAGACGACGCCGAGCTACTGGCCTGGCTGCGACGAATCAACGCGCACATGCGTGACCCGGCGCGCCACGCCGAGGGATGGCCCGGCGCCGATGAGTCGATATTCGAGCCCGACGCGCCCACGGAGGGATTCGACCTACCTCTCGCCGACTTCGATGCTCCGTTCCAGATCGTCCCGGTTCCGCTACCCGGGAGCGGCTTTCACGTTGTCGAGGTGGCCCTGCCCTGGGAGCAGGATGTCCACGGGGGTCGTTACGTCTCGGCCGGCGTGCTCGCGACCGGTCTTGGCGTGCATTTCCTGCACGGACGCACATCCTCCATCGTGTGGGTCACCAAACTCTCCGACGCTTCGCCCGTCCCCGACGCCGCGATCCGCATCACCGACCCCTGCAGCGGCCGACGGCTGTGGCTCGGCCGCACCAACGCGAGCGGCATCGCCACGGTTGCCCAATCGCTGCCCGCGGACGAGGACTGTCCCGACTTCCGGGGCGCATTCCTGGTCTCGGCACGGACGCCGACCGACTTCGGCTACGTGATCGGCGACGGTCGGCGCTACGACGGTGCGACGGCGTTGCGGGTGCACACGATCCTCGACCGCTCGCTGTTCCAACCCGGCCAGACGGTCTCCATGAAGCATGTCCTTAGGCAGGCAACGCCCGATGGACTCGCCCTGCCTCCCGGCCTCCCGGCGGCGATGGAAGTCGCGATCGAGCATGCCGGCACCGGCGAGACCCATTCCGAGACCATCGACGTGGACGAGACGGGGACGGCGCTCGGCACCTTCCAGTTGCCGAAGGAAGCCTCGCTGGGCTACTACACGATCGAAGTTCGGCTCGGCGAACAACGGCGGCCGAGCGGCCAGTTCCGTGTCGAGAACTTCAAGGCCCAGACGATGCGGGCAACCGTCGACGGACCCACCAGGCCACTTGTCCGACCCGCGTCGGTACCCCTCACGCTGTCGGTGAAGCACCTCGCGGGCGGCGGCGCCGCCCTCCAGGAGATCGACGTTCGTGTCCACCGATACGCCCCCGGGCACCCGGGGGAACCAGTGACGCAGGTCGCAGCGGTCACCTTGGACGAGAACGGCGAAACCGCCTTTGTCGTCGAAGACCTTGGACGGCCGGACACGCACACGATCTTTGTCGTGGAGTTCGACTACGCCGACGCCAACGGCCAGATCGCCACCGCATCGGGACATTTCGAGCTTTGGCCGGCAGCGCTCCGGCTTCGGATCGAAGGCGTGACAAACGCGCCATCAGGCGCTCGTGCTCTGCGCATCGCGGCCTTGGACCTCGACGGCCAGCCCCTCGGCGGTCAAGAGGTGCAGGCAAGCCTGTTCTCCCTCGTCGAGGAACGTCACCAGAAGCGCCTGCCCGGGGGATTCCGCGCCTCGTCCTACGTGAGTGATCGGAAACACGAGGCCGATTGCTCCGGTAGAACCGACACAGACGGCATTCTCGAATGCGCAATACCGCCGCATCTCGACGGGACCGTCGAGGTGGAAGCCGTCGCCCTCGACGAGGATGGCAACGCCGCCAAGGCAAAGGACTGGATCTTGCCCGACAGCGACTTCCTCGAAACGGATGAATACAAGCTCCACCTGCCAGGCGAGCGTGCAACCATTGCCCTCGATTCGCCCTTCGCCAACGCGACGGCCCTGGTGTCCGTCCATGGCCACGGCGTGCTCGATGCATTCGTGACCGAACTCGACGGACCCCGGGCCGTGGTCGAGATTCCGATCCGGCACGGCTACGCGTCGGAAGTCACCGTGTCGGTACTCGCCGTCCGGGGACGGGCGGCCGGGACCAAGCCGCCGTGGTCGCGTCCCGGCGGCGAGGTATTCACCGAAGTGCACGGCAAACTGGCGTCCTACCATTCCCTCGGTCCCGGTGGACCGGACGCCCGGCACGGCATCGTCTCGATTCGAATCGCCAACGACACCCACCGCCTGACCGTCAACGTCGAGCCCGAACGGGCCACCTACGCCATCCGTGAAGACGTGCGCGTGGGCATCCGCGTAATGGACCCCGCCGGCGTTCCGGCGTCGAACGCCGAAGTCGCCCTCGTCGCGATCAACGAAGGCCTGGCCGATCTCTGGCCCAACCGGTCATGGGACATCCTGGACAAGATCCTGCGCCAGCCGTACTACGACGAATTGGTGACTACGAACGGACTCCGCGAACTCAGGCAGGCTTTGGCCGTGCGGTCCCTCGCCGGTGGAAGCGACCTCGGGGACTACCCGGCAGTACCTGAGCTACCTGACGATCTTGGCGATATGATCTTCGATCAAACCTTCCAGGTTGGCGTCAACGCCGAAGCCGCCCCTGACTCTGCGCCGGAGACGAATCTCCGCCATCGCCTGGAGGATCTCCTGCTCTGGCGCGGCCGCGTCGCCTTGGACAAGGACGGCGCGACCGAGGTGGTCATACCTCTCAACGACCTGGTGACGTCGTTCCGCATCGTCGCGATCGCCACGGCAGGCGCCGATCTCTTCGGGACCGGCGAAGCGACGATCCGCACCACGCGCGATCTCGTGCTCCAAGCCGGACTGCCGCCGAGGGTGCGCGAAGGGGACCGCTTCGACGCCACGTTCTCGGTGCGAAACGCCACCGGGGCCGAGCAAACGGTGGATGTCGTCGCCAAAGCCGAGGGCCTGCCGAAGCTCAGGCGACAATCGGTAGTGTTGCCCGCAGGCGTGTCCAAGGACGTGACTTGGCCCGTAGTCGTGCCAGCCGACGTCGATCACCTGGCGTGGGATGTGACCGCCGTCTCCGAAGCCGCCAGCGATCGTCTCGCCGCCCGACAGATGGTCGTTCCGCTCGTACCCGTCCGGGTTCAGCAAGCGACCCTCGGCCAACTCGGCTCGCCGTTGCAGTGGTCCGTCAAACCACCCCGGCGGGCGGAGCGAGGTCGGGGAGGCGCATCCGTATCGTTTCGCCCAACCATCCTCGGCGGCCTGGATACGATGCGGGAGGTGATGGCGCGCTACCGGTTTACCTGCCTGGAGCAGAAAGTCTCCGTCGCGGTCGCGCTGGGCGATCCAGCACGGTGGTCGGCGCTTATGGCCACCCTCGCGAACTCGATGGACCGAGACGGACTCTTGAGATTCTTTCCAACCGACCGACTTTACGGTTCGCCCGTCTTGACTGCCTATGTCCTCGCCATTGCCGACGCTTCCGGCAGGAGCCTACCCGAGGCGTATCGCGGGCGGATGATCCGAGGTCTCGCCCGCTACCTCGAAGACGAGATCAAGCGCGACAACGATTTCCCCGGCACTACAGGGATCCTGGTCCGGCTCAGCGTACTCGCCGCGCTCGCGCGCCATGGCGCTGCCGACGCGGAACTGCTCGACGGCTTCGATCTCGACCTCGAACTGCTACCCACCTCGGCGCTGCTCGACTGGATCGACATCCTGGACCGGGTGGCGCCGGAACGGGCGCAACTGACCACGGCGAAGCGCCTGCTCCGGTCCCGTCTGAACCTTCAGGGCACGACCCTCGGCTTCTCGACCGAACACCGGGACCGGCTCTGGTGGCTGATGGTCTCAACCGACGTCAACGCCGCCCGCGCCGTCGCGACATTCGTCGACGAGGACGATTGGCGCCCCGACATGCCACGCATGGTGCGGGGCTTGTTCGGACGTCAGGTTTACGGCCGCTGGGAGACCACCGTGGCGAACGCCTGGGGCGCCGTGGCCACGGCACGGTTCGCCGACGTGTTCGAGGCGGATCCGGTATCGGGGACGACCGTGGTGAACGCCGGTCAAGCGCAACACCGCTTTCAGTGGCCCGACGGCGATGCCGGAACCATCGGCGGCCTCCCTTCGCCAATCGAGATTCCCTGGTCCGGGGCGGAAACACTCGCGCTACGCCACGAAGGCAAGGGCGCGCCCTGGGCACTCGTTGAACTGCGTGCGGCCGTTCCCGTTCGCCGCGCCGTTCGTCGCGGCTACCGCATCACGCGAACCGTGAATCCGGTGGTGAACGAGGCGCCGCGCGGGTGGCATCGGGGCGAACTTGCCGAGGTGATTGTCGAGGTCGATGCCGATGCCGACATGACCTGGGTCGTCATCGAAGACCCGCTTCCGCCCGGTGCCGTTGTCCTCGGCAGCGGTCTCGGCACCGACTCGTCGATCCTTGCCTCACGGATTCGTTGGAACGACCGTTGGCCCGTGTTCACGGAACGAGGCTTCGACAGCTACCGGGCCTACTACCGCTACGTACCCAAGGGCACCTTCACGCTGCGCTACAACGTCCGCTACAACACGGCAGGCACTTTCCAGCTGCCGCCCGCCCGCGTCGAGGCGATGTACGCGCCGGAGATGCATGCGCAACTGCCGGTCAAGCCCGTCACGATTCGCTAGCCATTCACGCGACAAATCGGCCGTCGCGCACTGGCCCAGTCTTGGCGGCGACCCAGACATGGACTTCCTCGACGCCCGCGGCGCGCAACGTCTCGCTCGCAGCCCGCACCGTGGCACCGGTCGTCGTCACGTCGTCTACGAGCGCAACCCGCTTCGGCATGGTTTCAGCCGTCCTTGCGAAGACGCGCTCCCGCACCGTTCGGCGGACGTCAAACGCGCCACGCACGTTGCGCAAACGCGCGCTTCGCGGCAGCGTGCGCTGAGGCGGGCTATGGCGCGTGCGTACCAGCTTGCCCTTGAGCACCGGCCTATCGACCACTCGACCAACCACGGACGCCAGCAACTCCGCCTGGTTGTAGCCCCGCTGGCGGCGGCGGCGGCGCGTCAAGGGCATGGCGATCAACGCGTCCGGCAAGACATCGCGGCGATAGCGCGTCCGTATCGCCGGCCCCAGCAGGCCGCCGAGGATACGCGCTTCGCGCAGTCCGTTGCCGGATTTCAGCCCCTCGACCACGCGGCTGAGCGGCGCACCGTAGATGAACGGCGCCACAGTGATCGTCCACGGCGGCGGCGACACGATGCAGGCACCGCAGATCTCCGGCGATGCCGATCCCGGTGTAGCCGGCTCGGCGCACACCGGACAGGCTCGTTCGTTGTGTTCAAACGCGGCCTCGCATTCGGGGCAGAGATCCACGTCGCATCGAGAGCGGCGTCGACACAGCACGCAGATGCCCGGGAAAAACCCCGCGAGGACATTCATCGGCCTGTGTCCTTGCGCGCGTCGGATCGAAGCCAAGTCAACGGGTCTTTCGGCTCCTCCTTGTAGCGCATCTCGAAGTACAGCCCGACCTCCGTTTCGCCACCGCTCTGGCCCACTGTCGCGATGACTTCATTCAACTCGACCGGATCCCCGCGGCGCTTGTAGATGGCGTCGACCGAACCGTAGAGCGACATCCAGCCGTCGCCGTGGTCGATGATCGCCAACATCCCGAAGCCGCGCAGCCAATCCGCAAGGACGACGACCCCTGGAGCGACGGCCCGAACGTCGCTTCCCGCCGCCGCTTCGAACATCACGCCCTCCCAGCGCAGTCGCCCCCCGGCGCGGGGTTCCCCGAACCGTCGAACAAGCCGCCCCTGCACAGGCCAGGCCAAGCCGTCCCCTCGTGCGGCAACGTCGAGCCCGCCTTGGGCCCGACGGCTAGCACGAGCGAGTTCGGCAACTAACGATTCGAGGCGGTTGCGGTCGCGCGTCAGCCGATCCCGCTCTTCGGTTCTCTTGGCAAGTTCCGCGTTCAGGTCGCTGATGAGGCCCTGGCGCTTGCCGCGATCGCTGATCAACCGAGCCCGGTCGGCATTGACCGACTCGCGCGACGATTCCAGCGAGACCCGCTGCCTGTCCTGTTCGCGTTGGTTCCGCTCAAGTTCCTCGAGGGTCTGGCGCAACTCGTCCACCTGGACGGTACGTGCCTTCGCGAAGGCGGCGTGATAGCGGACCATTCGGTCGTGCGCCCGGGGTTCCTCCAAGTTGAGCAGGGTCTGCAACGGATCGCGTTCCTTGAAACGCCACGCGTCGCGCAGGTGATCCGCAACCTTCCCGGCCTGTCGACGACGGGCTTGTTCCAGTCGTTCCCGTTCGATGCCGAGGTTTCGAAGTCCGGCACGGCCGTCTTCGATTCGCTCGTCCAGTTCGCGGATTCGCGACTTGGCAGCCGCGACGCGACGATCCGCTGCGGCGACTTCGCGCTGACCCTTGGCGATACGTTCACCGGCTTCGTCGAGCCACGCGTCGAGCGCGTTCAGACGCGTGAGTACTTGGTCCAACTCGCGCTCGGCATCCGTCGCGCCAGGCGACGGACCTTCGCCAGCATCGGCGAGGCCAGCGCCGAGAACCATTAGGCTTGCGAACGCCACGCGGCGATCCACCACCAGTCGCACCACACTTCCCATCTCACCTTACCGCGGCGACCGCGCTGTCGAGGGTCGCATCAACCAAGGAACGCCCCGTCATTGCCGCCGGGCACCGCTTGTCCATCAGCTCAAGCAGAGTGGGTGCGACATCCGCCAGCGTACCCCCGTCGACGAAGCGAAGGGTGCGTGGACCGGCGTAGACGAGCGGGACCGGTCCCGACGTATGAGCGGTATGGGGCTGATTCGTGTCCCGATCGAGTAGACGTTCGACGTTGCCGTGATCGGCGGTGACGAGACACTGCGAGGCCGTTCGCTGAATCGCTTCGAGGATCCTTGCCAAGCATTCGTCGATTACCTCGACGGCGGCTACCGCTGCATCGAAGACGCCCGTGTGTCCGACCATGTCGCCGTTGGCGAAGTTGCAGACGATGGCGTCGTAGCGCCCGCTATCGATGGCATCCACCAGCCGGTCGGTGACCTCCCGGGCGCTCATCGCGGGTGCCAGGTCGTAGGTTGCCACTTTCGGCGAGGGAACGAGTATCCGGTCCTCGCCGGGAAAGGGCTGCTCCCGTCCGCCGGAGAAGAAATAGGTCACATGGGCGTACTTTTCGGTCTCGGCAATGCGCAATTGGGACAAGCCGGCCACCGCCCAACATTCGCCCACGGTGTCGTTCAAGTCGACGGGCGCGAATGCCACGGGCAGTTCGATGTCTTCCGCATAGCGCGTCAGGGTTGCGAACAGGGCGAACGCCGGTCTTCCCGGGCGCTCGAATTCGTCGAAGTCGTCGGCCGTCAATGCGCGGACGAGTTGCCTGGCGCGGTCGGCACGGAAGTTCATGAACATCCCGACATCCCCGTCCTCGATCCGCAATGGCGGCGCGTCGGCGGCACGAATCGCGGTGGGTTGCACGAATTCGTCGGTTTCGCCCCGGGCGTAGGCCGCCTCGAGGGCCTCAGTGGGCGACACGAAACGATAGGGGGCGTCGCCCTTCGCCACGAGGTCGTAGGCGCGTTCCGTGCGTTCCCAACGGGCGTCCCGATCCATGCCGAAGTAGCGTCCCGTGATCGACGCCACCAGGCCGGGGAAGCGTTCCTCGAAGCTCGCGAGCGTCGTCATCGCGCTCTTGGGCGGTACGTCGCGACCGTCGAGAAAGGCGTGCAGGCGGGTCCTAGCACCACGCTTGCGCGACAGGTCGACGACGCGAGCGAGGTGATGCTCGTGGCTGTGCACGCCGCCCGGCGACAACAAGCCGAATACGTGCAGGGTGCTGCCGTACTCCACCGTCGCCGCTATCGCGTCCTTGATGACGGGATTGTCGGCGAAAGAGCCATCGGCGATGGTTCGGTCGATACGCGTCAAGTCCTGGTAGACGGTACGGCCCGCACCGAGGTGCATGTGACCGACTTCCGAGTTGCCCATCTGGCCGTCGGGCAAACCGACCGATGATCCCGATGCGGACAGCGTCGTTCTTGGCCCTTTCCCCCAAAGCCGGTCCCAAGTGGGCGTACGGGCACGATGGATCGCGTCGTCCTCGCGGCCGCTACTCACCCCCCAGCCATCGAGCACGACCAGCAGTGTGGTTGGCGGGTTCGACATTGCCATCCTTGAATTGGGGATCCTTGCGCTGCGTAGGCGATTCTAGCCGACGCGGACCGGCCCATGAATAAAACACGAGCCACGCAAGTGAGCGCGGACCCGGAGCGGCTATAATCCATGGTGCATGGACCAACTGTTCGAATTCATCGTCAACCGCTGGTACCTGGTCGGTGGATTTCTCATCGTCCTCATCCTCTTCGTGCGCAACGAAGTGGCCCGGGGTGGGCGTTCCGTCTCACCCCAGGAACTCGTCAACCTGGTCAACCGGGACCGAGCCGTCGTGATCGACGTGCGCGACGCCAACGAGTATTCCCAAGGCCATATCGTCGACGCGGTGAACGTCCCCCACACGTCCCTGTCAACGCGGCTCTCCGAACTGGAGAAGTACAAGTCGAGACCCATCGTGGTGGCCTGCAAGATGGGCCAACACGCCGGTGCGGCGGGGACTACCCTGCGCAAGGCCGGTTTCGACAACGTCTCCCGATTGAAAGGCGGGGTCACGGAGTGGCTGAACCAGAACCTTCCGATGGTCAAAGGCTGATGTCCGACGAGCAATCCGGTCCCCATCTCGCCATCGAGCGCATCTACCTGCGCGATGCGTCCTTCGAGTCGCCCGGGGCGCCCGCCGTATTCGACTTGACGTGGACGCCGCAGGTGCAGGTCGACATCAATAGCCGGAGCAACCGACTCGACGAGGTACGCCACGAGGTCGTATTGACGCTGACGCTCAAGGCGCTGATCGAGGACGAGGTGGCGATGATCGTCGAGCTCCAACAGGCCGGCGTGTTCAGGCTCGAAGGCATGGACGACGACATCCGCCATCAGGCCCTTGCCGTGGCTTGCCCGAACGTACTCTTCCCCTATGCACGTGAAGCCGTGGACGGACTGGTCACGAAAGGCGCATTTCCGCCCTTCATGCTGGCTCCGATCAGCTTCGAGGCACTCTATGCGGAGGCGAAACGACGCCAGGCAGCGCAGCAACCCGTTCAGGACGGCGACGGCGTCGTCAACTGAAATCCTGCTGGCGCCAGGCCTCGTATAGCGCGATCGATACGGCGTTGCCGAGGTTCAGGCTCGGTGCGCGCTTCGCATCCGGGTGCCGATGCATCGGTATGCGCAGGCGGTGATCGATGGGCAACGCCTCGAGGATCGCCTCCGGTAGACCGCGGGTCTCCGGGCCGAAGAGCAGTACGTCGTCCGCTCGGTAGCAAACGGTATCGTAGCGCCGCGTCGCACGGGTCGAGAAAGCCAACAATCGTCGTTGGCCGACGGCTGCCCGGAAGGTCGGAAAGTCCGGGTACACGGTTGTCGTTGCCAGTGCGCGGTAGTCCAATCCCGCCCGGCGAAGCCGCACGTCGGTCAACTCGAATCCCAACGGCTCGATCAGGGCAAGGTGGGCGCCGGTATTCGCCGCTAGACGAATGATGTTGCCGGTATTCGGCGGAATCTCCGGCTCGAACAGCGCGACGGTGAGCATCTCTCGATCATACGTCGATACCGAGATCCGCGAGCTTGCGCGTCAACGTGTTGCGGCCCCATCCAAGCAGATTCGCGGCGTCGCGCTTGCGCCCTCCCGTCGCCTCGAGGGCGACGCGGATCATGGTCGATTCGAACGCCGGGGTCGCCTTGTCGAGGATGCCGGTGTCGCCACGACTTAGCTGCTTCCGGGCCCAGGATGCCAAGGACGACTGCCAATCCTTTTCTTCGCCCGTTTCGGTCGTGCGATGGAGTTCCGGCGGCAGGTCGTTCACATGCACCTCGCGACCCGGGGCCATGACCGTGAGCCAATTGCAGGTGTTCTCCAACTGGCGGACGTTGCCCGGCCACTCCAACATCTCGAGGTACTCCAAGGTCTCCTTGCGCAGTACCTTCCGCTCGCCACCGAAACTCCGCGCAGCCTTGTTGAGGAAATGCTCGGCGAGCAGGGGGATGTCCGATCGGCGTTCCGCCAATGTGGGCACATGTACGCGGATGACGTTCAGGCGGTGATAGAGGTCTTCGCGGAACGTGCCCTTGGCCACAAGGGCGCGCAGGTCCCGGTGCGTGGCGGTGATGATCCGGACATCCACCTTGACGCTCACTCGACCGCCGACGCGGTAGAACTCGCCCTCGGCTAGTACCCGCAGCAGCCGGGTCTGGGCTTCCGGCGGCATGTCGCCGATCTCGTCGAGGAAGAGCGTACCCCCGTTGGCCTGTTCGAAACGGCCGATGCGCGCCTCCTTCGCACCGGTGAACGCGCCCCGTTCATGGCCGAATAGTTCCGACTCGATCAACTCGCTCGGTATCGCCGCCATGTTCAGCGCAACCATGGCGTTCGGTGCCCGCGGACTGTGCCGGTGCAATGCCCGCGCGACCAGTTCCTTGCCCGTGCCGGAGGCACCCTCGATCATGACCGTGATGTTCGAGTGGGCCAGTCGACCGATGGCGCGGAAGACTTCCTGCATCGCCGCCGCCTGCCCGATGATGTCGGGAACGTCCTCCAACAGGCCCGTGTCCGTCCTGGCCTGCTCCCGGCTAACGAGCACGGCACGACCGACAGTGGCCACTGCCTCGTCGATGTCGAAAGGCTTTGGCAGGTATTCGAAAGCGCCCGCCTGGTAGGAACTGACGGCGCTGTCCAGGTCCGAGTGAGCGGTCATGATGATCACGGGCAGATCGGGATGCCGGTCGGCAAGGATCGCCAACAGTTCCAGGCCGTCCCGGCCCGGCATGCGGATGTCGGAGACCACCGCATCGGGCGTGTCGTAATCCATCCGGTCGAGTACATCGTCGGCCCGTTCAAAGGACTCGGTTCCGTAGCCCGCCTGGGACAGCGCGCGTTCCAGGACCCACCGGATCGAACTGTCGTCGTCGACGATCCAGACCCGCTCATTGGCCATGGCTTTGGGCCTCGATTGGCGCGCCCACGCTGCGGCTGGCCGACACCGGGACGGCACCGTTGGCCGTAGCGGACGGTCGCGGCTGGCTGATGGGCAGGTAGAACGAGAAAACCGTCCGACCCGGTTCGCTCTCGCACTCGATCAGACCGTTGTGCTGGGCGATGATGGTCTGGGTGATGGCAAGACCGAGGCCGGAGCCCTCCGCCCGGCCGCTGATCATCGGGTAGAAGATCCGGTCCGCGATGTCCGCCGGAACACCCGGCCCGTTGTCGATGAAGTCGACGTTGGCCACCAGACGATGACGGTTCGGGCCGATGGTGAACTGCCGGACCACCCGGGTCGCGAGCCGGATGCACGGGTCGGGCGTATCCTTCAGCGCGAGCGTGGCATTGCCCAGGACGTTCAGAGTCGCCTGGACCAGCCTTTCGAAGTCCGCCTCCACGTGCGGAAGACTGGGATCGTAGGAACGTTCGAACTTGACCTCGGCCGGACTCTCGGCCTCGAGCAGCTTCACGACCCGCTCGATCACGTGGTGCACGTTCACCGGCTCGAACGACACCTCGCCGTTCGGCCCCATGATGCGATCAACCAGGTTCCTAAGCCGGTCGGCCTCGGAGATGATCACCGAGGTGTACTCGCGCTGTTCGTCGTCCACCAACTGCCTGTCCAGCAACTGCGCCGCGCCCCTCAAGCCCCCGAGCGGATTCTTGATCTCGTGGGCGAGTCCGCGGGCGAGTTTGCGCACGGTTTCCTGCAGGGTGACGTGGCGCTCGTCGCGGTCGATGCGAATGAATCGGTCAAGCCGTTCGAACTCGACAAGAAGCTCCGTCTCGGACAAGGGCGAGATCGAGTAGTTGACCCGAACGAGTCCGTCGACGACATAAAGGGGCACCTCGCGCTTGGTGAAGGGCTGTCCGGTGTCGAGCACGTCTTGCAGCACCGCGGGCGTCGCATGGTCGTCGTGTATCAGTCTGGCAAGGGGAATCCCGAGAGTACGGGTGTCGCTCCGTCCGAATAACGACTGGGCCGATTGGTTCAGGTAGGAAATGCGGAACGAGCGATCACTCGCGGCGTCGACCACGACGACCGCCGTGGTCAGCTGATCGAGAATGTCCCGATAGGTAGCCACAGTGGGATTGCGAGCAAAAAACGTTCCACGCATGGGTACTCCAGAAGCCGCAAGAATCCGTCCGTGCTCTCTTTTCTCACACCGGCAATGCACCAACTTAGTGCATTGCACCCAGATTGGTCAAATCTGGTGCGCTGGCGCTTGTGCGGCAGAGCGGCGGGCAGCGTCGGCTCAATCAGGACGGGACACCACGAGGATGTCCCCTACGCGACCTCGATGTGGAACCGGAAGTCGTCGGCACGCTGTTCGGTGACCAGCAGCCGATGGCCGTGGACCCGGCACCAGGCGGGAATGTCGTGAAGCACGCCCGGGTCGGTGGCGACGACTTCCAGCACATCGCCGACCTTCAGCATCCTGACCCTGTCCTGGGTGCGGATAACGGGCAGCGGGCACAACAGTCCGCGCGCATCGAGACGGGTCGTGGGTGCACCGTGCGGTTTCTGGGAGCCCTTCATCGCGTTCCGATCAGCCGCCGACGTGCCAAGCGGGATTCAATTCGGTCGGGAGCATGGGCGCGACGCGCAGTTCCGCCGAAACGCCCGAAGGCCGGTGGACGTTCACGCTAACCTCGGCAGCGGTTCGCCCCTGGGAGTAGCGGGCGGCGATGCGCGCGGCGAGGACAAGGTCGGCATCGGTCGGTTCGCCGTCGATCAAGGTCAGCGGTCCGGTGTGGCTCACCGTGTCGAGATGGACGAACCGCCGCCGGTAGCCGGCCAGGAAGTTGTTTTCCCCCTCTTCCCGACCGACGATCAGCTTGTAGTGCGGTGCCGGTCGAATGTGACGACCGACCTTGAGCAGCATGATGTCGTCGAAGTCGTAGTCCCGCACGCCTCTTGCATCCCAGAGGTCCGCCAACTTGCCGGCATAGCGTTCGTCGGTCAGGAAACAGCAACCACCGGCAGGTTGCGCGTAGTCGCTGAACCCGAAGGATTCGGCCAGTGCCATCTGCGGCTTGCGGTCGCGACCGTGGAAACCGAAGAGCTGGTCGCGGTCGACCCAGCCTTCCCGCTCGGGGAGCGTCGGCGGCAGGTTCAACGCGCACAACGGGCGTAGCAGGCGGTCGCCTGCGCCCGATTCCCGGGCGATGACCGGCATCGTGTCGGCACGTTGGGACTTGGGCCGCTGGCCGATCACCTCGCCCGTGATCACGAAGTCGAAGCCGCGGTCCAGGACATCCTGGGTGAGCGCTTTGTTGACCATGAAGATCTTGCAGTCGAGGCAGGGATTCAGGTTCGCGCCGTAGCCGTGCTTCGGGTTCAGCACGATGTCCTTGTATTCGTCGATGACATCGACGATGTGCAGCTTGATGCCCAGCTGCTCCGCGACCCACAGCGCATTGTTGCGTTTCTCGCGAGATCGGCCCCTCTTGCGGATGGCATGGGTATGTCCCTCCACGCAGAACCCCGTGAAGAAGTTGATGCCCTCCACGTCGACGCCCTGGTCGAGAACGACCTTGGCCGCAAGCATCGAGTCGAGTCCCCCCGAAATCAGGGCGGCCGCTCGTTTCGGCACGTTCACGGTTTCGTTTCGCATGCCCATCCCACAGACATCAAGGTTCCAAGACCGTCACGGACTCACCGCGAGCCGCTTCGATAAATGCCGTGTCGAACGTGAGCAGCGCACTGCAATGCCCAGCCGCACCGAGATGCAGGGCATCGGCGAAGTCCATGCCGAGGTCCGCGCGTTCCAAGGCTTCGGCGAGCAGGACGGGACTTTCTACCAACACGGTTGGCAGCCCCGCAAATGCACGCAACGCCGCGACGACCTCCCCGCTGCCGAAACCGTAGACGCTTCGTAACACCCATTCGCTTTCGAGCAATACCGTCGTGCTGACGAAGACATCGTCCGAATCGACGGCCGCACGGGCCCGTGCGGCCTGTCCCGCATCGTCGCCCGTCAGGTAGCGAACGACAACATTGGCATCAATCGCCCGCATGTCGTCGTTTGGCTTCCGCCAAGACGCCCGCCTCCATCTCGCCCAACGTCTTGGACGGTCCGTCGTAGGCCAGGATCTCAAAGACCTCATCCGGACGGGTTTCTACAAACCTTGGGAAGGGCCTCAACAACACACCTTCCTGTGTGCTTTCCACGACGAGCCGCGTACCCGCCTCCCAACGCAACGACTGGCGAATCGCCTTGGGCAGGATGACCTGGCCCTTTGTCGAGACCGTGGTGGTGATGCGTTCTGATACCGGCATTGCTGTCCCAGCGGGGACTGTAAGGCGAAAGTAAGATACGCCCGTTGACCTGTTGGGTCAAATGACACAACGACGCACGAATTTCCAATACCCCTGTCACATCGACACACGCGTTTTCAATCGTTTGTCATGCATCCGCATCGACGTTATGTTCGCTCCCGACGGCAAAGGGGGGTTCTTGCGCGCGCTGCTGCAAAGAGTGAACGAGGCGTCCGTATCGGTCGCCGGTCGCGAGGTCGCGAGAATCGACCACGGTCTCGTCGTGTTCGTTGCCGTGTTCCACGATGACGACGAAGCCGCCGCCCGGCGATTGGCCGTACGAACCGTCGCGGCGCGGGTCTTTCCGGACGGGAGCAAGGCGATGAACCGATCCGTGCTCGACATCGGCGGCGCCGTGCTGGCGGTCTCCCAATTTACCCTGGCTGCGGACACTCGGCGCGGCAATCGCCCGAGTTTCGGACCCGCCGCGCTTCCCCCGCGAGCGC
The DNA here is from genome assembly GCA_026705345.1 of Gammaproteobacteria bacterium. Taxonomy (GTDB): domain Bacteria; phylum Pseudomonadota; class Gammaproteobacteria; order Pseudomonadales; family Azotimanducaceae; genus VXYL01. Next base: position 70,046 of record JAPPAV010000073.1, read on the forward strand.
AGGAACTCTACGACTGCTTCGTCGAGGGGCTTCGAGACAACTGCACGGATGTCGCCACCGGGGAATTCGGGGCTGATATGCAGGTGGCGCTGGTCAACGACGGGCCGGTGACGATTCTTCTCGACGTTCCCTAAGCAGCCGCCTCTATGACGGTGGCTCCACTAGCGTCCACTTCACGCCGCAGATGAACAGTTCATCGAATCTCTTCTCGACCCCGGGGACCGCCCACAGATCCACACCGACCACGCCGGTACGACCGCCAGGCTCCGGCTCGACGAACCGCATGGTTTGCGCTGCTGCCAGTCCCAAGGTCGCGGGCTCGTCCGGGTCGATCGAACACCCGGCCCCTAGACCCCGCATCCAACGCTGGCACATCTCCTCGGGATCGACGTCCCGGGGTGCGATCTCGACCGCCGCGAATCCGGTCGTGACACCGCCCTGGGGCCGGGCGTCTACCCCGTTCTGCCATGTGTTGCCGGCCGGAAAATACGCCCCCTTGTTCCGTGGGAATCGATCCGGGTCCGGCCAGTTCTCCTGAATCTCGGCCAGCGTCCCGTAGTCCCTGGGGTGGAACTGCACGTTGACGCCCGAGACCGTGCCGGGTTGCTTGGGCAGGGGTTCGCCGAGCACGTAGCGTCCCGACTCGACCCCGGCCAGCCCCGAACCCGGCGAGCCGGGACAGACGTTCCAACTACCCGAGACGATCCCGATCCCCTCGCCTTGGGCCGACATCGAGCGGGAGGCCGTCGAAACGTCGGGAACCTGCACGATCGCCATGTACCCGCAGTCCCCGTTTCGTTCGAGGAGCCGGGTCTGGGTCGTCGAACGTTCCCAGGCGATGTCCGTTGGGCAAACGGTCTCGAGAAACGAATCGCCCAGGCGGATGTGCGTGTTGTTGAGGTTCCCGCCGGCCGCCATTCGCGGGTCGCGAAAGACCACGGGCGCATCGAACGCCGTGCACAGCAGGTTGGAGGTCCACTCCAGATCCCGGGCGAGCAGGCAAATCTGGCGCAGGCGCAATACGGGGTCGACGGCCATCGGCTTCATTATGCCTCGTTATGCTCTTCGCGGGACGGATTCGCGTGTGTCCCGGACTCCCCTTAGGGTGGGGTTCAAGCGGCGGCTGAGGTCGGGAGTCCCGCCGGCCTAGTCGCCTCCACGGCCCCTTGGTCGACGCTTCGCTTGGTCGTAGAGCCTACACTTCTGGGTAGTTGGAGATGTTCTCGGCTGATTGTATTTTCTCCGAATCGAACATGTGACGCAGTGCAACACTCCGGAGCTGTTCGAATTGGACATGTAACGGCTGAACAACCAACCGAGGAGACCAACTTGATGACCTGCAGAAACATCGCCAGTGATGTTGGCACTCGCGATCGCGGTCACACTTCTACCCACGAGTTCGTACCTTCCCGGGGATGCGGCGACAGCGATACCGGATCAGATTGGCGGCACGGCGCTCGCGACGCACGGCAGCATGTCCTGTTGGGATGCCGACGCTGCGTTGAACTCTGCTGAATGGAATCTGTATTGGATAACCACCTTGTGCCGTGGGCCTGACGGCCCTCCGATGTGCGCCATCATGATCGATCAAGCCCAGCAGGAGGTCGTTGATGCGACGCTCGCTCGGCTGCACGCGTGCGGTTTCTGAACGCGACCCTGAACTGAAGAATCCCACGGAGGGTGTAGACGGATGTGTCGGTCCTGCGGGATCGTTCTGGTGGCGCTGACGATTGGCGGCGGGTTTGCAGCGGGAGTGCCTCCGCCGGTGTCGGCCTATTCGCATCCGCCCAACATCGACCACGTGCGCCTGTCCCCCGACGGCGACCGGATCCTGATGCTGCGTCCCGTGGACGGAGTACGGCAACTGTTCGTAACCGACGTCGAGACCGGGCAGACCGTCCTCGCGGTCGAGATCGACCCCGAGGACCATATCCTCCGCGGTTGCGAGTGGGCCACGAACGACCGCTCGGTGTGCCGGGCGTTCGTTTTCCCGCGGACTTCCAATCCGTTCGTGGAGCGACCCCGCGGTGGGGTGTTTCACCACATGTACCTTGCACGTTTGTTCGCCGTGGACCACGACGGCGGCCAGGGAGTCAACCTCGTCTCCAAGCGGCGGGGTGGGCCTCACTTGGTGGACGAGTGGGTACATCAGGTCGTCGGCTACCTGCACGACGACCCGGACCACATTCTCGTCGCCGTGCCGCGCCGGCACACATACGACAAGGAAGTCTACCGGCAGAACATCCATCGAAACCGGTGGACTGCCGTGGTCGGCACGCAGGAGGGCATTACCAAGTGGACTGCCGATCGGTCGGGGGAAAGGCTCATCGGCGTAGGAGCCTACTGGTTGTCGCGACCGGAGGAAGGGCCGACGGTCGCCGTGGTCGACCCCGGCGGCGAAGTCCGGCGCGTGGACACGAAACGCCTGTCGGGTCCGGAGCGCGCCTGGATGCCGCGCGTCGTCGGTTTCTCGAACGACGGGTCGTCGGCCTATGTCGAAGCCCGGGTCGACGGCGCCGACCGGGCCGCGCTTTGGAAAGTGGACGCGTCCACGCTGCAGCCCCGGCGCCTGATCGCCGATGACCCGCGCTACGACATCCTGACGACGGCCGTCGAGGGACGGGACTGCGGCATCGTCGGGTTCGCGCACCATCGCACCGAGAAGGTCTTCACCTGGCTCGCCCCGGCCTTCGGCGAGATGATTCGCCGGCTTGACGAAGCGATACCGGGCGAGATCCGATCCGTGCCGTCGATGAGCGCGGACTGCGGCCGGGTGGTGGTCGCGACGGTGGGCGGGGGGCGCAGCAAGACCTACTACCTGCACGACCGGGACGAGGGCTGGACGCGGCGTCTCGGCAGCCAGTATCCAGCGCTCGACGGGGCATGGGTGATGGAACAGGAGCGCACTGGCTACCGGGCGGCGGACGGCACCGAGCTGGCGGCGACGCTGACGCTTCCGCCGCGGCGGGGTTCGGAACGGCTGCCGCTGGTGGTGCTGGCCCGAGGCGGTGCGCCACCGCATGACGCACTCCGGTTCGATCCGTGGCCGCATTTTCTCGCCGGTCGCGGATACGCCGTGCTTGAGCCAGAGTTCCGCGGCACGCCGGGGCGGGGGATTGACTTCCAGACCGCGGGTTTCCGGGACTGGTCGTCGACGATGCAGGGCGACCTCTGGGCCGGGGTGGACTGGCTCGTCGCGCGGGGCATCGTCGACGGGGACCGCGTGTGCTTCATGGGCCGCGGCAACGGTGCCCGATGGGGGCTTACCGGAGCGTTCGCCAACTCGCGGACCCGTTGCGCCGTCGTGTTCGTGGCGGCCGAGGCCGCCGTTTGGGACTCGCGGGAGTTGCAGGGCATTCACGACCTCTACAGCTCGCGTCTGTTGTGGTGGTGGACGGGAAGGTGGGACAAGCTCGGCAATCTCCGGGACTATCTGTCGACGGCGACCGGGTGGTCGCGGCAAGGATGGCGAGAGACGGTTCGGTCGCCCCTGGCAGGCGCCGAGCACCCGGGCTTTCCGATACTCGTCTCGAGGGATGCCGACCGGCATCGCGTCCACGAGCGGCAGACAGGGCGGTTCCGGTCGCAGTTGAAGTCCATTGTCGAGAATCACACACGCATGGCGCCCCTGGGCGGAGCGCACGAGGCGGCGTTTCCTCGAACAAGCCGAGAAACTGCTGGCGCAGGAGCTTTCGCCGCCTGAAAGGACCGCAGCCGCGCCGGTGCGTCTTGAGCCCATCGCAGACTGAGCACACGAATGAAGGCAATCGCGATCTGCGTTGCGACAACCATTTTCGTAGCTACTGTTGCGGCGGACGACCAAAAGGCACGGGAGCATGTCGTGCTGGACAGGTGCTTGGATAGTTGGCACGAGAAGTCGTGCCGCGAAGCCGCAGCCCTAGGATTCGCGCAGGCAGCGTTGATCCTAGGCATCATGTACCGCACCGGGCATCACGTACTCAAAGACGACGAAAAAGCCCTCCTCTGGTTGACGCAAGCCGCGAGAAAGGGTGAAACGCGGGCACAAATCACCCTAGGGTTAATGTTCCGCCACGGCGACGGAGTTCCCCAAGACGGTGCCCAAGCGGTTTCGTGGTTTCGACGCGCCGCCGAAAGAGGTAACCCGTTCGCACAACTCAATCTCGGGTTGATCTATTCGGAGGATGAGGTCGTCCCGGAAGATCGGATTGAGGCGTTGATATGGCTGAACCGCGCAGCGGAACAGGGAGTCCTGAAGGCTCAGCTTGCCCTGGGATTGCTATACAGCCTAGGACCCCAGCAGGACGACGCGAGGGCAGCCGCTTGGTACCGGCGCGCTGCCGAACAAGCAGATCCGACGGCAGAGTACATCCTCGGCATGCTGTACGACGAAGGAAGAGGCGTCCCAGAGGACCCGTCGAAAGCTGTATTGTGGATTCGTCGAGCAGCGGAACAGGGAGTGGCGCGAGCGCAGTTTCGTCTTGGGGTTTTGTTGGCCGAGGGGCGCGGAGTTCGCCGGGACGCGGAGGCGGCGATCAAGTGGTACCGGAAGGCTGCTCGCCAAGGTCACCAAGAGGCGCAAGACAGACTCGACATGACGAACCGCGGAGCGATTCGGGTCGCACCTGACAACATCGAACACCTCTAAGGGGTGCGCGAACGCAGAGCCGAACAAACGAAAGGAGATCCGGGACTGCCGACAATGTGCAATACGGGGCCGGCCATCATTTGGGCTGTGCCTACTTCTACTCCTCGTCTTCCTCGTCCCCGTTTCGTGGCTTCTCCACCATCCGTGCGAGAACGATCCCTAACTCGAACAGCACCCAGGCCGGCAATGCCAGCATGATCTGGCTGATGATGTCGGGCGGCGTCAGCAGCATGCCAATCACAAAACAACCGACGATCACGTACGGCCGCTTGCGCGCCATGCTGCGGGAAGACGCCAAGCCGGTCTTGGCCAGCAACACGGTGGCGACCGGAATCTCGAACGCGACGCCGAAGGCGAAGAACAGCTTCAGCACGAAGTCGAGGTACTGGTTGATGTCGGTGGTCGGGGTGACGCCGGTGAGCTGCTGGCCGGCGAAGAAGGCGAACGCCAAGGGGAACACGGCGTAGTAGGCGAAGGCCATGCCCAGGTAGAAGAGCGCCGTGCTCGACACCAGGAGGGGGATCGCGAAACGCTTCTCGCGCAGGTACAGGCCCGGTCTGACGAAGCCCCAAACCTGTTGCAGCACGTAGGGGATGGTGATGAACACCGTCACGTACAGACAGAGCTTCAGGGGCGTCAGGAAGGGCGATGCCACCTGGGTCGCGATCATGTCCCCGGGCAGGGCGTCGCGCATCGGCCCCGTGACGAAGTCGAAGACCTCGTCGCTGAAGTAGTACACCGGAAAGAACGACACGAACACGACCAAAAGGCTCCGCAGAATGCGGGTGCGCAGTTCCAGGAGGTGGGACAGGAACGGCTGCTCGTCCGCGTCCACCCGTTCGTCATGGACACGTTCGCGATCTGTCTCCGCGTGGGATCCGACCGCGTCGGCGTCTCCCTCGGGAGCGGATTCGGTTCCATCAACCAGCGCCTTCCCCGCGTCTTGCGACGGCTTGGGCCGCCACAAGCGCGACAGACCCCTAGGTGGCCTTTGCGTCGTCGGCGTCTCCGTTCTCGTCGCGCGGCGCCACCGGCCGGTCAGGAGCTTCTGCCATCGGTTCTTCAATGCGGTTGATTTCCTCGCCCATGGCCTGGACCTCGCGCTCGACGCGTTTCACGTCGGCCATGACCTGTTCGTTGTGAAGTTGCCTGCGGACCTCGTCCATGCCGATCTCGCGTTCGATCTCGGTCTTGACGTTGTAGTAGTTGCGCCGCAGCCGGCCGATCCACAGTCCGAGCGTCCTGAGGGCTCCTGGCAGCCGCGACGGGCCTAGGATGACAAGCGCGACCACCGCGGCAAGGAAGAACTCCGGGAAGGAGAAGTCAAACATTCTGTGGCTTGTCAGTGCGCGTCGCACCCGGACTCGCCGATGCCTCCTGGCCTTCGTGCTCCAAAGTCTTCGCCTCGGCGCCGTCGCCGTCGCGCACCGCCTTGCGGAACCCCTTGATGGCGTTGCCGAGTTCGGAGCCCAGGCTCTTGATACGCTTGGGGCCGAACACGACCAACACGATCAACAGGACCACCAGGACGACGACCAGTTCCTTGGGGCCGAACATGGCACCTCCTTAAAGCGTCTTAGCGCGAACGGAATCGCAGTCTGTCCGAATTGGAATCGGGCGGCAACCACATCCGTCGACCGCGTTGACCGCTCGCAACGTCAGGTGGCCGCCAGATAACGGAGCGGCCAGTCAATGGCGCGGCTGATGCCGATCCGCGGCGTGGTCAGTATCTCCGAGGGTTTCCCCTCGCCCGCGAAGATCGTAACCGTCCCCTCGCCGCAAAGGTCCTCGCCGTATTGCCGCATGTCGATGGCCAAGGCTTGGCACAGTTTCCCCGGCCCGTCCGCCAGTCGCGAATCGGGAACGTCCCCACGCCGGCACCGCATCAGTCCGATGCCAGCTATCGGCTCGACGGCCCGGACCAATACACATCCCGGTACTCCCTCTTCCTGCACGACGACGTTGAGACAGTGGTGCTGCCGGGTGCGGTAGACGTAGGCATGGCCGGGGCTGCCGAACAGCACCTCGGTGCGCTTGGTACGACCGCGGTAGGCATGGGCGGCCGGATCGTCGGCTGCGAGATAGGCCTCGGTCTCGGTGATTTTTCCCACTGCCCGGCCGTGTGCCAGCATCGCGCCAAGCAGCCCGGGCGCCACGAGTCGAGGGTCGCGGGCGTAGAACGCCCGGTCGAGTGGCCTATTTCGTTTCGTCATCGTCGTCGCGCCGCGTGAAGGCGCAAGCGTATAACAGTCGCACGAGGGCTATACTCCGCACGTGAATCGCCGATCCCGCGCCGACCCCACTCGCGCAGACGACCACCAACGCATGCTGGCCCGCGCCTTCGCGTTGATTGCCGGCTTCATGCTGGTCGAGGTAGTGGGCGCCTGGATCGGCAACTCCCTGACCCTTGCCGCAGATGCTGGCCACATGTTCCTGGATGCCTCGGCACTGGGTCTGGCCTGGTTTGCCATACGCTTGTCCCGGCGTACCCCCGACGACAGGCTGACCTACGGCTATCATCGCTTCCAGGTGCTTGCCGCGTTCGTCAATGCCCTGGCACTGTTTGGTCTCTGCGCATGGATCCTCGTCGAGGCTGCCGGACGCCTTCGCGCCCCCGAGGCCATCGCCCCGTTGCCGGTACTTGGCGTCGCCGTCGTGGGTCTCGTCGTCAACCTCGTCGCGTACCGCTTGTTGCACGGATCGGACAATCTCAACGTGCAGGGTGCCGCCCTGCACGTGCTCGGCGACCTGTTGGGATCGGTCGCCGCCATCGTCTCCGCCCTGGCCGTATTGTGGTTCGGGTGGCGCTACGCCGATCCGATCCTGGCATTGGTCGTGGTGGCCATTCTGGTTCGGGGTGCGTGGCGCGTACTGCGGGATGCCGCGAGGATCCTGTTGGAGGCGGTGCCCCAAGGCGTCGACATCAACGCCGTGCGCGATGCGCTGATGCAGATTGCCGGCGTGGTCGACATCCACCACGTCCACGTCTGGGCGCTAACCGGCGACACACCCGTGCTGACTGTGCACGCCCGGGTCGCCGAGGACGCCGACCAACAATCCACCGTCAGGCGCGTCAAGGCGGTGCTTCGCACGACCTTCGGCATCGACCACTCCACGGTTCAGGTGGAACGGGGCACCTGCCCTGACGAGGCGGGCGCGACAACCGCTAGCCCAAGAGCTCCAACGCACGATCGATAAGGGGCGCCATCGAGTTCTTCGTCACCTCCCAAGAGGGATCCACGCGCTTGCCTCGGCGGTGCAGGCTCAGATTGAAGCCGGTGATGATGGCGAACTTGTAGGCCGCGAGCGCCCGGAACCAGTTCAGGTCGGGCAGCGGATCGCCATAGGCTTCGACGTAGAGCGCTTCCAAGGTTTCGGGATCGAGGAACGTGGGGCGTTCGCCGGTTCCCTTCGCCCAGGCATCGCGGTCGCTGAACGTCGAGATCCAGCCGACATCGTTGAGTGTTGCCCCGATGCCCGTCAGCTCCCAGTCAATAACGGCAAGCAGTTCGGATGGACGTTGTGCCGTCGGCATCGAGAAGAACAGGTTCGAGGTCTGGAAGTCGCCGTGGAAGATGCCAACGGGTGCGTCGGACGGCAGCGTGTCGAGTAGCCGCCGCCGGCAGTGGGGAACCCGGTCCAGGCACTCGGGATCCGCAGCCCGTTCGTAGAATCGGTCCCAGCGCTCCACGTCCTCGTTGAACGGGACCGGGTCGCCCAGGTAGGGAGCGCGGGCCGAATCGACCTTGTGGATGCCTGCGAGCGCCGTCATGACCTGGCGCCCCATGTCCAGCTGAGCTTCTTCGTTGAGTGCCGACGCCCATTCCCCGGGTCCCAAGCGGAGAACGTCGCCATCGAGCTTCGGCACCACGAAATACGGACAACCGAACCATTCGAGATCGTCGCCAGACCAGCGCACGCGGCAATGCGGCACATCGGTGTCTTCCAGTGCATTCAACGCGGCGACCTGGCGAAGCACGTCGGCGGTGCCGCGCCAGTTGACATTGGGGGGCGGCAGGCGGATGAACCAGGACTCGGTGGCGTCCGTTGCCGTGGCAACGCTGAACCCGTAGGAGAAGCCCGCGTGGCCGGGCATCGTGTGTACGTCGAATACTCGTACGTCGCCGCCGTACTTGGCGCGGCAAAACGGAACGAGCCGGCCGGCGAGCTCCTCGGGGCCCACGGGAAACTAGACCGGCGCCGGCCCCGGGAATTGGTCTCGCAACAGGCGCTTTAGGATCTTGCCGGAGGGATTGCGCGGTAGAACATCCACGAAAGCCGCACCCTTCGGCTGCTTGTAGCCGGCGAGTTTGCCGCGGCAGAACTCGAGCACTTCGGTTTCCGTCAACGTGTCATCGCTCTTGACGGCCACGACAAAGGGCGATTCGCCCCAACGTTCGCTGGGTTGGCCGATCACGCCGGCTTCGCTAATCCCCGGATGGGTTTGCAGAACCTTCTCGATCTCCGCCGGGTAGACGTTTTCGCCGCCCGAGATGATCATGTCCTTGATGCGGTCCTCGATGTAGATGAACCCGTCCGCGTCCATGCGGGCGATATCGCCCGTGTGCAGCCACCCGTCGACCAGCGTCTCCGCCGTGGCCTCTTCTCGGTTCCAGTATTCGCGCATGATGTGCGGTCCGGCCACCAAGACCTCGCCGTGCTCGCCGGGCGGGCAGTCCTCGCCATGGGCGTTCACGATCCGCACGTCCGTGTGGTAGAAAGCCTTGCCCGTGGAACCGATCCGCTTGAGGGCGTTCTCGGCGTCGATCAGCGCCGCCGGGCCGCAGGATTCGGTCAGTCCGTAGACTTGGTGGATCTCAAGTCCGATTTTCTCGTAGGCCTCGATAAGCGCCTCCGGCACGGGTGCGGCGCCCGACATGCACCAGCGCCAGCGGGAGAAGTCGAAGCTCTCGAGGTTCGGAACCTGCAGCATGAAATTCAACATCGCCGGCACCGCCAAGCCCACCGTGACCCGTTCCGCATCGACAATCCGCCACGCCGACACCGGGTCGAACGCGCGCATGACGACGCTGGTGACACCGCGGTAGACGCACATCGTCAGCGGGGTCAGCGCGCCGACGTGGAACATGGGCAACGGCGACAGGAACCGGTCGCCATCCTCGAAGTAGGTCGTCGCGGCGATGGTGATGCAGGCCCAAACGCAGGTGTTGTGGGTGTGCACGACGCCTTTGGGCAATCCGGTCGTGCCCGAGGTGTACATGATGTAGAGCATGTCGTCGTCACGGGCGCCGATAGCCGGTTCGGTCGCGTCCCCCGCGTCCCGAAACGCCCGGTAGTCCTCGGCGAAATAGGCGACGTCGCCGTTTGCGACCTGGAGCCACTGGCCGATGTCGGTCTTATCACCCCGGGCGTACAAATCGGCGACCGTGTCGGCAAAGTCGTCGTCGAAGACGAGCCGCGTCGCGCCACTGTCCTTCAGGATGAACTCCAGCTCGTCGGCTACCAGCCGCCAGTTCAGCGGCACGACGACGGCTCCGATCTTGGCCAGGGCGAAGTAGGCCTCCACGAATTCGGCGCTGTTCATCAGCAGCAACCCGACCCGCTCGCCCTTTTGGACACCGGCATCCAGGAACGCATTGGCGGTCTGGTTGCAGCGGGTGTTGAGCCCGCTGAAGGTCAACCGCTCACCGCCACCGCCGTCGACATACGCCTCCCGGTCGGGCATCAGGAACGCCCGCTTGGTCAGCCACCATCCGATATTGTTTTCCATGCTTAGCCTTGCCTACCCCGAACAGCGGGAACATACGCCAGAGGAGCGGGAGTGGCTAGCGGGAGCGCACGGCCGGGCCGGCGCACCATCGGCGCGCCGACCCCGGTCGGGAACGCTCAGTCGTCTTCGGCTTCCTCGGCCTCTTCCGGCAGTACCGGTATCAGGTCCGGATCCGGCATGAGCATGAATTCCGGGTAGGCTTCGATGCCCAACTCGCCGGCGTCCTGACCGACTTCCTCCACCTCGCGAGACACTCTTGCGCCGAGCGTCTTCTCGATGATGAACCAGACCAGGTACGAGACCCCGAACACGAAGGCGCCGATGGCCAGCACGCCGATCAACTGGGAAACGAAATTCGCACCGCCGGCGATGCAGGCGGCAAGCGTTCCCCAGATGCCGGCGAAGAGGTGGGCCGGCACCGCGCCGACGACGTCGTCGATCTTTACCTGTTCGAGGAATCGGATGCCCGCTGTGCAGATGATGCCGCCGACGAAGCCGATGAGTACGGCCCAGCGGTGGTCGAGAATGTCCGGCGCCGCCGTAATCGAAACCAGGCCGGCGATCGCGCCGTTCAAACCGGCGAGCAGGTCGACCCGGCCGAGCAAGGGGCGCGAAACGGCAATCGCGGCCAACACGCCCGCGGCGGCGGCGAGATTGGTGTTGACCAGGATGTTGCTCATCGCCACGGCATCCGCCGCACCGCCGAGAGCCAACTGGGAACCGCCGTTGAACCCGAACCAGCCGAGCCAGAGGATGAACACGCCTAGGGTCACGATGGGGATATTCGACGGGACGGTCGGTTTGACGGTGCCATCGGCGCGGAACTTCCCGAGCCTCGGCCCGACGATCAAGGCGCCGGCGAGCGCCGCCCATCCGCCCGTGGAGTGAACGATGGTCGAGCCCGCGAAGTCCTTGAACGCGGTGCCCGTCCAACTTGCGAGCAGGCCGTCGTCGCCGCCCAGCCACCCGGTACCCCAAGTCCACGCACCGATTACCGGATAGATGAACCCCGCCAGCACCGCGGTGAATACGAAAAACGACCAAAGCCGAACCCGTTCCGCCAACGCCCCCGAGACGATGGATGCCGTCGTGGCCACGAACACCATCTGGAAGAACCACTCGGACATTTTCGAGTAGCCGTTGCCAACGACGGCTTCCTGGGCACCCGCTTCACCCCCGAGCAGGGCGACTTCCTCGGCCGAAGGCCCGTAAAACAGATCGAACGAGCCGATCCACGACCCCACGTCCGTGTACATGAGGTTGAACCCAATGAAAAAGTACATCAGCCCGGCGATCGAGTAGAGCCCGATGTTCTTCAGGCAGATCACCGAAGCATTCTTGGTGCGTACGGAACCGGATTCGAGCATGGTGAATCCGGCGCACATCCACATCACCAACGCGCCCCAGATCAGGTACGAGAAGGTGTTGAAGACGAACTGGGACTCCTGCTCGACGGCGGCTGACGCCGGTGCTGCCAACAACAGTGCTGTGGTCGCAAGCAACTTGCCCAGTGACCGGACGGAAAAACGATGGCTAATCGCGCAGAACATGGCCCCCCCGACGAGCGATTGACGCGCCCCGATCATACGACCTGTGGCTGCCGCAAAAAAGCGCCGGCATCTGTCGCAGTTTGAGGACGATCAGGGGTCTGACGGGCTTTCGGTTCGAGTGGGCTCCAGGGGCAGTCGGATACGGAACTCCGTGAACCTCCCAACCTCCGAGTCGACGTCGATGTGGCCGCCGTGCCGCGTGATGATGTCCGCAGTCAACGACAGCCCCAAGCCGGTTCCCTTGCCGGTGTCCTTGGTGGTCACGAAGGGTTCGAACATGCGCTGTCGCAAGTCCGGCGGAATGCCGGGGCCGTTGTCCCGGATGGTGAACTCGACCGCGTCGTCCAAACGCCGACTCAAGATGCCGAGTTCCGGCTCGTAGTCCGCACCGAGCTCGGCACACTTCTCCTCGATCGCCTGGCAGGCGTTGGTCAGGATGTTGAGGAATGCTCGGCTGATGTCCTGGGGCACGACCTCGACCATGCCGACCTCGTCGTCGAGTTCATCCATCATGGTCACGTTGAATTCGGTGTTCTCGGCCCGGATCGCGTGGTAGGCCAAGTCCCGGTATTGCTTGACGAGGGCGTTTAGATCCGTCTCACGCCAGTCGCCCGGTTCGGCCCGGGAGTGCTCTAGCATGTTGCGCACGATGCCGTCGGCGCGTCCGCTGTGTTCCCGGATCTTCTCCAAGTTGACGCGGAGATCGCCAAGCACCTCTTCAACTTCCTCGACCGTATCGGATTGATCGTCGCCCACTTCGTCGAGGATCTCGCTGATCTCGTCGACGAGTTCCCGGGAGACCTCGGAGAAGTTGTTCACAAAATTGAGCGGATTCTTGATTTCGTGCGCCACGCCCGCCGTCAGCTGGCCGAGGGAAGCCAGCTTCTCTTCGGCCACGATCTGCTCCTGCGCTTTGCGCAGCCGCTCGAGAGCCTGTTCGAGGTCCTGGTTCTTGGAGTCGAGTTCCTGGGCGAGTTTCTCGACCAGGTTCAACCGCTGGACCTCCAGCGCATAGCGACGGAACACTTCCAGCGCATTCGCCATGTCCGTGACCTCGTCGTTTCCAGTCACCGCGACTGGAACCTCCAAATCGCCTCCGGCCATGTCGCGCATGTTGCCGGCGAGCTCGACCAACCGGCGAATCAAGTGCCTGCCCACGAACAGCCACCCGATCAAAACCGCGCCCACCACGCTCACCAACGTCAGCGCCACCAGCAGAACCATGCCGGTCGTCGCCGCCTCCTGGGACTCGGTGTTCACGCCGACCGCCTGGCGATTGATTTCCGCCACCAGCGTTTCCATGTCGGCGAGCAAGAGCGTCGACGCTTCACGTCCGTCGTCCAAGGCCTCGGTTTCGCGCTCCAGTCGTTCAAGCGTCTCCCGCCTAAGTGCCAGTATGCCGGCGGCCGCACTTCCTATCTCGACGAGCCGGCGCGCGTCCGCCACCAATCCGGCCTGGTCCGGGCGCGACGTCAACCTTGCGCTGACCCGCATGATGCTCTGCGCGGCGCTCTGGAACCTCTCCTCGATGGGTCCCAAGAGATCCCGATCCGCCAGCACCAGAGCCTCGCCGAGCAGCAATCCCGCGATAGTGGTCTGGTCGTTGATCTCGATCAGATCCCGGTAGTGGGCCAGTTCGTTGTCCCAATCGCGTTGCGACAAGGGTTCCGCAACGTCGTCGAGATTGCGAAGTCCCGTCGCCAGGAAAAATCCCTGATCGTCGATCGCCGCGCCGGTGCTCCGCTCAAGGCCTTTGTTGATCATGCCGAGTTCGTTCACCAGCCCCTCGAGAGACGCCCGGATGACCAGCCGGCGCCCGGACGACTCTTCGATCTCGTTCAGCAGGGTTTCGAGGGTATCGAGGCGCAACGACAACCGGTGCGCCTGTTCGCTGAAGATCTCCATCGCGCCGATGGCCTCGACCATGCCGATGAGTTCCTGCCGCCCCTGCAACACCTCGTCGGCAACGCTCTGGTGCTCCGCGGGCGTCGAAGCCGACACCATCCGCACCACACTCTGCACCAGGTTGGTACTCTGCCGCGCCACCTCCACGGCGCGGCTCAGATTGGGAATGCTGTCCTCGGCCAACCGCGATTGGTACTGGACGATCTGGTTCAGGAAGACGTACGCGACGACGCTCGCCATGGTGACCAGGAGGACACTGCCAAACAATCCCAGGTACGTTTGCAGGCGGATGCCGACCCGCCGTCCCGTCGTGTGTTCACCTGCCACCGGGTCGTTGGGCCGTGCGACATCCCCCGGCTGTCCCGGGGCGGCGGAGGAGGTCGACGGATCACTCATCACCTGACCATCCGCTGCGCCGGCCTCACCTCGCCGTTGCCATCGATCACGGTGAGGTAGACGCGGTCGGAACCCTGGTTGTCCTCTTCGCCGTACTCCAGCTCGAATCCGCCGAGATCAATCGGCGGTGCACTGCGCAGCGCTTCGAGAAACTCCGCCCGCGAGGCCCCGGGCCCTGCCAGACGCAGGCCCTCGGCGACCAAGCGCCCCGCCAAGTAGCCCTCCAGCGACACGAACCCGGGCTCGGCATCGGGTGCAGACGCCCGCAGTGCCGCCTGGTAGCGCTCGACGACGGCAATATCCGAGTCCAACGGAAACGGCACGACCTGGGTGATGTAGACGCCGACACCGTCGGCACCCAGTTCTTCGGCGAGCGCCGAGGTGCCCACGAAGGAGATATTGACGAACACCGGCCGGAAGTCGAGCCGCCGAGCCCACCGAATCAGCGTCGCGGCGGGCTTGTAGGCACCGATGATGACCACGGCCTCGGGGTCGTATCGACGCAGATCGAGAAGGGCACCCTTGACGATTTCGGTGTTGCGGGGGTAGTTGGCTTCCGCGACCAAGGGCAGGCCGTGGGCATCCAGTGCGCGACGCAACCCGGCCAGCCCCGCTCGTCCGTAGGAGTCATCTTGGTAGAGGATGCCGATCTTCTCGATGCCGAGATCCTCCGTCAGCCGGGCGACGATCTCCGCGGTCTCCTGGAAGTACGAAGCCCGGACGTTGACAACGTTCGATCGTTCCGCCACGTCGCGAAGAAACTCGGCACCGGTGAACGGTGCGATGTAGGGCACGGCGGCATCGCTGGTGACAGGTTGGGCGGCCCGCGAAGTCGGTGTGCCCACTGCGCCGACAAGGGCGTAGACGTCGTGCTTCCCGATCAGTTCGCGGGTGTTCGCCACTGCCGCCTCGGGCTCGTACATGTCATCGAGGGAGACAAGGGAAAGCCGGTGGCCCCCAATGCCGCCCGCCGCATTGACTTCGGCGAACGCCGACTCGAGTCCCAACCGCATTCCCGTGCCGAGTTCGCTGGCTGGACCGCTCAACGCGGCGGATTGACCGAACACCACGTCGACCGGCACCGTTGCGGACGCTTGACTACCCGCTTCTTCAGCGTCTGCCGGGAGTCGAGAAAGCCAGACCAGAATGGCCGCGGCCGATACCAGCGAACGACGCATCAGCACGGCAGGAGAGCGCGGGTCAAGCCGGCTTGTTGCTGTTCATGCGCAGCGCCAAGCAGGTCATATCATCGAACTGCGCGACACCGCCTGCGAACTCCTCGACTGCACCGACTACCTCTGCGATCAAGTCGGGCATGTCGGCGTCCGCCCGCGCTGCCAGCAGGTCGTCGAGACGCTGTTCGCCGAACTCGTCCTCCACCGCGTTGCACGCCTCGGTGATACCGTCTGTATAGAGGAACAACGCATCGCCCACGCCCAGAACGAGTTCGTTGTCATGGAACTCGTGCTCCATGAAGATACCGAGTGCGATGTCGTTGCTCGACGGAACCTCCTGTACTTCGCCCCCGCAGATCAACCGCGGGGGATTGTGACCGCCGTTGCAATACCGCAGGCGGCCATCGCGGAGGTCGAGCACGGCATAGAACAGGGTGACGAACATACAAGCGTCGTTGTCCTGGCTGACCAGTTGGTTGACCTCGTAGAGACAGTGGGCCGGAGACTCGTGGTTGCGGGCAGCCGCCTTGAGGAGCGCTCGGCTCACCATCGTGAACAGCGCGGCGGGTATGCCTTTGTCTGAAACATCGGCGATCACTAGCCCCATCCGGTATTCGTCGAGGCTGAAGAAGTCGTAGAAGTCGCCCCCTATCTCCCGTGCGGGCGTCATTTCCGCGTGCACGTCGAAATGTTCCGTGACCGGCAACGCCGCCGGCAAGACGGATGTCTGCACCTGGCTCGCCACCACCAGCTCCTGCCTCAAGGCCACAAGCCGGTCTCGTGACGCCAACGCATCTTCTAGGACCTGGATGTGACGTAGGGTCTTTTCGACGGTGACCTGAAGGTCATTGAAGTCGATGGGCTTGGTGACGAAGTCGAACGCCCCACGGTTCATGGCGGTCCGGATGTTGGCCATGTCGCCGTACGCGGACACCACCACGGCGGAAACGTTGGCTTCGATCTCCTCTAACTGGCTCAACAGCGTGAGCCCATCCATGACGGGCATGTTGATGTCGGACAGCACCAGACGGATGTCCGGCGTCTCGGCGAGCACGTCCAAAGCCTCGCGGCCATTGTGCGCGAAGTACAAGTCGTACTCGCCCCTGCGAACTTGGCGGCGAAACCGTTGCCGCATCAACAGTTCGAGGTCTTCTTCGTCGTCAACGACGAGTATCTTCGCTGGCGTGGTCATAGCGTCTTATCGGTCGTCCACCCGTCACAAGGCCGCCAGTGCGTCCTCGCGGTTGCTGTGAACGGCCAGAATCTTATCGAAACCCGTGATCTCGAAGACCTGCCGAATTTGCTCGGACAGGTTGCAGAAAACCGCCTTCCCGCCCTGCGCCTGGAGGTCGCGAGCGGCCATGAGCAGCACTCGAAGGCCCGCACTGCTGATGTAGTTCAAATCGACCATGTCGAAAACCAACCTGATCTGACCCGCTTGCAAGCGCTCCCGGACGGCCCCTTGAAGAATTGTCACGTTCGTGCCGTCGATCCGACCGGTGGGGCAAAG
>JAPPAV010000028.1 GCA_026705345.1 Gammaproteobacteria bacterium
CCTCCGACGCCGACCCCTATCGTCAACCGCCCCGGCGCAGCCTCGGCCAGGGTGGTTATTGGCTGCGGGTGGCCGAATCCTGACCGGCGCCTGACGTGGTCCGCGCCGACTCCGCCGTTGCCTTGAGCTTTTCCATCCAGTCGTGGACCTTGTGACGGGTCCACGGGAGGTCGAGGGCGATCAACGCGACCCCCAGCGGCAGCATCCAAAACCCGACGATGGGCAAGATTCCGAGTATGCCGCCGATCACGAAAACCACCCCCAATACCGATCGGAGGCCGAACGGGACATGGTCGTTGCCCCACTTCAGCGTCACGTAGGTGACGTGCGCGATATTCTCGCGGGTAAGTGCCCGCCGGATTCTCTGGAACCACATCATCTGGCGTTTTTCGGGGTAGTCCGTCCGCGTCACACCATGATCGGCGCATCGTCCGGCGCGTCATGGCGACCGGGGTGCGCTCGTCTGTCCAAATCCGGATCGATGGCAAGGAACCGGTACCGACCGTCCTCCTCAAGCGTCCGTTTCAGCCGATTGCGGTGCATCAGCAAATGGCAGTGGGCGATGGCTTCGCCCAGCGCCATCATGGTCTGGCGGGCGTCGAGCTTGCGGCGGAACAGGACGGGGAGCATGTCCTTCGCCGTCTTCGGTTCGACACAGAACTCCTCGATGGCAAGCATCCGGTCTTCGTGGTGCCCGATCAGGTCGCGCAACCGCTCGCGTACGCCGTAGAAAGGCAGGTTGTGGGCGGGCAGCACGAAGGTTCTCTCCGGGGTGTCGAGGAACTTGTCGTGCGATTCCATCCAGATCTTTAAGGGGTTTGCCTCGGGCTCCGTGGGGTGGACACTCACGTTCGAAGTAATCACCGGCAGGATCTGGTCGCCGGAGATCATGATCCCAAGACTGTGGCAATGCAGGCAGGCGTGCTCCGGCGAGTGTCCGGCCCCGACGACCACCTGCCAGTCGTGGTCGCCGATGGTCAGGAGGTCGCCGTCCTCCAGCCGGTGGTAGCCCATGGGCAGCGGGTCCGGGGTGTCTTCCGGGGTTCTGGCCGGTGTTTTTGCCCGGGACTTCCAGGCGTCGCGCATCGAGTGCATCGGCGCCATGGACATCCCGTATCGATGATAGAACTGCTCGCCTAGCCATCCGCCCTTGGCGGCGGACATGCCCATGGTCATGAACGACCGGGCCTGGTAGTACTCGGCGCGGGTCATGTAGAGCGGACAGCGGAAGTGGTTGACGATCATGCCCGCCTGGCCGACGTGGTCCGGGTGCATATGGGTGCAGATCACGCCCTTGACCGGTTTCCCACCCATCTCATTCTCGAAAACCACGTGCCAGAGGCGCTTTGTCTCGCTCGTGGCGAGCCCCGTGTCGACGACGAACCAACCATCGTCGTCCTCGAGTAGGTAGAGGTTGATGTGGTTGAGCGACCCCCCCATGGGCATGGTGAGCCAGCGCACGCCCTCGGCGACTTCGATGGTCGTGCCGGGCTCGGGGTGCGCGGGATAGGGGTAGTCGAGGGCCATGAACGCGTCAGTATATCGGACGGTTCGGATTGCTTCTGCGAAGGTCGTGCGGTGGGAGCACGACGAATCCTTGGTGAACGCCGCCGAGTCCTTGCAGCGAACCCCGTCGGTCGGCGTCGGCGACCGTTGGCCGATCACCGGGCGACAAAAGGTGGTCGCCCCGGCGACTGCACGACAGATTTGTCGTACATCCTGTGCCGTTTCTAGGTCGCTGGGGCAGCAGCCGAATCGTCGGCACGTTCAATCACCTGACCTTGTGTCACGGACGCTTCGGCAGGCGAAGGCGAGAAGCGCGGCGACGAAGCGGTGTAGGTGACGAGTCCGCCGAGCACGGTGAATCCGAGGACCATCATGCAGGCAAGCACGTTGAACTTGCCCGAGACCTCCCGTTGCACCGACTCGATTTTCAAGTCCAGGGCGTCGAACTTCGCGTCGAACTTGGCGTCGAGGCTGTCTATCTTTGAGTCAATGCCTTCGAATCTGGCGTCGATGCCCTCGAACCTGGCGTCGATGCCCTCGAACCTGGCGTCGATGCCCTCGAACCTGGCGTCGATGGCATCGAATCTCGCGTCGACGACAACCTTGAACTCGTCGAGGTCGCGCCGGGTCAGCATGCGCTCG
The DNA here is from genome assembly GCA_026705345.1 of Gammaproteobacteria bacterium. Lineage (GTDB taxonomy): Bacteria > Pseudomonadota > Gammaproteobacteria > Pseudomonadales > Azotimanducaceae > VXYL01. Next base: position 2,149 of record JAPPAV010000028.1, read on the forward strand.
GCTAGTTCGTCACCGAGCGCGCACGCCATTCCCTCGGCATGGGTCGGGTCGAAGCCAACCGCTTTCAGGCGATTTGCGAACCGCAGCGTGTCGATCACGGTGGCGTTCATTCTCTTCTCGATCGCCGAACAGTCTAGCAATCCGATGATGCCTTTTCGCCATCGACGAGTTTGTGCGATATCGCCTAGCGTGACCGTGCGAAGTCGCTGAAAACGGCACCGGACTATTCCCCATGCTGCGGTAGGCCTCGCGCCCTCCACAGATAGAATGCGACGGGGAACACGAACAGAACGACGATCCCCGCAGTGGCGACGCCACCGACCAGAGGCGTAGCGATCCGCTTCATCACGTCGGCGCCGGCCCCCGTACTCCACATGATGGGCAATAGACCGACGACATCCGTGGCGATGGTCATCAGGATGGGCCGAACACGTTTCACGGTGCCGTCCTTGATGGCGTCGACCAGCGCGGCGCGATCGGTCAGACGGCCGCTTTCGGCGTATTCGCGCACCGAGATGTTGAGGTACAGGAGCAGCACGGTCGCGGTCTCGGCATAGAGTCCGGCAAGGGCGATGATCCCGACCCACACGGCGATGCTCAGGTTGTAGTCCAAGATGTCGATCAGCCAGATGGCCCCGGTCACGGCCAGCGGCGCGCCGAGCAGGACCAGCAGGGTCTCGAATGCGGACTTGCGGCTCAGGTAGACGATGCCCGCGATCAGCAGCAGCGTCGCGGGGATCACCAGGGCGAGCCGCTGCTCGGCGCGCTGGATGTATTCGAACTGCCCGCTCCAAGCGATGGTGTACCCCGGCGGCACATCGATGTGCGCGGCAACTGCCTCTCGCGCCACCTCGACGTAGCCGCCGACGTCGACGTCGCGGATGTCCACGTAGACCCAGGCGTTCGGCCTGCCGCCTTCGCTCTTGATGCTCGGCGGACCCACGGTGAACTCGATTTGTGCCAGTCGCCCCAAGGGAATCTGGGGTCCGGCCGGGGTGGGTACCAGCACGTTGCGCAACGACGGGAGATCGTCGCGCAGTTCGCGGCTGTAGCGGAGGTTCACGGGAAGCCGCTCCAATCCCTGGATGGTCGTGGTGATGTTCATGCCGCCGATGGCGGTCTGGACGACCTCCTGCACGTCGCGGATGGTCAGCCCATAGCGGGCGATGGCGTCGCGGTCGATGGTGACGTCGAGATAGCCGCCCCCCATCACTCGTTCCGCGTATGCGTCGAGGGTCCCTGGAACCTCCCGCACGACGGCCTCGACCGCCTTGCCGAGCCGTTCGAGTTCGGCAAGATCGGGGCCTGCGATCTTGATCCCGACGGGCGTCTTGATGCCCGTGGAGAGCATGTCGATTCGGGTCCTGATCGGCATGGTCCAGGAGTTCGTCAGCCCCGGCACGTCGATGGCCGCGTTCATCTCCTCGGCGAGCTTGTCCGGGGTCATGCCGGGCCGCCACTCGCTCTTGGGTTTGAGCATGATGGTCGTTTCGATCATCGACAGGGGCGCGGGATCGGTGGCGGTATCGGCGCGGCCGACCTTCCCGAACACGTTCTCCACCTCGGGGAACGTACGGATGATCCGGTCGGTCTGCTGCAGCAGCTCGCCCGCCTTGGTGATCGAGATGCCCGGCAACGTGGTCGGCATGTAGAGCAGGTCGCCTTCCCAGAGAGTCGGCATGAACTCGGAGCCCATCCGCGACAGGGGGATGGCCGTTACCGCCAGGGCCAGGCCGGCGAGCCCGAGCACCACGAACTTGAACCGGAACACCGCGTTCAGGACCGGGCGTACGAGCCAGGAGAACGCGAATACGACCAGGCCGACCTCCACGGCCGCCCGACTGATCGGATTCCTGTCCGCGAGCGAGATCCGTCCGCGGACCCAGAAGCCGACCAGCACGGGAACGAGCGTCACCGCCAGGAGCGCGGCAGCGGCCATCGCGTAGGTCTTGGCGTAGGCCAGCGGCTTGAACAGCCGGCCTTCCTGGGCTTCCAGCGCGAAAACCGGCAGGAACGAGACGGTGATGACCAGGAGCGCGAAGAACAGCGTCGGTCCCACCTCCTTCGCGGCTTCGGCGATGACCTTCCAGTGGTCCCGCTGCTCGTCGTTCCGTGCCAGGTGCCGGTGCGCGTTCTCGACCATGACGATGCTGGCGTCGACCATGGTCCCGATGGCCACGGCGATGCCGCCCAGCGACATGATGTTGACGTTGATGCCTTGCGCTGTCATGACGAGAAACGCGGTGAGGATGCCGATCGGGAGCGAAACGACGGCCACCAGGCCGCTGCGGAAGTGGAGCAGGAACACCATCGAGACCAGACCCACGATCAGCAGCTGTTGCAGGAGGCTCGTGCGCAGGCTAGCCACCGACCGTTCGATCAGCGCCGTGCGGTCGTAGGCCACCTCGACCGCCACGCCCTCGGGCAGACCGGGCTTGACCGCCTCGAGCTTGGCCTTGACGTCCCCGATCACCTTGAGCGTGCCGGCGCCGTGGCGCACCACGACGATGCCGCCGACGGTCTCGCCTTCGCCGTTCCACTCCGCGATACCCCGGCGCATCTCGGGACCGATCCCGACCCGCGCCACGTCCTCGAGCAGGATGGGCGCCCCGTTCGCGTCGACGCCGAGGGAGATCTTTCGAATGTCCTCGACGGACTCGATGGTGCCGAGCCCGCGGATCATGAACTCCTTCTCGGCGAACTCCAGGGAGCGGCCACCGACGTCGGTGTTGCTCGCCTCGACGGCGGCGCGGATCTTCGAGATGGGAATGCCGTAGGCGCGCAGCCGGTTGGGGTCCACGGTGATCTGGTACTGCTGCACGAAGCCGCCGATGCTGGCGACCTCGGAGACGCCGGGGACGCTCGCCAGTTCGTATTTCAGGAACCAGTCCTGGATGGACCGCAGCTCGCCGAGATCGTGCCGATCCGAGGTGAGCGCGTACATGAACGCCCAGCCGACCCCCGTGGCGTCGGGGCCCAGCGACGGCGTGACGCCCGAAGGCAGCTTTCCTGCCGCATGGCTCAAGGTTTCGAGTACCCGTGCCCTGGCCCAGTAGAGGTCGGTGCCGTCCTCGAAGATGACGTAGACGAACGAGTAGCCGAAGAACGAGTAGCCCCGAACGACCTCGGCGTGCGGCACGCCCAACAGTTGCGTGGTCAGGGGGTACGTGACCTGGTCCTCGACGATGCGGGGCCCTTGTCCCGGGTATTCCGTGTAGACGATGACCTGCACGTCGGAGAGATCCGGTATCGCGTCCAGCGGCGCGCGCATGAGGGAATAGACGCCCGCTGCCGTGACCAACAGGGCGGCGATGACGACCAGGAACCGGTTTTCGATGGACCAGTCGATGACGCGTTCGAACATGCTCAACTGCTCAATGGTGATGGTGGTGTTGCGGCATCGGTTCGTCCGGCGCGTCGTCCGGCGCGTCGCCCCGCAATAGCTGGGCGGTGGCCGCCTTGAGGTTGCTCTCGGAGTCGATCAGGAACTGCGACGAAACCACCACGGTCTCGCCGGGCGAGAGACCCTCCGTGATCTCCTGCAGACCCTCGGCGGCAAGCCCCAAGGACACCTCCCGGGGTTCGAACAGACCGTCGTCCTTCTCGACGACTACGATCGACCGCTCGCCGCTGTGCAGCACGGCTTCGGCGGGGATGAGCACGGCGTCCGAGGCGCCGTCGACCTGCAGGGAGACGTCGACGTACATCATTGGGCGAAGCGAAAGGTCGCCGTTGTCCACTTCGACGAACGCCGTCAGCGCCCGGGTCTCGGGATCGACGGCGGAACGGAAGAACAGGATGCGACCGCTCCAGCGTCGACCGGGAAAGGCATCGACCTCGATCAACGCCTCGCTTCCCTCCTTTACGTGGCGCAGATCCGACTCGAAGAACTCGGCCTGCGCCCACAGCGTGGAATGGTCGGCGATCTTCAGGACGGTCATGCCGGGTGCGAGTTTCATTCCCTCGAGGGAGTCGCCCATCTTCTCCACCACGAAGCCGGAGGCAGGCGAGAAGAAACGCACCGTCCGCGGGGCGGCTCCCGAGCGCTCCAGGGCGTCGATCTGCTCCTCGGTGATGTCCCAGTAGCGCAGGCGCTCCCGGGCCGCCTCGAGGAGTGACTCGGCGCGGGCGATGGCATCGGGGTATGCGCCACTCGACTCGAGCCGCCCCAGGTAGTCCATCGCGGCGAGGTATTCGCGTTGGGTGGTGACCAGTTGCGGGCTGTAGATCTCGAACAGGAGATCGCCCTCGTCGACGGACTCGCCGACGTTGTTGACGTGCGCCGTCTCGATCCAACCTTCGAACTTGGTGTTGACCGATACCAGCTTTTCCTCGTTGTGGGCAAGGACGCCGACCGTGCGGATCAAGACGGGGAGGGCGCCGCGGTGAACCCCGGCCGTGCGGACTGCGAAGTTCTGCTGGAAACCCGGGGCAACCCGCACATCACTGACGGATTCCTCCGTCTCCGGGCCGGGTGGTTTCTTGGCGACGAGCTTCATGCCGCAGATTGGACAGTTGCCCGGTTCGCCGCGGGTCACGTTTGGATGCATGCCGCAGGTGTAGAGGGTTTGAACGGCGTCGGAAGTTGCGGCGACCTCGGGTGTCGGTGCGGTGCCCTCGAACCATTGCCAGCCGGCCGGGTTGTAGGCGACGAGGCCCACCGCCGCGGCACCGAGCAACACGCCGAGCAGAATCAGTGGAATCGTGCGGGGTTTCATGGCTTGCTCCTTGGGGGAAAGGGCGATCCGATCGTGCGTTCCAGGTCGGCGAGCGCCTGCATGTAGTCGACCTCGAGACGAGCCAGACGAAGGCGGACATCGAGCAGGACCTCTTCGCTGTCCAGTAGGTCGAGAACGCTCGTGGTACCTGTGGCGTACGACTCTTCGGTCGCTCTGAGCGCTTGCTCCGCCTGGGGGAGAAGAGCGTCCTCGATGAGCGACAACTGCGCGTCGATGGTGGTCAGGGTGAAGGCGATGGATCGCACCGCCGAATCGACGCCGCTCAGCGCGTGCCGGTGGCTCTCCCTCGACGACGAACGCCGGGCGGCGGCTTCCCGCACGCCCGCGTCGTAGGTGCCCCGGTAGAGGGGAATGTTGACGCCCAGCGTCAGTCCCAGCGTGTCCTTGCCGTTGTCCGGGGGAGGATTGGATCGACCGAGTTCGTCGTCGCGGTCTTGAATCCGTCCCCACACGGCACCGACGACGACATCGGGCAGATAGCGCCGCCGGGCGAGCCGCAGGCTGACCTCGTCGCTGTCGACGGCAAGCGCCGCCACTTTTGTTTCCGGGGCATTGGTTCTGCCGATGGCGGTCAGGCGTTCGTGGTCGACCGGGACGGAAACCCGCTCGCCCAATGAGACGTCCGGGATGCCGAGGTGCACGGGCCGGTCGCGCAGGGCGTTCAGCGTCGACTCCACGCCGATGCGTTCGCGCATGAGTTCCTGGCGACGGTTCAGAACCCGGGTGATCTCTGCCTGCAATCTGACCACCGCCTGCTGCGAGCCGACTCCTTGGGAATAGCGCGCCCGGGCGAGGGACTCGTAGTGTTCGAGCAGTTCGCGTTCCTGGGTCGTGATCCCGACGGCCCGATCCAGGTAGGCGAGTTCGAAATAGGCGAGTTTGACCTGCCGGACCAACTCGGCGCGTTGAGCGTTGGCCTGTTCGCGCTTGATCTCGGCTCGTACGGTGGACACTTGTGCACGATCCGCCCGTTTGCCGAACCACGGTAGCGTTTGGGTCATGGCAACACCGCTCGTTTGCGGTCCGACGCGGGTCTGGGGCGAGCGCGCGAAACCCGTCAACTGCACCCTGGGGTCCGACAAGGCGGCGTCCACCGGGATTCGCTCGGTGGCGGATGCCGCAACGAGGTAGGCTGCTCGAACGGCGGGATTCCGCTCCAACGCCTCCTCGATCAGTGCCGCGAGGCGTTCGTCGTCGTGGGTTGCGTATCCCGCCCAGGCACCGTCGACGGCCATGCCGACGAGGCACGCCAAGAGCCGGGCGAGCGTTTTCGGTACGTTCATCGCACCTCCCATGCAGGGTTTCCTAGACACGTAACGGCTTTTGGGCCGCGCTTGCGTTCGCCGGGGCTCGAGCGAACGGTGCAAGCGAACGAGACAACGCGGCGAACCGCGTTCGCTGTGGGGGAGAGCGCTAGTTCAGAAGCGTGTCGAAGCGACGCACCGGCGAGTCGACCGGGCGCGGAGTACTCCGGGGAGGGTGGTGGTACGACGGAACACGAGCCGCAAACGAGCCGAACACCGGCTCCGCGACCGTCAGGTAGTCGTCCAACGAGGTCTTCGAGGGGTCGATCGCCGTGGTCTTGGGCGACAAGGCGTCGATGGCGCATCCACCGTGGCAATCGCTATGCGGACACGCCGCCTGCGGCGACGGGTCATCCATCCCGTGGTGGGCGTGGTGGTCGTGGGCACCGGATGCCTCGGCAACTGGCAGCGCGCAGGCGCAGGCGGTGCCTGCCCAGGTCACGGCGATGGCAAGCATTGCCGTGGCGATTGGTCGACGAGTCGTCACAAGGCGCGTATACGCTTGGCTCGGGTTGGGGTCAAGCTGTTTCGACGAGGCCGGACGACGCCCGCAAAGCCCGTAGCAACCGCTGGCAATCGGCTACTAGATAGCGTTAGGATATCTATGTGATATCAACTGAGGTATGAACGTGATACAGGAAATCCCCCGCACCGCCCTATCCGGTGTTCTCGCGCTGATCGTCCTGCTCTTGGCCATTGCCGTGGATGTGGCCCTTTTCGTCGTCGGCATCGTGCAACAAAGCCCGCTGATGGTGCTCGGTTCCGTGCTGCTCTTCGTCGTCCTGATCTTCTTGTTTTTCGGTCTGTTTGTCGTCAACCCCAACGAGGCCCGGGTGCTGCAGTTGTTCGGTCGTTACGTGGGCACGGTGAGCGACCAGGGTTTTCGGTGGGCGAATCCGTTCTACACGAAACGAAGGATCTCGCTCAGGGTACGCAACTTCGAGACCGACCGGTCCAAGGTCAATGACGCGGACGGCAACCCCATCGAGATCGCCGCCGTGGTGGTCTGGAAGGTGATCGACACGGCGGAGGCCACGTTCGAGGTGGACGACTACGTCAACTTCATGCATGTGCAGAGCGAGTCGGCGGTGCGCAACCTGGCAACTCAGTATCCTTACGACACGCGCCAGGACGACCAGATCTCGTTGCGCGGCAAGACCGAGGAGATCGCCGGCCAGTTGAAGACCGAAATCCAGGGCCGGTTGCACAAGGCCGGTCTCGAAGTGCTCGAGGCCCGGATCACGCACCTGGCCTATGCCCCCGAGATCGCCTCGTCCATGCTCCAGCGCCAACAGGCCGGCGCGATCATCGAAGCCCGGGAGCGAATCGTCGAGGGTGCGGTCAGCATGGTGCAGATGGCACTCGACAACCTCTCGAGCCGGGGCATCGTCGAGCTCGACGAGGAACGCAAGGCCGCCATGGTCAGCAATCTCCTCGTCGTGCTGTGCGGCGACAAGGGCACCCA
>JAPPAV010000039.1 GCA_026705345.1 Gammaproteobacteria bacterium
TGTCCGGTGGTGTGGGAGGGGTGACGGGCGCAATCCCGTCACCCCGACCCGATCGGGGCCGAGGCGGCAAGCCCCGTCAAGGCGTCACTTCCACGCCATGCCAGAACGCAACCCGATCCTCGATCTGACGCGCGGCGTGTTTCGGTGCCGGGTAGTACCAGACCGCGTCGCGGTTGGTCTCGCCGTCGACGGTTAGGTGGTAGTAGTGCGCCGTGCCTTTCCACGAGCAGATGGTCGTCGTCTCGCTCGGTGCCAAGAGGCCGTCATCGAGTGCGCAACGCGGGAAGTAGTGGTTGCCTTCGACCGCCACCGTGTCGTCGCTCTCGGCAAGCACGCGGCCGTTCCACACCGCTTTCACGCCGCGGTCTCCGTGTCCAAGAAGACCGACGGTGTGCCGCGCAAGCTGATCCGGTGCAGCAGCCGGGTGTCGTCGGCACCGGTTGCGGCGGCTATCGGCGTCGCGCTGTGCAGGGTCGTGGGGTTGTCCCACAGGATGAGATCGTGGACTCGGTACTTGTGGCGCGCCACGAACCGGTCCTGGAAGGCGTGTTCGCACAGTTCGTTCAACAGCGACTCCGCTTCCGTCTGCTCCATGCCCACGATCCCCTGGCTAGTGCCGGTGATGGCGTAGAGGGTCTTTTGGCCGGTGATCGGGTGGCGCCGCACCAGCGGGTGGGTGACGGTCGCGCTCTGATCCCATCCCTTGGGCGGTATGGGGACATGGTCCCCCGGGCGGGCCGCCACCGACACGCCGTGGCGGTGGACGACGGTCAGGTCTTCAATCCTCCGCTTCGTTGACTCGGGCAGTGCCGCATAGGCGCCAGCCATGTCGCAGAACTGCGTCTCGCCGCCTTGGCCAGGGGTCTTTATCGAGTACAGCATGGTGACCGAGGACACCTGGTTCCGGAAAGATTGATCGGTGTGCCAATGCGCGGCACCGAGCCTGCGTGCCTTGGCGTCGATCCCGACATTGGTGATATGGGCGATCTCCGGGAAGTCGGCATCACCACTCAAGCGGATCGGGTCGCCGACTCGGCGGGCGAACTCCACGAACTGCCGTTTGGTTAGGCCAGCCCTTCGAAGTACGAGGAAGCGCTGGCCATATAGACATAGGAGAATCCGCTTCAAAGCAGCGTCCGTCAGCGAAGTCACGTCGGCTTGAGGGACCTCGGCACCGAAGTTTCCACTCAAAGCTGCCACGCGAAGGCTCAATTGGGTGCATCCAGACTCGGCTGTTTGAGCGCAACAGTATATGTCCCTCCACGCATGTCCATTGAGAGGTGCAAGCCCGATCGCCGCTCGATGGTGAATTGGGTGATCAGATGCTATGTTTCATTAGCAATTGATAGCTCAAGGACGTTGGCAGATGGCGACCGTTCAGATCAGCGCGAGGGTGGACGAGACCCTCAAGATCGCCTTGGAGCGCTATTGCCGATCGCGAGGCATTGTCATGAACCATTTCATTCAGGAAGCGCTGCTCGATCGCTTGGAGGAACTCGAGGACATCGAGGACCTGCGGAACATCCGCCATGAACCGACTCGGCCGTTGTCCGAGGTTCTGAAGGATCTCAAACTCGATGGCGCGCTATGAAATCGAGATCAGTCGAACGGCCGAGAGGCAATTGAGGAAACTCCCCCGCGACGATCAACAACGTCTGACTCGAACAATCCTGACTCTGGCAATCGATCCGTTTCCTCGCGGTGTGAGGAAGCTCACCGGCTATGACGATGTCTATCGGATTCGGGTCGGAAGCTATCGAGTCCTCTATAGCGTTTCGACGACGACGCTGATCGTTGTCGTGTTGAAGGTGGGACGGCGCAGGGATGTCTACCAGTAGACGTCGCGTGTTTAGCGCGAGTCCGCGCGGTCGGTTATGCTTCAAGGTCGCGTGAAGCAATGACCACGATGTCCGAACTCGACCGACAACTGACCCTCGGGCTACCGCAGTCACGGGGGCTCTACGATCCGGCGCAGGAGAAGGATTCCTGCGGTGTCGGCTTCATCTGCGACATCAAGGGCCGCGCCAGCCGGGAGATCATCGACTCGGCCGGTCACATGAACTGCTGCATGGTGCACCGGGGCGGACTGGGCTACGAGAAGAACACCGGCGACGGTGCCGGGATTCTCACCGGGATACCCCACAAGTTCCTGGCCAAGGCCGCGAAGCGCGATCTCGGTATCGATCTGCCCGAGCGGGGCCGATACGGTGCCGGCATCGTCTTTCTGCCGCGGACCAAGGCCGAGCAGGCGCGTTGCAAGGCGGTGATCGAAGAGGAGATCGCCAAGGCGGGGCAGCATCTGTTGGGCTGGCGGCCCGTCCCGACGCGTCCCGACGCGGCGGACATCGGCAACGCGGCGCGGGCGTCGATGCCGGCGATGGAGCAACTGTTCATCGGCAGCGACCTCGAGGGCGATGCGCTCGAACGCAAGCTCTACCTCATCCGCAAGGCGGCGACCCACCGGCTGCGCACCGACGAAGGCCTGACCGAGCGTCTGCTGCTGTTCTTCGTCAGCTTGTCCGCCAAGGTGATGGTCTACAAGGGCATGCTGACGCCGCACCAGTTGTTCCCGTTCTACCCGGATCTCGAGGACGAGGACTACGAGTCGCACCTCGCCATGGTGCACTCGCGGTTCTCCACCAACACCTTCCCGTCCTGGGACCGTGCCCAGCCGAACCGCTTCATGAGCCACAACGGCGAGATCAACACGCTGCTCGGCAACAAGAACTGGATGAACGCCCGCCAGGGGGTGGTAAAGAGCGACCTCTTCGGCGACGACCTCACCAAGCTGTTTCCGGTGGTCGAACCCGATTGTTCCGACTCCGGCACCTTCGACAACGTCCTCGAGTTCCTGTTGATGACCGGGCGCACGCTCCAGGAAGCGGTGCTCATGATGATCCCGGAGGCCTGGCAGCAGCACCCCACGATGGATCCGGCGAAACGGGCGTTCTACGAGTACCACGCCTGCCTGATGGAACCTTGGGATGGCCCGGCGTCCATCGCCTTCACCGACGGCACCTACATCGGCGCCGTACTCGATCGAAACGGCCTCAGGCCCTCGCGCTACTACGTCACCGAAGACCACAAGTGCATCATGGCCTCCGAGGTGGGGGTCGTTACCGTCGATCCTGCCAAGGTGGTCGCCAAGGGTCGCCTGCAACCGGGCAAGATCTTCCTGATCGACTTCGACGACGGCCGGCTGATCCCCGACGAGGAGATCAAGTCCGAATGGTCACAACGGCGACCCTACGGCGAGTGGCTTGCGAGGCAACGCATCGAGCTGGATGATCTGCCGACTGCCGAGCCAGCCGGATTCGACAAGGCCACCCTGCTGCCGCGCATGCAGGCCTTCGGCTACACGGCGGAGACCATGCAGTTCATGCTGCTGCCGCTGGTGACCGAACTGCGCGATCCCCTGGGATCCATGGGCAACGACAGCGCCCTGGCGGTGATGTCCGACAAGCCGCGCATGCTCTACGACTACTTCAAGCAGTTGTTCGCGCAGGTCACCAATCCGGCCATCGACTCCATCCGCGAGGAAGTCATCATGGCGCTGGAGTGCGTCATCGGGCCGGAACGCAACCTGCTCGACGTTACCGAGGAGCACGCCCACCGGTTGCGCGTGGCGCACCCGATCTTGTCGAACGACGAACTCGCCGCCGTGAAGCACATCCAGCACCGAGGTTGGCGGTCGCGCACCATCGACATCACCTTCCCAAGGGACTCCGGGGAAGCCGGATTGCTCGCCGCCTTCGACCGGATCTGTGCACAAGCCAGCGCGGCGATCGACGACGGCATCGAACTCATCGTCTTGAGCGATCGCGCGATCGGGCCCGACAATGTGCCGATCAGCGCCTTGGCGGCGACGGGTGCGGTCCACCACCACCTCGTGCGGACATTGGCCCGCACAAGGGTCGGACTCGTGGTGGAGACCGGCGAAGCCCGGGAAGTCCATCATCATTGCCTGCTGATCGGCTTCGGCGCCGACGCCATCAACCCGTACCTCGCGTTCGAGGCGCTTTGGGACGCGCGCCGCAACGGCTATTTGGCCGAAGCGGACCATGTCTCGACCGACGCGGACGTCGTCGAGGGATATCGGAAGGGCATCTCCAAGGGCATGCTGAAGGTGATGGCCAAGATGGGCATCTCCACACTGCAGTCGTACAAGGGCGCGCAGATCTTCGAAGCGGTGGGGCTCGCCGAGGACGTCGTGGAACGCTGCTTCAAGGGCACCGCGAGCCGGGTCAAGGGGGTCGGCTTCGACGTGCTTGCCCAAGAGATGCAGCGCCGGCACGAATTCGGCTACCCGCCTCGCGACGTGGTATCCCTGCCGGTGTTGCCGAATCCGGGCGACTTCCATTGGCGCCGCCACGGGGACACCCACATGTGGGATCCCGAGTCCATCGCCAACTTGCAGGTCGCCGCGAGGGGCGACGATCGGGAGGCCTATTGGCGGTTCGCGAAACAGGCCAACGAGGAAAGCACCAAGCGGTCGACTCTGCGCGGTCTCCTGACCTTCAACGAAGGTGCCAACGGCGGCGAGGTTCCGCTCGACGACGTCGAAGGCGCATCCGAGATCGTCAAGCGCTTCGCCACCGGCGCGATGAGTTTCGGTTCCATCTCCAAGGAAGCCCACGAGACCCTGGCCATCGCCATGAACCGCATCGGCGGCAAGTCGAACACGGGCGAAGGCGGCGAAGACGACGAGCGGTTCATTCCGCTTGCCAACGGCGACTCGAAGCGCTCGGCCATCAAGCAGGTGGCGAGCGGCCGGTTCGGGGTCACCGTCAACTACTTGACCAACGCCGATGAACTGCAGATCAAGATCGTCCAGGGCGCGAAGCCGGGGGAGGGCGGCGAATTGCCGGGCCGGAAGGTGGACGACTACATCGCCCGGATCCGCCACTCCACGCCGGGGGTGGGTCTCATCAGTCCGCCGCCGCACCATGACATCTACTCCATCGAGGACATCGCGCAACTCATCCACGACTTGAAGAACGGCAACCCCGAAGCGCGCATCAGCGTGAAGCTCGGGGCTGAGATCGGCGTCGGCACCGTGGCGGCGGGCGTCGTCAAGGCCCGCACCGACCACCTGGTGATTGCCGGCGACACCGGCGGCACGGGGGCATCGCCGTTGACGTCGATCAAGCACGCCGGCGTGCCTTGGGAACTCGGCATTGCGGAGACCCACCAGACGTTGGTGATGAACAACCTCCGTTCCCGCGTCGTGTTGCAGACCGACGGTCAGTTGAAGACCGGGCGCGACGTCGCCATCGCCGCCCTGCTGGGCGCGGAGGAGTTCGGTTTCGCGACCGCCCCGCTGGTGGCCATGGGCTGCATCATGATGCGCAAATGCCACCTCAATACCTGTCCCGTGGGTGTCGCGACCCAGGACCCGGAGCTGCGCAAGAAGTTCACCGGCGCCCCGGAGCATGTCGTCAACTACTTCTTCATGATCGCCGAGGAACTGCGCCTCATCATGGCGAAACTCGGTTTCCGCACGGTCAACGACATGATCGGCCGGGTCGACGCACTCAAGGTGGAAGCCGCGGTCGAGCACTGGAAAGCGCAGGGTCTCGATTTCTCGGCCATCCTCGAACCCGCGACCAAGCCCGAGAACTGCCTGGGTGTGTACCGCATCCACGATCAGGACCACGGCCTCGCGCACGCCATCGACAACGAGCTGATCGAATACGCGAAGCCGGCGATCGAGAGAGGCGAGCGGGTCTACCGCGAACTGCCCATCGTCAACGTGAACCGCGTCGTCGGCGGGATGCTGTCGAACCGCATCATCCGGGAAGTCGGGCCGGGCATGCTTGCCGACGGCGCGATCCACTTCAAGTTCACGGGCAGTGCCGGACAGAGTTTCGGCGCTTGGCTGGCCAAGGGTGTCACCCTCGAAGTCGAAGGCGACGCCAACGACTACGTCGGCAAGGGACTGTCCGGGGGTCGGCTCATCGTCTATCCGCCGAAGTCGAGCCCCTTCAAGCCGGAGGAGCAGATCCTGATCGGCAATGTCGTGCTCTACGGTGCGACGTCAGGCGAGTGCTTCTTCCGTGGGGTCGCGGCCGAACGGTTCTGCGTGCGCAACAGCGGCGCGCATGCCGTGATCGAGGGCGTCGGCGATCACGGTTGCGAATACATGACCGGCGGTCGCGTGGTCATCCTTGGCCCGACCGGGCGCAACTTCGCTGCGGGCATGAGCGGCGGCATCGCCTACGTGTTCGACGAGGACGATTCGTTCGCAGGCCAATGCAATCCCGGCATGGTCGACCTGGAGCCATTGGTTGCCGAGGCCGACGTCGAGGAGGTGCGTTCCCTTGTCGAGAAGCACAGGCGCTACACAGGCTCGACGGTGGCGGCACGGGTGCTCGACGACTGGGACCGGGTTCGCGAGCACTTCTGGAAGGTCATGCCGCGTGACTACAAGCGGGTGCTGGAGGAACGCAAGGCCGCGCGTCGGCAAGAGCGCGAGGTTGTCGTGGCGCAGGTGGCTGCGAGTGGGTAAGACCACTGGATTCAAAGAGTATGTTCGCGACGCGGCCCCCTATCGAAATGCGGTAGAGCGCATTGCGGATTTTCGGGAGATCTACACCGAGCACGACCTCGCCCGGCTAAATACCCAGGCCGCGCGTTGCATGGACTGCGGGGTGCCGTTCTGCCAGTCGCCCGACATGGTCCACGGCCGCAGCGGCTGCCCGATCCACAACCTGATCCCGGAGTGGAACGACCTCGTCTACCGGGACCAGTGGCGCGACGCCCTGGACCGGCTGCACAAGACCAACAACTTCCCCGAGTTCACCGGCCGTGTTTGCCCGGCCCCATGCGAGGGCTCGTGCGTACTCGGCATCACCGACCCGCCGGTGACCATCAAGAACATCGAGATGGCCATCATCGACCGCGGCTTCGAGGAAGGCTGGGTGGTGCCTGTGCCGCCGGACGATCGCACGGGCAAACGGGTCGCGGTGGTCGGCTCGGGGCCGGCGGGACTGGCGGCGGCGGCGCAACTCAACACGGTCGGACACACGGTCACCGTCTACGAACGCGCCGACCGGATCGGCGGGCTCCTCATGTACGGCATCCCGAACATGAAACTCGACAAGAACATCGTCGAGCGGCGCATCGAACTGATGCGGGAGGAGGGTGTCCGGTTCGTCACCGACGCCGACATCGGCGACGGCGCAAACGGCACCCTGTCGGTCACCGAAATACTCGACGAGGTGGACGCGCTGCTCTTGGCGACCGGCGCCACCGTGCCGAACAACCTGCCCATTCCCGGCCGAGAACTCGATGGTGTCCATTTCGCCATGGAGTTCCTGCACGCAAACACCAAGAGCCTGCTGGACACCGGCGCTTTGCATGCGAGGGGAATCCCCTCGCGCTCCCCGGACGGCAACTACATCGACGCGAAAGACAAGAACGTTATCGTGATCGGCGGAGGCGACACCGGTACCGACTGCATCGGCACCGCCATGCGCCACGGCTGCAAGACGCTCACCAACTTCGAAATCGTGCCCGATCCGCCGACCGAACGCGCGGACGGCAATCCATGGCCGACCTGGCCATTCATCTATCGCGTCGACTACGGCCACGAAGAGGCGGCCGCCAAGTTCAATCGCGACCCGCGCGAGTACCGCACCTCCGCAGTGGAGTTCCACGGCGACGGCAACGGTCGCGTGAAGTCCTTGACCGCGGCGGAGTACGACGAGAAGTTCCAGAAGGTCGAGGGCACGGAGCGCAGCTACGACGCGGATCTGGTGCTTCTGGCGATGGGTTTTCGGAGCCCAGAGCACTACGTCAGCGAGCCGCTCGGCCTCGAACTCGACCCGCGCGCCAACTACCTGGCCGAAAAGGGTCTCTACCGGACCAGCAACCCCAAGGTGTTCGCGGCCGGCGACTGCCGCAGCGGCCAGTCGCTGGTGGTGCGGGCGATCAACGAGGGACGCGAGGCCGCCCGGGAGATCGACCGGTTTCTTTCGGGTGCGACGGAGTTGCCCTGAAGCAACCACCGCGTTCGGAAACCCGAAACGGGTGACATCACGCGAATATCAAAACGCGGAAATCGTTGAAAATCATGCCAGTTATCAGCGGTTGACCGTTGCGTACGGCTGTCGCGAAGCGCAGAGTGAACGGACTGGCAGGACGGTGGCGAACCGATGGCGGCTACGGCGAATCCCACGTTGGGAATGATTCGGGACGAGTTGGACTTGGTGGTCGAACCGTTGGCTGCCCGTGTGGCCGCATTGGAAACCTCGGTAGGCGACCGGCCGGGCAACGGCTTCGTAACGTTAGGCGAGTTTCGGTTGTTCAAGTGGTTGGGAACCTTTGCGCTTGCAGCCGTTCTCGGTGGGTTCGGCCTTCTCTACGAGCAGGTATCGGACCTCCGCGTTGGCATGGAACGGCTCCACGGCGAGTTGCTGCAGGAGATGTCGGGGATCCGGGAGCGAGTAGTCCGGATCGAGACGATCTTGGAGAGGAAGGACTTGCCGCGACAAACCCAGCGGTGACGACCACGGTACGAATCGATGGCGACCACGGCGAACCCGACATTGGGAATTACCCGCGACGAGTTGGACTTGGTGGTCCAACCGTTGGCTGCGCGCGTGGACGCACTGGAAACCTCGGGTTGCGACCGTCCGGGAGGCAACTTCGTAACGGCAAGCGAGTTCCGGCTGTTCAAGTGGCTCGGGACGTTTGCGCTTGCAGCCGTTCTCGGCGGATTCGGCCTCCTCTACGAACAGGTAGGTGATGTTCGCGTTGCCATGGAACGGCTGCAGACTGATTTGCTGAACGAGATTCACGCCCTGCGTGGAGAAATGCACACGGAGTTCGCGAGCGTACGGCAGGAGATGCACACCGAGTTCGCGAGCGTACGGCAGGAGATGCACGACGGATTTGCGGGCATACGGCAGGAGATGCACGCCGAGACCGCGAACATTCGAGAGGACATTTCGGGCGTGCGGGAACGGGTCGCGCGGGTCGAAACGCATTTGCAGCGCGGAAGCGCCGACGACGAATAAGGCGTCCCGTTCGGGTCTTGGTGTCGGAGGATGACCGGGCAGTTGCTGAACTGGAACTCCATGTCAGCGAGATGTGTTGACTTGATCGATCTGGCCGCGCCAGATTCTTACTCGGGTCTTACCAGGGTGTGGCGCCATGCGAACCAAAATGTCGAGCAAGGGGCAGGTCGTGATACCGCAGGTCATCCGCGTTGCTCGAGCTTGGGAGCCGGGCCTCGGGTTCGAGGTGGATGACACATCCCAAAGGCCTGCTGCTCCGTCCTGTTCCGGCGTTCAGGGAGACCAGCCTCGAGGAGGTGATTGGATGTGTCGGATACGCCGGACCTAGGCGCACGCTCCCCGACATGGAGAGTGCCGTACCGCCAGGGTACGCCGACGAGTCGTGATCGCGCTCGACACCGATGTCGTCGTGCGCCTGCTGGCCGACGACGATCCGCACCAGTCCCGCCGAGCTGCAGGATTGCTCGAGGACAACGCCGTGTTCGTCCCGCTGACAGTGCTTCTCGAGACCGAATGGGTTCTCTGCAGCGTGTACGCGTTGGGGCGCGATGCCGTGCTACGCGGCCTACGCGGCTTCCTGGGGCTTCCGAACGTCACAGCGGAGGCTACCGGGCGCGTTGCGCGCGCTCTGTCATGGTACGAGCAGGGCATCGATTTCGCTGACGCACTACACCTGTCCTCCGCCGTCGAGACCCGCACAGAGTCGTTCGCGACCTTCGACGCGAGGTTGCGCCGACTGGCCATGGACCGAGGCGTCCAGGTCGTCGAGATCTAGGGCATTGCACGCGCCGCGACTAACCGGACTCCCTTTTTCCGGTCACTACCGCCACGGCCCGTTCCAGCAAATCGTCCCGGCCCGCGGCGATGCCTTCGACGGTCCGAGACACGGGCACCGTCGGCTGGATTCCCACACCGTGGTGCTGGGATCCGTCGTGCTTCAGAACCCGCATGCCCGTCCAGGTGACGTGGTAGCCGCCGGGTAGCATGAACGGGTTGATATTGCCGTTGGTGCCGGCAGTGGGTCCGCCGACGATCTCTGCCAGCTTGTAGTGCTCGACGATGCCGAGAAGGGTCTCGGCGGCGCTGATTGCGCGTCCGTCGGTGACGAACGCGACGTTCCCGGTGAACCGGGGCGACTGGGGGTTCACCGGCCAGTTGCTGAACTGGAACTGCATGTCGCGGCGGTCCGGATGATGCACCAGCGGCACATGCCATTGCGCGGAGGTGAGTGTTTCGTCGGTCAGGTGGGCGATGACGGGAGTGAATGGGAAGGCGGGGTACCCGCGCATGTCGAAGACGATGCCCTTGGCACTCGCGAGCGTGGGCGCCAGCGCGTTGAACTCGCGGATGTGCCTGATCCGATCGAGGTCGACGTAGAACACGCCGTCGGCCAGTTCAGCACCTTGATCGGGGCGTGGCTCGGTGACGATGTCGTCTCCCCAGGGTGGCGTGTTCCTGTCGACGGTCACGCGCCGTTCTTCGCCGGATGGCGCCCGGACCTTCAACGCGATCGTCGAACCAGGTGGACCGAGCCCGAGGTCGGCTAGTGCGCGATGGCGGAGGTGTTGCGTTGTCGCAGACGAGATCGTTTCCTCGAACGAAGCAAGGATCTCCGGCACCCCTCGCCCGTCGATTTCCGTTATCACGTCGCCCGGTCGCAGTTCCTCGACGCCGTCGCCGACCGCCGTGACCACGAGATCGTCGGCAACCCAATCGCAGGCCAAAGGGGGTAGCAGTCTGGGACCCTCGCCCTGGTGGGCAACCCGCCCGTGCCCGTCGCGAAGATCCGCCACGAGCCGCTTGATCGTGTCGATGAAGTCCACCTCGCCGGCGTCTACGGCGGCGGCCTTGAGTGAGCGTCGCAACGTGGTTTCCCAGTCGACGTCCATGACATCGAAATACGGATAGAAATGCTGAAACACGTTCCACGCCAGCACGACCGCCGCGAGACGTGTCGAACGGTCATCGCCCGACGGCCGCCAATGGTCCGGGAAGATGTCGGTAGCGAGGGCCTTGGTGGGTGTCCCTTCGAAGGACGCCTGCCGGGCGACGGGGATTGCGGTGGGGACAAGGGCGGAGACGCCGCCGCCGAGATCGGCCTCGATGGGCTCGTCGGGACTCAGCGGTGCTGTTTCGGACGTCCGCAGGTTGCTCGAGTAGATCGACGGTTGGTCGCCAACCTTGACGCCGTTGTGTTCCCAATAGCGGATCTCGGTCGGCTGATCGGCGGTGCCTGCGGTGAAAGCGGCGGGCCTCTCCAAGGCCTCGCCGGTTGGCGCCACCCGCACCGTGGGCGCCACGTCTTGAAATGCCGATTGGAGAATACGAGCCAGTTCCCGAGGCGTGGCGGCTTCCTCGGCCCGGCGTACCGCCTGCACGGCGAACAGGTTCCAATCCGTGTCGGCGACCGCGTCGGTGGGGTGGAAGTAACGCACGTAGCCGAGCAGGCGCGATAGCGCGAAGAGGTTTTCGAGACCGCGTTCGCCGAGCTCGCGCGGCGGCTCGTTGCCTTCGCCGGCCATCCCGGCGATGTCGATCGCGACGCCGTCGAGCCAGGCCTTGCCGTAGCCGATCAGCATCAACCCGAAGTTGATGGTCTCGGCATCCGGGGCGATGTCGCCGATGATCTCGAACCGCTGCCAGTCCTTGGCGCGGATCGGCCGGTCCTGCATGTTGTCGAAGAATCCCATGTGGCCGCCCGGTCGATCGACGCGAAACCACGCCTGCGCTCGTCCGGCCAGCAATCCGAACGGCAGAACTTCGGTTCGCACCCAGCCGCTGAACCGTACCCGTTTGCCGCGGTAGGGCGTCGCGTCGGCCACCTGCATCACGTTGCCGAGACCGCCGCCCTGCATGGGGTCCGCCTCGCTCGCGGTTGTGTCGACCTTGGACATCAGGACGGCGTGGCTGCCCGTCTTCGCGCCTTCGTCGCTAAGCTTGATGGTGTAGCCGTTTCGGGCGTTGATCGGCGGGGCGAACCACCCGGCCGGAACCTCGCCCACCACACCGTCCTCGAAGTCGAGGTTCGTGGGTTCGGTGGGCACGGCGTAGACGCTCAACGCGCTGGCCAGCGCCAGGGTAGGCAGCCAGCGGGTTCGATCTGACAGCAGCCGCATTTGTCTCTCCTCGTCATTGGGTGGATTTCGGTGGTCGGGCGCCGCCTGCTAATGCGGCGTGGTCTCGTCGATTCGCACGGCGCAAGCCCCGCAGATGAAGCGGGTCTGTGGTGGCGCCGTGTAGAGATCCTTCTCTGACCCGCAAAACCCGCAGGCTGTGAACAATCCTGCGCGCTTCCCTCCCGTGTAGCGATCCATTGGACTGTCGGGAAGGCGTCGGCGACCGAGGACCAGGGTTACGCAAGCGGCCGTGCACTCGTTGCAGATCTCGCTGAACCGGTTCGGCGTCATGTGCGCAACATCGAGCGCCGGTTTCCGGCAGAAGCTGCAGAACACGCAGCTCGCATCGTTCTCGTAGGCGATCCGGTCGGCGAGCGCGGTTCGCATTTGGATGGCGTCCACACCGAGACCTTCCACAAGCTCGAGACCGCCGGCCGGGTTGCGCGGCGAGAGAATGCCCAGCAGTACATGATGCGTGCGCACGGTCTCCTGGGCGTAGCCGGGTATCAGTTGGGTAAGCAGCGCAAAGGTCGCTGCCGGGACGGGTATTTCCAGGAATGCGATGTCTGAGTCGTCGGCGCCGCGAGATTCCCTGCCAAGCCGTTCCGGCGTGACATCGAGCGTCTTGAGGACGGATGCCGCTACCCCGCTGTCGCCCCGGACAAGCGCCGCCAGCAAGTGGCGACCCGAGAAGTCCTCGTCGTTCTGTGCGGCGATCAGTGCGCCGACCAGCACGCATTCGATGGACGCGGGCGCGTAGTCCGTCATGGAGAGTTCCCCGAGCAGGCACTCCTGGCCGGGGTCGCCTAGTTCGATGGACGCCGCCATTTGGTCGAAACCGGGATCGCAGACCGTCGGGTCGGCAGCGGTGAAGCGCAGGATGAGAAGGTGGTCGTTGTGTTTGAGGCAGTAGTGCCGCTCCGATGCCTGCGGCTGTCGGGTGTCCGACCGATCGAATCGGATGGCGGGTTTGCCCCCGAGCTTGGTATCGGTGTATTCGAACCGGACGGAGGGGTCCGATCGCTGGCGTTCGACGGCCTCCGCGGCAGCGCGGGCGGGGTCGCGGACGCTACCGAGCCGCTGGCTGTTGAGTTCGAGGTCCGCTAGGCGCGAGTCGTCCTTGGTGACCTCGTAGTGCAGGGCGGGGTAGTTCGTGCCCCACATCGAATGCGTGACCCGGTGCCAGGGATCGGGTAGGGCAACCGAGAATCCAAGGTCGGCCAACTTGATGCGCTGGGTCTTCGAGATCGACGGGTCCGCCGCTTCCCGACGCAAGCGCCAACGTGCAGCCGTGTAGGACTCGCCGGTTCGGGCGGCGCGGGCTCGAACGAGCCGCTTGAAATGCTTGTCGACTGTCACGGGCGTAAGCCACCTCGGACATCGATCCCCCAGCGATCCTATCCGTTCGGGTAGACCGTGATCGTCACTTCAAAGGAATCGAATCCCCTTCGCCTCTTGGTTCGACCCTGCTGGGGAGGACCGATCGAGGTCCGGCGCGGAAGTTCGCCGAGTTCGATTCTCGGCTCGCGCCCGGTACGATGTCAAGCGTTGGCGGGTTGGACGCCCGGCGGCGAAGGGGACCCTGCGGCTCGCGCTGACGTGGGTCGGTACGAGCGGAGCATTGGGACCGGACAAGCGCGTCCCCGACGACGAGCCTCGTAGGGGCGACCCTTGTGGTCGCCCGGGGTTAGTCGGGGTTTGCCGTTCGAGCAAGACGGGACGGGACAAGCCCGTCCCCTACGCGTTGCTCACCATGGAAAGTGCCGGACTCGGTGCGTAGGGCAACTCGATCAGCGTCGTTACAGGGTTCGCCGAGGGGGTGGCGCCAGGCTGCGTGGCCGGGAGGGGGGCGTTGAGGGATTGAGCCACGGCTTCATGCCAGACCGCACCGCCGGCGACGTTTACGCCGTTTGCGAGGTGCGGATCGTCGGCAATTGCCTGACGCCAGCCCTTCTCGGCGATGGTTCTGACGTACGGCAGGGTGATGTTGTTCAGTGCCAGCGTCGCGGTATGCGGAACGACGCCGGGCATGTTGGTGACGCAGTAGTGGACCACGCCTTCGTGGACGAAGGTCGGTTCATCATGGGTCGTTGGGCGACTCGTTTCGAAACAGCCGCCTTGGTCGATGGAGATGTCGACCAATACCGAGCCGGCGCGCATGTCGCGGACATCCTCGGCGCGCACCAGCTTGGGCGCCTTCGCGCCGGGCACCAGAACCGCACCGACTACCAAGTCCGCTTCCAGTACGTGTTCGCGGGTGGTCGACGCGTTCGCCATGACCGTCCTGGCACGACCGTCGAACCGGTCCGCCAGCCAGCGCAGGCGGGAGACGCTCTTGTCGAGGATGGTCACATCGGCACCGAGACCGAGCGCGATCGTCGCCGCGTTGGCACCCGCCATACCGCCGCCGATCACCACGACGCGAGCGGGTGCGACGCCCGGTACGCCGCCGAGCAACACGCCGCTGCCGCCGGTGGTCCGTTGCAAGGCATTGGCCCCGACCTGGACGGACATGCGTCCCGCAATCTCGCTCATCGGCGACAACAACGGGAGGCTGCCGTCGTCCGCGGTGACGGTCTCGTAGGCGATGGCGGCCGCGCCGGTTGCCATCAGCGCGTTGGTCAACGCGGGGTCGGCGGCCAGGTGGAGGTACGTGAAGAGAACCTGATCCTCGCGAAGCATCGCGCATTCGTCGAGATTCGGTTCCTTGACCTTGACGACGAGGGTTTGGGCGAAGGCTTGCGGAGCGGAGCCGATGCAAGCACCGGCAGCGACGTAGTCAACGTCGCTGAATCCGATGCCTGCCCCGGCGTTCTCTTCGACGACGACGGTGTGCCCGTCCCGGGTCAATTCGGCAACGGCGGTGGGGGTGAGTCCGACGCGGTATTCGTGGACCTTGGTCTCCTTGGGGACGCCAATGCGCATTGCCTTCGCCTTTGTGGTTTGCCAGTCGTTGTGACGTTAGACAATCCGGGACGCAATGCGTTTGCGTTTTCGCCTGCAATCGTCGAGCATATCTGAACTATCTGCGACAAATCATAGATGCTACCGTGGAATCCATTGAAATTGATCAAAGAGACCGAATGATCCTGCACGAAATACAGCAGGACGGACGGATCACCAACGCGGATCTCGCCGAACGCATCAACCTGTCGGAATCGGCGAGCTTGAGACGTCTCAAACGCCTGGAGGGCGCCGGCATGATCCGCGGCTACGTCGGTTTGGTGGATCAGTCGCTTGCCGGGTATCCGGACAACGTCTTCGTGCAGATTACCCTGGCGAGCCAGCAGCGCGACGACCTGGCGGCATTCGAACGCGCGATTGTCGCACTGCCGGAGGTCATGGAGTGCTACGTGATGTCGGGAGAGGCCGACTACCTGGTGCGCGTGATCGTCCGCGACGCCCGGGACTACGAACGCATCCACAGCCAATACCTGACGGCGTTGCCGGGCGTGGACCGCGTACATTCGAGTTTTGCGCTGCGCACGGTGGTGAAGCGCACCGAACTACCGGTTCGTTAGTGCGGCGCGACGGCTCTGGGCCTCGTCGTCCGAAGGGTGGTCGTGTGACTCAGTTGTCAAGACGATCCGGCTGTCTGGATAGCGGGACGGGACAAGCCCGGGACAAGCCCGTCCCCTACGAATCGGACGACGCGGGACGCCTTATCTTTCGACCGAGCGGGTAAAGGTACCGGACGCGGCGACTGGCGCTTCGCCGAATCGGTCCGGCATCCAATGCAGGGCCCTGCCGTCGGAACCCTTCGCGTGCCAGGGGATCTCGTTCACGTCGTCTCCGGCATCCCAGTCGATCGCCGCGATGGCGAGACGCACGGTTTTCCAGGACTCCCCGGCGTGCTGGTCGAGAAACGCACCGTCGACCCGGAACTCCACGTCGTACCCTGCCTCCGTGGCAGTCGCTTGCGACGCAACCGCCGCCCGGGAGCCGTCGAGGAAGCGCAGGTAGTAGCTCTCTTCCACGATCCCTCGAAGCGTCACGAATCCCACGGCCATTTGGGCGAGATCCCGCCGGGTCGAGTCGTAGAGGCGGAGATTTGCGGAACGCTCGGGGTCGGGTCGCGAGTCCACCGCGATCATCACCGAATCCTGGGTCATCAACCCCCGCGCTTCGTCGGCCAGTAGGCTGTCGTCGGAAACGCGAACCGCGACGTAGAGATCCCCGTCGGACTCTCGAAGGGCAAACGCGTAGGCGATGTCCGTCAGGGCGGTGGGTGCCGAGACGATGTCCCGTTGACGGTCGGCGCGATACGGCAGCGGTCCCCACTCCCCAAGGTCGCCGTCGACCGACGGGGCACTGCCACTCGGAATCGGAAACGGTGCCACCGGCAACAAGGCGGACGCCAAGTGCAAGTCAACGGGATTTTCCCCGGTGTGTGTGGACAGCGACCAGAAGACCCGCCCGGGCCGGATGTCTCGATACAGGAGCGGCTTGGGCGCCTGCAGATGAAAGGTGAAGAGATGCGCGCCGCCCACCGGGATGGTCGTTGTGAGTGCCGTACCCGTGTAGAGGAGGTCGGGCCCGGGTTCGACGTGGAGCGAGACGGCGAGATCCCTGGCCCCGGCATTGTTGACCTGGAAGGCCGCGCGACCGTCGAAAAAGGTCGGCCCTTCCCCCGGCATGGGTATGGACTGCACGGCGTCGTCGAGCCAGCGCATCGTGTCGCGTACATCCTCGGTCACCAGATCCTCGCCGTGGATGCCGTCGAGCATCAGGTTGGCGATCCGGGGACCGTTGGCGGTCATGGTGACGAGGGCGACGTGGTCGAATTCGCCGTAGAGGTTTCCGCGCAGGCTGCTGCCTCCCCCGGTGGTGGAGAGCGTGATGTAGTTGCGGTCCTGGCGCACCGCCTTGACGTAGTGGTGGAAATGGCCCGCGAACACCGTGTAGTCGCGATTCGCGAGCAGCGTCTCTACCTTCGGCCAGTCGCCGCGCCCGCCGCCGGCGTAGTCCCAAAGCGGCTGGTGCACGATCACGATCGTCCAGCGCGGATCGGGCACCTCGGCCAGCGTCCGCTCGACGAAGGCGAGTTGCTCGGCCTGGGTCCACGGGCCCGGTACGGCCGTATCGGGCTTGCTCACCATCCCGAAGAGTTCCGAGTTCAGGACCACGAACAGCACATCCTTGTAGACGAAGCGGTAGAACGACGGACCGAAGCGCGCCTGCCAGGTTTCCGCCATGGCGGCATTGCTCATGTCGTGGTTGCCGGCCGCGTAGAAGAACGGGACTTCGAGTTGCTCGATGAAGCCCTCGAACTCGTCCCACTCCTTCTCGATTTGGGCCTGGTCCTCGGTGTACCCCTCGATGAGATCGCCGACACTCACGACGAAAGCGGGTTCGAGGACGTTGACCTTCGGAATCGCCGAGGCGAAGACACCAGGGCGGGCACCGCCGGTGCGGTCGCTCACGACGACGAAGTGGAAGTCCTCGGCGGCGTCGTTCGCCTCCAGGCTGGACCAGGGAACCGCGCTTGATGTCCCTTGGACGTCGAATCGGCCGATCGCGGAAGGTCCGTCGCCTTCGACAGTCGATCGTCCACAGCCAGCGGCGAGCACAGCGGCGGCAGAGACGAACACGCAGATGAGGAGCGTGGCTTGTGCTCCGACATTCCGTTCGGGGTGCATCCGGAGTCTCCGGCTCGGCGAAGGGCGCGCAGTATATACGCCGCGAACCATCCTTCGATGACTACGTTCGCCCGCCTTCTTCCCGGAGTCGCTGGCGCACGTTGGTCAGTACGCGTCCGTAGACGTTCCGGCCCCGGGTGTCGCGTCCGCAACCCCAGTAGTAGTCGTACTGGCTGGTCTCGATGATCGTCTTCTCGCCGGTTGCAAGCAGGGCGTCAGCGACGTCGGCGTGGGTCCGGCACTTGGTGTAGGTGGCACGGGTCATGTAGACCTCTTTCACGTCGTCCCAACCGGTGCGAACCCGGCGCCGCTGTCGGCGCGCGATCCTGGCGGCCTTGTCGGGATGCGGTGCGTTGCGGATTTCCTCGCGAATCGCTCGATCGTCGAACTTCATCGCCTGGTAGTAGTGCTCAACCGAGGGCCAGTCCAGGCTATCGAGACGGAAGGCGTGCTTGGAGTAGCTCGCCAGGGGATTGGCGGGGTCCGCCCGCGACACGAGGACGGCGCGGGGGTCGTGGTTGCGGAACACGCTTGGCTGGTTCCTGATCAGCCCGAAACGCGCACCATCGTCTTGCCGAAGTTCTCGCCGCCGAGCATGCCGATGAACGCGTCGACGGCGGAATTGAGGCCAACGGTGATGCTCTCGCGGTACTTGAGCCGACCCGATTCGATCCATTCGGACAGCGTCTCGAGCGCCTGTTCGGCCTCGGGGTGCCGCGTCGCGAGATTGGAGAAGCCGAAGAAGGCGTAGCCTTCGGTGCTGCCGTCCCTACCGAGTGCCGGGAGCCCCTCCGCCTGGAGACGCTGCAAGGGATTCATGCGCCGTGTATCCGGCGTCTCGTTGTAGTGGGCGATGAAGCCGCAGATGGGAACCCGTGCTCCCGGATTGAGTCTCGGAATCACGGCTTCCAGGACGTCGCCACCGACGTTCTCGAAGTAGATGTCGATCCCGTCGGGCGTAGCAGCCGCCAGATCGGCGGCCAGTTTCCCGGCCTTGTAGTCGATGCAGGCGTCGAAGCCGAGTTCGTCGACGCAGAAGCCGCATTTGGCCGGCCCGCCGGCGATGCCCACCGCACGCGCGCCGTGGATTTTCGCCAATTGGCCCACGACTTGACCGACGGCGCCGCTCGCGGCGCTGACCACGACGGTTTCGCCAGGCTCGACCTTGGCGACGTTCACGAGCCCCTCGTAGGCCGTGTAGCCGGTCATGCCGAGAACGCCCAGCGCCGTTGATGGTGCGCCAAGGGAACCATCCCATTTCCGGATCGGCAGGTTCGGGTTGTTCCATTGCAGGTCCGCCGGCGTCCCGATGCTGTGTTCCTGCCAGCCGTAGTAGCCGACGACCAGGTCGCCCGCCTCAAAGGCCGGCGTCCTGCTCTCGATGACCTCGGAGACCGTTCCGCCGATCACGGTCGTGCCCACGTTGTCCGGTCGCGGCATGAAGACCGACCGCATGTACGGGTCGAGGGTCAGCCAGCGCGTCCGGAGCAGCATCTGACCGTCTTCGATGTCCCCAAGCGACTCGGAGACGATCTCGAAGTCGGCGGGTGTGGGCACGCCGACCGGTAACTGCTTCATGACGACCTTGCGGTTCGTTGTTGGCATGTTCGACTCCTCTACGTCCTATGGCGTTGCGTCAATTCGTCCCCCGGCCCGGATCGACCGTCGTAGGGGACGGGCTTGTCCCGTCCCGGCGCGCCCTCTGGGCGCGATCGAGAATGCTGCCGCATTCTCGTGCTCCCGGGTCACCGCCGTGCGGATTCCGGCGGGCGACCGCAAGGGCCGCCCCAGGGTCGCCCCCACGGCTCCCTAGCCACCCTGCGTGATGGTCCGTCGAAGGGTCTGCGCGGGTACGTCGCTGGTAACCGACACCGTACCGATGCCGTCGCATACGATGAGGCGAATCCGGCCGTCCATCACCTTCTTGTCCATGTCCATCGCGTCGAGCATCGCGTCCGCGTCGACATCCAACGCCTCGGCGCCGAGCCCCGAACGTTCGATCAGCCGTCGTACTCTGTCGGCATCGCGACCGTCACTCCGGCCGAGCCGAACCGAGAGGTCCATGGCCATGACCATGCCGGCCGCCACCGCCTCGCCGTGCAGGAACCGTTCGTAGGCGGTGACGGCCTCGATGGCGTGGCCGAAGGTATGTCCGAAGTTGAGGATCACGCGGCGACCTTGCTCGCGCTCGTCCTCGGCGACCACTTCGGCCTTGATCTCGCAGGATCGTCGTATGGCGTGGACCAGGCCGGCCGGATCCCGGCCCAGCAGATCGTCCAGGTGCGATTCGAGCCAGGCGAAAAACGTGGCATCGGCGATGATCCCGTACTTGATCACCTCCGCCAGGCCGGCGCGGAACTCGCGTTCGGGAAGCGTTGCCAACACCCCCGCGTCCGCGATTACCGCCCGTGGTTGATGGAAGGCGCCGATGAGGTTCTTTCCGCCGGGATGATTGACGGCGGTCTTGCCGCCCACGGAGGAGTCCACGAGCGCGAGGAGCGTGGTGGGGATCTGCACCAAGCCCACGCCGCGCTGATAGGTGGCGGCGGCGAATCCCGCCACGTCGCCGACCACGCCGCCGCCAAGGGCGACCACCGTTGTCGACCGGTTGTGCCGGTTGCCGATCAGCGCATCGAGAATCGCCGCATAGGTGTCGAGTGTCTTGAACTTCTCGCCATCGCCGATCTCGACGACGTCGACGTGCTCGACGCTCACCAGGCTCCGTCGCACCTGGGGGAGGTAGAGGCGGGCGACGGCGGCGTTGGTGACGATCAGGGCCTGGTTGCCGGTGTACGGTTCGAGGAGGTCGGGGGTGCCGAGGAGTCCGTCGCCGAGCAGGATCGGGTAGCTGCGCTCGCTTGGGAGCGGCACGTGAACTCGGTCGTTCACGACGCGCACCGGCCGACGTTCGCCGCGGTTTCGATGGCTCCTGGTTCCCCCGAGTCCTTGAGCAGATCGTGGATGTCGGTGGCGATGGCCTTGGGCGGTCGGCGATCCACCGTGATTGCGAGGTGGGCGACGGATTCGTAGAGCGGGCCGCGCTCGGTGGTGAGCGTCTCGATCCGTTCCCTCACGTCGGCCACCTGGAGGAGTGGACGGCGCCGGTCGCTGCGGGTGCGTTCGAGGATGAGATCGACACCGCTCCTCAAGTAGACAACGATGCCCCGCTCCCGCAGCACGGTCCGGTTGGCCTCGCGCAGCACGGTGCCCCCGCCGGTGGCGAGCACCACCCCCTCGCGGCGAGTCAATTCCTCGATTACCTGCTGTTCCCGGTCCCGGAACCGCTCCTCGCCTTCGAGTTCGAAGATCCACGAGATGTCCGCGCCGGCCCGGCTCTCGATGACCTGGTCGGTGTCGTGGAAGGTGAAGTCGAGGCGTGAGGCCAGATGGCGTCCGACCGTGGTCTTGCCCACCGCCATCATGCCGACTAGATACACGTTACGTGTGGTCATGATCTGAAGTCCTAGATTCGCGCACCTTAACCCGCCTCCTGGCCGGGTGCCATGCGCGCTTGGCTACCCGTCGGTTCACGAATGATCGACGGTGTGATGAAAACGAACAGCTCCTGCTGGTCGTCGCGTTCCAGCGTGCGCCGGAAGAGCCGTCCCACGACGGGTAGATCGCCGAACAGCGGTGTACGCACCGTGGCAAGGTGGCGGTCGGTCTGGAAGATGCCGCCGAGCACCACCGTTTGGCGGTCGAGCACGAGAACCTGGGTCTCTATGCGCGTGGTGTTGACGCTTGGCACGCCATGGTAGATCCGTCCCACGGTGTCCTGCTTGACGGTGAGGTCCATGACAATGCGTTCGTCGGGGGTGATCTGTGGCGTCACCTCCAACTGCAGAACGGCGTCCTTGAAGGCGATCGAGGTCGCACCCGACTTGGTTGCCTGCTGATACGGAATCTCCACGCCGGACTCTATGACCGCGGCACGTTTGTCGACGGTGATGACCGTGGGCCGGGCGACGATTTCGGCACGACCGTCGGAGGCGAGCGCGGACAGTTCCACGTCCAGCCGGTAGGCCGTGTCGGCGAGCCCGAAGGCAATGCTTGATGTTCCATCGCCATCGAGGCCGAGATCCACGACCAGATCGTCGGACCGACCGTTGCCGTTCTCGCCGGCCGACATATTCCGGCGTCCAAGCGCGCCGAGGTTGCCGCCGAGTTCCAGGACGGGCGGACCCTCGGTCGTGAACACGGCGCCACCGAATCGGATGCCGAGTTCCTCGGAGAAGTTGACGTTGGCGTTGACGATTCGCGCTTCGATCTGAACCTGTCGAACGGGCACGTCGAGCTCGCGGACCATCTCGCGTATTTCACCTAGGTTGGTCGCCGTATCGGTGACGAGAAGTGAATTGGAGCGGGCATCCGCCATGACGTGGCCGCGCTCGGAGAGGGTTGCTGCGTCATCACCGCCGAGCAATTCGGCCAGGGCGGTGGCGTCGGCGTAATGAAGACGAATGGAGGTCCGGGTCAACGGAGACAGCCCGGCGAGAGCGTTCTGGCTTTCGAGTTCGAAACGTTCCTGCTCGGCGATCTCGACCGCGGGCGCGACCAATAGAACCGATCCGGTCCGACGCTTGTCGAGCCCGTTGATGGTCATCACCAGGTCCAGCACCTCGTCCCACGGCACGTCGACCATGTGCAGCGTCATCCGACCGTCGACTGCCTGGCCGGCGACCAGATTCAAGCCCGCGAAGTCCGCGATGAGCTGCAGGACGCTGCGGACCTCCACGTCTTGGAAATTCACGCTCATCCGTTCCCCGGTGTAGCCAATCGGTTGTTCCCGAACTGAATCGGTATCCCCGACTTGGTCGTCGCCTGCGTCGCCGGTACAAGCCACCATTGCGCCTGCCAATGCCATCGAGTGAATGACCGGGCTTCGGAAAACTGGCGGCATGCGGCCTTGGCGATGTTTCATTCTTCGTGACCTCCGTTGTCGGTTCCTGCCGAGACCTCCTCGGTGGGACGGGATACCTTCAGCTCAAGAGCGCGTGCCCTCGCCGTCCAGCCTCCCCGACCGTCCTCGACGAGTTCGAGGATGTCGATACCTGATTCGCGTATCGTCCTGATTCGGCCATGGTCGCGTCCGAGGTAGTCGCCAACGCCGAGCGGGTGGGTGATGCCGCGAGGGTCGCGGATCAACGCGAGAATCTCGCCGCGTCCGGCGAGTGTCCCAACCATCTCCAGTTGGCCAAGCGGGAAGAGTTCCTGCGGTTGTGGCCGTCTGGCGGAATCCGGCGCTTCGGAGGCGATTGCTCCCGCCACTTCGGCAAAGGGCTCGAACGGACTTCGTTCTGTCATGGCCCCGTACTCGAACCCGGACGCGTCCGGCGGCGCCGGTATGGGGGTAACAGCCGCGGAGGATTCGGCGGCCTGGTCGAGTAGTCGCTCGAGGTCGGATTGATCCGCACCGTCGCACCCGCCGACAGTCAGCGCGAGCACGGCGGAGCCAATGCAACGACTACCCGTCATATTCGAGGCGGCGTGTGGTCGCGCCGTGCGCCGCCGGGCACGAACGTTCCGGGCGCTTGTTCCGCGTACCGATAGGTCCTGGCTTCGATCGTCAAATCCAGGTCGCGAGGGCCCGATCGGGGCGTCAGGTCGAAGTCGTGCAGGGTCACCAACCGGGAAAGCCCGGCGATGTCGCCGGCGAAGCCGCCGATGTCGTGGTAGTCGCCGGCGACGCTGATCGCGATGGGCAGTTCGCGGTAGAAACCCGCTTGACGTTCTGCGCCTAGCTCGATCCGATCGATGACCAGATCGTGGTCGAGGGCTGCCCGGGTTATGTCCTCGACCAGGCCGGGCACCTCGGTATCGATTGGCAGCCGAGCGAGGGATTCGTCCAACGCGGCCTCTGCCTCGGCAAGGCGGGTGCGGTGGGCAGCCAGCCCGGAGGCTGTCGCGGCGAGCGCGGCGATTTCGCGGCGCACCTCGATTTCGCGGTGTTCCGCATCGGCGAGCGCGGCACGTTTGTCCGCGATGACGACGAGGTAGCCGAGCGCGAGGACCGTCGTCGCGAGAAACCCGAAACAGAGAGCCTTCACCGCGCCGGGCCAGGAGCCGACGTCGGCGATGTCGACGTCGGCCAAGTTCATCGACAGGTCCACGTTCACTTAACTGCCGCCCCTTGCCGTGGAAACGGACGTCGCGAAGGTGAGTTCGAAGACAGCAGCGTGACCGGCTTGATCGGTGGCGCGCATCTCCTCGATGCCTTTGAGTCTCGGGGCCTCGAAACACTCGGATGCCTCGAGACCGCGCATGAGTGCCGAAACGGCGTTGTTGGAGCGGGCGACGCCGTGGGCGGTAATCTGTGTTCCGCGCTTGACCAGGGAGGTGTAGTGAACGCCCGGCGTCACGGTTCGGGCGAGTTCCTCCAAGGTGCGGACGGTGCCGGTTCGGCCGCGTCGCAGGTCGGCGAGTGTCTGGAGGCGCTCGAGCTTTTCGTCCGTGTGCCGTCGAATGGCCTCGATTGCGTCGGCTTGGCGTTCGAGTTCGCCGAGGCCCGAACGCAGGAACCGGTTGCGCACGTCTTGACTTGCGATCCGGGTGTCGAGAATCCATGCCGTGAGGAACACGAGGCTGGCGAAACCGGCGAAGATGATGCCGAGTTGTGCAAGAAAGGCGCGTCGTTGCCGGTCTCGTCGGCGTTGCCGCCAGGGCAGTAGGTTGATGCGTGCGATCATGTTCGGATCTCGGCGAGTCCACGGGCCGCCAATCCGGAGGCGGTGAACAACGCGGGCGCGAGTTCGGCGAGGGTCTCCCGGTCGGCCCGCGGCGAGACCGTCATGCCGTGGAAGGCATTGGCGATCTCCACGGGGACTCCCAGACGCTCCGCGGCGCCCTCGGCGAGTCCGGGTATCGCGGCACCGCCCCCGGCGAGCAGCAGCCGGTCCACGGACTCCGACTGGCTAGCGAGGAGCACAAGACGCAGGAGCCGGGCCAACAGGGCAAGCAGCGGATCCACGGCAGATGCTTCGATAGCGCGACCGGGCGGTGGGCTGTCGGCGGCGCCGCCCGACCAGTCGGCCCAAAGACCGAATGGTTCCTCCCGCGTGACGGCGGAGTCCCCGTTGACGAGCATCACCGTGGTCGTGGTGGCGCCGATGTGGGCCAGGGCCACGGGCGTAATGCTCCCGGCGGTCTGCACGACCGCGTGGTGTGCGCCATGGCTTTCGACATCGACAACGTCGAGATCCAACCCGGCGACTTCCGCTGCTTCCAGGCGTTGTGCGACGTGCTCCACGCGACAGGCGACGAGCAGGACGTCGATCTTCGAAGGGTCGCGGGCAGACAAGTGCATGGGCTCGAAGTCGATGACCACGTCTTCCATGGGGAAGGGAATGTGGCGTCCGGCTTCCCGCGTCACCTCGGCCTCCATTTGGCGGTCGTCCAGTGTCGCGTCCATCTCGAGCGTCTTGGTGATGACGGCGGAGTTGCGAATACCGGCGCACACCTTTTTGGGTTTCACACCGGCACGCCGGCAAGCCCTGCGGATGGCTTCGCCAACGGTACGCGCATCGCTTATATTCCCCGCAACGACGCTGCCGGCCGGCATGGGCTCGATCGCGAACGCCTCGACGCGGTACGACTCGTCCACACGGGACAGTTCGACGACTTTCACGGCGGACGACCCGATGTCGAGGCCAAGCCAACGACAGCGGAAACGTCGTTTGGCTAGGCCCGGGATTCGCATTGCGGATTCCGTGGCGGACGTCTGCGGCAGCTTGAACGAAGGCGGTGCCTCTACCGGCGCCGGTGCGAGTGGAGAGACTTTGCGTGCGAACAGTCTCATGGTGGCGACTCCTTTGACGGGGCCGTGGCGTGTCGTTTGACGGCGATCCGGCCGGCGGCGGCGCAAGACCGCGCCGATGGGTCGAGATTTCCGGACGTTGGCCCGGGAAACAGCCTTTGCGGGACAGCCCACGGTTGTCTTTTCTGCGCTCCCTGGCGAAGACCCTGGTGCGGGATATTGTCTGGCTGGGGGCGGTCGGCGTCTGTGCGACAACTCTCGGATTGGCGTCAGTTTTTCTCTATTTGAACCCGCAGATTCCGACCACGGAGACCTACAGACACTACCGATTCGAGACGCCGCTGCGAATCTTCACGGCCGACGGAGCGCTCGTCGCGGAGTTCGGCAACCGGTTGATCCCAATAGATTTCGACGACGTTCCCAGGGACTTCATCAATGCGCTGCTGAACACCGAGGACAAGCGCTTCTACGACCACGCCGGGATCGATTTCATCTCGCTGGCCAACGACGTGGTGGACCTGCTCTTGTCGGATGTCCGCACCGGCGCGAGCACCATCACCATGCAGTTGGCCAAGCAGGTGTCCTTCGGCCCCGAACAGCTGATGATCCGCAAGCTCAAGGAGATGCTGCTGGCCATCAAGATCGAACGGGAGTTGACCAAGGACGAGATCCTCGAGCTCTACGTCAACATCATGGCGTTCGGCAAGCAGGCCTACGGCGTGCAGGCGGCCGCGCACACCTACTACGGCCGCCCGGTCGAGGAACTGAACCTCGCCCAACTCGCGATGCTTGCCGGGATCATCAAAAAGCCGACGGCGGGCAACCCCATCAACGGCCCGGAGTGGGCCCTCAACCGCAGGAACCTGGTGCTGCGTCGGATGCGCTCGCAAGATTCGATCGATGAAGCCGAGTACCGCCTGGCGGTGACGTCCCCGATAACGGCGGCTGTTCACCAGCGGGGCATCGACCTGCCCGCGCCGTATCCCGCCGAATGGGTTCGGCAGCAGCTGATCGAGAGATACGGCACGGACATCTACACGGGTTTCGTGGTCCATACCACGCTCGACTCGAAACGCCAGGCTGCGGCACAACGCGCGGTGCGGGCCGGCGTGCTCGACTACGACATCCGGCATGGATTCCGCGGGCCGGAGGGCCAGCTTGCCCTCGATGCGCTGACGGCGGGGGAAGGCGGCATGCTCGACGCGACGGCCGTTGGGGAAGCACTGGATGCCCACGGGACATCCGGAGGTCTCGAGCCCGCCGTCGTGGTGCATATTGAGGAACGGCGCGTCGACGTAATGCGCGCCAACAGCGAGATCGTGGCCATCGACTGGGAGGGCCTGCGCTGGGCGCCGTACCTGGACACCGATCGGCGCGGACCCACCCCTCAGCGCGCAGCCGAAATCGTCTCGCGGGGCGACGTGGTCCGCGTTCTCCAGGACGAAGCGGGTGCGTGGAGGCTCCGTCAGCTACCCGACGTGCAGGCCGCGCTGGTGGCCATGGATCCGCGAACCGGTGCCATCCAGGCGTTGGTGGGCGGTTGGGACTTCCAAGCCAAGCAGTTCAACCATGCGCTGCAGGCCGCCCGTCAACCTGGCTCCGGGTTCAAGCCGTTCGTGTACTCCGCCGCGTTGGAGAACGGCGTCACGCCGGCCAGCATGTTCCTGAACGCGCCGCTGGTCTTCGAAGACGACAACCTGGAGATGGACTATCGACCGCGCAACGACAGCGGCGAGTTCAGCGGACCGATGCGGCTCCGCGAAGCACTGGCCCGCTCCATCAACATGGTGTCCATGCGGGTGATGACCAGCATCGGTGCCCGTTCCGTTCTCGATCATGTCGGCAGTTTCGGCTTCGAGACGGCAAACCTGCCGAGGGATGTCCAACTTGCCATCGGTGGCGGCACCATGTTGTTCACGCCGCTGGACATGGCCCGGGCCTATTCCGTGATCGCCAACGGGGGGTTTCTGGTCGAGCCGAACATCGTCAGCCGCGTCGAACGCCTGGACGGATCGGTCGTGTTCGAGGGACGGCATCCGGTGGCGTGCGAACCCTGCCCGGAGCCGGGAGACGAAGGCCCGGCATCGGTTTCCGCACCGCGGGCCATCGACGAGGCCAATGCGTTCGTCATGGATACGTTGCTGCGGGATGTGATCGCCCATCCGGTTGGGACGGGCCGGCGTGCGCGCGGACTCGAGCGGTCGGATCTCGCCGGCAAGACAGGCACCACGGACCAGTCCACCGACACCTGGTTCAACGGCTACCATCCCAGCCTCGCGACCACGGTCTGGGTGGGCTTTTCCGATCACCGGCCGACCGGCGAGGGCGAATACGGCTCCCGGACGCCGCTCTCGATCTGGATGGACTTCATGCGCGAAGCGCTGGCCGACGAACCGGAGGTGGAGCGGCCCATCCCGGACGGCGTCGTCCGCGTCAAGGTCAACAGAGATACCGGCCGCGTTGCCCGCCCCGACGATCCGGATGCGTTGTTCGAGTACTTCCTGGCGGACAGCCTTCCGGAAAGAGAGCCCGGCGAAGCGGCGGGCGAGACGCGGACGCGGGTTCGGCCCGAGGACATTTTCTAACGGCGCGACACCGCCGGTTGACGGCGGCTCGCGTGCATCTACCATTAGGCTTTTGGTGGCCGCAAGCGATTCCGTGGGAAACAGGGGTCAACCCGATGTTGTTCGCCGAGTGGGATAGGAAGGAACTCTGGAACCTCGCCGCCGTCGCCTGGGCGGCGATGCTGGTGGGTGTCGCGCTGGTGCTGGAACTCGGCTTCGCGCAGGAGCCCTGCCCGCTGTGCGTGAACCAGCGTTGGTGGGCGATGCTCGCGGGCATCCTCGCCGCCGCCGGGTTTGCCCACAACCCGCGTCTCGGGATCTATCCGCTCCTGGTATCGCTGGCTTCGCTGGCCGGTGCCGCCTTCTCGATCCGCCACCTCTACATCATGACGCTGCCGCCCGGGAGCGTTGAGGGTTGCGGCGTACCCTTGGACTACGTGCTCGACGTGTTCCCGATCCTGGACATCCTGCGCGTCATGGCCGGCACCGGCGAGTGCGCGGACCAGTCGGTCGCGATCCCCGCCCTCGCGTTGGCCGGTTTCGTCGGGATGATCGCCCTGACGGTGACCTATTGGCGGTCGCGCTAGTCGGCGTCCTTCTCGACCTCGACGTCCACCTCGACCTCGGGGTCTGTTCTCAACACCGAACCACTGACAATCACAGTCTCCTTGCCGGGCTCGCCGCTTGGCAGGGTGCGTATCGTCTGTTGCATCACCGGCAACCTGGATGCGGTCACCTCGACTTTGCGGTTCTTCCGGCGCACCTCCACTTGGGCGTCCTCGCCGGATGCGCCTGCCAGGAGTCCGTAGGCCTCGTCGGACGATGCAACGTCTGCGCCGTCGATGCGCCGGACGATGTCGCCGGGCTTGAGTTCACTCTTGGCGGGCGCATTCAGCACCAGCACGCCGCCATCGACTCCGAAGTAGTTGCCGAGGTCTTCGCCGATGTCGACGAAGTGAATCCCCTTCGCACCAACGAACTTGGCTTTGTCCTGCTGGCGGAAGCCGTCCCATAGCCTGTCGATCCGGCCCAGGGCTGTGTGCGGCAATACGTCGATCTGAAGGGGTCCCTTCAAGTCGGTAAGGGGTATCGAGCCAAAGGCCACGACGGTCGTCTCCGTGGGAGCAACATCAAATGAATGTGTCTCGCCTTCACGCGACACGACTACCTCGATACCGCTACCCGACGGGGTGATGTTGTCGAGAACCCGGTGCAGTACGCTCAGAGGTCGTTTGTGGCCGGTAAGCGACTCTCCGTCGACAGCAATGATCACGTCATCGGTTTCAATACCGGCAGCCTCTGCTCCGCCATCCGGCGTAACGCCCGCGACTACAATCCCGTCCTCCGACTGATCGCCAATCAACACGCCAAGAAAAGGGCGTTCCTTGTACGCCGTGTGCAACTTTGTGCTTGCGGCTTCGGCCATTTGCTTTGCCGCTGCAGCCATCTCGGAGCGAGCGGTCTCCAATTGGATGTGCGCCGCCTCCATTTGCGCCTGGGCGGCCTCTATCTGGGATCGAGCGTGCGCGACTGCTTGGGCCTTGGTGGCTTCGACCGCCGGGTCATCCTCGCTCTTGGCATCGGCGTGGACAAAGGTGGCGGCCAAGAACGCCATTGCAGTAACGATTGCTTTCATTGGAGATCTCCTGCTGCTAGGGGAATGTTAGAAGGACACCTGCTGGACGAATTCGTGCTGGCGGTAGCGTTCGATGTCGGTGAGATCGGCCATCAGGTTCACGCGATCACGCAACAGCGTCTCGCGCCATTTCGGTTCGACCGTTCCCGTGAACATCTGCTCGTTTAGGGCCGCGTCGATTCCGCCGATTTGCTCCCGGAGCACTCGTTCGGGAGCCGACGGCCAATAGAACGCGAGAACCGCGCGTCGTCGTTCCTCGGCCTGGCGTGACTGCTCCATTAAGGTCTCGATGATGGCGGCATGTTCGGGGCGTTCATGGACTGGCCGTGTCACGACGGTGGCGCTGGCGACATCGCCATTGCCCGATTCGCTGTCGCCGGTCGAGAGGTGAAACGAGAAGACGACAACGGCAGCGGCGATGAGCGCGAGGCTCGCGGCGAGTGCCATGGGGGCCTGGCGATGCCGTGTCCGGGATGTTGAATTGTCGGTGTCCTCGTCCAGACATCCCCGAACGCGCTGCCAAAGTTCGGCTGGCGCTTCCAGATCCGGCAAGGCGCGCAGTTCGGTCTCAAGGGCTTCGACCTCGCGCGCGTCGAGGGCCTCGGCGTCGCTACGGCGCACAGACGGTCGCTGGTGTCGTTGATCGTCCATCGCTGACTCCTGTGTGCTTGGCGAGTGCCTTCAAGGCCCGCGCCAACTGGGATTTCGAAAAACTGGCCGTGCGTCCGAAGGAACGGCCGATCTCGTCGTGGGTGTAGCCCTCGACGCAGTGCATCCAGACCACCAGGCGTGCGTTCGACGGCAAGGCGCCCAGCGCCTGTTCGATGTCCATCGTTCGATCGGTGCCGTCCTCGGCGCTCTCGTTCGCCCCGTTGGCGGCGCGGTCGTCTTCGGGCAGCGTTTCGCGACGCTTGTGCCAGGGAGACCGGAGCCGCATCAGGCAGTGGTTGACGGCGGTGGTCCGCAGCCAGGCGCCGAGCGACTCCGGTCGTTCGAGCTTGTGGGCGGCCCGGATCACGTCGACGAAGGTGTCCTGTGTCACTTCCTCGGCCAGATTGGCGTCGTTCAGAATGCGCCGCGCAAGCGTGTAGACGGCGTTCGCGTAGGCTCGGTAGACGATCTCCTGCGCCTTGCGGTTGCCCTTCATGAGCTGCCGCACGACACCGGGGTCGATCTCAACGCTGCGGAACCGAGACATGCCCCTTAGATGCGCTGGTGACCAAAAAGGTCGCAACGCGACCGCTGGCGCGGTCGCCCCGGTATGGCTCGCGCGAAACCGTTGGGTACGACGGCCAGCGGATGGTACGCCGCCCGATGCAATAGCACCGGAATATCACTTTGTCGTCATCGGCGAGAAGTGTGCCAGCCACCGGCCATTGTCGTTGCGCCATCGGGGGCGACGGGTGCAAAGTGTTGCCAGAGCAGTAAGGCAGCCAACCCATGGCGTTGACGGCAAATCCGACCGCACCGATGACCCGAGCAGACTTCGACGCGGTAGTCGAACCGTTGGCCGCCCGCGTCGCCTCGCTCGAAGACTCGGCGGGACGCGGCGCTCTGCCAAACGTCGTGATGGCAAGCGAATTTCGCCTCTTCAAGTGGCTAGGCACGTTCGCGCTGGCGACTGTGGTTGCGGGCTTCGGGCTGCTCTACGAACAGGTCTCGGACGTCCGAATCGGCATGGAACGGCTGCACGGCGAGACGCTGCGGGAGATGTCGGGTCTCCGGGACGAAATGCAGGCTGAATTCACGAGCGTCCGCCGGGAAATCTCGGCGGTCCGCGAACGGGTCGTGCGGGTCGAGACGCTCCTGATCGGAAAAGAACCGCCGCCAACGGACGACGGTTCGCCGGATCGTCGTTGACTGGAACTCAGCCCGCTGCGGCGGGGCGCTCGTAGATGGACTCCTCCTTCTTCGACTCCTCGGAGATCTTGCGTCCCAGGGACTGGAACACGGGGATCTCCTCGTCGGCCAAGGGTTCCATGGCGATCTTGCGGGCCATGGCAGCTTCCAGGTACGGCGCCAGCTCCTCCATCTTGCGGCGCTCGCGCTCCGCTTCGCGCTCCTTGAACTCCGGCATCACCTCGGCGGCGAAGAGTTCCAGCGCCTCGCAGATGTGCTCGTGCTGGTTGCGGCCGGCCTGCTGGATGAAGGTGACCTGGTCGACGTTGCAGGCCTCGAACTTCAGTAGGTGTTCGCGCAGGTCGTCCGGCGTGCCGATGCCGCCTTGGCTGCCCGACAGCGCCTGCGTGATGTCGCGGGATTCCTGCTGCGCCTTCTTCATCGCCTCGAACTGTTGCCAGAGGTTGGTGCGGCCCGGCTTGTGCTCGCCGAACGCGTAGAGGCTGCCGAGCGCGAACCCGAAGAACTCGAAACCCGCCAGGCCACGCTGGATGGCCTCTTCTCGGTCCTGGTGGCAGGAGAAGCTCGACACCATGCAGATGTTCGGGTTGATGGCGTGGCCGATGGGCACGCAGGCGTCGCTCTTGATGATGCCGTAGTACTCCTCCACCCATTCCGTCGCCTCCGCGGGATCGACGAACGCGAACGTCAAGGCGCCGATGCCGAGCCGGGCCGCCATTCGGATGGTCTCACGCTGCGAGCAGGCGACCCAAAGGGGCGGATGAGGACGCTGCACCGGCTTCGGCACGATATTGCGGCAGGGCATCTCGAAGTACTGGCCCTTGTAGCCGGGATAGGGATCCATGGCCAGCATGTTGCAGATCTGCTCGGTGGCCTCCATGAAGATCTTGCGCTTCTTCGCAACCGGAACGCCGAAGCCGCCGAGTTCCAGTTCCGCCGACGACTCGCCGGTGCCGAACTCGACGCGGCCGTTGGACACGAGATCCAGTGTCGCGATGACCTCGGCCGTCCGGGCGGGATGGTTGTAGCCCGGAATGACCTGGCGGATGCCATGACCCAAGCGGATGTTCTTGGTGCGTTGGGAACACGCTGCGAGAAACACCTCCGGTGCGGAGGAGTGCGAATACTCCTCGAGGAAGTGGTGCTCGACCTCCCAGGCGAAGTCGATGCCTACCCGGTCGGCCACCTCGACCTGTTCCAGGGCGTCGTTGAAGAGCTTCTGCTCCTCGCCGTGGTCCCACGGTCTGGGCAGTTGGTGCTCGTAGAAAATCCCGAACTTCATGTGCGTCCCTCCGAAGCGAGCCGCGTAGTGTGTCGGAATCTCGACGCGGGTGGCAAGTTTAGGGC
Source organism: Gammaproteobacteria bacterium (assembly GCA_026705345.1). GTDB lineage: Bacteria > Pseudomonadota > Gammaproteobacteria > Pseudomonadales > Azotimanducaceae > VXYL01. The sequence continues at coordinate 32,936 of JAPPAV010000039.1, forward strand.
GACCAGACCCTGCTCCGCGCTACCATTGCCTGAACATTGCATGAGGAGCCAGGGATGGGCGCGACACACGTGACCGTCCGCGTCACTAATCCAGCAGACGCGGACAGATTCTGGGAAGGCGTCTTTCTGGTTGATACTGGTGCGACCGATTCCCGCGTGCCAAGGCCTCACCTTGAAGCGATCGGACTCAAGCCGGAGGGCAAGCGGATCTACCAGCTTGCTGATGGAAGCGACATTACCTTGGACGTCACCCTTGCGAAGATCGAATTCATGGGCGAGTTTGTCGGCGGCACCGTGATCTTCGGCGAGGCTGGCGCAGAACCCCTGCTCGGCGTTACGGCGCTAGAGTCGGTGGGCATCGAAGTCGACCCCGTGAACCAGCGCCTGAAGAGGCTCCCGGCGGTGCGGCTGAAGGCTCTGCCGAAGGAGCCGTGACCGCATCCGGCCTCACCAGTGCTGGAGTTCCACTGGGGTTCTCCCTTGAGAATCCCGCGCCTGGGGATCGGCACCGGCGTCGAGCAGAACGTCGATGACCTCCGCGGACCGATAGAACCGGTCGTAGGCTCGATGCAGGGGCGTTCTGCCGTCTTCGTCCCTCGCTTCAAGGTTGGCGCCGGCATCGATGAGCGCCTTCACCACCGCCGGTGTTTCGCTGCTGCTGGCCGCGACGTGCAGCGGGGTGCCGTTCGATGTGTCCCGACCGTGGAGATCCACGCCTAGACTGGCGAGGGTGGCGACGACCGCCGCGCTCCGGCCATGCCCCGCCGCCACATGCAGGGCGTTGTAGTCGTGCACGGTCAAGGCATGGATGTCGGCGCCGGCCTGTGCCAGCGCGGTGATGACGGGCGGGCTGTCATTGAATCGAGCCGCGACGTGGATGGGTCGCAGGCCGCGGCGATCACGGGCTTTTAATATGTCGAGCAGTTCGTTCATCGCACCGAGACTCTCTTGTAACGAGCCGGCATCGGGCACAGCTTCGATGTTCCGGTGGTCCGCGGACGGGTCCGTCAGCGTCGCGAGTTCGGCAAGCAGGGCGAACACGGCAGGGTTTTCGCCGCCCGACAACGCACCCGCGATCAGCGTGTCGTGGGCGCGTGGCGGCCCCTCAGCAACCGGGTCGTCGCGAGCGGTTTCGAGATTGTGGAAGAACCAGGGTGTTCCCCAAAGCTCGAAGCCGTAGAAGCGGTATGAGCGTTGGCCGCCAGGGACGATCAGGTCCTCCATCGAGGCTGGCAGCGAGGCAACATTCGGATCGGCGCCGACCGCGACAAGTGCTTCGATGACCTCGGGGCTCACGCTTGCCATCGCGGCGCTGTGCAGAGGCGTGTGGTCCCGTCGGTCCCTCATGCGTACGTCGGCACCGGCCGCGACCAGCGCCGTGACGACCAGGGGACGCTCGTTGCGCATGGCGGCGATGTGCAGGGGAGTGCGTCCAAGGGTTCCCCGCGCCGTCAAGTCCACCCCGTCCTGCAGACACTCGGCGACATCCTTGACGGTCGCCGTCGTGAAGAAGCCGTTGTTGTCCCAATCCCAACACTCGTTTGCCGACACGACCGGGACTGTCGCGAACACACATGTGGCCAGAGCCGCGACGCGATGCGTGGTCAACTTCCGGGCCGAAGATCGTCTATTGGGAGGCATCGGTGTTGACCGTCCCAAAGTGTGTGTGGTCGAGGATACTCCAGGTCCGTCCAGCGATGCCCGGTACGGGCGACCGCGCCTTGGTGGCGCGATAGGATTGCCGGCGGAACCAGCCCGCAACCGTTGAATCGCGGGGACCCGTCGGGGCGACGCTTGTGGTCGCCCGTGCCGAATGCACGGGTTGCCAAGGCAGCGGGACGGGACAAGCCCGTCCCCTACGGGAGCGCGCGCATGACGCCGTGCACGTTGCCCACCCAACCGAGCAGTTTCTCCGGCGCATGACGCCGCCGCCACGCCCCCGCGGCGAGCTTGTTGGCCTCGAGGTACGTCGGGTAGACGTGAATCGTCCCGAGGATCTTCTTGAGACCCAACCCGGCGCGCATCGCGGTGACGAACTCGCCGATCATCTCGCCCGCGTTGGGCGCAACGATCGTGGCGCCAAGAATCCGGTCGCCCTTCGAGACGACCTTCACGAAGCCTTCCGTTCGTCCCTCGGTGATGGCGCGGTCGACGTCGTCGAGGGGATGCGTCGTCACCTCGTGGTCCATGCCCTGCGCGGCGGCATCCTCGGCGCTCAACCCGACACGGGCGACCTCCGGGTCGGTGTAGGTCGCCCAGGGCACGCACGAGTAGTCGCACTGGAACCGGTAGAAGGGCGAGATCAGGGCGTTGACCGACGCGTACCACGCCTGGTGCGAGGCCATGTGTGTGAACTGGTAGGGACCGATGACGTCGCCGCAGGCGTATATCGTGGGCGAGGTGGTGCGCAACGCCCCATTGACGACGAGCGTCCCGTCGCGATTGGTTTCGACGCCTAGATCTTCGAGCCCGAACCCGGTGCTGCGGGCCCGTCGGCCCACGGCGACAAGAACCCGATCAAAGGCGACGCGCTTGCCCGACTCATCGGCGGTGTCCAGAGTGATTGCGTCGGGATCGATGCGCGTGGCCCGGTGTCCCGTCAGGATCTCGACGCCCTCCTCGGCGAGCACGGCCTCGATGACCGCGGCGGCATCGGCATCCTCCCTCGGCAGCAGGCGGTCCTCCATGTCGATCAGCGCGACCTGGCTGCCGAGCCGGGCGAACGCCTGGGCGAGTTCGCAGCCGATGGGACCACCGCCTAGCACTGCCAATCTGCCGGGCAGTTCGTCAAGGTTCCAGATGTTGTCCGAGGTCAGGATGTCGACGCCCTCGATGCCTGGAATCGGCGGCACGAAGGGTTCGGCACCGGCTGCCACCACGATGCGTCGGGTCGTCAAGCGGCTATCGCCGACCACCACGGTGTGGCCATCGACGACTCTGGCGTGCCCGGCAAGGCAACGCACCCCCAAGCTCTCGTAGCGCTCCATCGAGTCCTTCGGTGCGATCGTGGCGATGGTGTTTCGCACCCGCGCCATCACCTTGGCGAAGTCGACTTCCCCGGCGACGTTCTTCAAGCCATAGCGTTCTCCATGGCAGAGCACATGGGCTGCCTTCGCGGACGCGATCAGGGTCTTGGATGGGACACACCCGGTGTTCAGGCAGTCGCCGCCCATCGCCCCGCTCTCCACCAAGGTCACCCGCGCTTTCACGGTCGCTGCGATCAACGAGGCGATCAGGCCGGCCGAGCCGGCGCCGATCACAACGAGGTTGTTGTCGTATTTCATGGCATGCCTCCTACGTCTTTGACCAACTCGCTGGCAACTTTCTCCGTCGCTGGTGCCGTGCGAATCGGCACCGCGGTTCAGCGGGGCAACGGCGCAAGTGTAGACTTGGGACCCATGAGCTATCCGCTTACCCGCATGCGGCGCAACCGCACCGACGACGCCATCCGGCGCTTGGTCCGCGAGACCACGTTGACGGTCGACGACCTCATCTACCCGATGTTCGTCATTGAAGGACCGTCGCTACGCGAACCGGTGGAGTCGATGCCCGGCATCGAGCGCTTGAGCGTCGATCAGCTAGTCGAGGATGCGAAGCACTGCGTCGACCTCGGCATACCGGCGGTGGCCGTCTTCCCAAACGTGGACGATGGCCTACGTACGCCAGCCGGCGAAGAGGCGGTGAATCCGGCCGGTCTCATCCCGCGCGCCGTGACCGCCGTCAAGAATGCCTGTCCCGCGCTCGTCGTCATCACCGATGCGGCCCTCGATCCCTACACGAGCCACGGTCACGACGGCATCCTCGATGAGCGCGACTACGTCGTGAACGACCCGACCGTTGAGACCCTTGTCGAGCAGGCACTCGTCTGTACCCGCGCTGGTGCCGACGTCATCGCGCCCTCGGACATGATGGACGGACGCGTGGGGGCCATCCGCAGTGCCTTGGAGGACGAGGGCTTCGTGAACACCAAGATCATGGCGTACTCCGCGAAGTACGCGTCCGCCTTCTACGGGCCGTTCCGGGATGCCGTGGGCTCGGCGGCAACTCTCGGCCGCGGCGACAAGATGACCTACCAGATGGACCCCGCGAACCGCGCCGAGGCGCTTCGCGAGATCGAACTCGACTTGGAGGAAGGCGCCGACATGGTCATGGTCAAGCCCGGCATGCCCTACCTGGATATCGTCGCGTTGGTCAAGGAGACGTTCGCGGCCCCGACGTTCGTCTACCAGGTCAGCGGCGAATACGCGATGCTGAAGGCGGCGGTCGGGAACGGCTGGCTAGACGACCGGGTCGTTCTCGAAGCCCTGGTCGGCATGAAGCGGGCGGGCGCGGATGGCATCCTCACCTACTTTGCCAGGGAAATCGCGCCTGCGCTCAAGCGCTGAACCCTTGTTTGCCTTAATCTCGCGGAGTTGATCCAGCGGTGGGTCGATGCCGCGAGTCCGCTGCCTGAGATCTGGAACGGCGACAAGGGAGATCGGGAGCGCCCCGTTCGACAACTACCATATCCATCTGTGCCGTTGGGACTTCAAGTCCATGGCCGTCAACTTCTGCACAGGAGAAGTGATTGTCGGTTTGGGGCCGTTTAAGCTACGCAACAGTCCGGGGACTGAGCCCGACGATGACGAACTCTTTCAACGCTGGCGCGGTGGCGCTGGTCGCGGCGTTTATTGTCGCGAATGTCGCTGGGGGGCTGGCGGCGGCGCTAACCCTCTTTGCATTTGGTGGAACGACCAATACCGGTCAGCAGGCTGCCGGGGCGGCAGCGCTAGTGGTTGCCGTCGTCGCTGGAGTGGCGACATTCCGACTGTTGCGCAGACGCTCTCGTTTGAGGGAGAGAGAAACGACACGCCGCAGCCACCGTCCGGTCTGACTCGCCAAGGTTGAAAGTCATCCCATCAACCCCATCTTGGCATTTGCGAATGTTACGATTCGCCTTTGACCCCTTGCCGAACTGCAGCACGTTTAGGAGCAGACTCAATGTCGGAAAACATTCAACACGTCACCGACGCCGATTGGAACGACAAGGTTCTCGGCGCCGACAAGCCGGTACTCGTCGACTATTGGGCCGAATGGTGCGGTCCCTGCAAGATGATCGCCCCGATTTTGGAGGAGATCGCTGACGAATACGCCGACCGCGTGCAGGTTTGCAAGCTCGACATCGACGCCAACCAGCAGACGCCGCCGAAGTACGGGATCCGCGGCATTCCGACCCTGATGTTGTTCCGCAACGGCGAGGTGGAGGCCACCAAGGTCGGCGCGTTGTCCAAGTCGCAACTAGCGGCGTTTCTCGACAGCAACATCTAGCCCAGTTGGCCGCTGCGGGGCGGTCGGTGCCCTGCGGCCGGCGAGGATACGCCCTGTAGACGCCGCCAATCTTGCGGTGTTAGAGTCGGAATCACAGACGCACGCGGACTTGTCCGGCAACGCGTTCCTTCTTTAGGATTCGTTGCGAAGTCCATCAAGCTCGAGCCGCACGCGCTTCCTTGCGAGGCGGCGCTCCAAGAGGGGACGGTACGAGCCAAGCGTCAGCTTACGGAACCTTCCAACAACCACATCTCCCTCAACCCACGTGGGCGTCCGTGCCCGCATTCCCACCGCTACCTAGGCCACATAGAACCGAACCCACCATGAACCTCACAGATTTGAAACGAAAACCCGTCGGCGAGCTGATCGACATGGCTCGGGAGATGGGACTCGACAACGTCGCCCGATCCCGCAAACAGGAAGTCGTCGCGGCGATCCTTCGCAAGCAGGCGACCAACGGCGAAGACATCTATGGCGACGGCACGCTCGAGATCCTGCCCGACGGCTACGGTTTCCTGCGCTCCGCGGACAGTTCCTATCTCGCGGGGCCGGACGACATCTACGTCTCCCAGAACCAGATACGACGCTTCAACCTGCGCACGGGGGACGGTATAGCCGGCAAGATCCGGCCGCCGAAAGGCGGGGGCGAACGCTACTTCGCGCTGTTGAAGATCGACGAGATCAACACGAGCGAGCCCAATTCCAAGAAGCAGAAAATCCTCTTCGAGAACCTAACGCCCGACTTCCCGGACGAACGCCTGACCCTTGAACGGGGCAACGGCACGACCCAGGACATCTCCTCGCGCATCGTCGACTTGATCGCGCCGATCGGCAAGGGCCAGCGGGCGCTGATCGTCTCGCCGCCGAAGGCCGGCAAGACGCTGATGCTGCAGAACATCGCGGATTCCATCGCCGTCACCAATCCCGACGTTGTGTTGATCGTTCTCTTGATCGACGAACGACCGGAAGAGGTCACGGACATGCGCCGCATGGTACGGGGCGAGGTTGTCGCGAGCACCTTCGACGAGCCGCCGTCGCGGCATGTCCAGGTCGCCGAGATGGTGATCGAGAAGGCCAAGCGCCTGGTTGAGCACCAGAAGGACGTGGTCATCCTGCTCGACTCCATCACCCGCCTGGCGCGGGCCTACAACACGATCGTGCCGTCCTCGGGAAAGGTGCTGACCGGCGGCGTGGACGCCAACGCCTTGGAACGTCCGAAGCGGTTCTACGGGGCTGCCCGCAACTTCATCGAGGGGGGGAGTCTGACCATCGTCGCCACGGCACTGATCGATACCGGTTCGAAAATGGACGAGGTGATCTACGAGGAATTCAAGGGACGCGGCAACTTGGAGATCCACTTGGAACGCAAGATCGCCGAGAAGCGCGTCTGGCCGGCGATCAACATCCGCCGTTCGGGAACCCGCCGCGAGGAACGCCTGCTGAGCGAAGACGACCTGCAGCGGGTCTGGATCCTGCGCAAACTCCTGCACGACATGGAGGACATCGCCGCCATCGAGTTCATGGTCGACAAGCTCAAGGACACCAAGACCAACGAGGAGTTCTTCAACTCGATGCGGGGTCGTTGACGATCGTCAGATTCCGGTACGGGCCGAACGCCCGGTAATGCGTTCGTAGGGGCGGGGCTTGTCCCCGCCCGCGTGCCGTTCCGGCATGCCGTCGGTTCGCCGAACACGGGACGGGTCAAGCCCGTCCCCTATCTCAAGCGCGCGCGACAGGTAGCCGTTGGCGGCTTCCATCCGTCCGGCCGACGAGCACAAGCGGCCGAGTTCGGCAAGGGTGTCGGCATCCTCCCGGCTTTCAAGGCTGGCTTCTAGATACGACTGCGCCTCCTCGGTGTTGCCGGTCCTGGCCGCCAGTCGACCCAGCGTCAGCAGCAGCACGGGGTCGTCCGGCCGGCTCTTCAACCACTGCTTGGCGATGGCCAGTTGCTTGACCGGGTCGGAGTCGACGCTGCCGTAGCGACGGATCCAGGCTTCGCGCCACTCCCTCTTCAGCGCTCGTCGCAGTACGCCTTCCGCCTCGACCGGCGCGGAAGGCGCGAGGGCGTCGGTATAGTCGATCACGATCACTTCGTCGGTTCGTAGTTTCTTCGGCAACGCTTTCCAGGCCTTGCGGGCGTGTTCGGCGGCGTCGGCACTTGCCTTGCACTTCGCGAAGCGGGCGCGCCATATCGCGGTTTGGACGGCTGCCATGTCGGGTGCCGCGTCCTTGGGAAGCGATGGCGCGAGTTCCGCGACCGCGTCGAAGTCACCCAGTTTCTCATGGGCGTCGAGCAGTCTCTTCAGGACCATTGGGTGCTGCGGCGCTTTCTTGCGGAGGGCATTCAGCGTCGCAATGCTCCGAGCCCACTGCGCGGCGGCCTGCTGCAGTTCGGCTCGCACGAGTTCGACGACGAAGCCGGCCTGCGGCGTCGACTCCCGGGCGCGGGCGAGGATGTCGTCGCGTTCCCGGTAGTCACCGAGCTCGTTCGCCGACCGTGCCGCGGCAAGCAAGTTCGCCAGTGGCGTGTCGATGCGGTCCGCGGACTCGAGGAGAGCGCGTTTGGCTTCGCTCCAGCGACCCTCGGCGAGCAGCATGACACCCGTCAGGGACCGGTTACGCGCTTTTGTCGCTCGGCGCCAGCGGAACCAGCCCGACACGGCGAAACCGCTTCGTGCCAGGCGGCGGATAAGGAAGACAAGCAGATAGACCAGCAGGGCCAAGAGGACGAGGCACGCGAGTGCGAACCACAGGCTGGTCTCGATGGTGCTGCCGTCGTAGGACACGAGGACGTAGCCGGGGTCGCGAACCATCAGGAACGCAAGCATCGCGCCGGCACCGAGGCCAACAACCAGGAGGACGATGAAACGGATCACGTGGACGGGACCGGTTCGTCGTCGTTCCGACGCAGTTCGCGAAAACGGTCGAGCGAGCGCGAGATATCCGGTGTTCGAATCTCGAGGTCGATGCTGCGGAGTTCGTCGAGTTCACCTATCGCTTGCGCAACCGCCGTCCGGCTCGGGTCGAGGAACCCATGCAGCCAGTCCCGGGCGGCTCGTAGGCTGATCTCGAAGATCTCCTGGTCCCGACGCAGTACGGCGAGCTGAGCCCTTTCGAGTGCGAGGCGCAGGTGCTGTTCAAGATACTCGGCTTCCTCGGGTGCCAGCAGCGGACGAATGGCTTCGCCGTCGTGCCGGCGGAACCGCACGAGGCTGCCGAGACGGTCGACAAACGCATCGACCAACGATGCGTCGTGACTGTCTCCGGGCAATGCGCCGTCGGCGTCGTCGGACGCGTACTCGGGCAGACGCAGCGGCAGGCGGTCGAGCAGGTCCTTGACGGCCTCCAGGCGCAGGAAGACGCCCTGCGTGTCGGCGTAGCCTAGGGTCTTCAGGGAAAGCTGCTCCTCGGCGAGCAGTGCGCGTACCTCGTGGAAACGGTAGTCGTCGAGGTCGGCGAGCACCCGGTCCGCCAGCGCTAGGAGCCGCAGCGCCCCCTTGGCATCGTCCTGCATGAGCAATCGGTGGTTGGCGACGGTGAGCAGGTACTCCACTTCCGCGAGTTTCCATTCGCGGGGTTCGGGCGGCGCACTGGCCACGTTGTCGGCGACGGCTTCCGTCATGGCGGCCCGTGCCGCACCCAGCGTTTGGCGTTGCGCGGCGAGTTCTACCCCGAGCGCCGCGAGTTCCTCGCGCAGCGCGGCGACGTCCTCGGCGGTCGCACGTTGGAAGTTCGCGAGATCACCCTGGTAGGCGCCGATGGCGGCCTCGAACCGGGCGTCCGGGTTGGCGAGCCATGCCATGTAGACCAGGTAGCCCGATCCGCCGATTGCGACGAGCGACAGCAGCACGGCGAAGGTGGCGAGAATCCGGCCAGTTCGCGGTTTCGAAGGCACGGTTGGCGGCGAGGGCGGCACGGGTGCTCTAGGCGTGGGCTTGTCCTGCGGATCCTCCGGTTTGGGGGCATCGCCTGGCTTGGTCGATGCTTTCGGTTTGGGGGCATCGCCTGGCTTGGTCGATGCTTTCGGTTTGGCGTCCTCGGACGCGCCAACCGGCGGCTCGGGTTTGGTCGGATCCGAATCGGAATCAGCCATTTCCACTTCCCTCCCGCAGCTCGAGTAGCGCGTCCACGACGGCTGCGGAGCCGGCACCGGCCGTGACGACCACGCGTTCGAAACCCATCGCCCACGCGAGGTCCGCGACGCGCTTGGAGGGCACCAGCAGCGGTACGCGGGCATCGCGTCGTTCAGCAAACCACAGTTGCTCCACGACTCGCAATCCGTCACCGCTCGACGCCACGATGGCATCGATGCGCTCCCCCGAAATCACGGGATCGAGGGGTACGCGACGATACACGTCCCACTCGACGACGGTTCGTTCCCGGGAGCGCAGCCAGTCCTGGAGGTCTGTTTGGCCACCAACGCCCTTGACGACGAGCGCTCGCCGGGGTGGTGACGGCGTAAGGACATCGACGACGCCTTGCGAACTGGCTTGGGTCGGCCAACTCGGTTCAACGCCGCGTGTTTTGAGCGCGCGGGCGGCAGCGGTCCCGATGGGCATCGCTGGACCGGAGAGCCAGCCGTTGGCGGCAGCGCAGGACACCGCATGCTCCGAGACGTATACCACGACGTCGAACGGATCTTCGGGCGGGACCGTCTGCAACGGTTCGATGCCGAGCACGGGTGCTTTCAGGATCCCGAATCCGTGTGCGGCTAGCGCCGTCGCCTGACGCGCTGCGCCGGGTTCGGTTCTCGTCAGCCAGACGCGCATTAGACGCCGAGCAACTCGCGCGCACCCAGGGCATCGAGGCGGCCGGCGACTTCCGCGCCGAGAGCCAGGGGATCGTCGCCGGACAGGGTGACCCGCAGCACCCGCGCAGCGTCGTCGTCGGCGGCGAAGGCGGTCAGGCGCAGGTTTCCCTCCCGGACGCAGTGGACGCCGAGGGGCAAGGCGCAGTCGGCGCCGAGGGCGCGTGCGACCTCCCGCTCCGCGACGACGCAGTATTCGGTAGTCGGATCCACCGCGCGGCTCACGAGATCTCGGACATCGGAACGCGTGGCCCGGTATTCCACGGCGAGCGCACCTTGGCCCGGTGCGGGAACGAATGTCTCGGTGTTCAGGCGTTGGGCGATCCGGCCATCGAGCCCGAGCCGGTCGAGGCCTGCCGAGGCCAGGAGCAGCGCGTCGTAGCGACCCTCGTCGAGGCGCTTCAGACGCGTGCCGACGTTGCCCCTGACGGGCACGACCTCGACGTTTCGCAGGACATTCTTGAGCAATGCCCGGCGCCGGATGCTGACCGTGGCCACCTTCGCGCCGGGCGCCAGGTCGTGGAGGTCCCGGATGCCGGAACCGGAACTCGCGACGAGGGCATCACGCGGATCCGCCCGGGGACCGAACGTCGTCAGGGCGAGACCGTCGGCGAGGGCGACAGGCACGTCCTTCATGCTGTGCGCGGCAAGGTCGGCGCGACCGTCGACAAGCGCATCGCGCAACGAGTCGATGAACACGCCCTTGCCGGGTTTGCCGTCCCGCTCGGCCGGGCGAACCAGGGAAGCCGACTGGTCGATGTCTCCGCGGGTCGCCACCTCGAGGAGTTCGACTTCAAGGGTCGGGTCGGTCTCGCGCAGCCTTGCGGCGACGAAGTTGGCCTGGATCAGGGCCAAGGGGCTGCGTCGGGTGGCGATGCACAATGCTGGCAAGTCGATCCCCTCTAGCGGTAGACGCCGATGCTCGAAGCGGGCGGTTGATATAATCGCGCGCCGGCTCGGTTTCCGCGAGCCCGGAATAGCGACGGATCGACAATGGCCAACGACGGCGAAACGGGCAACCCCGACGAGGACAACGCAAAGCCGAGCATGTGGGGTGGTCGATTCTCGGCCCCCACCGCCGAATTCGTCGCCCGCTTCACGGCCTCCGTGGATGTCGACCGGCGGTTGTCCCACCATGACATCCAAGGTTCCATCGCCCACGCCAACGCGCTCAAGGCCGCCGGCGTATTGAGCGCTGACGACTGCGAAGCCATCGTCGGTGGACTGGCCGCGATTCGCGCCGATATCGAGCGAGGCGACTTCACTTGGGATCCGGCGTTGGAAGACGTCCACATGAACATCGAAGCGCGGCTCACCGAGCTCATCGGCGATGCCGGCAAGCGGCTGCATACCGGTCGATCCCGCAATGATCAGGTGGCGACTGACGTTCGACTCTGGCTGCGCGACCGGATCGACGCCATCGACGGACGCCTGACTGAGTTGATGACCCGCTTGGTGGACTTGGCAAGCGCGCACACGGAGACGGTGATGCCGGGGCTGACGCACCTGCAGACCGCACAACCCATCACCTTTGCGCACCACCTGATGGCGTGGTTCGAGATGGCGTGCCGTGACCGGGAGCGTTTCCGCGACTGCCGGAAACGCGTCAATGTGTCGCCACTGGGCAGCGCGGCTCTCGCCGGTACGACGTTTCCCATCGACCGGCTTGCCGTGGCTCGTGAACTCGGCTTCGACGCGGCAAGCGCGAATTCCCTGGATGCCGTCAGCGACCGGGACTTCGCCATCGAGTTCTGTGCCGCTGCCAGCCTCGCCGCCGTGCACCTGTCCCGCTGGTGCGAGGAACTCGTGCTCTGGACGTCGCCGCAATGGGGATTCGTGACGTTGCCGGACGCCTACTGCACGGGATCGAGCATCATGCCGCAGAAGAAGAACCCGGACGTGGCGGAACTGATTCGCGGCAAGAGCGGGCGCTTGATCGGCAACCTCAACGCGCTGCTCGTGCTGATGAAGGGCCAGCCTCTGGCGTACAACCGGGACAATCAGGAGGACAAGCCGCCGCTGTTCGACTCCGCCGATGCGCTGTGCGACTGCCTGGAAGCCATGTCGGGCATCGTTGCCGCGATCGAGCCGGATCCGAAAGCGATGCGTGCCGCGGCCGAGGTCGGATTCGCCGTGGCCACCGATTTCGCGGACTACCTGGTTCGCCGGGGCGTACCGTTCCGCGACGCCCACGAGATCGTCGGCAGGGCGGTGGCGTTGGCGGTGGAACGCGGCCTTTCCCTGGCGGAGATTCCGTTCGACGACCTGGCCAGACTGTCGGACCGAATCGGTGAAGATGTCTACGACGCGATCACTCTGGACGGAGCCGTCGCCGCGCGGGATCACTTCGGCGGCACGGCGCCCGCGGCGGTGCGGGCCGCCATCGAGACCGCCCGCCACCGACTCTAGGCGCGGCAAACAATGTTGGAACGGGTCGTGCGTTGGTTGCTCGTGGGGACGTTCTGCGCAAGCGCGGCAACGTGCGGACAGAAGGGTCCTCTCGAACTGCCCGATGAACAGGCAACGGCATCCGCTGGGTCTACACTCGGAGAGGAGCATGGGATACGCGCGTAGAGGCGGCGAACTGTGTGCCGAAGGCGTCCCCCTCGAACGCATCGCAACCGCAGTGGGCACACCCGTCTACGTCTACTCGTGGCGGAGCGTGCACGAGCAGTACAGGCGGATCGAGCACGCCCTCGCCGGCGTCGACCACCGCATCTGCTATGCCGTCAAGGCCAATTCGAACCTGGCGATCCTCGCCCGCTTGGCGAAGCTCGGCGCGGGCTTCGACATCGTGTCCGGCGGCGAACTCGAACGGGTGCTGCGCGCCGGGGGGGACCCGAAACGGGTGGTCTTCTCCGGCGTCGGCAAGTCGACGGCGGACATCGACTTCGGCATCAAGTGCGGCATCGACGCGTTCAACGTGGAGAGCGCCTCGGAACTCGCACGGCTCGAAGCCCGGGCGCGGCTGCACGGCTGCACGGCCCGGGTGTCGGTTCGCGTGAATCCCGATGTCGATGCCAACACGCACCCCTACATCGCCACCGGACTCAAGGAGAGCAAGTTCGGCGTACCGCCCGCCGAGGCCCTGGAACTCTTTTCCCGTGCGTCGGCATCCCCCGACCTCGCGGTCGCCGGCATCGACTGCCATATCGGTTCGCAGATCGCCGACGTCGAGCCGTTCGAGGCGGCGTTGACGGCGCTGCTCCGACTGGTGGACGTCCTGGGCGGGGAGGGCATCGGCCTGGATCACATCGACATCGGCGGCGGCTTCGGGGTTGCCTACGGCAACGAGCCGGCGCTCGATCTCGACGTCCTGGGCGAAGTCATCCGGCGCTCCCTTGCCGAACGGCGGCTGCAACTCCGGATTGAACCGGGTCGAAGCCTCGTGGCCGATGCGGGAGTCCTGCTTACCCGGGTGGAATACCTAAAGCCCGCACCGGCGCCCGGGCACCGGAACTTCGCCGTCGTGGATGCGGCGATGAACGACCTGATTCGCCCGGCGTTGTACCAAGCCTGGCATGCTGTCGAACCGGTGTTGGCGAACAGTGGCGGCACGCGTCAGTGGGACATTGTGGGTCCGGTTTGCGAATCCGGTGACTTCCTCGCCCTCGACCGCGAACTCGCGCTGAACGAAGGCGACCTCCTCGCTGTTCGGACCGCGGGTGCCTACGGCTTTGTACAGAGCTCGAACTACAACACGCGACCCCGTGCCGCGGAGGTGCTGGTGGACGGTGAGGAGTTTGCCGTCGTGCGGCGGCGGGAGACCATCAGCGACGTACTTCGCCCGGAGACGTTCGGCTAGTGCCGGCTGGCCACGGTTCCGGATGTGCCGACCGTATAATCCTGGTATGAAAGGCGGCAACCCAGGTCGATGAAGCTGCGCTTCGCCAAAATGCACGGCCTCGGCAACGATTTCATGGTCGTCGACTTGGTAACGCAACGAGGCATGCCGACACCCGAGCAGGTTCGAACGTGGAGCGACCGGCGCACGGGGGTGGGCTTCGACCAGTTGCTTGCGGTTCTGCCGCCGAGTGATCCGGACGCCGATTTCCGGATGCGCATCTTCAACGCCGACGGTTCGGAGGCCGAACAGTGCGGGAACGGCGCGCGCTGCTTTGCCCGGTTCGTGGTCGAGGAGGAACTCACCGTGAAACGCGATCTTCTCCTCGAAACCGAGGGCGGGAGCATTCGCACGGAGTTGCAGGGCGGCGAACAGGTTCGGGTTGACATGGGCGTGCCGAGCATGGAGCCCGCCACGGTGCCGTTCCTGGCCGACGAGGTGGCAACATCCTATGTCGTCGACTTGGGCAGCGACTGCGTCGAGGTGACGCCGGTATCGATGGGCAATCCCCACGCCGTGGTATTCGTCGACAACGTGTCCCGGGCGGATATCGAGGGGGTCGGGAGCGCCCTGCAGCATCACGAACGCTTCCCTGAGCAGGTCAACGTTGGCTTCCTGCAGGTCGTGGACCGGCGCTTCGGGCGGCTTAGGGTCTACGAGCGGGGGGTGGGGGAAACGCGCGCCTGCGGCAGCGGTGCCTGCGCGGCCATGGTCGCCGCCCGCCTGCACGACCGGTTCGAGTCCCGGGCCAAGATCTCGCTGCCGGGCGGCAAGATGCGCCTCGAATGGCAAGGTCGTGGCTCGCCCGCTACACTTTCGGGGCCGACGCAGTTTGTCTACACCGGGCGAATCGAACTATGACCATCACCCGTCGGGAGCCTTCAATCGGTACGGCAACGCCGACTGCGAAACCGGCGGAGGACGCGCCGGCTCTGGACGAAGACGCCGTGGCTGCCTTCCTCGCCGACCACCCCGACTTCTTCGTCCAGCGTCCCGACGTGCTCTCCGACGTGGAACTGCCCGCCGATTCCGGGGACGCCATATCGCTGCTCGAACGGCAGGTCATCGCTCTGCGTGGACGCAACAAGAACTTGCGTGAACAGTTGACGACGCTGCTCGAGAATGCCGATGCCAACGACCGCGTCTTCTCCCGCACCACGACCTTCACGCTCGCCTTGATGGATGCGCCGGATTTGACGAGCCTCGACGAGGTCCTGGCGCGCTGCCTGATCGATGGCTTCGATGCCGACCACGCGACCTGCTTCGTCGAAGGCTGGTTGCCGCCGGTGAACCTCGATCACATGACCGGCGTCGCGGCGGGCGAACCGCCGCCGCTTCCGCAGTTGTTCGATCACACGCTTCCGCTGTGCGCCGCGCATCGGCCGGAGGAGTACGCGGCGCTGTTTCCGGACAGTTCCCTCGACGCGGTCGGCTCGATCGCCATCGTGCCGTTGCGCTCGGATGGCCTCAACGCGACCTTGGCGGTGGGGTCCTGGGACCCACAGCGGTTCTCGCCCGACATGGGCAAGGTGTTCCTGCTCTATATCGGCGACGTGCTGTCGCGGACGCTCCTACGGCTGGGAGTTCGACGGATTTGACGGTTAAGCGCCGAATCCGGCTAGACCGCACGGCGGGATGAACACGGAAATCGGCATGGACGCCGATGTCGAGAGGTTTCTCGCCCATCTCGTGGTGCAACGACGCGCGTCGGAACACACGGTCGCCGCCTATCGCCGGGACCTTTACCGCTTCGTGGAGAATTCGGGCGGGATTCCGACCGCGAGAATCAGGTCCCACGATGTGCGGGACTTCGCCGGCAAACTGCATGCACGGGGCCTGTCGCCTAGAACCATTGCCCGCCACCTGTCGAGTGTTCGGAGCTTCTTCGACTACCTGGTCCGGCATCGGGAACTCGGCGCAAACCCGGCCATCGGCGTTCGGGCGCCGAAGCAGCGCGAACGGCTGCCGAAGACCATGGACCCCGATCAGACCGCGCGGTTGTTCAGCGAACGCGCCGAGTCCGCCATCGACGTGCGCGACCGCGCCATGCTGGAACTGCTCTATGGCAGCGGCATCCGGCTGGCCGAGCTTGTCGACATCGACATTCGGGACCTGGACCTGGCCAACGGGTTCGTCACCGTCACGGGCAAGGGCCGAAAAACCCGCGTGGTGCCGATCGGGAAAGCGGCGTTGGAAGCGATCGAGGTCTGGCTCGCGAAAAGACCGGATGGGAGCGGTCGCGAGCCGCTGTTCACGAGTCGCGGCAGGGCGCGGATGTCGTCGCGCAATGTCCAGCTCAGGTTGAAGCGGATTGCCGCCCGGACGACGGGCAACGACGGCCTGCATCCCCACCTGCTGCGGCACAGTTTCGCCAGCCACCTTCTGGAGTCGAGCGGAGACCTGCGAGCCGTGCAGGAACTCCTGGGCCACGCGGATATTTCCACCACGCAGGTCTATACCCACCTCGACTTCCAGCACCTGGCGAAGGTCTACGACGCCGCGCACCCCCGCGCGCGTCGCAAGCCGGCGACATCCAACGAGGACCGTTCGACACCGTGATTCGGCTCGTCACCTTCGATCTCGACAACACCCTGTGGAGCGTCGACGTCGTGATCGGTCGCGCGGAGCGTCGAATGCGCGAGTGGTTGCGAGGGCGGGTCCCGGAATTCGAACAGCTGGCCAAGGCGGATCATGCCGCTATCCGCGACGGCGTCATCGCCGACAATCCCGGCATCGTGCACGACATATCGCTGCTGCGCGAGCGCGTGCTTGCGGCGACCATCGAACACTGCGGCTACCCGCAGTCGAAGGCGGCGGAGTTCGCGGCGGGTGCGTTCGCGGAGTTCCTGGATTGGCGCCACCGCATCGATTTCTTCGCGGGCGCGCTGGATGTCCTTGAAACGTTGTCCGGTTCCTACACCTTGGCGTCGCTTACCAACGGCAACGCCGACTTCGCGCGACTCGGCCTCGATCGCTTCTTCTCGTTCGGGTACTGCGCGGCGGACGTGGGCGCGAGCAAACCCGACACGGCGATGTTCGAACGCGCGATGCTGCACGCCGGCGTGGCGCCTGGCGAGGCCGTGCATATCGGCGATCACGAGATCGATGACGTCCAAGGCGCAACCGCAGCGGGAATGGCGACGGTGTGGGTCAATCTCGTCGGTTCCCACGCGAAGCCCGATGCCACCGCAACCGTGACCAGCCTCATGCAATTGCCCGCCGCTCTCGCGGATTTGGACTCTCGAATGGCGCTCGGCAATGGCTGAACGTCCGAGGACGGACGACCCGGCGCAGCAGGCGGCCGAGTCCCGGGAACGATCGGATGCCGGGCTGCGCGGCGTGGACTACGCCGGCATCAGCCCGCTGACCCTTCCCGTGGAAGCGCTTCTGCGGGCGATCAAGGCACTGTCCAAGCTGTTCTGGATTTCGATGATCGGGACGCTCCTGACCATCTTCCTCGCCTCGCTGGCCAATCTCGGCGGGGCGGTCCAGGGGTCGGTGTCGATAGGCGAATACAGCATTCCCGTCTCCGTGCTTCCCATCGGCTGCCTGGTGTTCGCGTGGTTCATGTTGTGGCTGACGGCGGCGCGACTGCGCATGCTCGACGGAGCGCTCGGCGACGACGACCTCACGGCGAGCCTTGCGCGCGAGATCTTCCGCCTCGATCCGCCCGTGCTGGATGTATTCGATGCCGGCAACCTGCGTCCGTTCGCGCTTCTGTCGGGCTCGTCCATGCTGCTCTGGAACTGGAGCCTTTTCTTCGGCAGCAGCGTGGGTCTGTTCTTCTCCGCCATCATCGTTCCGGGTGCCGCCGCTTCTGTGGACGAGTTCGGCGTCTTCTCGGTGTATGTCCTGGCTAGCCTCGCGATCATGCTCCTCGGGATGGCAAGGATTGTGGGGCCTCTGCGACGGATACTGGATCGTTTGCACGGCGAACTACCAAGGTTGGGCGTAGTCAGGATGGGCGTGGCGATCGTTGTGCTTTTCGGGGGGATCCTGGCGACGAATCCGGACCTTCCGCGCGTGATGACCAGCGACGTCTACCGGCCGGTGGGTCCTAGCTGGGCGAACGCGGTCGACGGCGAGACGCTCCTGTTGGAACAAGGCGAGATCGTCGTGTTGATGGGCATCGAAGCCCTCCGTCCGGACCAGACCTGCAGCGACGCGGATGGCTCGGTCTACGAATGCGGCCGCCAGGCGACTACTTTTCTGCAGTCGATCGTTCAGGACCGCCCCGTGCACTGTCTAGTGTTCTACCCCGATATGGGTGTGTGCATGGCCTTGGACGAAGGAACCCCGGTGCCGTCCTCGCTCGAGGGCTTCTTCAACGAGAACAATCTGCAGGCGAGAATGGTGGCGGCTGGTTTCGCGTTCACGGAGGGCGTCGGCGCGGACTTCATGGGCGCACTCCAGGACGAGGCGCAACGCCGGCGTGTCGGCGCCTGGCAGGGCGCTTTCGAACCGCCCGGTCGGTGGGCGTCACGCTAGGACAGTCCTTCCTTGTCGCTGCCGCCTTCTTCTGGGCATTGGCGGCATTGCCGACTATGGCGGCGGGGCTCGCCGGGTGGGATCCCGTCGGGCGCCTCGGTGATCTCGGCATTGGCAAACGACTGAACGCGCGATGGGCCTGGTTCCTCTTCGAACTGCCGGCCCTCGTGACGTTTCCCGCCATCTACGTCGCCAGCGGCAACACCCACCCTGTCGGCAATCTCGCCGTCGGTCTCTGGCTGGCCCACTACGGCCACCGGACACTGGTTTGGCCATGGCTGGTGCCGAAGGGCGACGCAACTGTGCCTCTATCCCTTTGTACCTCATCCATCGGTTTCAACCTGATCAACGGTGGACTGTTGGGATGGTTCATGGGCTTTGCAACGGATTATCCGGATCAATGGTTGACGGATCCGCGGTTTGTCGCGGGTTTTTCCCTCTTCGTCGGCGGCGCGGCGTTGAACGTCTGGGCCGACTACCGCCTCCGCTACCTGCGCAAGACGAACGCCGGCCGGGTGATGCCCGCCGGGGGGCCGTTCAATGTCGTGTGCTGCCCCAATCTGGCTGGCGAGATCGTCGAGTGGGTGGGGTTCGCGCTATTGACCTGGTCGCTCCCGGGTCTCGCGTTCGCGCTCTGGACGATCGCGAACCTCGTCCCCCGGGCGCTCTGGCGGCGCAACTGGTACCGCGAGAAGTTCGAGGGCTTTCCGAAGGAAAGGGCCGCGCTGTTTCCGGGGGTTCTGTAGGGCCAACCCTAACGCGCCCGCAGGGGTGCGCGGTCGCCTGCGCGGGGGGGGCACAGGGCGTCAATTGACTGACACGAGAATGCGTGAGCATTCTCGAAACGCGCCCGAAGGGCGCGCCGGGACGGGACAAGCCCGTCCCCTACGGGCGTGATCCGGGGCGATCTGGCAATCGATCCACCATCGCCCGGATATGGTGGACGGTCGTTCCGCAGCAGCCGCCGATGATCTGAACGCCCTTCTCGACCCAGCCGCGGCAGTGCTCGGCGAACACATCCACCGGGACCGTGCCCATGTTCTGACGAGTTTCGGCGTCGAAACCTGTGGCTTCGGGGTAGGCCATGACCGGCCCGCTCCATCGTTCGAACAGCACGTCGAGTCCGGGGGTCGTGGAGGGCAGCGAGCTATGCATGATGCCCATGGCTTGGGGACCGAGTGCCGCGAGCGCGTCGATGATCGTCTCGAGCGGTAACGTCGCGCCCTGTTCGAAGTCCTCCGATAGCCTGCCATCCGCCTCCTCCTGGGCGATGTTCCAGCCAAGCATCTCGCCGCCCGGTCCTTGGCTTGTGCTGATGCCCGTCCACACCGACAAGCCGGTGGCTAACGCGGCTTTCGTCACGCGGCCCGCGTGCGCTAGGTCCGTCATCATCTCCATCACGAGCAGATCGCATCCCGCTTCGGCCAAGATATCCGCCATTTCCCGGTAGTTCAGAGCTTCCTGTTCGGGCATCGGCTCGTACGCCGGGTCCGGGCCGACGGTCCCTGGAAGCCATGCCACGTTGTTCGACATCGAACCGGCGATTGCCACCGGGCGGTCCGGTGCCACGTTCTCCAGCGCTTCGCGGGCAAGTTCGACGGCGCGGCGGTTGATGGCGACCGTCTCGGCCCCGTAGCCGGCAGCTTCCAGCACATGCCGGCAGGTCGCGAAGGTGTTGGCGGTGATCACGTCGGCGCCCGCCTCGAGGTATGACTCGTGCACCCGACGCACCGTGTCGGGATGCGTCAGGTTGGCCACCCCGCACCAAGCTGCAAGATCCATCTTCCCGCCGAGGCGATCGATTTCCGATCCGATGGCGCCGTCGAGGACGATGACGTCGCCGGCAGCAAGTTTCTCGTCGAGGATCATCTGTCAGCTCGCATTTTCGGCTACATAGTTCATGACCGCTCCGGTGTCCGCCGGTAGAACCGTGCGTCGCGCGGCGGCGGCATCGAGACAATCTAGGCGAGGATGGCGGGCGGCGTCTCGGGCGTTCTCCCCGATGGCCTCGATCACCGCGTCGGGAAACTTGGCGGGATGGGCCGCGCCGATGCATATCGGTCGCGTTCCGTCGGCGATCCCCGACACTCGCCGGGCTGCCTCGATGCCCACCGCGCTGTGCGGGTCGGCGACGTAGCCGTAGCGCTGGTGGATATCCCGCATCGCTGCCTTGGTCTGGGAGACGTCCACGGCCACGGCATCGACGCTCTCGTCGACTGCCTGGTTATCCCCGACGGCGGCTTCCCCCGACGCGGCGAACTCGGCCATGAACCGCTTGACGCGCTCGGGGTCCCGGCCGAAGCGTAGCCACAGGAACCGTTCCAAGTTGCTCGCGACCTGGATGTCCATGGACGGACTGATGGTCTGGTGCACGGCGCCGCGACGGTAGACACCCGTCCGGAAGAACCTCGCCAGGATGTCGTTGTCGTTGGTGGCGAGTACGAAACGTCCGATGGGCACGCCCATCTCCCGCACCGCGATGGCGGCGAAGATATTGCCGAAGTTCCCGGTCGGTACCGCGAATACAGCGGGATCCTCGGAGCGCAGACAGACATGGATGTAGTACGACATCTGCGCCAATACACGCGCCCAGTTGATGGAGTTGACGGCACCGAGCCGGTGCCGGGCCTTGAACTCGAGATCGCCGAAGATCGCCTTGAGTATCGACTGGCAGTCGTCGAAGCTGCCGTCGATGGCGAGGCAGTGCACGTTGGCGTCGGGAACCGCGGTCATCTGCAGTTCCTGGAGCGCGCTTGTGCCCCCGTTGGGATAGAGCACGAAGATGCTTAAGTTCCGGCGGCCGCGCACCCCGTAGATGGCCGCGCTGCCGGTATCGCCGCTCGTGGCGCCGACGATGTTCAGATGCTGGACCGACTTCCCGAGCAGGTAGTCGAATACGCGCCCGAGAATCTGCAGGGCGACGTCCTTGAACGACAGTGTCGGCCCGTGGAACAGCTCCAGCACCTTGAAATCGCCAAGATCCACCAGCGGCACGATGTCCGGGTGGTCGAAGGCGGTGAAGGCATCCGCCACGATGGCATCGAGATCCGCGGCCGGAATGTCGTCGACGTAGAGCCGGAATATCTTCTGCGCCAACTCCACGTAGGAGAGTTCCCGCCACGCATCGAGCCTGTCCGCTACGTTCGGGAACCGTTCCGGTACGAGGAGCCCGCCATCGGGCGCGAGGCCGGTAAGCACGGCTTCTGAGAAGGGCATGGGCGCGGTGTCGCCCCGCGTCGACACGTATCTCATCGGACTGTCAGTGAGCCTGGAGGTGGTGGCCTACCAGAAAATCGAACACCGAGTTGGTGTACTCGTCCGTGGTCAGGTCGGCTTTCGCGTAGAGGGCGGCGTTGTGGGAGATCGGCTTGGGGTCGCGCGCCTTCAAGTGCGCCTCGGCGACGCGTTCCATCATGACGAACCAGGCGACGGCGTGCTTCACGGTGGCGCCGACGGTCAACAGGCCGTGGTTTCGCAGCACGATACCGCGATTGCGGCCGAGATCCCGGGCGATGCGCTCGCCGCAGTCGACGCTTTGCACCTGCACCTCTTCGTCGTCGAACACGGCGTGGTCGTCGTGGAAGATGCAGGCCTCCTGCGTGATGGGTTCGAAGGCCGTCGCCGATGCCGAGAACGGCGTGCCGTACGACGTGTGCGTGTGCGCGACGCTCGCGATGTCCGGTCGTGCCGCAAGGATCGGGTAGTGGATGTAGTAGGCCGGCAGGTTGGTCTTGCCGCTGCCCCCGACTACCGAGCCATCGGGCTGCACGAGTACGAGCTTCTCCGGCGACGCCTCGCCGAAAGGGGTGTCGACATCGAGCAGCCAGAAGCAATCGGCGCGTTCGGGATCGCGGGCGCTGATATGCCCGTCGCCGAGATCGCCCCAGCCCAGCGCGGCGAACACCCGGTAGCCGAGCGCCACCTGGCGTTTTTGCTCGTCCCGGACGGAATCCGCCGTCTGTGCCCGTGTTTCCATGTGCGTATTCTACGCCGCGACGTCTGCTTTGAACCGCCACAACGCGACCCCGGCTGCCCGGTGCGCGACACGCAAGCTAGCCTTCGGTCCGTTGTCGTTTGCCACTTCCCCTACGAACTGCCACACTCGATGGCGTCTTACGACGAGAGGGGTCCATGGGCAAGCAGGCGACGACACTTGGCGAACTCAAGGGCTCTGGCTACGAGGTACTCGGCGTCAAGGCCGAGATGCGCCGCAATCTCATCGCCAAGCTGCGTCGCGGCGATCCGCTCTTTCCGGGAATCGTCGGCTACGACGAGACGGTAATTCCGCAGATCGCCAACGCCATACTCGGCGGGCAGGACATCATGATGCTGGGCGAACGCGGCCAGGCGAAGTCCCGGGTCGTGCGCGGCCTCGCCGACCTCCTCGACGACGAGATACCCATCATCAAGGGTGCCGAAATTCCCGAGAACCCGTTCGAACCGATTACCGCAAAGGGTCGCGCCATCGTCGAGGAAGCGGGCGACGACACGCCCATCGCCTGGCTGCCGCGTTCCGAACGGTATGCGGAAAAGCTCGCCACCCCGGATATCACCATCGCCGACCTGATCGGCGAGGTGGACCCGATCAAGGTGGCGGAGGGCCGCTATCTCGACGACGAACTGACCATCCACTTCGGTCTGGTACCCCGGGTCAACCGGGGCATCTTTGCCATCAACGAACTGCCCGACCTCGCCGAACGTATCCAGGTGGGGCTCTTGAACGTGCTCGAAGAACGCGACGTGCAGATCCGCGGCCACAAGGTCCGCCTGCCCCTCGACGTGTTCCTGGTCGCCACCGCCAACCCGGAGGACTACACCAACCGGGGCCGGATCATCACGCCCTTGAAGGACCGCTACGGCGCCCAGATCCGCACCCACTACCCGGAGGACATCCACAAGGAAATCGACATCATGGAGCAGGAGGCGGCGACGCTCGACATGGGCGACTACCGCGTCCACGTGCCGTCCTTCATGAAGGAGATCGTCGCCGAGATCACCCACCAGGCGCGGCGCTCCCCGGACGTCAACCAGCGTTCGGGCGTGTCGGTGCGCGCTTCGGTCGCCAACTACGAGGCGCTTCTCGCCAACGCCTTCCGGCGTGCATTGCGCATTGGCGAGACCGACGTGGTGCCGCGCATGTCGGATCTGCCCTTCGTGTTGCCGTCGCTGCAGGGCAAGGTCGAGTTCGAGGCGATGGAGGAAGGCCAGGAGGACCGGATCACCGGGCGAATCCTCGCCGCCGGCATCAAGGCCGTGTTCGACCGCCGCTTCAACGTCGACATGCTCGCCGACGTGGTCCTGGCATTCGACGAGGGCTTCAGCGTCGAGACCGCGGAGGACGCCAAGAGTGCCGAATACGAGGAGATCGTCGAAGAGCTCCAGGGACTCGAAGCCGCCGTGGAATCCCTCGCCGAGGTGCCGGTCGCGGCTGCCCGGGCGTCGGCGATCGAGTTCGTGCTCGAAGGTCTGCATCTGCACAAGCTGCTCAACAAGAAGAGCAGTGCCGGCCGTTCCACGTTCACGGGCTGAAGGCCGCGTATAGATGCGTAGGTTTCCAACCCGTCACCGGTTCTCGGAGTGGGACGGCAGCCAGGGCGGCGAAGTCGACGCCGACAATGCGCTCGGCGCCATGGTCGACGACCTCATGGAGTACGGCGACCTGCGCTGGGCGATGCGCAACCTGTTTTCGCGGGGCATGGACATCCCCCAGGGCGGCCACATGCAGGGGCTGCGCGACATGCTGAAGCAACTACGCAACCAGAAGCGGGAGCATCTCGACCGCTTCAACCTCGGCAGCGTGTTCAAGGAGATCGAGAAGGAACTCGACGAAATCCTCGATTTGGAGCGCCAGACCCTGAACAAGTGGCTGGACGGCGAAGGGGACGAGCTCGTCGGCGATGTCATGCGCGACGTCGCCGAGAAGAACAAGGCCCGGCTCGACGAACTGCCCGACAACGCCGCGGGGAAGATGCAGGAACTCGAGACCTACGAGTTCCTGAACCCCGAGGCGCAGAAGCGCTACATCGAGCTTCTCAACCAACTGCGCCGGGCCATGACGCAGACGTTCTTCGACGACATCGAGAAGATGGTCAACAACATGTCCAAGGGCGACATCGACCGCATGAAGGACATGCTGAAGGACTTGAACGATCTCCTGTCGAAGAAGGCGCAGGGGGTCGACCCGGATGCGATGGAGTCCTTCTTCAAGGACTTCATGGACACCTACGGCGACATGTTCGGCGACAGCCCGCCGGAGTCCCTGGAGGAACTCATCGAGCAGATGAGCCAGCAGATGGCGGCGGCGCAATCCCTGATGGACTCCTTGACCCCCGACCAGCGGGCGCAGCTTCAGTCCCTGCTCTCGGACCGGTTCGGCGATCCCGACCTCCAGAACGAACTGCAGCGCTTGGCCCAGGCCATGTCGGCCTTCGCTCCGCGCTCGTCCCGCTACCGGTTCGGAGGACGGGAGGACATCGACCTCGAGGCTGCGATGCGGCTGATGCGCGAGATGCGCCAACTCGACGAACTCATCAACCAGGTGCAGGTGGCGGAACGCACCAACGACTTGGAACGCATCGACCGCGACCTTCTGAAGGAGCTGCTCGACGACGACGCGGCAGAGTCTCTCGACGACCTCAAGAAACTGCTCGACGCGCTTGAGAAGGCGGGCTACATCCGTCCCAACGGCGACAAGTGGGAGCTGACGCCGCGCGGCTCGCGCATGATAGGCCAGAAGGCCCTGGGCGAGATCTACGCGCGGCTGCGCCGCCAGAGCCTCGGCAACCACGCGCTGCCCGAGGAAGGCCGGTTCGGCGAACGCCTCGAACAGACCAAGGCGTACGAGTTCGGCGACCCGTTCCACCTCCACATGCCGCGCACCATCCGCAACGCCATCGATCGGGACGGCCCGCACACCCCCGTGCGCTTGAAGCACGAGGACTTCGAGATCTACCGCTCGGAGCTCATTACCTCGACAGCGACCGCGATGCTCGTGGACCTGTCGTGGTCGATGGCGCTGCGCGGCTCGTTCCAGGCGGCCAAGAAGGTCGCCTTGGCGCTGCACAACCTGATCACGTCGCGATTCCCGAAGGATTCCTTCCACGTCATCGGCTTCGCCGCCTACGCCAAGGAACTCAAGGCCCACGACCTGCCGTTCCTGCAATGGGACGAGTACGTGCTCGGCACCAACATGCAGCACGCGCTGCTCTTGGCCGAACGCCTGCTCGACAAGCACAACGCCGGCACCAAGCAGATCATCATGATCTCCGACGGCGAACCCACCGCCCACTTGGAGAACGGCCGTGCGCGGTTCGCCTACCCGCCGACGGCGGAGACCTATCGGGCGACGCTGCGCGCGGTGAAGCGCTGCACGAGCAAGTCCATTGCCATCAACACCTTCATGCTCGATGTGGACTACCACCTGAAGGCGTTCATGGACGCCATCGCCCGCATCAACGGCGGTCGGGTGTTCTTCACGTCGCCGGACAAGCTCGGCGAGTACATCCTGGTCGACTACGTGCAGCGCAAGCGGAAGAAGCTGGCGCGCTAGCAGCCGTGATCGACCCGTCTTTCCGAGCCAGGCTGAAGGCCGGCGAACCGCTCCTCGGCGCGTTCGTCAACATCGAGTCGCCCACCGCCGTGGAAGTGCTGGCCGTCGCCGGCATGGACTTCCTGATGATCGATGGCGAACACGCGCCGATCGGCCCGGCGAATGCGGTGGAGATGGTCCGAGCAGCGGAGGCGCGACGCATCTCGATCCTTGCGCGGGGGGGCGGGAACACCCAGCAGGTGATGGCCAAGTACCTGGACGCCGGCGTGATCGGCACGATGACGCCGATGGTCAGTTCGGCGGCGGAAGCCCGCCGGGTCGTGGATTCGGTGAAGTATCCGCCCGTCGGCAAGCGCGGTCTCGCGGGCGTTCGGATCAACGACTTCGTTCCCGATCCCGGCTACGTCGCCACGGCCAACGAGGCCACCGTCGTGGTGGTGCAGATCGAGACCCGCACCGGCATCGACCGGGCCGACGAGATCGTCGCCACCGATGGCGTCGACGTCGTCTTTCTCGGGCCCTCGGATCTCTCCGTGGCATTGGGCGTACCGGGGCAAACCAAGCATCCGAGCGTGCTGGAGACGATCGAAGCGCTGACCGGAAAGATCGTCGCCGCTGGCAAGGCGGCGGGGACCGTCACCCGATCGGCCGAGGATTACCAATATTGGCGTAAGCGCGGCGTCCAGGTATTCCTGAACAGCGCGGGCGCGCTGCTGCTCGGGGCGGCGAGTCGATTCCTCGAGGAATCGCGGGCGGCCGAGCAAACGCGCCCGTAGGGGACGGGCTTGTCCCGTCCCGCTCTAACGGGTGGCCTACGGCGTCGCGCAAGGATGCCCCTGCGTACCGCAAGGCGGAACCGAGTAGGGTTGTTGGCTGCTACCGGGTCGAACCCAGTTGCCTTCCACACCAAGGCCGACAGACTAAGCGTCCCAAGCCTCGGTTCCTCAACCTGATGAGACGCGTTCGATGACCACACAAGTCGAGTCAACCGCCCAAGTCAAGCTGCAGCGCCTCTGGAAGGGAACCCTGTTCGTCGGCATCGGCGGCGGCTACGTCCTGCTCGTCGCCATGTTGTTCGTGTATCACGGCTGGCGGGCGGCCCTGTTGGCGCTGTTCCTGATCGGCGTGTCCCAGTTCTTCCGCTACATTGCCAACGATGTCGACCGCATTGGTTGGCGCATGTCGAACGAGCCGTCGGATGAGGCGGCGGGCGAGACGACGAAGCGCTACCAACGGCGAATGCTCGTTGCGCTGGCCGGGTTGGTCCAGGCACTCAACCTCGCCCTGGTCTACCAGGCGTACGACTTGGGCGATCTTCGCTGGATGCTGCCGATGCTAGCCGGTCTCGTCCTCATCGAGGTGCTCTACTCGCGGATCCGCGGCGTCAACCGGCGCATCGAGTTCGAAGAGGCGAGTTACGGCTTCAAGGACCGGGGTCCCCTAAGCAGCGGACCTGAAGCCATGCGGACGTCGAACCAAGCCAGGCTCGACAGAAAGCTCGAGGAATTGAGAGCCCTTGCGGAGGAAGGTCGGATTTCCACCAAGGCGTACGAGAAGGCGCGGGACAAGCACCGGATTCGGAGCGTGATGGAGGAACCGTAGCGCTTCGGTAGGTGGCGCCGCCCCGTGTATGATCGGATCGACGGGGTGGCGGAGTTGATGCCGTGCGAGGACGGCTTCGCGATCGGTTGCAGGCGTTCGTGGCATGCGTGGGCTGCAGTGCGACCGCGTTCATCTGGGCCGCCGCAGGTCCGGACTTGGCATGGGAACCGTTAGCGGCTCTAAACGCCGGTCTGCCCGCGGGCGTGCGGGTCTACGCGGGCACGGATTCGAGACTGCCGTTGCGTGCCTGGTACGTATCGGTGGCCGCGGGAACCGACTCTGGACGCGTGGAGGTTCTGGTTTCCAGCGACCCCACGGACCGCCGCGAGACCGTGTCGAGTTTCGCCGCCTCGACCGGGGCCTGCGTCGTCATCAACGGCGGCTATTTCACGATGGAGCGCGTGCCCGCCAACCACGCCGGTCTTCTGGTCATCGACGGTGTCATCGAAGCACCCGCGACGCGGTCGGCCGTGCGGGATGACGTGCGCTACTCGACTGCCCGCGCTGCCTTGGGTCTCATGTCCGCGGGTTTCGACATCGCCTGGGCCACCAGTCGGGGAGGAGAGTTGCAGGCGTGGGCCGCGCCACCGCCGCATCGACAAGGCGTCCCGGCGGAACTCGATCCGAAAACGTCGACGCCCTGGGTCGTCGAGGATGCGCTCGGCGGCGGGCCGGCGCTGGTCTCCAACGGGCGGGTCGAAGTCACCACGAACGAGGAGGTCTTCTTCGGCACGGCGATTCCCAACACGCATCCGCGCACCGCGGCGGGAATCGCCGGCGACGGTACGCTGCTACTCCTCCTGGTGGATGGACGGCAACGGATGAGCCGAGGTGTCAGGTTGGAGGAACTGGCGGCGATTATGGTCGGCATCGGTGCCGAGGAGGCACTCAACCTGGACGGCGGCGGGTCATCAAGCCTCGTGGTGAACGGGAAGCTGATCAACAACCCGGTTGGTCGCGGCACCGAACGGGAGGTCATGACGGCGTTGGGCGTGTTCTGCGACTGAACCGAAGTAAGGTGCTGCTGCAAGTGCGGGACTACTATCCCGGCATTAACGAACACCCCGAAATCTGGAAGCCGCTCGAAGGCCTGCCCGAGGGTGCTCAAGGCTGGGGCAACCCGCAATACCGCGTCCTTGAGCGGCAGTGGCTCGAGGCGCGCTCGAAGATGAAGGCGGGAGGCCCGGCCGACCGCTTCATCGAGACATGGCTTGCCGAACGCAACCGCGCGTTCGCCATCGAGACCGGTCAGATCGAAGGACTCTATACGCTCAAACGGGGCGTGACCGAGCAGTTGGTCGCCGAAGGGTTCGCGGGCGTGGTCGGTGCGCATACGCTCGAGGACCTCGATGACGAGGTGATCAGCGGACTCCTCGAAAATCAGACCGCCGCCGGCGAGATGGTCTGGCAGGACGTGGCCGAGGGACGCCCGCTCACGGCAAGCATGCTGAAGCGCTGGCATGCGTTGTTGACTCGTCACCAGGAGACGGTCACGGGGTTGAACGTCGTCGATGGCCGGATCAGGAAGGTGCAAGTGCCCTTCGTTCGCAAGGGCACCTGGAAGATCGCCCCGAACAACCCTCGACGACCCGACGGCGTCGTTCATCAGTATTGCCCGCCGGGACATGCCGAAGCCGAGATGGACCGGTTCTTCGCCATCTACAACGACGAAGTGACCCCGCGTCGGTACCCCGTCGAGGTCGAGGCTGCTTGGCTGCATCACCGCTTCGTACGGACGCACCCTTTCCAGGATGGCAACGGACGAGTGTCGAGACTGTTGATGGCGCATGCGTACGTCAGGCGGAATCTGCCGCCGCCGATCGTCACGGCTTTCGCCAAACCCGCCTATATCGATGTCTTGGAAGCCGCGGACCGAGGCGATCTTCGGGCATTCGTTGATCACATCGCCTTGTTGGCTTTGGAACATGGTTCAGGGGGCCGAGCGCATTGCACAACGCGCCTTGTCAGGGTCGTTGAATCGCCCTACCGGAAACGGTGGACGACGGATCGGCGACGACTACCTGCCGCCCTGCAACGGCGAACCGGACCTCGCCGAACTGGCTCGCTAGCGCGCCATTGCCCCTTCAATACGAGCGCGGCAGCCCTAGGACGTGCTCCGACACGTAGTTCAACACCATCTCCTGGGAGATCGGCGCGAGGCGCTGCAGTCGCGCTTCCCGCCAATACCGTTCGACGTGGAACTCCTTCGCGTAGCCGAAACCGCCGTGTGTCTGCACGGCCTGGTCCGCGGCCTGGAAGCAGGCGTCGGCGGCCAGCCACTTGGCCATGTTGGCCTCCGCGCCGCAGGGTTGGCCGTTGTCGATCAGCCATGATGCTTTACGAATCATCAGCTCTGCCGCGTCGAGGCGCATACGGGCTTCCCCGAGCGGGAACGCCACGCCCTGGTTCATCCCGATGGGTCGATTGAACACCACGCGGTCGTTGGCGTAGTCGACGGCCCTGCGCAACGCGGCCTTGCCTATTCCCAAGGCTTCCGAAGCCACGAGGATTCGCTCGGCATTCAGGCCGTCGAGCAGGTAGTAGAACCCTCTGCCTTCCTCGCCGACGCGGTCGGTGACATGCACCGGCAGGTCGTCGTAGACCACTTCGCAGGTGGCGACCGCGTTGCGTCCCACCTTGTCGATGGGGGAGATGGTGACTTCCGGGCGTTGCAGTTCGGCGAGCAGCAGGGTCATGCCCTGGGTACGCTTCGCGACCTTGTCGCGGGCCTCGGTGCGAACGAGCAGAAGTACGCGTTCGGAGTCGAGCGCCTTGGTGGTCCACACCTTGCGCCCCCGCACGATGTAGTTGTCGCCATGACGCCGCGCGGTCGTGGTGATGGACGTCGTGTCGGTGCCGGCGTTGGGTTCCGTGACGCCGAAGGCCACGTGCAGGTCGCCGTTGGCCACGCGCGGCAGGTACTTCTGCTTCATCTCCTCCGAGCCGTGCCGGACAACCGGGTGCATGCCGAAGATCGAGAGATGGACGCTGCTCGCGCCGTTCATCGCGGCACCCGACGCCGCGACTTCCTCGAGAACGATGGATGCCTCGGTGATGCCGCGTCCGCTGCCGCCGTACTCCTCGGGGATGGCGATGCCGACCCAGCCGTCTGCGGCGAGCGCGTTGTAGAAATCCCACGGAAAGCGGTGTTCGCGGTCGCATTCGGACCAGTAGTCGTCGGGAAAATTGCCGCAGATTCGCCCGATGGCGTCGCGGATGAGTTGGTGTTCGTCGGTCGTTTCGAAGTCCATTCAGCAAGGTTAGCATGGCCCCGTAGGGACGACCCATCGCGCCCGGCTAAGGGTGCGCGGTCGCCCGTGGCGAAGCGGGTTAGGGGTAGATCGTATGGCCGGAAAGTATTATGAGGAACTCGAAATCGGGCACACGTTCGACCACGAACCCGGGCGTACCGTGACGGAAACGGACAACCTGCTGTTCACGGCCCTGACCCTGAATCCGCAGCCGCTTCACCTCGATGCCGAGTTCGCCAAGGAGTCGATCCACGGCCAAATCCTCGTGAACAGCATTTTCACTCTGGGTCTGGTGGTCGGTCTTTCGGTGGGCGACACGACCTTGGGCACCACGCTCGGCAACCTCGGGTTCGATGAGACCACCTTCCCGAACCCCGTGTTCATCGGCGACACGATCCGGGTTTCCTCCACCGTTGTTGAACGCCGGGCAAGCAGAACGAAACCGGACCGGGGCATTGTGACGTTCGAGCATGTGGGAACCAATCAGCGCGGCGAGATCGTGTGCTCCTGCCTTCGGGGCGCGATGATGATGCGGCGACGACCGACGCCGTAGCCCCGGTTCGGCAGCGAAATCCCACGTCACGTCGGGGGGATCGCTTACACGCAGATGGGTTGATCTCGCTATCGCCGGTCGAGCGTTCCCGTGGATCATCTGGCCATCGCGCCCATGCGCCCGCCTCGCCGTTCAAGAGTCAACCTGTGGTACTTTCCGATCATGCAAACGACGACCGTTTCCCCCCATCACGACGGGTCCTCCGAGCCCTATCGGCTCCGCCCCGGGCTCGCGGCGACGCACGCCAAGGCGCTGCATCGTCTGGTTCCGCCGGTCTACTTTGACGAGGACGGCTACGTTCGCGAGGACAACTCGCACATGCCGGAGTCCGAGGTCCACTTCCCGATCGTGTCCTACTGGCACGGTGCCCTGTACGGGCACTACCGATCGCGGGGTCGGCTCGTTTGCGTGCTGGCCGATCATCTCCTGCTGGTCGACCGCGAAGTCGGCACGGCGGCCGTCGTGCCGGACGTGATGGTGGCATTCGACGTTGAGCCGGGCGACCGGCTTTCGTACAAGGTCTGGCAAGAACCGAAGGCTCCGGATCTTGTGCTCGAGGTGCTGTCGGGAGACACCTGGCGGGTGGATGTGTTCAAGAAGCCGGCCCTGTATGCGGATCTTGGCGTCCGGGAGTACTGGATCTTCGATCCGCGGGGGCAGAGGCGTGGTGGTCCGCCGTTGGAGGGTTGGCGCCTACGTGCGCAGGGCAACCACGAGCCGCTCGCATCAATAGGGGATGGCGGCTGGCATAGCGAATTGCTGGGCCTCGATCTCGTTCCCGAAGGCAAAAACGTGTGGTTACGCGATCCCGAGACGGGGCGCCTGTTTCCGGACCATGCCAGCGCTATGGAGGGCCGTGACCGCGCGGAGGCGGAGCAGCGCCGCGCGGAGGCGGAGCGGCGGCACGCACTGGAAGAGAACGCGAGACTGCGCGCCGAGATTCGTCGGTTGCGTTCGGGAAAGACCTGACGAACCACGCGGTGGTCCACCTGCGACGTTCACTCCACTTCGTGCCGGGTGGCAACGACCGGATGCTTGCCAAGGCGCTCGCCACCAATGCGGACAGCGTGATCCTGGACTTGGAGGACGCCGTAACGCCCGACCGCAAGGACGACGTGCGGGGAGTGGTGGCATCCTGGCTTGCCGAAGCCGACTTCGGCGCCAAGGAAAAGACCGTGCGCATGAATCCCCTGGACACGCCGTGGGGGTTTGCCGATCTCGAGGCGACCATGGCGACGCCGCCGGATGCCTACGTCGTGCCAAAACCGGAGACGGTGGAAGGTCTCAACGCCGTCGACGCGGAGTTGTCTCGTTTGGAGAGACTGCACGGTCTCCCGGATCGAGGCGTCGGCTTGATCCTGATCGCGGCGGAAACGCCGCTGGGCGCGCTGAATGTCCCGACACTGTCCGGGTGTCCACGGGTGCAGGCGATGTCCTGGGGCGCGGAGGATCTATCGGCGACCCTGGGCGTACCGACCAACCGCGACGAGTCGGGCAACTATCTGGCGGTCTACCAGCACTGCCGCGTGGTCACGTTGCTGAGCGCGGCGGCTGCAGGGGTGCAACCCATCGACGCGGTGTACGTCGACTTCCGCGACCTCGACGGGCTCCGTGCGGAGAGCGAAGAGGGTGCCCGGCTGGGGTTTACCGGGAAGATCTCGATTCACCCGAACCAGATCGACGTGATCAATGCCGCCTTCACGCCAGCCGCGGCCGACGTGGCCGAGGCGTTGGCCTTGATCGAGGCGTTCGACCGGGTCCAGGCCGAAGGCAGAATGGCCTTCACCTTCAACGGCCAGATGGTGGACGCACCGCATCTCATCAGGGCCCGAGCACTCGTGGAGAGGGCCCGTCAGATCGAGGAGCGCTAATGCTTATCGCTCGGCCGAGCCAACGCAGGGACTTGCGGGACAACTCGACGCGGGTTGGATGCCCATGGGTCGCCAGACGTTCCAAAGTTGCCGGGGCGACGTTAGCATGACGCCGAGGGGTGTCTGGCGGGGAAGCTGTACTTGACTATCGACTTGTCCACCGAGCGCATGCTCGCGGAGATCGACGATCACGGTGTCGGTCGCCTGGTGTTCAACAACCCGGCCAAGCACAATGCGTTGTCCTTGGACATGTGGCAGGGCGTGGCGGATGCCCTGGCGTGTTTCGAGGCGAACGACGAGGTCCGCGTCGTCGTGATGTCAGGTGCCGGCGGCAAATCCTTCGTGTCCGGGGCCGACATCAGCGAGTTCGACTCGAAACGGTCCAACGCCGAACAACGTCGCGAGTACGGCCGCGTTTCGGCCCGGGGCGGTCGTGCGCTCGCCACCTTCAGCAAGCCGCTCATTGCGGAGATCACCGGCTACTGCATCGGTGGCGGTCTCGCCACGGCGCTGAACGCCGACATTCGGTTCGCGACGCCGGATTCGACCTTCGGCATCCCCGCAGCGAAACTCGGTTTGGGATACGGCTACGACGGACTCGCCAAGCTTACTCGAACGGTGGGACCGGCACGGGCGAGGGACATCATGTTCTCGGCACGGTTCCTCGATGCCGACGAAGCGTTGCGTATTGGCCTCCTCAACTTCGTGGAACCACGCGAGACTATCTCTTCCGCGGTTTCCGAATACGCCCATCGGGTGGCGGCCAACGCGCCGTTGACCGTGCGTGCCGCCAAGGCCGCGGTGGAGGCCTGGGAGGCGGGCGAGCGAGCGGATGATCTCGCCAAGGTTCGCCAGTTGGTGGACGCCTGTTTCAATTCCGAGGACTACCGGGAGGGTCGGCGTGCATTCGCCGAGAAACGCAAGCCGGCATTCCGGGGCGGATGACCCGTTCAGCTTGCGGACTCCGGTGTCGAAACGCGACAGCCGTCAAGGTTGGAATGCCCTTCCGGTCTTCGCGAGACGGTCGATGGTCCGGACACGCTCGTCGCCTTCACCCAAGGCGCTAGTGAGGACCTCGCGGACCGACCGAGCATCCAGCGTACCCGCCTTGTGCATCTCTTCGAGATCAGACCAGTCCTTCGTGCGGTTGAAGAACGCCTTGAAGATGGCGGTGTCGAGGCAACTCAGGAAAGGCATCCGAGCCTGACCAAACGTCTCCCAACGCACGCGCACGGCTGCGCGCTCGTGCAGCGGTGTGGAGTTCAGAAACACATCCACCGGGGTGTCGTCCCACCACAAACGCGCTTGCCCTTCGTCCGTCAGCCGGGCGAGATCGCTCGCGGAGATTGCGACCCCGGTCGGTAGTGCGCCTCGAAGCTGCTCGGCGTGGGACTCTGCGATGAACACGTTCACGTCCACATCTGCGGTCGCGCGGGGATAGCCGATGCACCACGCCAATGCCAATGCACCCCCGAATGCATGGGGCAGTTCCGCGTCGGTCAGCGCCTTGTGTATTTGGACGACCTTGTCGACAAGGTCATTGGACACAGCGCTACTCCCCCGATGCCGACGGGATTGGCACCCCAATGCCGGATCCGCCGCGCCGGCGACAGCGCCCGTTTGCTTCCGCTGTACGCCGCACCGCCCCCGCACCAGCCACGCCGGCCTCGCACGCAACAACCGTCGTCACTCGCTCTGGATTCTGTTCCATCCAAGGCGCTTCAATACGGGATAGCGCAACCGTCCACGCCTTCGTCGGGGGAGTTCGTCGGCAAGCTTGACTACGTGCTCAAGTTCCTCGCCGCGATCAAGTCTGCGGTGTCGTCGCCCGCTGTCGCGCGATCGTTCCACCGCCGTGACGAGGCGATCTATCTTCTCGGCGACATTGTCCGATCTGTCTGCCACGCCCGGCGAAGTGCTCCAGAAAGCGCTGTCGACTAGCATAGCATTCGCTTGCACGGCACGGGTCGCGCATAGCCATGGTCGATGAGCCGCCTGGCGGAGCTGGCATTGGCTAGCGTGCGGTCCGGTCGTGTCCGATGTCCACGCGAACTTGATAGCATGAACGGGCATCGAGACAAGCAATGGGGACTATGCCAGAACGCGTCGTTACCGCCTGCGTGCTGATCATCGGCAACGAGATCCTGTCCGGCCGTACCCAGGACACCAACCTGAATCACATCGCCAACGTTGTCGGCGAGAGCGGCGTGCGGGTGCGCGAGGCGCGGGTGATCCCGGACACCGAAGACGCCATCGTCGGTGCCGTCAACGAGGTCCGCGCAAAGTACGACTACGTGTTCACCACCGGTGGCATCGGACCGACCCACGACGACATCACCGCCGACTGCATCGCCAAGGCGTTCGGCGTTCCCCTGGTCATCGACGAGACCATCGCGGAGCGCATTCGGGGGCGGCCCTCGCCACCGGAGGTGATGGCATCGCGCATGCGCATGGCGCGGATTCCGGAAGGCGCGGAACTGGTCGAGAACGCCACGGGGGGACCGCAGGGATTCAGCATCGGCAACGTCTACGTGATGGCGGGCATCCCGAGTGTCATGCGGGCGATGATCTCCACGGTGAGGCTCGAAGGCGGCGCGGTCGTGCAATCGCGCTCGGTCACCGCGTACTTGGGCGAGAGCCAGGTGGCCACCGGGCTCGAAGGAATCCAGGATCGTTACGCCGATGTCGACATCGGCAGCTACCCCTTCATGGACGCCGATGGCTACGGGACGACTCTGGTGATACGCGGTACGGATGCCGGCACACTGGACAGGGTTCTCGATGAGATCAAACAATTGATCGTCGATGCCGGCGAGACGCCCCGCAACGTCGTCGCCGAGTAACCGAAACTCGAAGGAGCATCCACATGGATCTAGCAGGCAGACGGGCCATCGTGCTCGGGGGCACGTCGGGCATTGGCCTTGCGGTCACGCGTCAACTGGAGGCCGAAGGCGCGAGCGTGATCGCCGGAAGCCGATCGCAATCCAACATCGACCGGGCCGACGCCGCGACGGGTGATCGCGTCAGCTTCCACATCATCGACGTGCTCGACCGCGATGCCCTGACGGCGTTGTTCGAGGAGCAGGAAGGCTTCGATATCCTGGTCAACGCGGCCACCGGTGGCGAGCGTGCAACCGGCCCGTTCCTGCAGATGGACCTGGACGGCTTCCAGGGATCGTTCCGAAAACTCTGGGGCTACACCAACAGCGTGCGCCTGGGTACCGAACACATGGCGCCTGAGGGCGCCATCACGTTGGTCAGCGGCTATCCCGCCAGAAAAGCCAATCCGGGCTCGTCGGCGATTTCCACCGTCGGCAACGCCGTGGAGGGTTTCGTCCGCGCCATCGCGCCGGAGATTGCGCCGCGGCGGATCAACGTGGTTGCGCCGGGCATTATCGATACGCCCATGTTCCCGGTCCAGGGTGGGGCGCGGGACCAGTTCCTCGCCAACGCCACGCGCAACATGCTCATGAAGCGCGCCGGCACGGCGGACGAGGTTGCGTCGGCGATCCTGCTGACGCTAAAGAACGACTATATGACGGGCACCACGATCGACGTGGACGGGGGCGCGCTGCTGCCGTAGAACCCGCGCCAGCGAGTCTTCGTCGTGACCGTCGGCTTGGCGGTAGTCCACGGGATCACCTTGTTCGTGATGGTGGTGGCCGTGGCCATCCATTGGTTCTCCAGGCGGGACGAGATCCGGCAGTGCTCCCGGTTCGCCTGGACAGTCGTCGCCGCCTACGCTTCCGCCCTGGTGGCCGTGGCACTCGCTGCAGGGGAAGCCACATGGTCGCTTGTCATCGCGTTGCCCGTCGACATCCTGCGGACGTTCGTATTCACGGCGGTAGGTATCTCGTGCTGCGCGGCGGTTGGCATCACCGCCTTTCCGTTGCTTAGACCGGACCTTGGATCGCAGGGGAAACCGATGCGGCGCTCCCTTGTGACGCCGGTGTCGTTCGGCTTGCTGCTGGCCAGCCACGTGGTGTTTAACCTCGGCGTTTTCTGGATGGAGGCGCAAGGGTTCCTGCCGGTTGGGTGAACGTCGGTTAGGTAGGTTGCGCCAACGCAGCGGACTCTTCTCGCCCAAGATGCCTACGGCGGGTGGCCTTGTTCGCGGGCAAATGCCGCAGTTTCGTGGGTTGCTCAGCGAGACGGTCTTTGATCACACAACACGGCCACGCGGTGCATTTCCCTAACCTCGTCACCGAAATCCGGGACCGCCGAGTGCTGGACGCATCGGTTGTCCCACATGGCGAGCGTGCCGGGTTCGTAGTGGACCCGCGCCTGGTAGCGTTCGCGCGTGCAGTGGTCGTACAGGAAGTTCAGGATCGCCGCGCTCTCGCCGGCTGGCAGCGATGGAATACGTCGCGTGAATCCCCGATTGACGTAGAGCGCCTTGCGAGAAGTCTCGGGGTGGCGGACCACGACGGGGTGTGTTGCCGGGTGACGAATAAGGTCGATATCGAAGTTGCGTCCGTCGTGCTCTGCCTCCAGGGGCTCGAGAAACGCCTTCATCGCATCCGATAGGTCTTCATAGGCCCTGTATTGGGAGGCAAAAAACGTGTCGCCGCCGACCGACGGGACTTGGCGGGCGTGCAGCATCGAGATCTTCGGCGGGACCTCCTTCCAGCTCACGTCCGAGTGCCAACCCTCCGCAGCGGACCGGCGTTTCGCGTCCGAGTAGATGAGCAGGACGTCTTCGTAGCCGGGAACGGTGCGCGAGTAGCCGTGGACATCGAGTTTGCCCCAGAGCATGCCGAACTCGCGTAGTCCATCGTCGGTCAAGTTCTCCTGCCCGTGCAGGGCTATGGCGCTGTATTGCATGAGCAGCGCGTGAACGGCGGCGAACCCGTCTTCGTCGAGACTCGCCACGTCGATGCCGCGGACTTCCGCCCCGAGAGCACCGCTCAACGGTCGCACGTCGTATCGGTCAAGAGCTATTGCGGCTTCGGCCATGGTTGGCGTCCTCGTTCCAAGTCTCGGAGTGCTAGTTTGCGGCGTGCCAGTTCTCGACGGCAAGGCCCGGCACGCGGCGGAATTCCCGGACGTTGTTTGTCACGAGTGTCGCGCCAAGTGCCCGGGCGTGTGCGGCGATCAGCAAATCGTTGTTGCCGATCGGATTTCCCGCGCTTTCCAATTCGTTGCGAATCGCCCCGTAGTGCCGATCGACGGGCGTATCCAGAGGCAACACCTTGATGGCTGCCAACAACGTTTCCAACTGTTTCGATAGGCGTATGGATCCTCGCCGTTCAGCGCCGTACCGAAGTTCCGCGGCGACTACCACGCTAATGGCGAAGGTGTCTGGGGTCAGGCTTGCCACGCGCGTGGCGAGGGCTCCCTGCGGTCGCCGAACGAGTTCCGACACCGCATTGGTATCTAGCAGGTACTGCATCTCCTGTTGCTCAGAGCAGGTCTTCCGGCTCGGTTGGCGGATCGTCCGCCATCAGAAAGTTCTCGTCCAACGTATCGAACGTCGACAGCACGTCGGCCAGCGACGGCGGTCGGTCTATCGGTACGATTATTAGGCGATGGTCTTCCCGATAGATGACGACCTCATCCGCAGCCATCTCGAACTCGCGCGGGATGCGAACCGCCTGATTCCGTCCGTTGCGGAAAAGGCGTGCTTGTCGATGGGGTGAAGTCGGCGGCGGCATATGCCTAGCCTATGGCAAGTCGTATATTGTGGTCAACGTTGGATTCCACGCGCGGCCAAGCGGCCTTCAGGTCCAACTCAGCACGTCGAGTCTCTCGTAGTGCTCGAAGTCGCGCGTGTTGGCGGTGACAAGGGTCAAGTCGTTGACATAGGCGATGGCGGCGATCTGGCCGTCCACGAAAGATGTCGGATTGCCCTTGGCGGTCAGCCTTGCGCGTTCAAGCGCATGCCAGTCGGCGGCAGGCTGATCGTAGTCGAGGATCGGAAGGCTCGCCCGCACAACGTCCTCCAAGTAGCGCTCTATCGCGGTACGGCGTCGGGACGGAGCGAGCCGTGCACACCCGAACCGCAGTTCGTGCCACACCGGGGCGGGAATCGCCATCTCCCCGGCATGCCGAGTCAGACGTTTCGAGATGGCCGAAGAGGGAATCGGACGCAGCGGTTCACAGACGACGTTCGTGTCGAGAAGGAACTTCACGGCAGCGTCGATTCGCGTCCCGGGGTTCGGTCCCGGGTACTGCCGAATATCTCGTCCGGGTCTAGGTCGAGTGCCGAGAGGTCAACTGCGGTCCTGAATACAAGGTAGGTTTGTTCAAAGCTCGGCATCGGCGCCACGAGTTGCTGGTACCGGTGACGGCCGATGAGAACCGCTACCCATTCCCCTCGGCGTGTGAGTTCGACCGTTTGGCCCCTTTCCGCCTTGCGGACCAGCATGGGCAGGTCACGGCGAGCGTCGGCTATCGAATGCTGATCGGCCATTCATCCAGATGTTCATAAATATGTACATCTGGATACTACGGCAAGTTCGCTGTCATGGGAACACCCGGCACGCGTTGTGGTCAGTCGTGTTCGTGCGGCAGCGGTGATGCGATTCGCAAGACATTGCCGTCCAGGTCCTCGGCGTGGAACTCCCGGGATCCCCACGGCTTGTCGTTGGGTGCCTCGCGGATGGTTACACCGGCCTCGACGTAGGCCTTGTAGACGCTGTCGGCGTTGTTCACGTCGTAGAACACCCAGGTCGGCTTGATCGGTTCGGGCGTCTCGGCCAGAAAGATGGACACTGCGCCGTTCGTCACGGAACCGAAGGTCTTGTCCTCGCTGTCGTCCGGCCAGTCCCAGTTCTTGGTAAACCCGAGCTTGGTCGTGTAGTGCTCGATGCTGGCTTCGACGCTCTTCACGTCGAGAATCGGCGTTGCGTGCTTGAACGAGAGATCGTTCGGATCGGCGTCCTCGTCGGAGTGGGCGTGGGCCAGCACCGCGGCGCCGATGGCGGCGAGGGCGAGGAACAAGGGGGCAGTCGCGTACTTCATCGCTGATCGTCCTCAAGGAAGGGACCGGAACGATAGCCGATGCCGTGGCGCTTTGCCGCATGCAATGCGTGGCGGTTGACCCGATCACCGTGGTCGCTTTCAATGCGTCGTTTCGTCTCGAAGACAACGGGGAAGGGATGAAACAGGGGGTCGATCCCGACGACTTGACGCGTCCGTTCTGGGAAGCGGCCAACCTGGACCGGCTCGTCATCCAGAACTGCACCCGCTGCGACCGCTTGCAGCATCCGCCGGCTCGCACCTGCCACCAATGCGGTTCCGATGGTGCCTTGGCGTGGAAGGAAATGAGCGGCCGGGGCCGCATCTACAACTACGGCGTCGTCCACGACTGTCCGATCCGCCTGCTTCAGGAAGACCAGCCGTTCAACGTCGCGGTGATCATGCTGAACGACGATCCCGGAATCCAGATGTATTCGCACCTGCCCGGAACGCCCGTGGACGATATCCCGATCGGAGCCGACGTCGAGGTGGTGTTCGAGGCCACGGCGAACGGTCAGAAGGTTCCCGAGTGGCGCGTTGTGGCGGGGGAGCGGTGAGTACATCCCCGGCGCCCGCCTCCGTGTACCGCGTCAAGGAGGGCCTGGGCCTTTGGGAGCATCGCGGCAAGGTGGCGGCCGTGGGAATCGGCCACTCGCCGACCTTCCGACGCTGGGACGGAACGCCGGAGAACTCGGTGGGCGGCATCAGCCTTGAAGCACTCCGCCGGGCGATCGACGATGCCGGCGTGAACCCGGCCGACGTTGACGGCCTGGTCATGGACCCCAGCACGACCACGGGGGCCTTCTGGCCCCGGGGCAAACCCCTGCCGTGGGATTCGATCAACGCCTACAACCGCACCGACGATCCTTTGGATGGCATCACCGGCCTAAGCGCCGACTGGATTCTCGCCAACTCGGCGGAACTCACGGGGATCGAGTTCACGAGCTACGGCGTCGGCTGCATGTCGAACGCCATCTGCGTCGCGGCCCAGGCCATCGGCGACGGGCGGGCGCACACCTGCCTCGTGCTCAAGAGCTGGCACAACCTGGAAGGGCGCTACTACCAGGGCGGTGCCAACGCGGGCAACGCGATCCCCGGATCGAGTGCCATCCGTTCGCTGTGGGGCACGCCCGCCTGCTTCGGGACGGCCGTGCAGTTCGCCGAGTACTGCCGGAAGTACGGCAAGACGCACGACATGATGGCGCCGTTCATCGAGAATTCGCGGCAGAACGGGCTCAAGTTCCCGGAAGGCTACTGGGCACAGCACCGGCCGGAAGAGATCACGCCCGAGGACTACGAGGCGGCGCGCTGGATCGCGAAGCCCGCCAACCTGTTCGACAACGACCTGCCGATCATGGTCTCGGCGGCGTACCTGTTCACCACCGCCGATCGTGCGCGCCATCTGAAGCAGCAGCCGGTGTACATCCTCAACCATGCGACGAGCAGAACCCGGCCGCGCAGCCTGACGCCCACGTTGGACGAAGTGGAGGCGGACACCGCCCGCACGGCACGGAAGATCTACGAAGGGGCTGGCATCACCGCGAACGACCTTTCCTTCGAGAACATGTACGACGGTTTCGCCCTGTTCCACCAGTTCCACATCGAAGGGCTCGGCTACCGGGGCCTCAAGTTCGGTGAAGCGCTCGACTTCTACCAGACCGATATCAGCATCAGCGGGCCGAACCCCGTGTCGCCAAGCGGCGGCAACATCGGCTGCGGTCGCAGCCGTTTCTGGATGCACACGGATTGCATCCAGCAGATCCAGCAACGTGCCGGTGCCCGCCAGGTGACCGGCGTCAAGCCCGAAATCGCCGTGTCGGGCGGACCCATGCCCGTGGGCGGCAACTACATGGTCTGGAGCGCCACGCCGGGATCGTGAGGGCGCTGATCAGCTTCGATATCGACGGGACGCTTGAAGAAGGCGACCCGCCAGGCATTCTGACCATCGACTTCGTGCGCGAGACGAAACAGGACGGCTTCCTCGTGGGCAGTTGCTCCGACCGCCCGATCAGCGCCCAACGCGCCATGTGGGAGCGACACGGCATCGACGTCGACTTCGCGGTGTCGAAACACATGCTCGCCGACGTCAAGTCGCGGTTCACGGCGGACGTCTACTACCACATCGGCGACCGGGAAGACTTGGACAAGCGCCCGGCCGAGCAGGCCGGCTTCGAGTTCCTTTGGCCCCACGAGGCCTTGGCGAAGCCGTGGGGCTGAGCCTCGTTCAGACGTTGAGATCGTGCTTCGAGACGGGCAACTCCCGGATCCGAACCCCGGTTGCGTCGTGGATGGCGTTGGCCAGCGCGGGGGCGAGGGGCGGCGTGCCGGGTTCGCCCGCACCGCCCAACGGACCGCCGGAATCGACGATCACCGTTTTGACCTGGGGCATCTCGTCGATGCGAAGCATCGGGTAGTCGTGGAAGTTGCTCTGCTTGACGCGGCCGTTCTCGAGGCAGAGCTCGCCGTATAGCGCGGCCGTCAGGCCATAGACGATGCCGCTCTCCATCTGCGCGGTCAGGCCATCCGGGTTCACCGCGTAGCCGGCGTCGATGGCGCAGACCACGCGTTCCACGCGCACGTTCCCGGCATCCATCCGGGTTTCAACCACCTCGGCGACAATGCTGCCGAAGGACTCGTGGAGCGCGATGCCCCGGCCGCGACCCGGTTCCAAGGCGTTGCCCCATCCGGCGGCGTTCGCCGCCGCGTCGAGGACCTTGCGGTGCCGGGGCTTGCGGGCGAGCAGGTCGTGGCGGAATCGGTACGGATCGGCGTTGGCCAGCACCGCCAGTTCGTCGATGAAGGACTCGGTGAAGAAGGCGTGTTGGGAGTGGTCCACCGCTCGCCAGACGCCAAACGGCACGTGGGTGGGACTCGGCATCGAGGCGATGCGCTGGTTGTCGATGGCATAGGGAATCCGGGGTGCTTCGGCAGGCTCGTGCTTGTCGACGTAGAGGTTCGTCCAGACGATGGGACGCCCCTTGTCGTCAAGCCCGGCGCGGAAACGACTCGTGACGGCCGGTCGGTACCTGTCCTGGGCGATGTCTTCTTCCCGTGACCAGATTAGCTTCGTGGGGGCGTTGGCGGCCTTGGCGACGCGCACGGCCTGCACGACGTAGTCATGCACCGACCGCCGTCCGAACGCGCCGCCCAGGTAGGCGTTGTGCACGATGACGTTGTCCGGATCGAAGCCGATCGCGTCCGCCGCGGCTGCCCGTGCTCCCAGGGGGTTCTGGGTCCCGGTCCAGATTTCGCAAACGCCGTCGTGGAGCCAGGCGGTGCAGTTCATCGGCTCCATGGCCGCGTGGGCGAGGTAGGGGACCC
This sequence comes from Gammaproteobacteria bacterium, assembly GCA_026705345.1. Taxonomy (GTDB): domain Bacteria; phylum Pseudomonadota; class Gammaproteobacteria; order Pseudomonadales; family Azotimanducaceae; genus VXYL01. The sequence goes on from JAPPAV010000039.1 coordinate 76,489, forward strand.
GGTACTCGGCCTCGAGCCGCTTGGAAGCGGCGGCGAGGGCCGCTTCGCAATCGCCTTCCTCGACCTCCACGTCGCCGGCATCGTCCACTTCCGCCTGGGCAAGTACACCGTCGAACTGGGCGAATACAGCCGCTTGGTCGATCGCATCGCGGCCGTTTGTGGTCCACTTGATTGCCAAGGCGGCCAAGCCCTGGCTGGCGTGCCAGTAGCCGTCGGCGACGACCGCGACCGCATCGCCCAAGTTGACGACGCGTTCGATGCCGGCAAGCTTCAACGCCGCGGTATCGTCGACTGCCGCGACGCGACCGCCGAACACCGGGCAGCTGCGCACGGTGGCGGTCTTGAGATCCGGGGGTTGGGCGTCGATGCCGAAGGCCGCGCTGCCGTCGACCTTGGCGGGAACGTCCTGGCGCCTTACGGATGTTCCGATTAGCGAGAACGCCTTGGAGTCCTTGAGCCTTGGTTTCGAGGAGGGCGAGATCTGCGCGGCGGCGGCTGCGAATTCCGCATAGGTCGCCGTTCGACCGCTTGGCTCGTGGAGAATGTGGCTGTTCCTCAGCACGAGCTCGCGTTCCGGCACGTCCCAGCCGGCCGCCGCTGCCTTGGCCAGCATTTCACGGGCAGCGGCACCGGCGACCCGCATGCCGTGGAGCCCGGTGGCGCGGACGCTCAAGCTCCCGCCGGTGACCTGCAGGTCCATCGCCTGGGTCAGCTTCAGGACCACCCCGTCCACGGTGCCCACGAGGGCGCGCGGAATCTGGGCATCGCCGAACAGAAAGCCCTTCGCGAGGTTGTGGTTGGCGTACTCCTCGTGTGCCGGTGCTTCCTGGACGTCGACCAGGTTCCAGTCGGCGTCGAGTTCGTCGGCGAGCATCTGCGCGAGCGCGGTGTGAACGCCCTGGCCCATTTCCGCGTGCGGGACGATGGCCGTGGTGCGGTTGTCCGGTCCGATCTTGACCCACAGGTTGAGCAGCGCTTCGTCGGGGTCGGCGACGACGTCGCGTAGCCTGGGTGCGCGATGGCCCGGTCGGATGGCGACGCCGATCACCAACGTGCCGCCCGCGAGGACACCGGCGGTGATGAGACCGCGCCGGGTCCACTTGCCGAGGCGTCTTTTCGACCTAGCCACCGGAGCGTTCCTGGCCTGCGGCACGCTTGATGGCGCGGCGAATGCGGGCGTACGTTCCGCATCGGCAGATGTTGCCGCGCATGGCGGCATCGATGGCATCGTCGGTGGGTGTGGGTGTTCGGGCAAGCAAGGCGGCGGCGGACATGATCTGTCCGGATTGGCAATAACCGCATTGGGGAACCTGCTCGTCGATCCAGGCCTGCTGTACCCGATGCAGTCCATCGTTCGTCGCCAGACCCTCGATCGTGGTAACCGAGCGCCCGGCAGCGGCGCGCAGCGGCGTGGTGCAGGAGCGGATGGCGGCCCCGTTCAGGTGAACCGTGCAAGCGCCGCACTGGGCGATGCCGCAGCCGAACTTGGTCCCCGTGAGGCCCACCTCTTCCCGGATCGCCCAGAGCAGCGGCATGTCGGGGTCCGAGTCAAGCCGCCGCGCGACACCGTTGATGGTTACTTCAGTCATTGTCGCCACCCCTGTTGCCTAGAATCGCGCGCAGCACCGTGTCGACGTCGGCGCCGCCGGGCGTGTCCTTGAAGGCGGCCATCCGGCCGTAGAGTTCGGCGGCGGCTTCGTGGAAACCCGACGGCAGGTTCGCGGCCGAGAACGTCGCGGCGATTTCGTGCATTTCGCCGACGAAGCGCCACGCCTTGAGGCTGGTGGCGGTGGCGCCGGACTCGCTGCGACGCACCAATCCGGGCTGGGAAATGTCCCATTCGGCGAGCAATGCGTTGCCGACGCCGTTGCTCTCGGCCAGGGCCCGAACCCCCAATATGAGCGCGATGGAACCCTTGGCGTAGGCGGCGTAGGACATCTTGAGCGCGGACGCGGCAACGGGCCCGCCGTCGACGACCCGGGCGTCGACGAGCGAATTCTCGAACAACGACGCGACCCGGTTCGCGCAATCCCCGGACAGGTAGAACCGGGTGGTGCCCTCTCGCCATGCCGGCGGTCCCACGATGCCGCCGTCGACGTAGCGGTCACCGAAAAGACGTTCGACCTTGGCGGCCGTGGCGGGCGAAACGGCATTGCCGTCCACGTAGATCCCGGCGAAACCGCGTTCGGCAACCGATTGGCCGACCTCTACCGCGGCATGCGGCGGACACACCGAGATCACGATGTCGGCGTCGAGAGTTTCGTCGAGCGACGTCACGGCACGAAGCCCAGCCCCGTTCGCCCGGTCGCGGGTGGCGCCGCTGCGATCCGCGGCGACCCAGGTGACGTCGTGGCCGTTGCCCACCAGGGCGGCACCGACGGAAGCGCCCATGGCGCCGGGATGGAGGAGCAGGATGTTCATCGGCGGTAGTCCAGTGGCGGGGTCCGATCGCCGAGCAGCGGTCGGTACACGAAGTCCTTGCCGCGGCGCTGTTCGAACTCCGTGCGGGCCGCGGCCACGAGTTTCGGATTGACATAGAGTTCGCGGGCGGTGGCGGCGAGTACCCTGGCCGCCAACATCATGCCCTTGTGGCCGATGCTCATACCGCCTGCCGCGACGGCCTGCCAACTGTGAGCCGCCGTTCCGGGAACCCAGGTCACGGCACCGAAACCCGCCGTCGGCACGTTCCAACTCACGTCGCCGACGTCCGTGGATCCCGTTTTCTGGCGAAACTCGAATGGTGCGATTTCGCGCGCGGTGGCGAGCGGCCGTTGGTTGCCGAACAGCGACTTGCGGATCGCCTTGGCGAACTCGAGCTCGGTCTCATCGTAGGTGATGCCGCCAATCGCGCGCATTTCGGTATAGATGGTTCTCGCAAGCACCTCGTTCGGAAGCAACGGGTGGTTGCCGTGCATGACTTCGTACTCCATGCGCGTGCCGGTTCCCAGCGCGGCGCCTTCGGCCGCGGCGACCACCCGGTCGAACAAGACTTCGACCTCGTCCCGCTCCGGGTGGCGGACGTAGTAGTAGACCTGGGCACGCTCGGGGACGACGTTGGGAGCATCCCCGCCGTGCGTGATGATGTAGTGGATGCGAGCCCTCGACGGCATGTGCTCGCGGATCAGGTTGGCCATGTAGTTCATCGCCTCGACGCCGTCTAAGGCCGACCGTCCGCGGTGCGGGGAAGCGGCCGCATGGGCGGCGATACCGTGGAACGTGAAGCGCGCCGACTTGTTGCCGTTGCTGCTCTCGGGAACGGCCACGTTGCGGTCGTTGGGATGCCAATGCAGGGCGACGTCCACGTCGTCGAACAGGCCCGCACGGGTCATGTAGACCTTGCCGGAGCCGCCTTCTTCGGCGGGTGTGCCGTAGACACGCACGGTCCCGGTGGTACCGGTGGCGGACAGCCACTCGGCGATGGCGATTCCGGCGGTCGCCGAGGCGCTGCCGAACAGATGGTGACCGCAGGCGTGGCCTGCCCCATCCTCGACGACGGGTTGTCGGCGGGGTAGGGCGGCCTGGGAGAGGCTGGGCAGGGCGTCGAACTCGGCGAGGACGGCGATCACGGGCTTGCCCGCGCCCCGGGAGGCGATGAAGGAAGTGGGCATGCCAGCCACTGCGGTCGTCACCTCAAACCCGTTTTGCTCAAGAAAGGTCGCAAGCCGCGCCGAGCTCTTCACCTCCTGGTAGCCGAGTTCGGCGTAGTCGAACAGGTCCGAAGCAATGGCGATGGCCTCGCTGCGGCGTTGTTCGACCAGGTCGCCGATATCCGCGGCCTGGGCGGTCGACGTGGCCAGGACGAGCGCCAGCAGTCCTGCCAGGTGCGCAGGGGCCGAGTCGGGACTTGGGAAATCTCGCATGGAGGGCTCTTCTGCTTGTGGCGCTTGTCTGACGGGCAGCTTCGCGGACGCGAACGTTCTGGCAAGCAACATACGGAAGGCAGTGTGCCAGTTCAAACGGTTCAAACGAGAGTACGGTATTTGCGAACGGAACCAAGCCGCCGACTGCTCGTTGCGTACTGCTTGTTCGCCACGACAACGACCCGATTCCGTTCGCTAACTTGGACAATGAACCCATGGGCAGGGTTGCCACTGCAAGGTGTGTCAGTTTGAAATTGGGACGTGGATGCGGCCGTCCGCGTAGGGATCGTCGAAACAGGCATCGGCCAATGGTGTGCCCGCACAACGACAGCCGCGCGCCTAGGCGACCAATGCGGCGACGCGCTTCGAGATGCTCAAACCCCGTCGGCCCAGACGCATGGGATTGCGGTCGTGGCCGTTGGTGCAATAGCCGATGGAAATCCCCGTGACCGGGTCGCCCCAGGCGATCTGGCCGCCGGCACCGCCATGGCCGAATGCCAACGGCGAATTGTCCCGGGCGAACCCCCGGAAATTCCGAAACTCGTCGCCGGCGACGACGATACCCAGACCGCGGTTCACCGGAACGCCGGACATCGGATCGCGTAGATCGCCGGAACGCACGGTCCGAGCCATCTCAAGGGTGCTTTCCCGCCAGACACGACGACCGTCGACGCTGCCGCCGTGGATGAGTCCCTGGTAGAACAGGGCCAAATCGGCAGCCGACATGATGCCGCCGCCGCCGGGTACGCCCACCGCGCGAACCTCGGGACGGTTGAAGCTCAGGATGGCCTCTTCCGTGACCTCGGTCACGGGAGGCTCCGGAATGCCGAGGCGGTCATAGTCGGCGCTGGTCATCGGCTCGCCGCAGTGCACGAGTTCGGTGACACGCGCGTTCGCCGACTCGGGGAGTCCGACGAATAGGTCGCCTAGGCCCAGGGGTTCGGCGACCTCTGTACGCACAAATTCGGTGAAGTCGCGGCCGGTGCGCCGTTCGAGGATCTCGGCGACCACCCACATGCTGGACGAGGGGTGGTATTCGAACCGGGTTCCGGGTTCCCAGTTCAGTCGCCATTGGGCGAAGCGCGCAAGCCGCCGGTCCCGGGCCAGCCAATCCGTGGGTCGGAACGGCGCGTTGGGAAAACCGGCTGTGTGCAGGAAGAGTTGTTCGACGGTGACGACTCCCTTGCCGTTGGTTGCGAACTCGGGAACGATGTCGGCGACCATCTCGTCGACGGCTAGTTCGCCCGCTTCGATCAGGAGCCAAGCAGCGGCCGACGTCACCGCCTTGGTGGCGGAGAACACGCAATACAGACTGTCGTTGGTCGCGTCGCCGACGGTTTCGAACAGGACCAATCGACCTTCCTTGGCCACGGCAATCTGTGCCGACGGCAAAAGCCCTTCGTCCACTTCTCGGCGGACGCGCTGCATCACCTCGGTGAGCTTGCTGGCGTCGAGGCCGACGGACTCGGGGGATTCGGCGTAGAACTTCGGGTTTGGCACGCGCTTTCTCCTCTGGACAAACGCCGAATTATCGCTCGCTGGAGCGGGCGATGGGCGAGGGCGTAGCGGTCGCATCCGATATAACCACGAGTTGCCGGCATAGTTCCCTGCGGGTACTTGCCGCCTAGCTGGCGAGTCGACACACTCACGTCCCCCGCCCGCCCGAGGACGGGCTTCGGTCAGACAAGCTTGGGACCCGACTGGAAGAATGGACACCACCGCTGACTTCGCCGCCGCCGTCGGCAATACGCCGTTGATTCGCTTGAACCGGCTATCGGAAGAGACCGGCTGCGAGATTCTCGGCAAGGCGGAGTTCCTGAATCCGGGAGGTTCGGTCAAGGACCGGGCCGCGCTGTGGATCATCCGCGAGCACGAGAAGAGCGGTGCGCTCGGACCCGGCGGCACGGTTGTCGAGGGCACTGCCGGCAACACCGGCATCGGTCTTGCCCATATCTGCAACGCCCGGGGCTACCCGTGCGTCATCTACATCCCCGAGGATCAGTCGCCGGAGAAGATCGATCTGTTGAGGACTCTCGGCGCCGAGGTGCGCGCAGTACCGAAAGCGCCGTACGCGGACGAGATGAACTACCAGAAGCAGGCCGGCCGGTACGCTGCCGGTCTGTCGAACGGCGTTTGGGCCAACCAGTTCGACAACACCGCCAACCGACTCGCCCACTACGAGTCCACCGGTCCCGAGATCTGGTGCCAGACCGATGGCAAGGTGGATGCCTTCGTGTCGTCCGTGGGAACCGGCGGGACGCTCGGCGGCGTTGCCACGTTTCTCAAGGAGCGCAACCGGGAGGTTAGGACGATTCTCGCGGACTGTATGGGCAGTGCCCTCCATAGCTACGTGACGACCGGCGAACTGAGGATGAGCCAGGGTCCATCGATCACCGAAGGCATCGGCAGCAGCCGTGCCACGGACAACCTTCAGGGCACGCCGGTGGATGACGCGGTGCAGGTTCCGGACCAGGAAATGGTGACGCTGATCTATCGGCTGTTGCGCGAAGAGGGCTGGTTCTTCGGCTCCAGCACGGGCATCAACCTGTGCGGTGCCGCAAAGATTGCGCGAGATCTTGGACCGGGACATGTCATCGTGACCATGCTGTGCGATAGTGGGGCCAAGTACCAGTCCCGGCTATTCAACCGGACTTGGCTGGCGAAGCAGGGTCTGTCGCCCGACTGAACGGGAGGTTGCCGTGCGATCGAGTTTGAAAATCGCCTTTGCGCTGGCCTTCGCGGGGGGTGCCGTCGTCTTGGCCGACAACGGCGGCGACACCACGACTCCCCGGGTCCGCGTCGTCGAACTCGAGGGTGCCATCGGTCCCGCATCCGCCGACTACTTCATGCGAGCCCTGGAGCAGGGTGACGAAGACGGTATCGATCTCCTGGTCCTGCGTTTGGACACCCCCGGCGGGCTCGACAAGTCCATGCGGGACATGATCAAGGCGATCCTCGCCTCGCCGGTGCCCGTGGCCACCTACGTGGCGCCGAACGGATCACGCGCGGCCAGTGCGGGAACCTACATCATGTACGCGAGCCACATCGCCGCCATGGCGCCGGCCACCAACATTGGATCGTCGACACCGGTCAATCTGGGCGGCGAGGGCTCGCCGCTGCCGTTGCCGACGGCACCGCGACCGCCGGCGGACGAAGGCGAGCCGGGGAACGACGAGCCGGGCAGCGAAGACGAGCAGGACGCCGAGCCGTCGGACAGGCCAGAGCCGGGGTCGGCCATGGACCGCAAGGTGGTCAATGATGCCGTCTCGTACATCAAGGGACTCGCCGAGTTGCGTGGGCGCAACGCCGACTGGGCCGAGGCGACCGTGCGCGATGCGTCCAACCTGACCGCTTCCGAAGCCCTCGAGATGAATGTGATCGACCTGGTCGCAGCAAGCCTGACGGAACTTCTCGACGCCGTGGATGGACGTACCGTCAACGCGGGCGGCGTCGATGTCACCATCTCGTCGAGCAACGCCCACATCGAATTCATCGCCCCCGACTGGCGCTACGAGTTGCTCGGGATACTCACGGACCCCAACGTCGCCCTGATCCTGCTGATGATCGGTTTCTACGGACTGGTGCTCGAGTTCTACAGCCCGGGCATCGGCGTGGGTGCGGTTACCGGCATCATCTGCCTGCTGCTCGGCGCATTCGCTCTGCAGATGCTACCCATCAACTACGCGGGATTGGCCCTCATCATCGTCGGCATCGCCTTGCTCGTCACGGAGGCGTTCTCACCGAGCTTCGGCGTGTTCGGCGTCGGCGGCGTTGTCGCCTTCGTCGTGGGCGCCATCATCCTCATGGATACGGACCTGCCCGCCTACCAGATTTCCAAACCGGTCATCGCTGCCGTGGCCGCCTTGTCGGTGGGTGTCATGGTGTTCGTCTTAGGTGCCGCGGTACGAGCCCGTCGCGCGAAGTCCGCGTCGGGCAAGGAGAGCATGCTCGGCGGCCGCGCGGAGGTCGTCGAGGACTTCCAGGGCAAGGGCCGGGTGCGGGCGTTCGGCGAAGTCTGGCAGGCCGAGGGCGACGCGGACGTGGTCTTCGAGAAGGACAGCCGGGTCAGGATCACCGAGTTCGACGGCCTGACCGTACGCGTTGAAGCTAATCAGTCGGAAGGGGACTGAACATGATTACCAATACGATATTTCTAGTCATCATCGTCGGGGCGATTGTCGCCATTCTCGCGAGCGCTTTCCGCGTGCTGCGCGAGTACGAACGGGCGGTCGTGTTCCTCCTAGGCCGCTTCCAGCGCGTCAAGGGCCCGGGTCTCATCATCATCATCCCAATCCTGCAGTCGATGGTGCGGGTGGACCTTCGGACCATCGTCATGGACGTGCCGTCGCAGGATCTGATCACACGCGACAACGTTTCCGTCAAGGTCAACGCGGTGCTCTATTTCAAGGTTCTCGACCCCGACCACGCCGTGCTGAACGTCGAGAACTACATCGAGGCGGTCGGCCAACTGGCCCAGACCACGTTGCGCTCGGTGTTGGGCCAGCACGAACTCGACGAACTGCTCGCCGAACGGGAGCGGCTGAACCAGAACATCCAGACCATCCTTGACCAGCAGACCGATCAGTGGGGCATCAAGGTGGCGAGCGTCGAGATCAAGCACGTCGACATCGACGAGAGCATGATCCGCGCCATCGCCAAGCAGGCGGAGGCCGAACGCGAGCGACGCGCCAAGGTCATCCACGCCGACGGCGAATTCGAAGCCGCCGAGCGCTTGACGGCAGCTGCGGCTCAGTTGTCCAGCGAGTCCGGCTCGATGCAGTTGCGCTACCTGCAGACGCTCACCGAGATCGCCGGGGAGAAGTCATCCACGATCGTGTTCCCGTTGCCGGTCAACCTGATGGAGACCATGAACCGGCTGCTAGGAGATCAGGGCGGGGACGACGACGGGGACGCCCAGGAAGCCGCGTCGGCGTAGGGGCGACCCTTGTGGTCGCCCGCCGGAATCCGCACGGCGGTGATCCGGGAACAC